>NHCB01000003.1 GCA_002167745.1 Betaproteobacteria bacterium TMED22
CATGCAGACGGTGAGCACCACGGCAAGAAAGATGGAGATGGGCACGATCACGACAAAGGCCATGCAGACGGTGAGCACCACGAGGGTCCGAGCAAGGGGCCGCATGGTGGCAAGCTGTTCAAGGAAGGGGACTTCGGCTTAGAGGCGCTGCTGGCCGAGGACGGAGGCGAACCACGCCTGCGGATCTGGCTGTTCAGCAAAGATAAGCCGCTTCCAAACAATGCAGCCAAAGTCAGCGCCACCATCACGCGCTTGACCGGAGAGACGCAGACCCTCAATTTTGCACCTGACAAGGACAGCCTGGTGAGCCGCGAGGTGGTGCCCGAGCCACACGCGTTCGAGATCAGCATCGTTGCCCAGACTGCCACCGAGCCCTTCATGTTCGTCCTGAACCAGGAGGAAGGGAAGGTCGAGCTTAGCGATGCACAAATCAAGGCCGCATCCATTGGCATCGACACGGCAGGTGCTGCGCGCATTAAGTCTGCTTTGCAACTGCCAGGCGAAATTCGTCTGAATGAAGACAGGACTTCGCACGTTGTTCCGCGTATTGCCGGTGTGGTCGAGAGTGTGCAGGCCAGCTTGGGGCAAGCGGTCAGACGGGGTCAAGTTCTGGCCGTCATCGCCAGCCCGGCGGCATCAGAGCAGCGCAGCGAGTTGCAGGTGGCACAAAAACGATTGACCTTGGCCAAGACCACGTATGAACGTGAGAAAAGGCTCTGGGAGCAGAAGGTCTCTGCTGAGCAGGATTATCTGCAAGCCGAACAAGCCTTACACGAAGCAGAGGTCGCCGTGGCCAACGCCCAGCAAAAGCTGTCCGCCTTGGGGTTGGCCTCAGGGTCTTTGGGGGGGCTGAATCGGTTCGAGCTGCGCGCGCCATTCGACGGCTTGGTGATCGAAAAACATCTCAGCCTCGGTGAGGCAGTCAAGGAAGACGCCGCCGTGTTCACAGTATCTGACCTGGGACAGGTCTGGGCCGAGATCAATGTGCCCGCGAAAGATCTGCCACTGGTCAGGGTTGGCGAAAAGGTCACCATCAAAGCGACGGCCTTCGATGCCAGCGCGACCGGAACCATTACTTTTGTGGGTTCATTGATCGGTGAGCAGACTCGCATGGCCAAGGCCCGCGTGGTCTTGGCTAACCCCAAGGGCGCTTGGCGTCCTGGTCTGTTTGTCAGTGTGGAGGTGACTGCATCGGAGGCGGAAGTACCCGTGACTGTGGCCAGTGACGCCATTCAGACCTTGGGCGACAAGCCCGTGGTGTTCCTGAAAGTGAACGGAGGCTTCATTGCCCAGCCCGTGCAGTTGGGCCGCAGTGATGGCAAGCGGGTCGAGGTGGTGCAAGGACTCAAGCCGGGGGCTCCCTATGCAGCGGCAGGCAGCTTTGTCGTGAAGTCTGAGCTCGGCAAAGCCTCTGCCGAACACACCCATTGATACCGGAGCCACGCACATGTTTGAAAAACTTATTCGAGCAGCCATCGAACATCGATGGTTGGTGTTGCTGGCAGTCATCGGTATGGCGGCCGTCGGCGTATTCAACTACCAGAAGCTCCCCATCGATGCCGTGCCGGACATCACCAACGTCCAGGTACAAATCAACACCCAAGCGCCGGGGTACTCGCCGCTGGAGACCGAGCAACGGGTGACTTACCCGATTGAGACCGTGATGGCGGGCCTTCCCAACCTGGAGGAAACCCGTTCCCTGTCCCGCTATGGACTGTCACAAGTGACTGTGATCTTCAAGGACGGCACAGACATCTACTTCGCACGCCAATTGGTCAACGAACGCATACAGGAGGCGCGCGACAAGTTGCCCTCCGGAATTACCCCGGCCATGGGTCCGATTTCGACCGGCTTGGGCGAAATCTATCTGTGGACGGTCGAAGCCAAGGATGGTGCGAAGAAGCCTGATGGCCAACCCTATACGGCCACCGATCTGCGCGAGATTCAGGACTGGATCATCAAGCCGCAGTTGCGTAACGTGCCTGGCGTCACAGAAATCAACTCGATTGGAGGCTTTGCCAAGGAATATCAGATCTCGCCGATACCCGAGCGACTTGCCTCGCTGGGCGTCACCTTGCAGGACATCGTGACGGCATTGGAGCGCAACAACGCCAACGTGGGTGCGGGTTATATCGAAAAGCGTGGCGAGCAATATTTGATCCGGGCCCCAGGGCAGGTCAAGACGCTGGACGACATCAGCAATGTGATTCTCAGCAGCGCCGGTGGTGTTCCCATCCGAGTGCGTGACGTAGCCGAGGTTGGCCTGGGACGTGAACTGCGCACGGGTGCCGCCACAGACAACGGGCGCGAAGTGGTGCTGGGCACGGTCTTCATGCTCATCGGCCAGAACAGTCGAACGGTCTCTCAAGCAGTCGACAAAAAAATGGTTGAAATCAACCGCAGCCTGCCTGAAGGCGTTCATGCGGTGACCGTTTACGACCGTACTGTCTTGGTGGACAAAGCCATCAGCACGGTGAAGAAGAACTTGTTGGAAGGCGCGATCCTGGTGATCGTGATCCTATTCCTGTTCCTGGGCAACATTCGCGCGGCCATCATTACGGCGACCGTGATCCCCTTGTCGATGCTGTTCACCTTTACGGGGATGGTGACCTACAAGGTAAGCGCCAATTTGATGAGTCTGGGGGCACTGGACTTCGGCATCATCATCGACGGGGCGGTTGTGATCGTCGAGAACTGTGTGCGACGTCTCGCCCATGCACAAGCTCAGTACGGCAGGCCTTTGACGCGCTCGGAGCGTTTTCACGAGGTATTTCTTGCCTCCAAGGAATCGCGCCGCCCTCTCTTGTTTGGTCAGCTCATCATCATGGTGGTGTACCTGCCCATCTTCGCCCTGACCGGCGTTGAAGGAAAGATGTTCCATCCCATGGCGTTCACCGTGGTTGCTGCGCTGGTTGGGGCAATGATTTTGTCAGTGACTTTCATCCCGGCTGCAGTCGCACTGTTCATCGGCAACCGCGTCAGCGAGAAGGAAAACTGGCTGATGATGCAAGCCAAGCGCTGGTACGCCCCATTGTTGGACCGTGTCATGGCGGCCAAGGCTGTCGTGTTGACCGCCGCCGCGGTGGCGGTGGTGCTGTGTGGCTTGATCGCGACCCGCATGGGCAGTGAGTTTATACCCAGCTTGAACGAAGGCGATTTCGCCATCCAAGCTCTGCGCATCCCTGGTACCAGTCTGACTCAGTCGGTAGCAATGCAACAGCAGCTGGAAGCGACGCTCAAAGCAAAGTTCCCTGAGATCGAACGCATTTTTGCGCGAACGGGAACGGCCGAGATCGCCTCTGACCCAATGCCGCCGAACATCTCCGACGGATACATCATGCTCAAGCCGCAGTCGCAGTGGCCTGAGCCACGCAAGTCACGTGATGAGTTGCTTGCTGCGGTGCAAGAGGTCGTGGGCAAGATCCCAGGCAACAACTACGAGTTCTCTCAGCCGATCCAATTGCGGTTCAACGAACTCATCTCAGGCGTCCGTAGTGACGTTGCGGTGAAGATCTTTGGCGACGACATGGCCGTCTTGAATAAGACGGCTGAAGAAGTATCGTCAATGCTGCAGAAGATCCAGGGTGCGTCCGAGGTCAAGGTGGAGCAGACCACTGGACTGCCGATGCTGACAGTGAACATTGATCGTCAGAAGGCCGCCCGCTATGGTCTGAACGTGGGTGACATCCAAGACACCGTGGCTACGGCCATCGGAGGGCGTGAGGCCGGGACGCTGTTTGAAGGCGACCGTCGATTCGACATCCTGGTTCGGTTGCCCGAATCCCTACGCAACGACCTGGAAGGCATGAAGCGCTTGCCTATTGCCTTGCCGCGCGCAACGGGTACGGGCGGTGCTGAAGGCCGAACCCACTTCATTCAACTGGCCGAAGTGGCAAGCTTCGAGCTGGCACCCGGCCCGAATCAGGTCAGCAGGGAAAATGGCAAACGCCGCATCGTTGTAAGTGCCAACGTCCGTGGCCGAGATGTGGGCTCGTTCGTCGCGGACGCAGAAGCTGCACTGGCACAGGTCAAGATCCCTCCTGGGTATTGGACGAGCTGGGGCGGCACCTTTGAGAACCTGCAGTCAGCGACACAACGTCTGCAGATCGTTGTTCCAGTCTCTCTGCTCCTGGTCTTCGTGTTGCTCTTTGCGATGTTCGGTAACGCCAAGGATGGTTTGCTGGTTTTTACCGGCATTCCGTTCGCGTTGACGGGTGGAATCCTGGCGCTTTGGCTGCGCGACATTCCCATGTCGATCTCGGCGGCCGTCGGCTTCATCGCACTATCAGGCGTCGCCGTGCTCAATGGCCTTGTGATGATTTCCTACATCCGCACCCTGCGAGAGGAGGGAATGCCTCTGGACACAGCGATTCGGGACGGCGCGCTGACCCGTTTGCGTCCCGTGCTGATGACGGCCTTGGTGGCGTCTTTGGGTTTCATCCCGATGGCGATTGCCACTGGAACCGGCGCAGAAGTTCAGCGGCCCCTGGCCACTGTGGTGATCGGCGGCATCTTGTCTTCGACGCTGCTGACGCTACTCGTACTCCCCATTCTTTATCGTCTGGCCCATCGACCAGACGAGCAAGAAGAGGATGTCACTGCTGAGCCAGTGCATCCGCAACATGCGACCACGTCGCACCAAACGTGATCCCTGCCATACAAGCATTGAGTTTTTAACCCGTACTTTGAAAGGAAATTTTATGAAACTGATCTCTACTGCCCTTGCTTTGACTCTGATGTTGTCGGGGGCCGTGTTCGCGGCCGACAAGCACGACCATGGCCATGAAGACAAACCCTTGCACGGGGGCTTGGTCACCGAGATCAAGGATGTGGATTACGAATTGGTGGCTAAACCCGATGTACTTCAGTTGTACGTGCGCGATCACGGAAAACCAGTCGACGTCAGCAAGGCGACGGCCAAGATTACCTTGCTCGCCGGTACCGACAAGCAAGAGGTCGAGTTGAAACCATCGGGGGATAAGCTTCAAGCCAAGGGCAGCTTCAAAGTCACAGCAGGCCTCAGGATCGTCGGTTAAAGCAGAGATATTTAAAGAAGGTTATGCTTTTTGTGAGGAGCAGGATTTAAATTTTCAACCAATCGGCTCATCTCATAAAGATGGAGTTTTCGGTAGTTCTTATGCAAATGCGGAAGTGCAATTTCGGTGCTTAAGAGACGGTGATCCTGAATTGAGTCGTCCGACTTTAGAACCGGTTCCGAATGTTCGGATAAACACCGACTAAGGGTCTGACGTTCGAGAATATTAAGAAAACTACATAGTCCCTTGTGAAAAAGTTAGAAACATATTTTTAATATCTTGATTAGTGACAAATAAGGCACCTCAGTGGTGTCTTTTTTGTATCTCCCAAGCTACCTATAGATAACGTAAGCCAGTGAAGTGCGGGTCCCAAGTCCTTCGGTGAGAGATAAACGACTTGTTGTACCTAAGTTTTTTGGATAGGATTTTGGATATCCTAATACGCTAATATTATTTAAAGTATATATAAAACATATGCTTATAACGATTAGTGGCGGAGAGTGAGGGATTCGAACCCTCGATAGGGCTATAAACCCTATACTCCCTTAGCAGGGGAGCGCCTTCAGCCACTCGGCCAACTCTCCGTTCCGTGATACGTACAACCCGCCGAGAGCGTGTATTCTAGTTGAAAGTGTTTTTTGTATCTACTGCGATTGTTCGAGATCGAAGACTTGGTGCAACGATCGCACGGCAAGCTCCATATATTTTTCATCTATTACAACAGTGATCTTGATTTCTGATGTCGAGATCATTTGGATATTTACGCCCTCTTCGGATAATGCAGCAAACATTTTGCTCGCCACACCGCCATGAGAACGCATACCTACGCCAACTAAGCCTAACTTACAAATTTTATCATCACTAACAAGGTCCCGAGCACCAATTAAGGCGTGAACTGGTTCAAGTAAGCTTAGCGTTCTCTCTAAGTCATTGCGGTGCACCGTAAATGAGAAATCTGTTTTCCCATCGGTGCTTATATTTTGGACAATCACATCGACCTCTATGTTTGCCTTAGCAATGGGATCAAGAATTTTGAAGGCAACGCCTGGTGTATCGGGTACCCCGAGCACGGTTACCTTAGCTTCGTCACGATTAAATGCAATACCAGAAACTAGTGCGGCTTCCATAGTTCCATCATCCTCAAATGTAATTAATGTCCCCGACTGAGATTCTTCCTCAATCGAAATATTGGGATCTGTTAGACTCGATAAGACACGAAGCCTAACGCGATACTTTCCTGCGAATTCTACCGAACGGATTTGTAATACTTTTGATCCAAGACTCGCCATCTCGAGCATTTCCTCAAAAGTGATTTTTGTCAAACGACGCGCATCAGGTACCAGTCGAGGATCTGTAGTGTAAACACCATCAACATCAGTATATATCTGACACTCTTCGGCGCCGAGGGCGGCTGCAATAGCAACGCCAGAAGTATCAGATCCTCCCCGTCCTAAGGTAGTGATATTATTCTCTCCATCAACCCCCTGAAATCCGGCTACAACAATTACTTTGCCATGATTAAGGTCATCTTGTAATCGCTCTCCGTTAATCTCTAAAATTCGTGCTTTATTGTGCGCGCTATCTGTAAGGACGCAGATCTGTGATCCCGTATAAGATATCGTAGGTATGCCAATATCAATCAATGCCATTGCCAAGAGACCGATGGTTACTTGTTCTCCAGTGGAACAGACGACATCCAGCTCTCTTGGGTTGGGCTCAGTCTGGACAGCATGTGCCAGGTCAATAAGGCGATTAGTTTCGCCAGACATAGCAGATACAACTACAACAACGTCATGACCGGCTTGCTTCCATTTGGCAACGCGTTGAGCAACGTTTTTAATTCGATCCGTTGATCCTACCGAAGTGCCACCATATTTTTGAACGATTAAAGCCATGAATATCAGTACTATATTGATTAACCGAGCATTTTAACGCAAGTAAGCTCAGAAATTAACTATTGTGTGAGTACGTTAGACATTGATTTTGTTATAATCCGTCTCTCTAATACGCGCCCGTAGCTCAGCTGGATAGAGTACATGCCTACGAAGCATGGGGTCGCACGTTCGAATCGTGCCGGGCGCGCCATTTATTGTTATTCCATATCGAACAGGGCGCCTTGCTTCCAATTAATTCGCCCTAGCCTGGAGGTTCGGGTTTCTGAAAAAGCGCAACTTTATTTTGGTTTTCGTGCGTGAATGAGCTTTGTGAGGCCTGGAATCATTTCATTCTCTTGGATATCGACGAATCCAACTTCAGCTAAACGAGTACGCAACCAACCGGGAGTCACCGAGCGTGCATCTGGTGTAAAAGCCATGTGTTGTAGTTGCCAAAGGGCTGCCATTGGCGGTCCAGATCGATTATCTTTGACCATGAAGTCGTGAATCATAAAGTTCCCGCCCGGTTCAAGACACTTGAATGCGTACTCCACGAGCCTAGGTACTTCTGTTCCGGGGATGCCACTAAATAAATAAGACATCAATATGGCACCTTGTTCTTTTGGCCATTGTGTCGTTAACGCATTTGATGGTATGTACCGAATCCGGTCAACCATCTTTGCTTCGGATATGAATCTCCAACCAATTTCCGCAACATTAGGAAAATCAATGATTGTTGATACTAGCTTTGGAAATTCTTGAAGGAGTCGGATACTCATCGCTCCAGTTCCGCCCCCTACGTCGAGCAAAGTTTCTGCCTCAGTAAGATCTACAAGACGACACAGCGTTTGTCCAGGACCTAGTGAGCCTGCATGTTGAGCGTCACAATATATTGATGCTTGCTCTGCATCATTCATCCAGTGTTGATAGGAATCAACTGCCCCCGGAGCTAGAGAGCCGTCCAAGACCTCATTCAATTGACCTAAAAACGGATACATTTGTTGATCGATTTGATAGCGCAGATAATCACCAAACTCGTACTTGGCGCCTCTTGATAGAAAAGCTTCAGCGCCGGGAGAATTAGAATAAATCTCCCCCATATCCCGCTCTACTAATCCGATGCTGTTTAATGCCGTCATCAAAGTGGTGACCCTATTGATAGGCACTTTAGTTTCTTCTGAAATTTGTGCTGATGTTTTTGGGCCGCTAGATAGTTGAGTGAAGACGTCAATATGGAGTCCTGCAAAGAGTGCTTTTGATGCCATGAATCCAAATGCGATGCGGGATACATCCTCCGCGGTTTGTGCCAAACTATCTTCTACCAAAATCAATTCTCCCCAGTTGCTGTTCAATATTACTGAGCTAGTCTAACACACGACTTTTTTAGCCTTAGCAGGGAGCCGATTTCCTGATCAACTTAACGCGATGGCTAACGAATAATTTGGATGCAAGACTACGGGAGTTCAACAGCCTTAGTTTGCTGATAGAATGACATCGTCGACGTATGTGATATGCGCCCGTAGCTCAGTTGGATAGAGTACTTGGCTTCGAACCAAGGGGTCGGGAGTTCGAATCTCTCCGGGCGTGCCAATTTGTTCCATCGCATGGTTTAGTCCGAATCGAGCATGCGCTTAATTTTAACGATGCACGGATTTTTGAGGAATTGCGATTGCTAACCCTATTGCGACTATTCGTTTCTTGTTTTAACTTAATGGTAATAATGGGTCCAGTTAATTTAGTTTTTGCTGGAGATGCTGCCATAGAGATACAAGAGGGCAATGTTGAAAACTGGATTAAATATTACGAGCGTGAACGAGGTATTGAGATACCCCCTCCCGTAAAAAACGAACCTGAGGCCGCACCTCGCGATTTGAACGCAGAATCTCGAGATGTTTCTACGGAATCTGTACGGGATGCGTCTCAATAAATTTAGTTATCTCGATGGTGTAGGTTCGTCAGGTGGATAATCAAGTTCGACTTTAGCGCCGGAGGGATCAAAAAAGAAAAGTTGCCATGGATCAATTTCCCGCACTTGGCGTAAGGAATATTTGACATCGTGTTGTTCTAACTTTTTAATAGTTTCAATTAGGCCTGTTGCACTAAAAGCCATGTGGTCAATTACACCTTCTCTAGGTTCAGGTAATGGTTTGCCACCGATTACGTGTAAGACCGCAATATTTCGGGCATACAGCCAAGCGCCAGGAAAGGTAAATGGAGGCCGCTCACCAGGTTCCAAACCTAAAAACTCTCGATAGAAACTTATGGTCGTGTCTACGTCATCCGTTAAAATCGTAAAGTGATTCATTGCAGTTGCTGGCATCGATGGGTCCTTTTTGATTGGCCTAACTGATAAATTCGAGCTACACAGTAAAAGTAGATTGTCGTCTAACCTTCTGATTATCATACCAAATTTGATAGGAGTTAGTTGTAGAAATGTATATTGTCGAATTTAATGCTGCCGCTTTACGTTATATTTTTTTGTCTCTCATCTTAATCCTTGGTTTATGTCTGGAGATCTCCTCATCTTATGCAAAAGTATTTCGTGGCGATGTGACTCGGATTGCAGATGGAGATACGATTAGTGTCCTACTAGAGGATGATACGAATATAAAGGTACGATTGGCAGGAATCGATACGCCGGAACTTGATCAACCCTATGGGCTAGAGGCTCGAGACCAATTGGTTCAATTGGTTCTAGGGCAGCCAATCACTTGTGTGTGTACAAAAAGAGACCGGTATGAGCGATGGGTGTGTCGGGTGTCTTTTGAAGATATTGATGTGAATTGGATGTTAGTGCGAGATGGGTTTGCCTGGTGGTATCGGTATTATCAAAAAGAGCAGCCAGAGGAAGATCGCATGCGTTATGAGGACGCTGAAATGAAAGCAAAGGATGAGCGAATTGGTCTATGGTCAGATGAATCTCCAGTGCCGCCTTGGGAGTGGAGGCGTCAACGTCGAGAAAAACAAAATAGGCAGTAATGGATTAATCTTGCTTGAAACTAAAAGACACTTATACGTAAACACCATTTGATATGAAATTAATATTGCTCGCTATTCTTGCGGTTGTATTGGCCGCCAATAATCCCAGTGAAAATGAGTTCGAACAGTATGTAGGCGATAAAATAGCTAAGAATGAAATAGCTAAAAAATTATTGTCTCAAGAGGGGGGGATCTTGAAATCTATCGTTCAGGCTTTGGAGGGTGTTCCGTGTCTTGTGGATCAACCGTTCTCTCCTGAATACCAAAATTACTTCGTGTTAAGTCTCTACACTATCGATTTACAGTGTTTTTCAGGTCCTAAGGTCACATTGCTCGGTGTGTCAGGTCAAATTTTTCCTATTGATACCGGAGATAAAACCCTCCAATAGTAGGAATTTTTTCAAATCAAGTTAACGCGTTGATTCCTCGCTGGATGCGATCTAGTGCTTCAATCAGCATGGTTTTTGGGCAGGCAAAATTGAGTCTTAAAAATCCCGGGGCTCCAAATGGGGCCCCATCATAAATGCCGATCCCAAAATTCTCAAAGTATTTTGACGGATTCTCGACATTCATCTGTCTCGCATCAATCCAAGTTAGATACGTTGCCTCTGAATGGTATGTTGTTAATTGAGTGTGAGCCGAGAGTGAGCTTTCAACGCAGTCTCGATTAACTCGTAAGTAATCCACTAGAGCGTTGTGCCATGGTTTTCCCTCCGCATAAGCGGCTAAAGTTGCCGTATAACCTAATGCGCCAACATGATGAACTATACCGTTCATTATTTTTTTTAATTTGTTTCTTAATATTGGATTTTTGACGATAGCGTACGCACATCCTAGTCCTGGCATATTAAAGGTTTTACTTGCGGATAGGAGTGTCACTGAAATATCGGCGGCCTCGGGAATATTTGCTGTAGCAGTGTGTGTTTTGTCTTGGTCTAATATCAGACCTGCATGGATTTCATCGGAAATCAAAGTGAGATTATGCTTGTGACAGAAATTAACCAGCGCATTTAGTTCATCGATCTCCCATACGCGTCCTGTTGGGTTATGAGGACTACAGAATAAAAACGCTTTTGTTTTATTTGTTACGGTCTTTTCAAGTGCATCGATATCCATAACCCACTTCGCTCCATTCCAAGCTAAGGGAGCAGTAATAGTTTCACGATTCCCGTTGGTTGGCGCGGATAGAAATGGTGGGTATATCGGTGTGTTTGAAAGGATATAGTCGCCTTCGTCAGCGAATGCTCGACTCACAACATTCAGGCCCACAACTAAACTGGGTAACCAGACTATCCAGTCTGTATCGATTGACCAGTTGAATTCGGTTTTTAGATAGTTCGCGACAGTAGAGGGTAGTTCTTTAGGTGGTTCTGTGTATCCGTAGATCCCATGATTGATGCGATTGAGTAAAGCGTCCTTAATACACGGTGCTGTTTCAAAGTCCATGTCAGCAACCCACATGGGTATGATGTTGGGATGGTCATATTTATTCCATTTGCTACTGGAAGTGCCGACTCTGTTAATAATCTTATCGAATTCGAATTGCATAGTTTCAATGAAAATTTCTTGACGTTGTAACGAGTTTACCAAGAAGAGGCGAATAATCGACTAATTTTTTTGCGATCAGGTGAATCACTTGTCCATCTCTTTCGATATGGCCTGTGACGCCTAGCAGTTTGGCATTGAGTAGTACTTGGCGTTGCTCAGAGGCAATTCGATGCCAGATGACAACATTGGTATAGCCCGTTTCATCCTCTAAGGTAACGAATACCACGCCACTTGATGTACTGGGGCGTTGTCGAGAGGTAACAATGCCCGCGATACGAGCTGATTTTCTATTACGGAGTGTCTTTATACGTTGGGCTGTTAATATTTTTCTTTTATTAAGTTCGGTTCTTAGTAAGGATAATGGATGCTCTCTTAAAGAGAATCCTAGGCTTTGATAATCAGCAACAATATTTTCACCCAATGTGGTTTTTGATAAGTTGATTGATTCTTGAGTATCAGGGAGATTGCGAAACAGTTCGGGTGGATTTAAATCCAAACCGTTAGCCCACCAATTTGCCTGATGTCTATCACCTATAGAGCTTAGTAGGGCGTCTGATTTCGTGAGCACATGTATGTCTTTTTTATTTAACTTAGCAAGCCTTACTATTTGATCAACTGTTAAATGCTCTGCTCGATGAGCGATGATATTATGGGCGGCTTTAGTGGAGAGTCCTTTAATCATGTTGAAACCAAGTCGAATAGCTGGTTTAGATGTATTGGGTATATGAGCTAGGTGACATTCATGATGGCTGAGTAGAATGTCTACGGGCAAAATCATGACGTTGTGACGTTGTGCGTCTTGAATTAGTTGGGAGGGAGCATAAAACCCCATCGGCTGACTGTTAAGTAGTGCGCATGTAAAAGCAGCTGGTTCATGCCGTTTTAACCAACTAGAGATGTAAACCAGCAAAGCGAAACTTGCGGAATGTGATTCAGGGAATCCGTATTCGCCAAATCCAAGAATTTGTTGAAATATTTTTTTTGCGAACACCTCGCTGTATCCACGCAGTCGCATCCCGTTGATCAGTTTTTTTTCAAAATGACCTAATCCACCCTGACGCTTCCAGGCCGCCATAGATCTTCTGAGTTGATCGGCCTCCTCAGGTGTGAATCCTGCGGCAACAATAGCCAGTTGCATCACTTGTTCTTGAAATATCGGCACTCCCAGAGTTCTTTCCAAAACTTGCTTAACAGCAGTAGAGGGGTAAGTAATGGGTTTTTTTTCTTGACGGCGTTCGAGGTATGGATGAACCATGCCTCCTTGAATAGGCCCGGGACGTACGATAGCAACCTCGATGACTAGATCATAAAAACATTTTGGTTTCATTCGGGGCAACATGGACATTTGAGCCCTAGATTCGATTTGGAAAACGCCAATGGTGTCTGCTTTCGATATCATTTCGTAGACTGCTGGATCTTCTGATGGAATGTCAGATATGGTGAATGGTTTGTGATGCCAATGTCCAATAAGATTCAGTGATCGACGAATCGCTGATAGCATACCTAGTGCTAAGATATCTATTTTCAATAACCCAAGTACAGCTAAATCATCCTTATCCCACTGTATGACTGTACGGTCTTTCATGTTGGCATTTTCAATTGGTACCAATTGGGTCAAAGGGCTTTGTGAAATCACAAATCCACCAACATGTTGAGATAAATGCCTAGGGAATCCTGATAGTTCCTGGGTGATATGGATGAGTTGTTGAATGATCTTATTGTCTGGGTTAAAGCCCGCTTCTTTAAGACGATCAGTGCGGCTTGACTGTTGATCCCACCATGAGAAGTTTTTAGAAATACGATTAACTTGTTCTAAGTTTAATCCCAAGGCCTTACCAACGTCTCTAAATGCACTTTTAGGTCGATACGTGACAACTGCTGCAGCTAGCGCCGCTCGATCTCGACCGTATTTATTGTAAATATACTGAATAATCTCTTCCCGACGATCATTTTCAAAATCGACATCAATATCAGGTGGTTCATTACGTTCTTTAGATATGAACCGTTCGAACAGCATCGCTGAACGGTTAGGGTCGACCTCTGTAATACCTAGTACGTAGCAAACTGCAGAGTTTGCTGCGCTACCTCTACCTTGAAATAGAATTCCTTGAGATCGAGCATAGTCAGTGATATCAAATACGGTTAAGAAATAAAGCTCATAGTTTAATTCATGAATGATGCTGAGTTCTCGCTCAATCAGTAGCTGAACCTTCTGAGGTGGGCCTTTAGGAAATCTCCATGCGAGTCCTTTATGTGTCAGCGTACGTAGATGTTGAGTAGCGGTGATGCCGCTTGGTATTATTTCCTTGGGATACTCATATTTCAGCGTGTTTAGTTTAAATGTGCATTGTTTCGCTATTGTTAGAGTTTCGGTAATAAGGGGTAATGGGTATAGGTTTTTTATCGTATCGATATTGCGTAAATAATTTTCTCCATTAGGTGGCAAGTTAAAGCCGCTATTTTTAATTGTCTTCTTCATACGAATCGCATGTATCGTGTCTCGTAACATGCGACGTGTTCGTATATGCATATGCGCACTACCAATGGCTACGAGAGGTATCATCGTGCTCTGAGATAACTGTTCCAGCATGTGTGTTTGCTTCTGCTCATGATTGAGTAGAAGTTGATTGAATCCTATCCATACCTGATTTTCAAAATAATGTTTTAACCAAGGTACAACTTTGGTTCGAGCTTCTTCTAACGATTCGTTGCCAGGCAGCCATATTGCGATACAGTTATTTTCTGTTTCGACAAAATGCTTATAGCTTAAGTAATAATCACCTTTAGGTGCTCGACGACGTGCGGTGCTAATGAGATTACAAATATATCCATATCCGCTGCGGTTTTTTGCGATTAAAATGAATCGAGTACCTTCTTCTAGTTGAAATTCGGACCCAATTATTAATTGAATGCCTGCCGCTTGAGCGGCCACATGCGCACGGACGATGCCCGCGACAGAGCACTCGTCGGTAATAGCAATAGCACGATATCCAAGTGTCTTGGCTCGTTCGACCATTTCCTCGGGATGTGACGCTCCTTTAAGGAAGCTGAAGTTGCTGATGCAATGAAGCTCTGCGTATGAAGGCATGATGGATGTATTGATCAAGAAAAAATGCCATGTAAGAACCATCTTTGATTTTTTATGTCCTTATATACCCAGACTTGCGAATGGTCTTGGGTTAAGGCGAGGAAGTAATCTCGTTTGATATCCTTTTCATCCCACCATCCTGTTTCAATACGCTCGGGGCCATTGAGTATGGTTAGCGGGCCGTGTAGTTGAGGGATACCAGATACCGATGGTAGTGCTTTGGGCGTACGTAGCAACCAAGAGGGTCGATGATTGACTGGTCCATGGAAGCGCTGTCCACCAGGAATAGTTGCCCGCCAGGATTTTTCTGGTCGGTGGTCGGCGTATACGGTGATACCGTATACGGATTTTTCCCCTAATCTGGCTTGTAGTTGATCAATCAATTGACCTCTGTTCGGCTCAATATGTTCTGATTGATGAATTAGCGAGTAGTTGGATGGGGTTATGGATAGCTCTTGTGTGGATTTCAATTGGATTGATTCAATTCTGGAAGGGATCGTTTCTCGATTAAGTCGTTCCTGCACTAGATTTGTTAGATGCTTGGGGTCTCGAGAGGGTACGGAGAGCTTGAAATTAAAATTATGCGGAAAGTTTTCTTCGTTTGTAATCGTGAGTTCAAATTTTATTACGCCACGTTGCTTTGCTTGTAAGTAATTAGTCATGCTATGAATGATTCGGTTAATGCCAAATAGAAGTTCTGTGACTGAGGATGCAGGAAGGTTAAGTGATATTTCGGTATTGAAACGGCGCGGTAAAATGAAGAGCGGACATGGGTCGGGTTTTCTCCCAAAGGCGCGATCTAATTGATCTATTACATGTGGTCCCCAGCGTTGGGTTACAGCAGACCTGGATACGCTTGCTAATTCACCAATGGTTTTAATGCCAACATCATCAGGCTGAATGCAGAGCGTATTTTTAGATCCAATAGTTGAGATGGGTAGTGAGTCAAGGTGTTTAGGTAGATCGCTAATTGACAAGACTGTAATTTCTATTTGCTGCGATGCCAACCATACGGCACTTAGTGGGGTTGGCGACACTGCAGCATGTGCATTCATTCCTAATTCAATAATTGTTTTTTTTATTTGGTCTTTAAGGTGTTTTGTATCGCAAAATAGCTTGATGCTGGCACCGATTTCAATAAGGATCGAGTTTGGGAAATTAATACTTATTTGAGATGAGTATTTAAAAAGAGATGTAGCTATTTCTTCGAGCTTTTTGGCTTCTTGGTGTTTGTTGCGATATTTAACTTCAATAAGGTTGGATAGTCCGTAGGCCGCTGATAGGCTCATGCCATTTTTGATGCCTAAAGATTGACCTGTTTTATTAACAGCAATGATCGTATTTGATGATTCGACGATCGCTATGGGTTTTTCAGTTTTCCTATCAATAGAAAATATATTGATAGGTAGATCGGGAAAGTTTAAACACAGCCACAGCATGTTTGTCGCGGCAGATTTGAAATTGATATTGGGCTAATGGGTCCGCCGCCTCGTCGTTTAGAAATTTCGACCAGCATTTCGTGATTTTCTTGTCTAAGAATAAACCTCCATGGGGTAGGATTATTTTTATATCTTGTTATGGGTTTTGAAAAAAAAATACCTAAAATATTTTTTTCTTCTAATGTCAGCTGCAGTCGACGAATTATTTTTTCTGTTATTTGGGGAAACCAACCGATGACTGCGCTACACGTTTGGGACCGCAGACCTTGTTCCATACACCAACCTGCGTCAGTCATATTTTTTGCATGAGCAACTATGACTTTGCTCGTATCTACCCCCATGTTAGATAAAAATGGTGCGTAAGGTATGTAAGGAGGGCAGATTAATAAAATCCAGCGTAAATCTTGGGAAAGACGTGCAAGTGCAGGAAGTAATATGGAGAATTCTCCGATACCTACTTGGTGAGGTACGATCTCGATGAGTGTACCAAGAGGCCATCCGTGGATTTTGTTGTCGATCTTGGGGAACCCAGAAGGTACGTATCCAAATGAGTTGGAATTATTATGTTCTGCACCTTTCCAGACATGAGAGGGTAGTATTGATTTGAGTAGGGTGGATCTCATTGCTCGGTTCACCTCTAATTGATTTTGCCATTACGGATAATGCCAACCGCAATACCTTCTATCGCGAAATCATCTCGCTCGCTATTTAAATGTATGTGAGGAAAATCAGAATTCTCTGCTTCTAGCCAGATTTCTTTATTTTTTCGTTTGAATCGTTTGACGGTGACTTCTTGGTTAATACGAGCAACTATGATTTGTCCAGATCGAGCTTCCGACGTGGCATGAACGGCGAGCAAATCACCATCTTGAATACCAACGTCTCGCATACTGCTGCCTCGTACTTTCAGTAAGTAGTCAGCATTAGGTTTAAATAAAGACTGCTCAACTTGGACTCTATTTTGGATATGTTCCTCGGACAGGATAGGCTGTCCAGCGGCGACTCGGCCCACGATGGGTAGCCCAGAGTTCTTGAGAAGTTGTATGCCTCTTGATGTTCCGCGTGTGAGTTTGATATGTCCTTTTTTCTCTATTGCTTTGAGGTGATCCTCTGCCGCATTTGCAGATTTGAAGTTCAGCGCCCGTGCGATATCTGACCGTGTAGGGGGGAATCCAGTGTTTTCGACAAAGCTTTGGATGAGATTGAGAATTTCGGTTTGTCTTTGTGTCAGTGGTTTCATATCGATAATGTTTAAATATTGAATACTGTAATTATATACAGTATTCAATATTTTCCAAGTCGATTTTGGAGGGGCCGCACCAATAGAGGGCGATAAGCCGGTGTTGTCCTCATAAAATGAACATTATTTGTGCGTTTTTTTTAGTATCACCTACTGAAATTTTATATCGGTAAAGGACTTCAAATAGCTTGCCTATATCCTATTGTTTTGTATGATTTTTAATCTGCTGGCATGGTTTGTGCTTCGTACTATGTCAGCAACTCAGAATATGAAATTAGTGTTGATCAGTTTCAGTAAATGAGTTGAAGATAAATTTTTTAATAACCGTTTAAGGATCATAAGAATGAACCGAAAGCAATTTATAAAAACTGTACTTGGTGCAACAATCGGACTCAGTGCCGCATTTACACTCACTACTCAAGCTGCTGACACCATTAAGGTTGGTATCCTCCATTCCTTATCGGGAACCATGGCGATTTCAGAGACGGCGCTGAAGAATACGGCGCTTATGACTATTGAGGAAATTAATGCCAAGGGTGGATTATTGGGCAAGCAACTTGAGCCAGTAGTGGTTGATCCAGCTTCGAATTGGCCGTTGTTTGCTGAGAAAGCACGACAATTAATTACTCAAGATGAGGTTGACGTCGTATTTGGATGTTGGACTTCTGTTTCAAGAAAGTCGGTGCTGCCGGTTTTCGAAGAATTAAATAATCTTCTGTTCTATCCCGTTCAGTACGAAGGTGAAGAGTTATCACAAAATGTTTTCTACACGGGAGCGGCGCCTAATCAACAAGCCATACCTGCTGTTGAATACCTTATGAGTGAAGAGGGTGGTGCAGCTAAGCGTTGGTACCTTCTGGGAACCGACTATGTCTACCCACGAACAACCAATAAAATTCTACGAGCTTTCTTGATTTCTAAAGGTGTTAAAGAATCAGATATCGAAGAGGTCTATACGCCTTTTGGTCATAGCGATTATCAAACCATCGTGGCTAACATTAAGAAATTCTCAGCTGGAGGAAAAACGGCTGTAGTTTCTACTATTAATGGTGACTCTAATGTTCCTTTCTATAAAGAGTTAGGTAATGCGGGCTTGAAAGCAACTGATGTTCCAGTTGTAGCATTTTCTGTTGGTGAGGAAGAGCTTCGTGGTATTGACACTAAGCCATTACTAGGACACTTGGCTGCGTGGAACTATTTTATGTCAGTCAAAGGTAAGCAGAACAAAGCATTTACTAAAATGTATAAAGTCTGGGCTAAGAAAAATGGCGTTCCTAACCTAGATACGGTGGTTACTAATGATCCGATGGAAGCAACCTACGTAGGAATTAAAATGTGGGCTCAGGCCGTCGAGCAGGCTGGTACGACCGATGTAGATGCAGTACGTGATGCGATGGGCGGCCAAACATTTAAGTCACCGTCTGGTTTTACACTCAAAATGGATGAGACAAATCACCATCTTCACAAGCCAGTCATGATTGGTGAGATCCTTCCCAATGGTCAGTTCCAGGTGGTTTGGAGAACTAAAGGGCCAATTAGAGCGCAGCCATGGAGTCCATTCATTACTGGTAACGAAAGTAAGCAAGGATTGTAATAAATCCTCCTCTGACTGGTATGAATTTATTTAATTTATCAGTCTAAATAAAACACATTAAAGGCCTGTTCTTGCTCCAAGTACAGGCCTTTAATTGTTAAATTGACGTGAGTATGTTTAAGAACAAACGAAACGCATTATTATTTATTTTGAGTTGCTTTACGCTTGTTTTTCCAATAGTTGGTAAGGCGCTTGATCGGACGGATATCTCTGGTTTGGCGTCTGAGACAGCGATGGAGCGATTGAGGGCGATAGAGGAGATCGCAGCAATAGGGGATGCAGATGCTCTTAGGCTTTTGGAGAATCTTCAAAAGAGCGAAGTTATGGTTACGGATGCCGGCCAAATTGTTTTAGAAAATGAGGACTGGGATGTTATTGATGCTATCACCTTAGAGGTACTTGATCCGCAGCCGGATATGTACGACACGGTTATCGTAAACAATCGGATGCGGTCACAGCTTGAGCGTGCAGTCGGAGTATTGCAGTTGTTATCAGAGGATAGAGAGATACGGCTTACTTCGGCTAAGTCGTTACAAGACAATTTATCGCCATCGTTACTGAGTATTTTAAATAAGGCGCTTGCTCAGGAAACAGATCAAGAAATCATAAAGATTCTAAAAGAGAGTCAGTCAGTTATTTTATTAGATGCTGCTGATGCTCAACAGCGTATAGACGCAGTTAATTATTTAAACTCAAGCAATGAACGACGTATTCGTGAATTACTTGCGGCAAAGTTAGAAAAAAATGAGTTGGGTGTATATCAGGAAGATTCTGCCGAGGTTCGCGTTGCCATCGAGTCTGCTGTTGCTTCGATTGATCGAAAGCTTACATTTATTGACTATTTTGGTCGTTTATTTAGCGGTCTATCACTAGGTAGTATTTTATTACTAGCCGCTATGGGGCTTGCCATCACATATGGGCTGCTGGGTGTTATTAACCTTGCTCATGGCGAGATGTTGATGATTGGTGCCTATGCAACGTATGTTACCCAGCAACTATTTGTTGCCTATTTGCCGAATCATTTTGATTTTTATGTTCTAGCGGCTATTCCAATGGCATTTCTTTGCTCAGCGATTATTGGGGTGATACTTGAGCGCACTGTGATTCGTTGGTTGTACGGTCGCCCGCTTGAAACGTTATTAGCCACCTGGGGTATCAGTCTTTTTCTTATCCAATTGGTCCGGCAGATCTTTGGAGCACAAAACGTTGAGGTATCAAATCCTAATTGGTTGTCGGGTGGAGTTGAATTATGGAATGTTGTTATGCCGTTTAATCGGATAGCGATCATTGTCTTTGCTGTTTTAGTGCTTGTTGGGATTTGGTTGGTTATTAGTCAGACCAGATTAGGTTTGTTTATTCGTAGTGTGACACAGAATAGAAGTATGGCGGCGTGTGTTGGCGTGAATACTGCGAAAGTTGACATGCTTGCCTTCGGACTAGGGTCCGGGATCGCGGGCTTGGCGGGGGTTGCTCTATCTCAAATAGGAAACGTAGGTCCAGATCTTGGCCAGGCTTACATAATTGATTCATTTATGGTGGTAGTTCTCGGTGGTGTTGGCCAGTTAGCCGGAACGGTCTATGCGGCTCTTGGTCTCGGAGCTTTCTCTAAGCTCATTGAGCCAGGCGTTGGCGCAGTTCTTACCAAGATAATTATCCTTGTATTTATCATCGCTGTTATTCAAAAACGTCCTCAGGGTTTGTTCGCCCTCAAAGGCCGCTTTGTGGAGGACTAAATGCAGTACCAACCGAAAATTGAACCGTTATTCTCAACGCTTGGTTGGATTGGGTTGATAACATTCGCTCTGCTCACCCTTATCGTTGTTCCTTCTCTATACCTGGCAGTGCCAGACGGCAGTAGTTTCCATATATCTTCTTATACAGTGACATTAATTGGCAAGATTATGTGTTATTGCATCGTTGCCGTGGCAATGAACTTGATTTGGGGCTACGCGGGGATATTGTCTTTAGGACAGGGATTATTTTTTGCGTTAGGAGGATATTGTTTTGGTATGTATCTGATGCGACAAATTGGTCGTGATGGTCAGTACCAAAGTCTTTTGCCTGACTTTATGGTTTTTCTTGATTGGAAAGAATACCCGTTGCATTGGATGGGTACTGAGAGCTTTTTATGGGCAATAATTCTGGTGTTGTTAGTGCCCGGTGTCTTAGCTTTTGTTTTTGGATATTTTGCGTTCCGATCTAGAATTAAGGGAGTTTATTTTTCTATCATTACTCAAGCCCTTACATTCGCTTTTATGTTGTTATTCTTTCGTAACGAAACCGGGTTTGGTGGGAATAATGGATTCACTGATTTTAAGCGGATTCTTGGGTACTCCATTACCGATCCGACCATGAGAGCGGCGTTATTCGGGCTCAGTGCCTTCTTCCTGTTGCTCGTGTTAGTCCTGTCTCGGGTATTAATTAAGTCTAAGTTTGGACGAATATTGACAGCAGTTCGAGATTCCGAGTCACGTTTGATGTTCTGTGGTTATGACCCGATTCGCTACAAACTCTTCATTTGGACCTTGTCCGCCGTCATCTGTGGGGTCGCTGGAGCGCTATATGTGCCTCAAGTTGGTATTATTAATCCGAGTGAGATGTCCCCAGCAAATTCAATTGAGATTGCGGTGTGGGTAGCGGTCGGAGGGAGAGGGACTATTGTCGGACCGATAATTGGGGCGGCGTCTGTTAACGGAGCGAAGAGCTTCTTTACGCAAGCTTTTCCCGAATATTGGTTGTTTTTTCTGGGGTTACTTTTTATTTTTGTAACCTTATGTTTGCCCTTCGGTATTGTAGGCTTAATAAATAAGTTGAAACGTAAATTCACAAAATCAGGAATAGAAAGTTAATCACATGCAAGAAATGTTAGGCATTAAAAACCCCATTGGGCGAAGTACGATCGGCCACGTCACGAAACCAGAGGTAGATATATCGCATGGACCAATCTTATATCTTGAAGATATTTCAGTGAGTTTCGATGGCTTTAAAGCGCTCAATGGTCTGTGTTTAACGGTTGATGCGGGTGAGCTCAGATGTATTATCGGACCTAATGGTGCTGGAAAAACTACGATGATGGACGTGATAACTGGCAAGACAAAGCCTGATTCGGGAACCGTATTTTTTGGTCAGTCAATTGATTTAAGTCGGATGAATGAGCCGCAAATTGCCTCGGTGGGAATTGGCCGTAAATTCCAAAAACCCACTGTGTTCGAGAACCACACAGTCTTTGAAAATTTAGAGTTAGCAATGAAGTACGATAAGAGTGTTTTGAAAAATCTCTTTTCGAAGAGGAAGCAATCACAAATCCAGAAGATTACCGAAACGATGGAAATCATAGATTTAGTGGATCAGGCAGATCGTCTGGCGGGTCTCCTGTCTCATGGTCAGAAGCAATGGCTTGAAATTGGCATGTTACTGATGCAAGAGCCGCAACTCTTATTATTAGATGAGCCTGTTGCTGGAATGACTGATGATGAAACTGAGAAAACAGCAAAGTTGTTTAAATCTCTTGCCGGTGATCGCTCGCTAGTTGTAGTAGAGCATGATATGGAATTTGTTGCAGAGATCGCATCGACAGTTACCGTTTTGCATGAAGGCTCAGTTTTAGCTGAAGGTTGTATGGAAGATGTTCATTCGAACGAGCGTGTGATTGAAGTGTATCTGGGGCGTTAGATCATGTTAGAAGTAAAAGATATTAATCAGTTTTATGGCTCTAGCCACACGTTGCGTAATGTGAGTTTTACCGCGCCAGCTGGCGCTGTTACAACGGTGTTAGGCCGAAATGGTGTTGGAAAAACAACGTTACTTAAGTGTTTGATGGGTGTTTTGGAAACTGAGAGTGGAACGATATCCATTAATGGGGTAGATCTGACAGCTCAGCCTTCTCACGCGCGTGCTCGGTCCGGAGTTGGTTATGTGCCTCAGGGTCGTGAGATTTTTTCTCGATTAACGGTGGAAGAGAATTTATTAATGGGGCTTGCGACGAAGTCTGGGGGAGCGGTATCTGATTTGCCTCACGAAATATTTATTATGTTTCCCGTTTTGAAAGAGATGCTTCATCGCAGAGGAGGTGATTTATCTGGAGGTCAACAGCAGCAGTTAGCAATTGGTCGTGCACTCGCCATGTCTCCCAGCCTCCTAGTTCTTGATGAACCGACTGAGGGAATTCAACCATCGATTATTAAAGATATAGGTAATGCAATTAGGTCTCTTGCAGCACGTGGTGATATGGCTATTTTATTGGTTGAGCAATACTACGACTTCGCGAAAGATTTAGCAGATCATTACCTTGTTTTACAGCGGGGTGAAGTGATTAAATCAGGTCTAGGTGCATCTATGGACGATGATAATGTTCGGCAATATCTCGCGGTATGAGATTATTCGATAGTCCATCATATTCCTGGCTCGGAGAATTAGATCTTGGTTTCGATTTGCGGGATGATAAAACCGTTATGTCTCGTAATCGGCATGAAGGGCCACTTGTTGTCCAAAAAGCCTTATATCCTGAGGGTCCACAAATATGTCAGGTTTTAATCATTCATCCGCCAGGCGGCATAGCGGGCGGTGATGAATTAAGGATTAATTGCGACGTCGAAAAAGGCGCGTGTGTTCAGCTCATTAATCCTGGTGCAACTAAATGGTACGAGAGTTTCGAGCGTCCCTCCAAACAACTTATTTCGCTAAATTTGAAGGCGGATAGCATCTGTGAGTGGCTACCACAAGAAAATATTATTTTTAATAAATGTTTAGTTGACATCGGAACGGACATCAATATCGAAGCTGGTGGTATTTATGTTGGTTGGGATTTTTTCTCCTTAGGTCGTCATATCGACCATGCTCCATTTATTGAAGGTCGATTAAAGCAAAAGACTAGGATCTTAATTGATGGATTGCCGGTATTCATAGAGCGGACGTTATTCAGCCCTGATCAGTTATTGGATGGGCCTGGAATATTGGATGGATTTTCTAGCTTCGGAACGATGTTTATTGTCGGGTTGCAGCAAGATGAATCTCTGATTGATGATTTGAGGGAAATCGCCGCTGAGGAGACGCACTGCGCCCTAACATGGCTGAAGGACCTGCTTGTAGCGCGATGGGTGGGAGAAGATATTGAACATGGACGACAAGTGTTTACACGCCTATGGGCACGCTTGCGTTCGGTGTATTCGTCGCATGCTGCGGTAAAGCCCAGAATTTGGAATACTTAATATTCGAAATAATTGGATGAGAGGATGTTATGGATTTGACACCAAGAGAGAAAGATAAGTTATTGATTTTTGCAGCGAGTTTGTTGGCAGAGAGACGTCTTAAAAAAGGACTGCTTCTCAATTATCCTGAAGCTATAGCGTATATAAGTGCTGAAATTATGGAAGGTGCGAGAGAGGGTAGGACAGTAGCGGATTTGATGTCGTATGGTGCAACTTTGTTGAGGCGCGACCAAGTAATGGATGGGATTGCCGAGATGATTCCAGAAATTCAAGTCGAGGCGACATTTCCAGATGGTACGAAGCTAGTGACTGTTCACCAACCGATTGTTTGAGGAGTTTAAAGTGATACCAGGAGAAATTGTGACGGAAGATGGAGACATCGAAATCAACTCAAATAGGACTTTACTGACAGTCGTTGTTTGTAATGCGGGAGATCGACCGATACAGGTGGGTTCGCATTATCACTTCTATGAGACTAACGAGGCGCTTGAATTCGATCGTGAACAGACTAAAGGATTTCGCCTAAATGTCGCGGCGGGTACGGCTGTGCGATTTGAGCCTGGGCAAAAGCGAACTATTGAACTGGTGGCGATTGATGGTGATCGACGAGTGTTTGGGTTTAGAGGGTTAATAATGGGAGACGTCACATGACCAACAAGATCGATCGGCGTGCTTACGCTGAGATGTTTGGCCCAACGGTGGGTGATCGCGTGCGCTTGGCCGATACTGAGCTGTGGATTGAGGTTGAGGAAGACAAAACGATTCCTGGAGAAGAAGTTAAATTTGGCGGTGGGAAAGTCATTCGGGATGGTATGGGTCAAAGTCAAAGGCCAGCTCATGCAGTGCCTGATACCGTCATTACAAATGCTTTAATTGTGGATCACAGCGGAATTATTAAAGCTGATATTGCAATTAAGGATGGTCGTATTGCTGGCATTGGTAAGGCGGGTAATCCGGATGTGCAACCTGGTGTCGATATTATTATTGGGGCTGCAACGGAAATTATTGCCGGAGAGGGTTCCATCGTCACAGCTGGAGGAATAGACGCACATATTCATTTCATCTGTCCTCAGCAAATTGAAGAGGCGCTCTCTTCAGGAATTACAACTATGCTCGGCGGTGGGACCGGTCCTGCAACAGGAACAAATGCGACGACTTGTACGCCCGGTCCTTGGCATATATCCCGTATGCTTGAATCGGCTGATGCGTTTCCTATGAATTTGGGTTTCATGGGCAAAGGTAATGCAAGTTTGCCATTGCCGCTCGAGGAGCAAGTGGCGGCCGGTGCTATGGGTTTAAAATTGCATGAGGACTGGGGTACTACGCCAGCTGCTATTGATAATTGTTTGACCGTGGCGGAATCTGCAGATATTCAAGTTGCAATTCACACAGACACTTTGAACGAATCTGGATTTGTGGAGGATACGCTCGCGGCGTTTAAAGATCGAGTAATTCACACTTACCATACGGAAGGTGCTGGAGGAGGACATGCACCAGACATCATAAAAGCATGTGGTTTTTCGAACGTTTTGCCGTCTTCTACGAATCCCACAAGGCCTTACACGGTCAATACAATAGATGAACATTTAGATATGTTGATGGTATGCCACCATCTAGACTCGTCAATAGCTGAGGATGTGGCTTTTGCGGAATCGAGAATCCGTCGCGAAACAATTGCAGCTGAAGACGTATTGCACGATATCGGTGCCTTCAGCATGATAGCTAGTGATTCGCAAGCGATGGGTCGCGTGGGCGAAGTGATTTCTCGTACCTGGCAGACTGCTCATAAAATGAAGGTTCAGCGAGGGCCTCTTCCAGAGGATTCTGACCGCTCTGACAATTATCGTGTTAAGCGCTATGTGGCGAAATATACAATCAACCCTGCTATTACGCATGGTATGGCTAATGAGGTTGGGTCGATAGAAGTAGGGAAGCTCGCTGACATCGTGCTTTGGAGACCCGCCTTTTTCGGCGTCAAACCCTCCATGATCGTAAAAGGGGGAGTGATTGCTATGTCTCTTATGGGAGATCCAAATGCATCCATTCCGACACCTCAGCCAGTCCATTACCGGTATATGTTTGGTGCTTATGGTGGTTCGTTGACTCAATCATCAGTAACCTTTACTTCCCAAGCGGCTATTGAATCGAATGTGCGGGTCAATTTAGGCTTACAAAAGCAGCTTGTGGCTGTAAGCAATACGAGAACCATCTCCAAGTCGTCGATGATTCTGAATACGCTTCAGCCAAAAATAGAGGTAGATCCGCAGAATTATCATGTTTATGCAGATGGTAAGTTGTTAACTTGCGAGCCAGCTACTGAGTTGCCCATGGCTCAGCGGTATTTCTTGTTTTAAATTATGTTGTTAATTAAAAAGCGGATAGACAAGCCTTCAAAGTTCGACGTTGAAATCTCACTGCCCTTTGATCTGCGAAAAAAATGTCGGCTTAAGACGGTCAGTGCTGATGGTGAAGAGGTTGGGATTTTTTTAGAGCGAGGCACGATACTATCTGACGGCGATTATCTAGTAAGTGAAGACGGAAGAGTAGTCCGCGTGCTCGCTCAAGATGAGTCTTTATTACATATCACGCAAGGATCAGCGCGATCCTTAGCTCAGCTGGCTTACCACATCGGAAACCGCCACGTGTCGTTAGAGATTGATGATGATTGTCTACGTATTGGATATGATGAGGTCTTAAAAGATATGGTCGAAGGCTTAGGTGCCAAAACACAGGCTGTGAGCGCTCCATTTCACCCTGAGAACGGAGCGTATGGAGGCGGACATAGTCATGGGTCCGAACACGGACGTGGTCCAATTATTCATGAGTTTTCTAAAGGGGCCGGTTGATATTCGCATGACAAAGAAAAATAATATGATGAACATCCTTAGACTCTCTAGCCAATCATTGCCAACGGGAGCCTTCAGCTATTCCCAGGGTATGGAATGGTTAGTGGATACACAACGTATCCATGATGAGGATACTGTCTATCAGTGGATTGCCTCTATTCTGCATGGTCCTTACGTGAACTATGAACTGCCTATTTTGCGAGAAATGTATGAAGCATGGCTTAGTGCCGATTATAGGTCTGTTGAGGTGCTGAATAGAGATTATTTAACGTCTAGAGAGACATGTGAGGTTCAAAAAGAAACACTTCAGATGGGACATGCTCTTAAGGCGATCATCAAAGAGATGGATCTTGAATCTGATGGCTCAACGGGATTCTTATTGCAATTAGATGATTTTGCTTTTGTCACTGGGTTTTCCTTTTGTAGTTTTAAAACTGGTTTGTCTGTTGAGGACATGCTAACAAGTCACGTTTGGTCTTTTATCGAAAACCAGATCCTCGTGGGAATTAAAGCGGTACCGCTTGGGCAGAGCGGAGGGCAACGATTATTAAACAGACTTATCCCTTTGGGCAATGAAAGTGTCAGTCGGTCGATGGAAATTACTGTTGATAGTTGGTCAAATTTTTCTCCGCTACAGGCAATTTCTAGTTCAAAACATGAAACACAGTATTCAAGATTATTCAGATCGTGAAAAATAAATAATTATATTCAGGAGTTAAACTATGTCCTCTTCTCCTCTTAGAGTGGGTATTGGTGGTCCAGTTGGATCAGGTAAGACGGCGTTAACTTTAGCCTTATGTCAAATCATGAGGGAGCGCTATGAAGTGGCGGTGGTTACCAATGATATATATACGCGCGAAGACGCCGATTTTTTAGTACGCAATGAGGCACTCACTCCGGAAAGAATTATGGGTGTTGAAACGGGTGGTTGTCCGCATACGGCGATCCGTGAAGACGCATCGATTAATCTTGAGGCTGTGGGGCGCTTGAGTAAGCGCTTTGATTTAGATGTTATATTCATTGAAAGCGGTGGCGACAATTTGGCGGCGACATTTTCACCCGAATTATCTGATTTGACAATTTATGTCATCGATGTCTCAGCCGGCGAGAAAATACCCAGGAAAGGTGGTCCAGGCATTACCAAATCGGATTTATTAATCATAAACAAGATTGATTTAGCGCACTTAGTCGGCGCTTCACTGGAAGTGATGGAGCGAGACGCAGGTCGAATGCGTGGAGAGAAGCCTTTTATTTTCAGCAACCTAAAATTAAAAAAAGGTTTAGATGAGATCTCTAATTTTATTATCGACGAGGGAATGCTTGAGGGGCGAAATTCAGTCTAATGCAAGAAATTTAGTATTTGCGCTGTCATGAAAATTTAAGGCGTTCGTAGTACTATCGTTGTACTACCAACTAGGAGGACACTCATGATTGACACAAAGTTTTCTAGATCTTTTTTTACTTCTCTTTTTGCCGCGCTGCTCTTGTCGGGCTGCGGTAGCGCCGATGTCGGGGAGCTCATTGATGAAGCTTTGGTTGGGGAGCACCGGACCCCGGCTTATGTTGAGCGTGATTCATTTCGAAATCCCAAAGAAACCTTGCTATTCTTCGGTCTTTCTACTGAGCAATCGGTAGTTGAGATTACGCCTGGATTTGGCTGGTACGCGGAGATATTGGCGCCTCTGTTTCGGGATGCAGGGCAGTATTATTACACGTCCTATACTCTGCATGATGACATCAATCCGTACTTCGTTAGAGTCGAGAAGGCTTTTAAGGAAAAGATGGCCCTAAATCCAGATGTCTACAATAACCTCAAATGGATTCACTTTGATCCAATGCAACCTGACTTGGCACCAGATGGTCCCGTTGACATGGTTTTGACTTTTAGAAACGTGCATAACTGGGCAAAAGCGGGTACTGCCGAGTCGATGTTTTCTGGATTTGCTAGTGCGCTCAAGCCGGGTGGTGTTATGGGTCTCGTAGAACATAGAGCTAAACCCGGAACGCCATTGGACGAGCAGATTCGTAGCGGTTATATGACGGTTGAATATGTTGTGCAAATGGCAGAAGATGCGGGCTTTCGGCTTGATGCCTCATCCGAAATTAATGCGAACCCGAAAGATACGACAGATCATCCTGGGGGTGTTTGGAATTTATTGCCTAATCTGAGAAATGTTGCGGATGAGGAAAAAGCTGCGATTTCAGCTATTGGAGAGTCAGACCGTATGACCTTGAGGTTCGTGAAAGAGTAAGAACTATGAAGACTGATATAGAGATTGCCCAACAGGCAGAATTAAAACGTATCACGGAGATTGCCATTGAGCGGTTGGGTATTCCCGAGGAGCATATTGAGCCTTACGGCCATTACAAGGCCAAATTGACAAATGAGTTTGTGGGTAGTTTAGGGGGTAAAGCCGATGGCAAGTTGATTTTGGTTACTGCTATCAGTCCTACTCCGGCGGGCGAGGGTAAGACTACAACAACAGTGGGTCTTGGAGATGCGCTCAATTCAATCGGTAAGAATGCGCTTATTTGTCTTAGGGAGCCAAGTTTAGGCCCTGTTTTTGGCATGAAAGGTGGGGCTGCCGGTGGGGGATTGGCGCAAATAGTGCCCATGGAAGATATCAACCTTCATTTTACGGGTGATTTCAATGCTATTCAGCTGGCTAATAATCTATTGGCTGCAATGCTTGATAATCATATTCATCATGGTAATGCGTTAAGCATTGATGTGCGTCGCATAGCTTGGCGACGTGTTGTTGACATGAACGATCGAGCGCTTCGCTCGATCGTTGTTTCTCTTGGGGGACCAGGCAATGGTTACCCACGTGACGATGGTTTCGATATTGTTGTGGCATCTGAAGTTATGGCTATTTTATGTTTGGCCGACTCAATGGAGGATCTCAAGGAGCGGTTGGGCCGCATTGTTGTGGCATATACACGGGATAAAGTGCCGGTCTTAGCTTCTGAGCTAGACGCTCACGGGGCGATGGCCGTGTTACTTAAGGATGCGGTCAAGCCGAATTTAGTGCAAACGCTGGAGAATAATCCCGCGATTATTCACGGGGGACCGTTCGCGAATATTGCCCATGGCTGTAATTCGGTTATAGCCACCCGAACATCACTGAAACTTGCAGATTATGTCGTTACAGAGGCCGGATTTGGCGCCGATTTAGGCGCAGAAAAATTTATTGATATCAAGTGCAGGAAGTCTGGATTAAGGCCTGATGTTGTTGTACTTGTTGCGACGATTAGAGCTCTAAAATTCCATGGTGGACAGTCTTTATCTGAGCTTAATCATGAAAATGTATCAGCGTTAGAAAGGGGCTTCGCAAACCTCGAGCGTCACGTCAATAATATGAGGAATGTTTTTAACCTTCCATGTGTAGTCTCTATCAATCACTTTACTCATGACACTGAGATGGAAATCGAGCGTCTACAGGAGCTTTGTAATGTGCTTGGTGTTTCAGTGGTTGTCGCGAAACATTGGGCTGAGGGCGGTGCGGGCGCGCAAGCACTGGCACATAAAGTTATAGAGCTGATTGATCAGGAGACTGCAGACCTTACTTTTGCTTATGAAGATAAGGACAGTTTGGAACAAAAAATTGAATCAGTTGCCAAGAAAATCTATGGTGCTTCTGAAGTAAAACTGGATACGAGGGCAAAAAATAGACTTGTTGAACTAGAAAAAGAAGGTCACGGTAATCTTCCTGTATGTATTGCAAAAACGCAATATTCGTTTTCTAGCGACCCGAGCTTAAAGGGTGCGCCGATCGGACATACGCTAACTGTCCGTGAGATTCGATTGTCCGCAGGTGCCGGGTTTGTTGTGGTGGTATGCGGTGATATTATGACAATGCCTGGTTTGCCAAAAGTGCCAGCTGCTAACCGTATTGATCTGAGCCCAGATGGCAAAGTTGTTGGATTGTTCTAGTGCTAAATATTTTCGCGCGTAACGGCGCAGGATATCTCTGATATGAAGTCGCAAACCATAACGGCCCTTACTCAGTCTGAGGGATTGAGCAGTAATCTTAGAGACATCACGTGGGTTGAGACAAATATACCTTGTCAGGTGGCTTGCCCTGCTGGTACGGATATTCCTGGCTACATAGAAGCCATTAATCATGGGAGACTAGACGAGGCCTATACAATCAACTTTAGAGATAATATATTTCCAGGGGTTCTTGGCCGAGTTTGTGCTCGACCCTGCGAAGATGCGTGTCGGCACGGTCGGCCTAGTAACGGAGACTCGGTCGCGATTTGTTCGCTAAAGCGATCATCGCATGACTTGGGTGGCGTTCTTAGAACGTTGCCTAAAATAAAACCTTCCAGCGGTCATCGTATTGCAGTTATTGGGGCTGGGGTTGCGGGGCTTGCAACTGCACGCGACCTTGCTCTTGACGGACATAAAGTAGTCGTTTATGAAAAACATCATCGTCCAGGCGGGATGATGGTGCAAGGAATACCGTCATTTCGACTGCCTAGAGATGTGATTGAGTTGGAAATTGACCAAGTCTTGTCTTTAGGTATTGACCTAAAATGCGGTGTGTCTATTGGTGATGATGAGAGTCTCGATAGTCTGGTTGAGTCTTATGATGCGGTCGTATTAGCTGCTGGCACTTTAAGCGGTAATCGTTTACATGTGCCAGGAGATGATCTACCTGGGATTGAACATGGTCTTCGCTTTCTGATGGAGGTGAACGAGCAAGGGCGAAGACATATAGGGTCGAAAGTTACGGTAATCGGTGGTGGGTACACGGCGATGGATTGCGCTCGAACGGCTGTGCGGTTGGGAGCAGATACAACTGTCTATTATCGTCGTGGTCCACAGGATATGGTTGTTTTGCCTGGAGAGGTCCAAGAATTATTAAATGAGAATGGAACAATGAAATACTTTCAGGCACCTCATCAATTTTTCGGTGAGGTATCTGTACAACAAGCTGAATTTCTCAAAACTGTTATCAACGTTGAAGACGGGAGACCAGTGGTACAGACTGAAGAAGGTAGTTCAATTGATATTGATACTGACAGCGTGATATTGGCTACCGGACAAATAGCAGAAACCCACTGGGTGTCGGGTCAAATTGGTAAACTGATTATGCATGGTCAATCAAGAGTTTTGGTCGAGGACGAATTTAATACGCGTCATCCAAAAGTCTTTGTGGCAGGAGATTTTGCTACTGGTGCAACGACTCTAATTGATGCGATTGCCCATGGACGCAAGGCCGCTTTGCGAGTAACCCGATTCTTAACTAGAAGTAGTCTTTCTGAACATAAAGTTAAAATTGAGGAAAAACGGTTTGGTACTGATTTCACGGGAGGCCAGTTTCCTAGAACTCAGGAAATGAACGTGATACCCATTCAAGCCGTGCCTGTTATTGATACGAAGCAGCGAGTAGATAACAAAGAGGTAGAACTTGGTTATGATCAAGCGTCAACAGATCAAGCCGCAAAACGTTGTTATTTGTGTCATTACAAATTTGAGATCGATAATAGGCTCTGCGTGCTGTGTGATGAATGCATCAAGGTGAAGCCCACCGAAGGTTGCATTCTGCCTGTTTCAGACTTAGAACTTAGTGATGACGGGTCAGTCGTCAAATATAAACAGTTACAGAAAGGAAAGTCGGACTCTCTTTACTACAATCAATTATGGATTGATCAGGATAAATGTATCCGTTGCGGTCAATGTGAGGCGGTGTGTCCGGTCGGGGCAATATCGATTCAAAAGGTGAGTTTCGTGAAAGTTTAGTGACAGGACTTTTCTTTAAATGTAGTACGCTTTATACTCGTTATTCTTACGCGGGAGCTCCCTCCGCTCTTTCTGGTTGCTAGTTCTCGACATGTGAATTTCGTCCATTACTCTGGAGGCAAAGCGTGGCATTTGTATTAGCACTTGACGCAACTGGCGTGCCCAGTCGTTGGCTTAATGTAGAGAGCGCGATTACTTATCACGCGCGAGGTATGGTAGCTTGGTCGTTAGGAGATGCGTTAGCTACATTTCGTGGCGGTGTTTCGCGTTTAACTGGAGAACGGTCACAAATCCAGACGCAAAGTATCATTGCAATCAAAGGGGCTGTTGATAGATTTACAGGGAATCCGCATCCCTCGCTGACAAATAGTGCTTTATTTTCCCGGGATCGAAAGGTGTGTGCGTATTGTGGCGATCGATTTCGTGAAAGAGATCTTTCTCGTGATCACATTATTCCTGTCCATACGGGTGGCGAGGATAAATGGATGAACGTGGTTACCTCTTGCCGACCTTGTAATATTCGAAAAGGCGGACGAAATCCTGATCAGGCGAAAATGCCCTTATTGTTTTTGCCTTATATTCCTAATAGGTATGAGCATTTAGTTTTACAAAATAGAAAAATATTGCATGATCAGGCTGAATATTTAATGGCGAAGGTGCCAAAGCACAGTCGTTTACATGGCTAGAATGTAACGTGTCTTAATCTTTTATTGGAATAAATTTTGAAAAAAATAATTTCTACGGTACTCATTTGTTTTGTTTTGATTGGATGTAAATCTAACCAGATCTCAGGTCGCTCACAATTTATGCTGATACCTGAAGATATGGCGATCAGTGAGTCGAATAAAGCATATAAAGCGATGCTTACTCCTATCAAGAAAGATGGGAAACTGAATACTGATCCCGTGATGCTAGAGAGAGTGAAAAATATTACTGAACGTTTAGTCGCTCAGGCGGTTCTCTATCGTCCCGATTCTAGTGGGTGGAATTGGTCGGTACAGGTAATTGATCAGCCTGAAGTGGTTAACGCTTGGGCTATGGCGGGTGGAAAAATGGCCATATATTCTGGGCTTATTACAAAATTGGAAGCAACCGATGATGAAATTGCGCAAGTGATGGCTCATGAAATTTCACACGCGCTTTTGGCGCATACTCAGGAGCGCATGTCCCGTGCTCTCGCGATGCAACTCGGGATTACAGCTATGTCGATTGCGCTACAAGACGAAAAGTATGGGGGTGTTGCAGTCCAAGGAACTGCGCTCGCAGCAATCGTAGCACTTGAGCTGCCGAATAGTCGGACGGCAGAGAGGGAGAGTGATCGGGTGGGTATTGAAATTGCAGCTAAAGCAGGATTTGATCCCAGGGCTGCGGTTACATTATGGACGAAGATGGCTGATGAAAGTGGACAGAAAGATTCTCGTTTTGACTTTCTGTCGACGCATCCCGCACCAATAAAACGAATGGAGGAGCTAGAAAAGTTGACCGATGCGATGATGCCGTTTTATGAGGATAAATCGACAAGACCGTTGCATCCAGTTAGCGGAGGAGATCTCTAGCTTCAGGCCACAGTTTTAGTCACATTAAAGTTTGTCTGCGAGAAGAAACAATTAGCACAAAAAAAAGGCACCCAGAGGTGCCTGTAAAATCCTCATAAAAAATGATGAGGATATAGGGGAATGTAAACGCCGCCGGAGTCGAGAAGCGACGCTACATAGTACTAGACTGAGTAGAGATATTAAGGTTCCCGGAAATTTCAAGATTCAATATTTACAGCTTCCGGCTGATAATCTCTTTCATAATCTCATCAGTGCCACCATAGATCCGTTGAACACGGGCATCAGAGAACATTCGACCAACGAGATATTCATCCATGAATCCATAGCCCCCATGAAGCTGAACACAATTATCAATCAGCAGATTTTGTTGTTGAGCCATCCATAATTTTGCTGCCGAAGCAGTTTCTGTATCTAAGTTTCCAGAAAGTATCTTTTTTATACAATCATCAATGAAGGCCCGGGCTACTTTGATGGTAGTGACCATTTCGGCTAGAATGAAACGTGTATTTTGTTTTTCGATCAGTGGTTTGCCGAAAACCAATCGATTTCTAACGTACTCAACTGTCGTTCGATAGGCGCCTTCCATCGCACCTAAAGCCATATCCGCGATTAATAAGCGTTCGTAGGGTAGGTCCGCCATGAGCTGGTATAGCCCCTGACCGGAATTACCACCCAAAATATCCTTATTACTTAAGTTAATATCTTGAAAAAAAAGCTCTGAAGTATCCTGTGCTTTTAGTCCAATCTTTTTGAGCCGGCTACCAACTGAATATCCTTGGTGTTTCTTGGGCTCGACAATGAATACAGAAAATCTACCGTTATCTTCGGGCGTATCCATTCTGGCAAACACTAGAACAACTTCAGCTAAATAACCGTTTGTAATAAATGTTTTTGATCCGTTCAGCTTAAATTTATCGTCGCACAAGGTTGCCCTAGTGCGAATGCCTCTTAGGTCAGAACCCGCGTCTGGTTCACTCATGGCAATTGCGCCAACCAATTCGCCTCTAGCTAATTTTGGAAGATAATATCGTTTTTGCTCTTCGGTTCCGTGATTAAGAAAATAGTGTGCGACGATGCTGTGAACGCTTGGGCTCATTCCTGTGAGTCCACGGTGTCCCATTGATTCGTGGAGAATAGCTTCATGCCTGAAGTCACCATCACCCCCACCGTATTCCATCGGAATATCTGTGCATAGAATGCCCACCTTCCCAGCTTTTCGCCAGATTTCATGTCCGACATGTCCGCGCTCTCTCGATGATTCATCGTTAGGCACCATTTCCGCATCTAAGAATCGCTCAACAGTCTGTTGATATGCCGTTAACTCTTCATCTAGCCACGCTGGTTGGAATTCATATGTCATCTTGTTTGAGTTTATTTAAAGCTGGCAGTTCTCGAAAATGGTAACGTTAGCCATTCCGCCGCCTTCACACATGGTTTGAAGTCCTAGTTTCTTATGCCGAGTTCGAAGGCTATGGATGAGCGTTGTGGCAAGTTTAGTCCCAGAGCTTCCTAGAGGGTGACCTAGAGCTATTGCGCCACCATTAACATTGACTTTGTGATGCTCCACATGTAGCGCTTTTGACCAAGCTACTGGGACCGATGCGAATGCTTCATTTACTTCAAATAAGTCAATGCTATCGATCGTCATATCGGTTTTTTTCAGGGCTTTTTTGGTTGCAGGAATTGGCGCTTCTAGCATGATAACTGGATCATGTCCGATCACCGACATATGGCTGATCCGAACAAGTGGTTCGACGCCCAAAATTTTCAGTCCGTTTTCGTTACAGACAATAAGTCCACTCGCACCATCGCAGATTTGACTTGCCGTTCCAGCAGTAAGTAACCCTCCATCCAAAATTGGCTTTATCCCAGCTATGCTCTCTAGGTTGGCATCAAAACGAACGCCTTCGTCTATATTATGAGTTTCTCCAGTAACAATGCCTTCGGTATCCCTAATAGCAATGGGCACAATTTCTTTTTCAAATGCTTTTTTATTAACTGCCTCAGATGCTCGTCGATGACTGTTTAGCGCATAGGCATCAAGCTCATCCTTTGAAATTGCGTACTGATTAGCCATCATTTCCGCGCCTTTGAATTGACTGAATTCAATGTTCGGATAGCGCAATTGAAGCTCTGGGCTCATGTAATGCCCCAATCCATTTTTTTGAGGGAGCAAAACGGTTGAGAACATCGGGGTGCGTGTCATGCTCTCGACGCCTCCCGCGATAACTATATCCATCGTTCCAGACATGACGGCTTGTGCGGCAAAATGCAGCGCTTGTTGCGATGAGCCACATTGTCGATCCACGCTCGTAGCAGGAACAGACTCAGGTAGTTCGGACGCTAAAACTATGTTTCGCGCAACATTCATTGCTTGTTCGCCGATTTGACTGACGCTACCAAAAATCACATCTTCAACGACACTCGGTGGACAGTCAATGTCATTAAGCAGAGCGTTTATAACCTGTGCACCGAGATCAACGGGGTGCCAGTTAGACAGACGGCCACCTTTCTTACCGCCTGCTGTTCTTAGAGCAGTAACAATGTACGCATCATTCATCATGAACCTCGTATTGTACTGTGCTACTTATTGTTTGTTTACCTATGAGATAAACCTCCCGCATGTTTAAATCATCCCCCTGCGGGACGCTATCGATTGCGTGACGGCGAGACTTGTAATGAACAGTAAAGATCCAACAGCTTGATGGGCGACTCCGAGCGCGGTAGGTACATGTAACATGAGCGTCGATACTCCGAGTGTCATCTGTATGACGAGTAATCCTAAAAGCAAAGAAGATAACTTCTTTGTGCGCGATAATACCTCTCTACGTCGTAATCTGAACCAGAATATGGGTATTAATAAAGCGAGAATGTAAGCAATTATTCTGTGATCAAATTGCACGGTGATCATGTTTTCAAAAAAATTGCTCCACAAAGGAGTCAGTACAAATAAATCAGGTGGTATGAAGTTATCGCCCATTAACGGGAATGTGTTGTAAATTAATCCGGCTCGCAATCCGGCTACGAAGCCTCCAGATAAAACCATTAGAAAAATAACGCCGTTCACGATCATCGAGAACTTATACATATTTCTAACAGGAGGACTTAGATTAGCTCTTGAGGGATATAGGATTGATAACGTCGTCCACGTAATTGCCCCAAAAATGAGAAAGGCAATACCAAGATGTGCAGTTAAACGGTATTGACTCACGTTGGGGTCATCAACGAGTCCGCTTGCCACCATATACCATCCCATTGCTCCTTGAAGTCCTCCGAGCGCAAAAATACCAATTAACCGAGTTGTTATATCGGAATTTAAACGCCTCCGGATCAGGAAGTAGGCAAACGGCACAAAAAACACGAGACCAATGAGTCGTCCGAGGAGTCGATGAAAGTATTCCCACCAGAAAATAACTTTAAATTCATCAAGTGACATGCCAAAGTTTACCAATTGATATTCTGGACTTCCCTTGTACTCATCAAAAACCTGGTTCCAGTCTGACGAAGTAATTGGTGGCATCGTGCCAACGATTGGCTCCCACTCCACAATGGATAAGCCAGAGTGTGTTAGGCGTGTAGCCCCTCCAACAACAATCATGCAAAATACCAAAAATCCACATATCGCCAGCCAGGTGACAACTTGCTTTCGGTAAATGGTTTGAAGGTTTTCCATAAAATTTTTCTAAATCACTAGTAGCGCGTCTACTAGAAATTGACTTGATCTTTACCTTTTAGTTGCAACATATCCCGAGCTTCGTTAGGCGTTGCAGTCTCCAATCCTAATTCTTCCATGATATTTTTGATTTTAGTTACTTGTTCAGCGTTAGATTGTGCTAGGGTTCCCTTGCCCCCCCATAAGCTATCTTCCAGGCCTACGCGAACATTTCCACCCATTACGGCTGATTGAGCAGCAACATACATCTGATTGCTACCAGCACCAAGCACTGACCAAAAATAATCATTACCAAATAAGCGATCTGCCGTGCGTTTCATGTGCATAACATCTTCGGCATGCGGACCGATCCCCCCTCTTAACCCAAAGACCGATTGAATAAGAAACGGAGCCTTTATAAGTCCGCGGTCTACAAAATGTGCAGCCGTGTATAGATGACCTATGTCGTAACATTCGATTTCAAATCTGGTTTTATTGTTGCCACAAGACTCAAGAATAAAGGCAATATCCTTAAAAGTGTTCTTAAAAATTCGATCATCTGATTGTTCCAGATAGGGTCGCTCCCAGTCGTATTTAAAGTCTTTAAAACGACCTAACATCTCGTACAATCCGAAGTTCATGGAACCCATATTCAAAGAGGCGACTTCTGGTTTCAATTGCAGAGCAGGCTGGAGTCTCTCTTCCACACTCATGGTCGGTGCGCCCCCCGTAGTGATATTGATGACTACGTCGCAACTATTCGAAATTTTCGGCAGAAATTTGCGAAACATGTCGGGATCTTGAGTTGGTTTACCATCTTTTGGATCTCTGGCATGCAGGTGTACGATGGCTGCCCCAGCCTTAGCAGCACCAACCGCGGCGTCAGCTATTTCCTGCGGCGTGACAGGAAGGTAGGGCGACATTGACGGCGTGTGAATCGAGCCAGTTACGGCACACGTGATCATTACTTTTTTAGCCACGATAAGGTCCTCTTATTACCGATTGATAAACGTTTATTTTTTCAGTCGTACTTACGATAATTTTCTCTTTCAGCGCACCTATTTGCATCAAGTCAAAAAGGTTAACACAAAACATCAAGGTATCTAGCCCTCTTCTGACGGGCGCCGGGCTTTCTTGTGGGCAATGAGTTCCATCAATCGTCGATCCCGCCATGATTCTTTTTCATTGTGGCGTGAGAACGGTAAAATATTTCTTCTTTGGGTTTCAATTTTTTCTAGCAAGGCGCCATCCCAGGTTGGATGCTGTATCCCGCTCATCATCTGTGCATAGGCGCTACCAAATCTTGCGGCATAATCCGCGATCCCTCCGGGCGCGTTTAGATCAATTGTTTCAAATGGTCCCATAAAAGACCATCTAAGTCCCAAACCGTCTTTCACGGTCTTGTCTAAATCCTCAACAGATACGTAGTCTTCGTCGATCAAGCGCCATGCTTCGCGTAATAGAGCTGCTTGCAGTCTATTTAAAATAAAACCTGGGACCTCTTTTTTAACTAATATAGGTACTTGCCCCACTGATTTTTGAAGCTCATATGTTTTTTCGATTACCGTACTATCAGTCCAGGACGCCGGCGATATCTCTACGATCGGAACAATGTGAGGAGGGTTCACTGGATGAGCTACGAGACATCGATTACGTCTTGCAAGATGTTCGCTGAATAAGGAAGTCCGAATTGTCGAAGTAGAGCTAGCCAGAATACAGTGGCCGGGGGCGCAAAGATCCAGTGCGCCGAATACTTTTTGCTTGGTCTCAATGCTTTCGGAGGTGTTTTCTTGCACGTAGTCTGCATTTGCTACGGCTCGCTCCATGGATTCACAGACGACGATGCGTGCGAGTATATCTGAGACATCCTCGTCGACTAAGTTGTATTTTTTTAAATCGACGAGTCCTTGTTCTATTTGTTTCATTGCTCGATACGCGGCAGCCTTGTCATTATCAAATAAATATACTTGAAGCTTTGCTCTCGCGAAGACAATCGACCATGCGCGCCCGATGAGCCCAGACCCAATGACTGCGATGTGTTTCATGCTTTCTCCCTGATTAGATCGTGATTTTAATTCACGAAAATATTTGGCCGATAAACGTGTCAAATTATTATGAATTCTTATGGTACTAGTTCTCAGGCTGCAGTTCTCGAAGTGGTATGCTTGCGCCGCCTGCAGTATTTTTTTCAGACGGGGTATTATGGGAACGTAAAAAGTAAGGATTGTCAGTATCTGCATTCTAACCGCCACTACTGTTATCATTTGTCACAATTTTTTACTCAATATAATAGATAAAAACATGGTTCCTGAAGCGTCTAAAAAGGGCTTTAATACGCCATCGTTAGTGGTCCTCGCGATAGAGACATCTACTGAGGTTTGCTCGATCGGTTTGTCGGTCTGCGGGAATATAACGGTGGCTGAGAAAACAGGAAATCAGAGCCACTCTGAGCATGTATTACCCATGATTGATAAATTACTGGTAAGTAAAAATATCGGTTTAGGAGAAATTGATGTAATTGGTTTTGGGGCTGGTCCAGGGTCTTTTACAGGGGTGCGATTAGCTTGTGGTGTAGCCCAAGGACTAGCTTTTGGCGTTAACATCCCTGTAGTGCCTGTGTCGTCATTAGAAGCTATGGCCCAACATACAAAGATGGATAAAGTCGTCGTTTGCCAGGATGCTCGAATGAATCAAGTTTACGCCGCTGCCTTTGAAAGAAAAGGTGGCGCCTGGAGGGCGACGATTGATCCTTATGTTTGTGATCCGCAAGATGTGATTATTCCTGCTGGTGATGGATGGGTGGCATGTGGCAGCGGATTCGTGTCCTACCAGGAGATATTTGCCACCTCAACGAATTTTTCAATTCCTATTCTTGACCATGCATATATAAGACCTAGGGCAAGGGAGATTATGCATATTACTTGTCGTGAATTTGCAGATGGTAACGCTGTTTGTGCAGAAGACGCGATCCCTGTGTATGTTCGCGATAAGGTGGCGCTAACGCTAAATGAGCAATTATCGAACCGATAAAACAGATGTGATTATCAGAGAAATGCATCAAGAAGATGTCGATGCTGTATCTGGCATTGAGAAAACGATATATGCATTTCCGTGGACGGCGGGAAATTTTACCGACTGCTTGACTTCTGGATATCGATGTCACGTTTTGATCCGGAATGATATGCTCGCTGCGTATGGGGTACAGATGCCAATAATGGATGAGATGCATCTATTAAATTTGAGTGTAGCCTCGGAATTTCAAAAACTGGGTATTGGAAAAGTACTTTTAAATTTTTTAGCAACTGATGCAGTGAGGCATAAGGCGAGTAAGATGATCCTAGAGGTGAGGCGCACTAATTTGGCAGCTATTTTTTTGTATGAGTCGTCTGGCTTTAACCAAATTGGACTTCGAAAGAACTACTATCCTGCGTCAGATTGTCGGGAGGACGCAATAGTAATGGAGATGTCTTTGTGAGTACCCGAGATGAAATCCTTATGGAGCTTGGAATATCACCTTTTTGGAAGAGAAATGTAGAGGGCAACGCGACACCTCAATGTGAAGATATCGGTTCAAATAACGAGTCGGCGAGCGTATCTTCGAGTGAGCGTCAGTCTGGTATTTTATTTAAATCAAGTACTCATACCATTTTAGGCGGCGGTGATCTGAAGGCTAGATGGCTATTTATAGCAGAAGAGCCTGGCAATGAGCTTAATTCAGTAAAGGGACCGCTCGTCGGAGATGTGGGTAAGTTGTTCGACAATATGCTTGAGGCGTTGCGACTAAATCGAGATAAAGATGTGTATTTACTTGATGTTCGGCGAACTTTCTCCGAGAGTGAAGAAAGCTTGGTTTTAGAGGAGCAATTAGCGTGTGAAGAATTTCTTAATCAACAAATAGATTTGATTCAGCCTTTGCTCATTGTCACGATGGGATCTGCAGCTTTAAAGCGCTTAAAAGGTGATAATCATGCTTTAGATCATGGTCATAAAGTTTACGATTATCGAGGCATTAATTTCGTCGCAACTTTTCATCCTTTGGACTTACTGAGACGCTCATCACAAAAAGCGATAGCTTGGAGAGATCTGTGTTTTGCTAGCCAGGTTATGCGAGTGGACCGTTCTGGCAAGTCGGATGATAATAGTCATGCAAAATAGACCAATTCGAGCAATAATCAAACGTGACGCTCTGCGCCACAATATCTCCGCAATAAAAAAGTTATCGGGTGGGTCAAAAGTTTTTGGAGTTGTTAAAGCAGATGGGTACGGACATGGTTTGAAACGTATCTATCACGGACTCTCGGCTTTGGACGGACTGGCGGTGATTGAGATGGAGGCAGCGTCCTATCTTAGAGCGCAAGGTGATAATCGACCAATATTGTTATTGGAGGGCGTTTTTAGTCCTCAAGAAATGCGTGACGCGATCCGACTTAATCTAGATTTAGTCGTCCATTCTTTTAGGCAGATCGAATTATTAAGACAAATTGATCTGGGCAAACCGCTTAATGTCTTTATGAAAGTGAACAGTGGAATGAACCGACTGGGTTTCCCAGTCGATGACGTCGCTCAATGCTACCGTGCGCTTAAGGACTGCGCTGCTGTCAAGAGCATTACTACGATGACACACTACGCTGACGCGGACAATGAACGGGGAGTGAGTTGGCAGGATGCTAAGTTTTCGCAAGCGGTGGACTCGCTGGGGATTCCTACATCGAAGAGTAATTCTGCTGCTTTGATTCGTTTCGGCTCTAATGCTCAGGGTTGGATTCGTCCTGGAATCATGCTCTACGGTGTATCGCCCGTCGAAAGTTTATCTGCACTTTCCATGGATCTAATGCCCGTAATGACTCTCAAGTCGGAAATCATTTCGGTACAAAATCTTAATGCGGGCGATCGAGTGGGTTATGGCGGCACTTACACAGCAAAATGCGATTTAAGGATAGGTATCGTGGCGGGAGGCTATGGTGATGGCTATCCACGGGCGATGAGAAACGGTAGTCCGGTGTTAGTAGAAGGTGTTCGAGTGCCCCTGGTGGGGAGAGTATCTATGGATTCCCTTGCGGTGGATATTACTAAAGTTCCTGCAGCGAATGTCGGTTCAAGTGCCGTACTTTGGGGTGAGGGTTTGCCAGTTGAAGAAGTAGCAGAGCACGCTGGTACGATCAGTTATGAACTCCTAACTCGTGTCACGAGACGGGTGCCGTTCGTATGCTTCGATTGAATTGATGATGCCTCAGTAAGTATCGATATAATGAGATATGGGTAAATCAAAGACAATGTATGTGTGTTCGAGTTGTGGCGGTCAGACACAAAAGTGGGCTGGTCAATGCCCTCACTGTCACGAGTGGAATGTTCTCCAAGAGACTATCGTTAACAAAGGTGCGGAACGTTATCAGCCGCTCAGTAATGCTGGCGGTTTAATTCCGATAGGCGCTATCGAGACATCAGAAGAGGCGCGTTTTTCAACCCATAGTAATGAGTTAGACCGAGTTTTGGGTGGAGGTCTCGTTACTGGTGGAGTGGTCTTGATCGGCGGTGATCCGGGGATAGGAAAATCAACTCTATTGCTTCAGGCGATGAGTGCGATGAGCGAAAATCACAAGGCTATTTATGTCAGCGGCGAGGAGTCTGCGCAGCAAATCGGTCTTCGGGCGCAACGACTTGATTTGAAATCTGAGAAGCTGTCACTTCTTTCCGAAATACAGTTGAATACAATTCTAACCACTTTGGCGCGCGAGAAGCCTGATGTGGCGGTAATCGACTCTATTCAAACTATCTACTCTGAGGATATTCAGCCAGCTCCCGGCAGCGTTTCACAGGTAAGAGAGTGCGCAGCACAACTGACACGTTTTGCTAAAGCGAACGCTACAGCGTTATTACTCGTTGGGCACGTAACTAAAGAAGGTGCTATTGCTGGTCCTAGAGTTCTTGAGCATATCGTTGATACGGTTTTGTATTTCGAAGGGGATACGCATTCGAGTTTTCGTTTGGTTCGTTCGATTAAAAATAGGTTTGGTGCGGCCAACGAACTGGGTGTTTTCGCGATGACAGACCGAGGACTTAGGGGAGTAGCTAATCCGTCGGCGCTATTCCTGTCGCAGCAGGAAAAGCAAGTTGCTGGCTGCTGTGTCATGGTGACACAGGAAGGTAGTCGGCCTCTTTTGGTTGAGCTTCAAGCACTTGTTGATACGTCGCATTCGGCCAATTCACGACGACTCACCGTCGGACTTGAACAAAATCGATTGGCTATGCTGCTCGCAGTTTTGCATCGACATGCGGGTATCGCTGCCTTTGATCAAGATGTTTTCGTAAATGCGGTAGGAGGAGTCAGGATCAATGAGCCAGCATCTGACTTGCCTGTCCTTTTAGCCATCGTGTCTTCGTTGAGAGGGCATGTGGTTGGCGGAAAGACAGTAGCTTTTGGTGAAGTCGGGCTGTCAGGGGAGGTGCGCGCGGTCCAGCGGGGACAAGATCGATTAAAGGAGGCATTGAAATTAGGTTTTAATCGAGCAATCATACCGACGGCTAATGCACCTAAAGTAATTCCCAAAAATATGGAGCTGATTAAGGTGGACCATATTAGTCAGGCGATAGACGCGGTTTTCCGATAAATTGAAGAAATAGAATTATCGAAAGAAGGTTTTCCGGAAAATGCATGAGTCATTTAATCTTGATCTAGAAAAAAACGAGGGCAACTACTCTCCGTTATCACCGACCTCTCTGATTTCATGGGCTTCAGATGTTTATCCCGATCGGTTGGCCGTTGTCTATGGTGAGTGTAAACAGACGTGGCAGGAGACTTATACACGTTGTCGGCAATTTGCTTCTGCTTTGAGACAGCTAAAAGTAGGATACGGCGACACCGTAGCGATAATGGCTCCAAATATTCCAGCTATGTTTGAGGCGCACTATGGCATTCCAATGTCGGGTGCTGTTATTAATGCGCTTAATACCCGTTTGGATGCGGGCGCAATTGCATTCATGTTAGAGCATGGTGGTGCTAAAGTTTTTTTTGTCGACCGTGAGTACCGAACGGTCGTTAATGAGGCATTGAAAAAACTAGAAAAAAAACCGTATCTCGTTGATATTATCGATTCAAGTATGCCTGATATGGAGCCTATCGCAGAAGTCGAATACGAGAACTTTCTCAAGAGTGGGGACTCAGGGTTTAAATGGAGTTTGCCGAATGATGAGTGGGATGCTATCGCGTTATCTTATACCTCCGGAACTACGGGTGATCCAAAGGGTGTGGTAACGCATCATCGAGGTGCTTATTTAAACGCTTTAGGCAATGTGGTGACGTGGACTATGCCTTATTTTTCCAGGTATTTATGGACGCTTCCGATGTTTCATTGTAATGGTTGGTGTTTTCCTTGGACATTAGCAGCGGTTGCTGGGACTAGTATCTGCCTTCGTCGAATAGAGGCTCAGACTATTTTCCGCTTAATTCGAGACTACGATGTGACTCATATGTGCGGCGCTCCGGTTGTTTATAACACGTTGCTTAATACCTCGGAAAGTGACCTCCAGATCGGTTTTTCACGAGTTAAAGGCATGATCGCTGGTGCTGCTCCTCCCAGGTCCGTTATTGAGGGTGCAGAAGTAATTGGTATTGATTTGACTCATGTTTACGGGCTGACTGAAGTATATGGTCCTGCGGCTGTTTGCGCCCAGCACCCGGAGTGGGAACAACTATCATTAGAGCAGCGCGCACAGAAAAATGGTCGACAAGGAGTGCGTTACGTTGTGCAGGACGGGATGGAGGTGTTGAATGGTGAGACGATGCTGCCAGTTCCGAGAGACGGGAGAACTATGGGAGAGATTTGTTTTCGTGGAAATATAACAATGAAGGGATATCTCAAAAATCCCAATGCGACAAATGAAGCGTTTGAGGGCGGTTGGTTTCGTACGGGGGATCTCGCTGTAATTGACGAGTTCGGATATGTGACAATCAAGGATCGATCGAAAGACATAATTATTTCGGGTGGTGAAAATATATCGACGATCGAAATAGAGGACGTTTTATATGAGGATGATCGAATACTTGAAGCAGCTGTTGTTGCGCAAAGTGATGAGAAATGGGGTGAAGTCCCGTGTGCTTTTGTTACTTTGAAATCTAACGAGGTCGCTTTGATGGAGTCAGAAGTGATTGACTTTTGCAGAGAACGTCTTGCACGGTATAAGTGTCCTAAGCGTGTAGTGTTCGGCGTTTTGCCTAAAACGTCAACGGGTAAAATACAAAAGGCGATACTTAGAGATCGTCTTGAGCAAAACAAGTAGATTGGCTTAAGGGTTTAAATTTATGAGTGTCAGCCGAGACTCGAGTGGTGCGGTAGAATATGTCTTTATTTAATTTATGTTTTAGATAAGGTCAAAATTTAATGAAGGTCATAGTCCCAGTAAAAAGAGTTGTTGACTACAACGTAAAAATTCGTGTTAAGGCAGATCAAAGCGGTGTTGAAACAGCAAATGTCAAAATGTCGATGAATCCTTTTGACGAAATAGCGGTTGAAGAGGCCGTTCGTCTGAAAGAGGCAGGAGTGGTTAGCGAGATTGTAGCGGTATCAGTGGGAGCCACGGCCTGTCAGGAGACGCTAAGAACGGCATTAGCGCTCGGTGCGGATCGCGCAATTCACGTTGAAACAGATCATGAAACGCAACCATTGGGCGTTGCTAAAGTTCTAGAAAAAATCGCCTTAAACGAGCAGCCTAAGGCTGTCATTATGGGGAAGCAGGCTATTGATGATGACTTTAACCAAACAGGCCAAATGTTAGCCGCGAAACTCGGATGGTCGCAGGCAACCTTTGCTTCAAAAGTTGAAGTTGATGGAAGTGAGGCGTTGGTAACTAGAGAAATTGATGGTGGACTGGAGACACTTAAGGTGACGCTCCCTACCGTTATCACGACTGATCTTAGACTTAATGAACCAAGGTATGTGACGCTGCCCAATATTATGAAAGCTAAGAAAAAAGTGATAGATCAGGTATCGCCTGATTCACTAGGTGTTGATTTATCGCCAAGGCTTAAGACTATCAAAGTCACTGAGCCTGCGGAGAGGAGTGCAGGTCAAAAGGTCGATTCCATTGCGGATCTATTTGATAAATTAAAGAACGACGCTAAGGTGATTTGATGCCTATTTTAATTATTTCAGAACACGATAACGTTGCGGTTAAATCCGCAGTTCTCAACACTGTTGCTGCTGGACGAAAGTTAGGAGAAGAGGTCCATGTATTGGTTGCTGGTTTTGAATGTGACCAGGCCGCCAAAGCTGCATCTAATATTGAGGGCGTCACCAAAGTGGTAATGGCTGATAGTGAATGCTATCGGCATGGTTTGGCCGAAGAAGTAGCGAATGCAGTTGTTTCTATAGCTGCAGGTTACTCACATATCTTAGCCCCTGCGACTAGCTTTGGAAAAAATATCATGCCACGTGTGGCGGCACACCTTGATGTGGCTCAAATTTCAGATATTGTTGAGGTTGTTAGCTCAGACACTTTTGTACGGCCGATATATGCCGGAAATGCACTAGCAACCGTAGTTTCAGCAGACGAAATTAAAGTGATAACGGTTCGAGCTACTGGTTTTGATAGCTGTGCAGATAACGGGGGTAGTGGTATTGTTGATTTAATCGACGCGCAGCCAGCTAAGGGACTCTCGTCACTAGTGAATCAAGAGTTGACTCAGTCGGCTCGGCCTGAATTAACCGCTGCGAAAGTTATTGTTTCCGGTGGCCGAGGAATGGGAAGCGCAGATAATTTTGCAATGCTCGAAGCTTTAGCGGATAAGCTCGGGGCCGCGGTTGGTGCCTCTCGGGCTGCTGTTGACTCGGGGTTTGTGCCAAATGATTATCAGGTGGGACAAACTGGGAAAATTGTAGCGCCCGAACTCTACATTGCCGTAGGAATATCCGGAGCTATTCAGCATTTGGCAGGCATGAAGGACAGCAAAATTATCGTTGCGATAAATAAAGACGAGGAAGCTCCTATCTTTCAAGTTGCCGATTATGGCTTCGTGGGAGATCTCTTTGAGGCCGTACCGCAGTTAACCGATTTGATATAGTAAATACGCACGAAAAATCAGTAGAGGAATCGCAATGTCTATATACCAAGCCCCTGCAGCTGACATGGAGTTTGTTGTTAATGAACTCGTAGGTCTAGAATCGACCCAGGCTCTTCCTGGAAACGAAGACGTTAATGCGGAGCTGGTTAGCTCGATAATTGAAGAGGCAGGAAAGTTTGCAACTGGGGTGTTGGATCCATTGAATTGGCCAGGAGATCGAGAGGGCGCGAAGTTGGATAATCACGTCGTTACTCCGGCTACCGGGTTTACTGATGCATATAAACAGTTCTCTGAAGGTGGTTGGGGAGGTCTCTCTGATGATCCGGATTGGGGTGGTCAGGGTTTGCCCCATATAATTTCAGCTCTCACATCTGAAATGTGGCATGCCGCGTGTACCTCTTTTGCTTTATGTCCGATGTTGACTGCCGGTGCTGTTCAGGCAGTTAAGCGGCATGCAACAGATGAGTTAAAAGATATTTTTCTAAGTAAATTGATTAGTGGTGAGTGGTCAGGGACGATGAACTTGACTGAGCCACAGGCAGGATCAGATCTATCGGCGGTTCGAGCGAAAGCAATCCCAGAGGGCGGTCATTATCGAATTTATGGGACTAAAATTTATATTACTTGGGGCGAACACACGATGGCGGATAATATCGTCCATCTTGTTCTTGCGCGGACCCCAGATGCGCCCGAAGGCGTTAAAGGTATTTCCTTATTCGTGGTTCCTAAGTATTTAGTGAATGATGATGGTTCGATAGGCAGGAGAAACGATGTTAAATGTGTATCGATTGAGGAGAAACTTGGCATCCATGCCAGTCCTACGTGTGTTTTGGCATTTGGCGATGACGAGGGGGCGACGGGGTACTTAGTAGGCGCGGAAAACCGAGGACTCCAGTACATGTTTACGATGATGAATTTTGCGCGTTTAGAGGTTGGGATTGAGGGCCTAGCGCTGGCCGAACGCTCTTATCAACGTGCGGCTGAATTTGCAAAAGGCCGTATCCAAGGACGCAGTATTGGCCAAGGTTCAGGAGAGCGCGTTTCAATTATCCATCATCCTGATGTCCGACGAATGCTGCTCACTATGAAATCTCAAGTTGAGGCAATGCGGTCAATTGTGCTCCAAACATGTTCCTATCTGGATCAAGCCTTGAAGCATGAGGACGAGGAGGAACGGGCCAGGTATCAAAGGATGTTCGATTTGCTTACGCCAGTAGTGAAAGGATGGTGTACAGAACAGTCGATCGAGATCACCTCTTTAGGTGTTCAAGTTCATGGAGGTATGGGTTTCGTTGAGGAAACCGGTGCTGCTCAGTATCTTCGTGATGCGAGAATTACTCCAATTTATGAGGGAACAACTGGTATCCAGGCAAACGATTTGATTGGTAGGAAAGTTGCTACAGAACGGGGACTGACTGCGCTGGAATTGATCGGTTTGATGCGTGAAACAATCAACGACCTAAGTAAATTCAAAGGACATTCGGGTCTCGCGAAGATTCAAGATAAATTCAGCGAAGCGGTTACGTCGCTCGAGGAGTCGGTTAAATGGGTAGTTGATACTTATATGGACGATCCTGAAACAGCCTCTGCTGGATCGGTGCCGCTTCTTAAACTGTTTGGAGTGGTTGCCGGGGGGTGGATGCTCGCGCGCTCTGCAATCATTGCAAAGCAGAGACTTGATAATGGGAGTGAAAACACGAAATTTTATCGGGGAAAACTTGCGACATGTCGTTTCTATTCTGAGAATATTCTTCCTGTTGCCAGTTTGCTTAATGAACAAATTGTCGGTGGTCACAAGACGATCGTAGCGCTCGATGAATCGTATTTTTAATGGATATTGATTCAGATAAGGTTCTGCCAACCGGGCGAGCACCAACGTTGCGTGTTGTACCCATGCCCTCCGATGCAAATTATAGTGGCGATATATTCGGTGGGTGGATAATGTCGCAAGTTGATATTGCCGGAAGTATTCCAGCCGTCCTTATAGCAAAAGGAAGAATTGTTACGATTGCAGTGAACTCGTTTTTATTCAAGCAGCCAGTCCACATTGGAGACCTCGTTAGTTTTTACGCGTCAGTGTCTAAGGTTGGTAACACATCCATTACGGTAGATGTTGAGGTTTATGCCCAAAGACGCTCTCTGGAAGCAACCGTCAAGGTTACCGATGCGACCCTCACATACGTGGCGGTGGACGAAGAGCGAAAGCCACGCTCCATTTTGAAGGTTTAAGGGCCGTTTCTATTCTTGATTTTTGTTGATGATAATCGTTAGGTTGTGATCACATATTCGGGTAGTTTGGTCCGCCTCCACCTTCAGGTGGGACCCAGTTTATGTTTTGAGTTGGATCCTTGATATCGCACGTTTTACAGTGAACACAGTTTTGTGCGTTGATCTGCAATTTAGGAATAGTCTCCTCCGTAATTATTTCGTAAACACCAGCCGGACAATAACGTTGTTCCGGCGCATCATACTCACTAAGGTTGATTTTAATCGGTGTCACATCATTTTTAAGTTGTAAGTGGCAAGTCTGATTTTCCTCATGATTTGTATTAGAAATAAAAACCGAGGTTAATCGATCAAATGTAAGCACTCCGTCCGGTTTCGGATAATCAATTTTTTTAGCTTTCCTAGACGGGATGAGTTGTTTATGGTCTTCGTGGTGTTTAAGTGTCCAGGGTGCTCTACCGCGAAGGACGTAAGTGTCAATTGCTGAGTAGATCATGCCCAACCAAAATCCCCACCTAAAAGAGGGTCTAATATTTCTGACTTGTTTTAATTCTGTCCAGAGCCATGAATTTGATAATCGGTGACTGTAATCCAGCGTTCGCTTTGATTGTTTTGCGTTGATAGAAGTGTAGATTGATTCTGCAGCGACCATGCCAGATTTCATTGCAGTATGGGAGCCTTTAATTTTGGGCACATTTAAGAATCCCGCCGAGTCTCCGATCAGAAGGCCGCCAGGAAATGATAGTCTAGGAATTGATTGGTAGCCTCCCTCTGAGATAGCTCTCGCGCCGTATGACACTCGTCGGCCACCCTCAAAAGTTTTACGAATATCTGGGTGAGTTTTAAATCGTTGGAATTCCTCAAATGGAGATAGGTATGGGTTTTTGTAGTCGAGCCCTATAACAAATCCTACTGCGACTTGATTATTCTCGAGATGGTACAAAAATGAGCCGCCATAAGTGGTTTGGTCGAGCGGCCACCCAGTTGAGTGTATAACCAATCCTTCTTCGTGCTGTTCTGGGGTGACTTCCCAAAGCTCTTTGATCCCGATGCCGTACGTTTGTGGCTGAACGCCTTTTCTAAGATTAAATCGGTCTATGGCTACTTTGGTCAGCGACCCACGACATCCTTCAGCAAAAACAGTCTGTTTAGCATGAAGTTCTATACCTTGCTGATAGCTATCGGTGTGCTCCCCGTCTTTTCCAACTCCCATGTCTCCGGTGGCTATTCCTTTAACAGATCCGTCATCATGAAACAGTATCTCGGTGGCCGCGAAACCTGGATAGATTTCAACGCCCAGTGATTCTGCTTGTTCTCCGAGCCAGCGTACGACGTTACCTAAACTAACAATATAGTTGCCGTGATTATTCATGTAGGAAGGAGTCGGGAGAGAATAAGATTTCGATTTCGTTAAAAAAAGGAGCCGATCTTCAGTTACAGGAGTGTTTAATGGCGCTCCCAGTTTTTTCCAATCCGGTAAAAGTTCATTCAGGGCTCGTGTTTCAATTACTGCACCAGACAAAGTATGCGCTCCAACTTCTGAGCCTTTTTCTACGACACATACATTCAATTCTCTCCCGGAATCGCTCGCTAGTTGTTTCAGTTTGATTGCACACGCTAAACCTGAAGGTCCAGCGCCAATAATTACGACGTCGTACTCCATTGATTCTCGATCCGCCAATATCTACTCCTACTTTCTCAGGAATTACCCGTGTTAAGTCTGTTATATTCGTTGATACAAATGTTAATTCATTTAAACCATAATTTCAGCTAATTACGGACACAAATAATGGACGTTAGTTTAAAAGATTCGATGCGATTAGTTCGAACTGATCGGATGAGTATGAGGTGGGGTGAGATGGATAGCCTTGCGCACATGAATAATGTTGCCTATATGCGTTATTTCGAGGAGTCACGTGTGGCTTGGTTTAACGAACTGGAAATCGACTATGACGCGAGCTCTGAGGGCCCTATTCTTGGAACAATCTCGTGTCGTTATATGAAGCCTGCAGTGTATCCAGTCACCTTTTTTGTAACGAGTTACGTAGGCGGGTTGGGTAATAGTAGTTTTGGGATGTATCACCAGCTGATCAATGTTAACGACGAATCAGAGATTTATGCAGAAGCTCAGGCAATTTTGGTGTGGGCCGATATTACTGTTGGAAAATCGCGGCCTGTGCCAGCATGGTTTCGATCAGTAATTCAGGGTCAATAACCAAAATTTTCACCACTTATGTCATGACTTGAGTCGCTCAATAAATAGAGATAAGTTGGCACCAGGGAGTCTATTGATCGTAAGTGGCCGCGGTCCTCCCCAGGGTGGGTTCTTGAGCGCATCGGTGAGTTAATAGGCCCGGGCGTCACTAGATTTATTCGATAGGATTTTTGACCATGCCATTCATTCGATTGTAATGTCGCGTAGGCGTTAAGAGCTGATTTGGAAATAGCGTAGCCGCTCCAGTATGCATCCAGTGATAATGCGTGATTATCCGAGGTTAGCACGACTGAACCGTAACCGGATTCGGCGAAAAGCGGTTCACAGTTTTTTATCAAAAGTGCCGGGGCGATAACATTCACTCGAAATAATTGTTCCCATGAGGTTAAGTCTAATTGGTTAATACGACCCAGTTCGGTTAGGTGGGTAGCGCAATGAACAACACCGTGAAGACTGCCGATACTTGATTTGACGATACCGCAGAGATTTATATATTCCGCTTCGGTTGCCTCAGCTAAATCGAGCTCTACGATGGCGGGCTCAGGATTCCCTTGAGATAAGATAGAGTCATATATTTCATTCAGGGCAGTTAAGTTCCTACCGTTTAAAATAACTGTAGCTCCCATACCGGCGCAGGCAAGAGCTACAGAGCGTCCTATTCCGCCGGACGAGCCAGTCACTAATATGGTTTTACCCTCTAATGTTACTTCAGAATTTAGCGTTTCAATTGGCGTTTTCATGATGATTCTAGAATAATTTTTGAAGCCTTGATGCCGCTTCGGACGGCGGCCTCGAGGGTGGCAGGATAGCGTTCATAGGTATAGTCTCCCGCGAGGATGATGCCGTTTACCTCTGTGATTTGTTTTGGTCTTTCTAATTGAGGTGAGCACGTAAAGGTGGCCCGTTTTTCAGCTAGGACTTTACTCCATAATGGACGACCAAATCCGAACCTATCATCAATGACCTTTGCAGACTCTTTTGATAGCTGTTCGTGAGTCAAACTTTGATGCTTGCCCGATCCGCTAATGACCACCCCGATTAAACCTGATTCATTGTGTGTTATTCCACGATCGAAAACCCAATGCGCATAGGGCGAGTTAAGTCCGATCATTCGATGATTTGTTGAAGTATTCTCCGCATATTTGTGGTAAATCGTATAAACGGGCTCATATGTAAATTGATCAATTGTGGAAAGTGTCCCTTCTATTTTTGACGGGTCTTTAAATGTATTTCTTACATTGTGTGGCGCAGTTGCCACGATTATATGGGTAAAGTGCTCATTAGAACCACTCAAACTTAGCTGTTGGTTTGTGTCATGGTTAATAAGAGCTCTCTTTCCCAAGTAGATTTTTCCTTCATGTCTCTGAATGTATCGCTCAGCGAGCGATGCGAATAGAGAAGTTAAATCATTGGTCGGAAATATAAGATCACTGCTCTTCCCCGATCCAAGCAAGGCGTCCCCAATCACGTTAATAAATACTGAGGAACACCCTCGTGTGCAATCGACGTTGAGAGCAGACAAGCAGATTGGGTTCCATAACAGTTCGATTAGTGTCTTTGATTGTCGGTGGCGTTTCAGCAGGCGATACACTGTTTCTGAAGATCTAGGTATTATTTTACCCGTTTGAATATGACGCAAAAATTTAAGCGCTACAAATTTATTGGAGAGGCTTATGCCGCGCGCAAACAAAATCCCAAAAAGTTTTTCGGCGGGGAGTCTGACGCGCGGTTTGGTAATATTGAGAGGACCATATGAATAGTGGAATGGTTGTCGATCTATATTGGGCGGATCGTTTGGTGTTCTTATCTGGTTTAGGATGGACAATGTTGACGAATAAGCTCCAGACAGGAGATGTATGCCATTGTCTACTGTTGTGTTGTTAACGGTTAATTTTCGTGCCCGACCCCCTAACGTGTGTGAAGCCTCGAAAATCGAAGCGCTGGCTCCTGACTGTACGAGTTTTATGCCGGCAGTGAGTCCAGCCCAGCCAGCACCTACAATACCTACGTTTATCGAGCGCATCAGTTATGGGTTGGACCAAACTCTCCACGCAATCCAAAGTTTGTAGATTGGTGTCAACGATTGTCTTTTTATGAATGAACGAGATGGTTTTGAGGCGATCTTGCCAAGCAATTTACGGTATATAGCACTCATGATTAAACCGGTTTTTTGAGATTCTCGATCATCAGTATGTAAATTACTGTGAGCAGAATCAAAAAGGTCGTGAGCGATATTTGCCTGATTGACAATTAGATTGTCGAAAGCTTTTGTACCCACTGAGCCCCGAAGATTTTCTCGTTTAATTTCTACTTTATCCAGTTCTTCGAGCGGAATGTATATTCTGCCGCGTGAGAGATCCTCTTTGACATCACGAAGAATATTCGTTAACTGAAGTGCGAGCCCTAATTTCTCAGCGTAGATTAGTGTTGATGAATGCGAGTATCCAAAAATATTTGCTGATAGCACGCCAACTGCGCTGGCGGCTCGGTAGCAGTATTGATTCAACTGATCCATTGTTTCGTAATTTCTTTGCTCAAGATCCATCAGCATGCCCTCTATAATAAGCTCGAAATATTTTTGCTCTAGGTTGAACGGTTGAATGAAGTTTTGAAGTGCGAGAGTCACAGGATGTTGAGATGTGCCCGCCCACATTTTTTCGATCTCTTCAGCCCACCAACTTAATTTCGATCGAGCAACGTATTCATCCATGGTGCCGTCTACAATGTCGTCAACTTCTCGACAAAACGCATAAAGCGCTGTAATCGCGTTACGTTTGTTTTTATCGAGAAACAAGAAGCTGTAGTAAAAACTTGATCCACTCTGTGCTGTTTTTTGTGCGCAGTATTCTTGAGGCTTCATCACGTGCGAAAAGCGGTTTGGTATAAAATCTTTATAAAGTCTAATGAATTCATTTTATGATCGGTAACGAAAACATTTCCCCTTGAGGCGTTGAGCTTGGTGATGACTTGTAGCCCCGACTTCACGATCATTTTGATTTCAATGCCTAGCCTACGTGGAAGATTTTCGTAAAGGTTAGATCCGTCATCTAAATATCGGTTAGCTCGATCCAATTGGAAGTTCATGAAGTTCAACCAATGAAGATCGAAAATTCGATTTTTAATGTGATCTTCGGTCACGCCAAAAGAATCCATCTCATCTTTAGGAAGGTAGATCCTTCCAAGATCATAATCATCCTTAACGTCTTGTAGAAAATTAATGATTTGAAGGCTGGTGCATATGGAGTCTGACCAAATTAAATATTCCTCGTCTGTGTGCCCAAATAGGTGCAATACAATCCTTCCAATTGGGTTAGCCGAGTTAGCGCAATATTCCTCTAGTCGCGTAAAATTTTCGTAACGTTTGACATTCAGATCCTGTTCGAACGCGTCGAGTAACTGAAAAAATAAGCCGATTGGTAACTTATACTGTGATATCAAGATACTGAGTTCTGAAAACAGAGGAGTTAGTGGAGGAGCATCAGATTTGATTTGTTTCAGTTCCGTTCGAAAGAAAGCTAAGCGGTCACGTTTGAAGTCTGGTGGCAAGTCAGTAGCATCTGCAATGTCATCTGCTGATCGTGCAAATCTATATATCGTTTCGATAGGAGCTCTTAGATATTTGGGCAGAATAACCGAGGCAACAGGAAAGTTTTCGTAGTGATCAACGGACAAAGCAATATATCCAAAAAAATAATGCGGTGGATGGTTGATGAATGAACTAAAAATTAAAAGTTACAGTCGCAATCAACCGTGATATAGGGATTATAGTAGAATGTGAGGTATGCGAATGTGGCGGAATTGGTAGACGCACCAGATTTAGGTTCTGGCGCCGAGAGGCGTGAGAGTTCGAGTCTCTCCTTTCGCACCAAATTAAGTAGTAGCTCGAGACGTTATACGCGTCGTTTTAAAGCAATCGAACTTCACTCGAGGTCGGTTGCTTGTATACCTAATTTTTGGGAACAGTATGGACGCAACATTAGAGACAGTTAGTAATCTAGAACGAAAAATGTCGATTTCAGTGCCAATGGCAGAAATTAATTCAGAGGTCGTCTCTCGGCTCGGGAAGCTCTCTAAGACCGTTAAAGTCGCTGGATTTAGGCCGGGTAAGGTTCCGGTTAAGATCGTCGAACAGCAACACGGAGGTCAAGTTCGCAGTGAGGTAATGAGCGACGCAATTGGAAAGAATCTTGGAGAGGCATTAGAGCAAAAAGATCTAAGGATAGCTGGCCTGCCAAAAATCGATGTTAAAGCGAAGGAGCAAAGCGACGATCATTTCGTTTTCATAGCGTCATTCGAAGTGTATCCACAGATCGAAGTAAAGGACGTCGCGGGGTGTTCCATTGATAAGCCTACCGTCAAGGTAGGGGATGCTCAGATCGAATCAACGCTAGCAACCATGCAGAAGCAAAGGGCGACGTTTGAAGTCACAGAGAAGATCGCTGAGGCGGGAGATCAAATCAAGATCGATTTTAAAGGATCTGTTGATGGAGAGTTATTCGAAGGTGGTTCCGGAGACGGGGTGGTCATGTCTCTTGGCGAAGGAAAGTTGGTTGCAGATTTTGAAAATTCCCTGACCGGCATGAAAGCAACAGATCAGAAGACATTTGATGTCAATTTTCCAGATGATTATCCAAGCAAAGACTTAGCTGGCAAGAAGGCGCAGTTTGATGTCAAAGTGCATGAAGTGTTAGCTCCCGTATTGCCGCAGATTGATGCAGAGTTTGCGAAGCAACTCGGTTTTGAAGATGGTGATGTCGATCGACTTAGAGTCGAAGTTAAGAAAAATGTCGAGGTAGAGGTCGCTAAAAGGTTGGAGTCGCGTCAAAAAGATCTCGTTATGAAAACTTTACTTGATCAGGCGGAATTTGATGTGCCGCAGGCATTGATTGAGGAAGAGGGTCAGAGACTCGCGGAACAAATGAAAGAGAATATGAAGTCGCGCGGAATGAAAATAGATGATGCTCCGCTTCCTAAGGAAGTTTTTGCAGAGGAGGCTACCCGCCGCGTAAAACTGGGGTTGATTATCGCGCACATCGCAGAAAAACATGAATTGCAACCTAAGCCAGATCAACTCAAAGAAGTAGTGGAAGAAATGGCGACGGGATATGAAAAGCCTCAGGAAGTTCGAGATTGGTACTACAAAAACCCACAAAGATTGAGGGAAATAGAATCATATGTCGTTGAGAAAAATGTAGTAGCGTGGGTCCTAGGGGCTGCGCAAATCAATGATACCGAGATAGCTTTCGAAGAATTAATGGGTGTAGAGAAATGAACGTGAACACTAATGGATATCAGGAGCCTTCGGCTTTAGGGATGGTTCCAATGGTTATTGAGCAGAGCGGTCGTGGCGAACGGGCTTATGACATTTACTCTCGCTTACTGAGAGAACGAGTCATTTTTTTGGTTGGACCAGTTAATGAATTAACGGCTAATCTTGTCGTTGCACAGCTTCTTTTTTTAGAATCTGAAAACCCAGACAAGGATATATCCTTGTATATCAATTCGCCTGGTGGTGTTGTGTCAGCTGGTATGGCTATTTATGACACGATGCAATTTATAAAGCCTGATGTCAGTACCTTATGCATAGGTCAGGCGGCAAGCATGGGCGCATTTTTACTGACGGCTGGTCAAAAAGGGAAGCGATTTATTCTGCCAAATTCACGCGTCATGATTCATCAACCACTCGGCGGTTTTCAAGGGCAAGCTTCTGATATTGAGATTCATGCAAAAGAAATTTTATATTTAAAAGACCGTTTAAATCGTTTATTGGCGGAACATACGGGACAACCCATTGAAACACTTCAAAAAGATACTGATCGTGATAATTTCCTAGGGGCCGATGAGGCGGTAACCTATGGACTGGTAGATGAGGTACTATCTAAAAGACCTTAGAACTTGGCAAGCTTGAGCTTGTCACAGCTTCTATACACGATAAATATACGCAACGACAGATTAGCACTCCATGACTGATAAAAACGAAGGTAATTCAGAAAAACTGCTCTACTGCTCTTTCTGTGGTAAGAGTCAACAAGAGGTCAAAAAGCTCATTGCTGGTCCGTCCGTTTTTATTTGTGACGAGTGCATCGAGTTATGTAACGACATCATCCTGGAAGAAGCCCTAGCGGACACAGATTCTGCCGAAAAGTCGTCGTCGTTGCCAGTGCCTCAGGGTATTAGGGAAGCGCTCGATGAGTATGTGATCGGTCAGGAGTTGGCTAAACGAACGCTCTCGGTTGCGGTTTATAGCCATTACAGACGGTTACATGAATCCAATGACGACGGGATTGAGTTGTCAAAGTCAAATATTTTATTGGTAGGGCCAACTGGCTCGGGTAAAACTTTACTCGCCCAAACGCTCGCTCGATTGTTGAATGTTCCTTTTGTGATGGCCGATGCAACGACTCTAACTGAAGCGGGATATGTTGGAGAAGACGTTGAGAACATCATTCAAAAATTACTTCAAAAATGTGATTATGACGTAGAGCGTGCCCAAAGAGGTATAGTTTACATTGATGAAATTGATAAGGTTTCGCGAAAAACTGATAATCCATCAATCACGCGTGATGTATCTGGTGAAGGTGTGCAACAGGCTTTATTGAAACTAATTGAGGGAACAATTGCATCTGTGCCGCCTCAGGGTGGGCGTAAGCATCCCAATCAAGAATTCGTTCAGGTAGACACCAGCAATATATTGTTTATTTGTGGTGGTGCATTTGATGGATTAGAGAAGATCATTCGTGATAGATCAGATAAAAGTGGGATTGGTTTTGGTGCTGAAGTGAAACCAAATAGAGCCGCGAAGGATTCTAGTCGAGTTTTGAAGGGCGTCGAGCCTGAGGATCTTATAAAGTTCGGTTTGATTCCAGAGTTTGTAGGACGACTTCCAGTTTTAGCTACGCTCGAGGAGCTTGACAAGAGTGCGTTGATAGAAATTTTGACTGAGCCAAAAAACTCTTTGGTTAAACAATATAAAAAAATGTTTGCGATGGAAGGCGTCGATCTGGACCTTAGGCCAGATGCGTTATTAGCTATCGCAAGTAAATCTCTGGCGCGTAAAACAGGCGCACGAGGGTTGAGGTCGATTATCGAGAATGTGCTGCTAGATGTAATGTACGATCTTCCTTCCCTGAAAAACGTGGAAAAGGTTGTTGTGGACGGTTCAGCAGTTTTAGAGGGAAGTAAACCGCTGCTTATTTACTCGAAACAAGACAACGGGGTTGGTCAATCAATTGCGTCCAGTGCCTAGAGCGGACTTGGTCTTGAATTTTTTTATTCTGCCTCAATGTAATAAGTAACATCACCACAAAAGGTCTTAAAATGAGTGAGATACATCAAGCTAACGGTCCAAATGCTGCATTTCCTTTAATTCCATTGAGAGATGTCGTTGTTTTTCCGCACATGGTCATTCCATTGTTCGTTGGCCGTGCAAAGTCAAATAAGGCCCTTGAAGTAGCGATGGAGGCTGGGAAGCATGTCATGCTCGTTGCGCAAAAAACTGCTGCTAAGGATGATCCTGAGGAAGCGGATCTCTACCAGGTGGGAAGTGTGGCGAACATACTGCAAATGCTAAAGCTGCCTGATGGAACTGTAAAAGTTTTGGTCGAGGGTGTAAATCGAGCGCGATTGAACAGTGTCATTGACGAGGAAACGCATTTAAGCTGCGAGACGTCAGAGATTGCATCAGAGGTCACGGATCCCGCGAAGCTTGAGGGCATGAGGCGTGCCTTAGTGACTCAGTTTGAGCAATACGTCAAAGTCAATAAAAAAATTCCTCCAGAGGTTTTGTCTTCTCTAGCTGGTATCGATGAGGCTGGGCGATTGGCGGATACGGTTGCAGCTCACCTTCCATTAAAGATTGATCAAAAGCAAGAGATTCTTGAGCTGGCTGATGTCAAAGTGCGCTTGGAGCATTTATTGGGTTTATTAGAATCTGAGCTTGATATTATGCAAGTGGAGCGACGTATTCGTGGTCGCGTTAAGCGACAGATGGAAAAAAGTCAAAGAGAGTACTACCTCAATGAGCAAGTTAAAGCGATTCAAAAAGAGCTTGGTGATTCAGAGGACGGTGCTGATCTGGAGGAACTCGAGAAAAAAATTAAATCAGCTCGGATGCCTAAAGACGCAAAAAATAAGGTAAACGCAGAGTTTAAAAAATTGAAGTTAATGTCTCCAATGTCGGCTGAGGCTTCAGTAGTGAGAAACTATATCGATACATTAGTGGGGTTGCCTTGGAAGAAGAAAAGTAAAGTCTCTGCTGACCTCCAGGTAGCTGAAAAGATTCTTAATGAGGATCATTACGGTCTTGAGAAGGTCAAAGAGCGAATTATTGAGTATCTTGCGGTTCAACAGCGGGTAGACAAACTCAAAGCACCTATATTGTGTTTAGTGGGTCCGCCGGGAGTGGGGAAAACGTCTTTAGGTCAATCTATAGCAAAGGCGACGAATCGCCATTTCACGAGAATGTCACTTGGTGGCGTCCGTGATGAGTCGGAGATTCGTGGTCATAGAAGGACCTATATTGGTTCGATGCCGGGTAAAATTTTGCAGAATATGAGCAAAGTCGGCGTTAGAAATCCCCTATTCCTATTGGATGAGGTTGATAAGATGGGTATGGATTTTCGTGGAGACCCATCGTCAGCATTGCTCGAGGTTCTGGATCCTGAACAGAATGATAAATTCGCCGATCACTATGTCGAGGTTGACTACGATTTGTCTGATGTGATGTTCGTTGCGACTGCAAATTCGATGAACATTCCGGGTCCTTTGCTGGATAGAATGGAAGTAATTCGTTTGGCGGGTTACACCGAGGACGAAAAAGTTAATATCGCTTTGCGTTATTTGTTACCAAAGCAAATGGGAAACAATGGTATCGATGGGCAGGAGATATCCGTTTCTGAAGGTGCCATTAGAGATATTGTTCGCTATTACACGCGTGAAGCCGGCGTTCGTTCTTTAGAGCGAGAGATTTCGAAAATATGTCGTAAAGTAGTTACTGCGATCTCCATGAAGAAATTGTCAAAGAAAGTAATGGTCACCGCCAGGAACCTGAACGACTACCTCGGTGTGCGTAAATTCAATTTCGGTCTTGCGGAGAAGAATAACCAAGTTGGTCAGGTTACTGGGTTGGCATGGACAGAGGTGGGAGGCGAGCTGCTTACCATTGAGTCGGTAATCTTGCCCGGTAAAGGTAACATTCATCGGACCGGCTCGCTTGGTGATGTTATGAAGGAATCTGTTGAGGCGGCGCGTTCAGTGGTTCGGTCTCGGGCGCATGTGCTAGGAATAGCTGACGACGTATTTGAGAAGCATGACATCCACGTTCACGTTCCAGAAGGGGCGACTCCAAAGGATGGGCCATCAGCGGGTATAGCAATGACAATAGCTTTGGTGTCCTCTATTACGAAAATACCAGTTAGGTGTGACGTCGCAATGACTGGTGAGATTACTCTTAGAGGTGAGGTACTGGCCATCGGAGGTCTAAAAGAAAAACTTCTAGCTGCCCATCGAGGGGGTATCAAGACCGTGTTAATTCCTCATGAAAACGAAAAAGATCTTATCGACATCCCGGATAATATCAAAGGTCGACTTGAGATACGTCCTGTCAAATGGATTGATGAAGTTTTGGATTTAGCTCTGGAACATAGTCCGATCGCACTCCCAACTGATCCTGTCGATGACGTCACCATTCCAGCTGTAAAAAATAACGATGGAAAGTCGTCTAGAGTCAAGCATTAATTAAGCAATTATCGCTGGATCGTTAAATTTACTGTTTATTTGGCCGCTGCGCTTGACACGTGCTTTTTACAGTTGCTATAAACACTCTTGGAACAGGAGTACGTGAAATTTCTTCTACCCATGCTTAGGTAAACAAAATTGCGGTCCCTGGATAAGTCCGCTTAACAACCATTATTATAATTATTAAAAACGAAAGGATTCGATGTGAATAAATCAGAATTAGTAGAAGCAATGGCCGCTGCTGCGGATATTTCGAAAGCCTCTGCAGAGCGCGCGTTAGATGGAGCAACCTCCGCGATTTCAGGAGCTCTTAAGGCCGGCGATCAGGTGACTATCGTTGGTTTTGGTAGCTTTCTTGTTGGAGAAAGAGGGGCGCGCATGGGTCGTAATCCACGTACTGGTGAGAGTATTCAAATTAAGGCCTCAAAATCTCCTAAATTTCGGGCTGGTAAAGCGCTTAAGGATGCAGTAAACTAGCGCGCTTTCTAACACAGTTAAGGTGAATATTTACTCTGAATCTTGAGCTCGATCTCGAGATTCTTGGGTGCTTAGCTCAGCTGGTAGAGCGTCGCCCTTACAAGGCGAATGTCGGGAGTTCGAACCTCTCAGCACCCACCAGACTGACGTTAAGGAGTGGTAGTTCAGTTGGTTAGAATACCGGCCTGTCACGCCGGGGGTCGCGGGTTCGAGTCCCGTCCACTCCGCCAATAGAAAAAGGCGAACGTAAGTTCGCCTTTTTTGTTAATCTATGCCATCGATAATTACGGTAATCAAATCAGGTTGACTCCATGTTCGATTTCATAAGTAAAAATAAAATATTTTCACAGGCGATCTTAGTTCTGATCGTGTTGACATTCGCGCTCTTTGGTGTTGATTCTTACTTCCGCGGTCAGGACTCTGCGCAAGTTGTTGCCGAAGTAGGTAATAGCGCAATTTCTCAGCAGGAATTGAGCATGATGGTGCGTCAAGAGCAAGACCGACTTCGTCCACAAACTCAAGCCAATCCGCAAGCTTCTGAGTATCTTCAAACGCCAGAATTTAAAATGTCCGTATTGAACAATATTATCCAGAGAAGACTACTGCTTAATCAGGCTAACAGCATGGGAATGATGGTTTCTGCTGAGGAGCTGCGAGAAGTTATATCTGGTGTGCCAGCATTTTTTGATGATTCCGGTGAGTTTTCTGTCGAGAAGTACGAACGATTATTGAGAGCACAAAATCTCAGCCCCGCAGAATTTGAAATACAAATTACGCAGGATTTATTAGTCGGCAGATTACAAAACGTTGTAACACAAACAGCAATCGTTTCGGATTCAGTCGTACAACGACTTGTTAAGCAACGCGGTCAACAGCGTGAAGTAAGTCAATTGATTTTCTCGCCAGCGAAGTATCGTGAATCAATTTCGGTCACGGATGAGGAGGTAAGAGCTTATTTCGATGAAAACCGTAGCTTGTTCGTACTGCCTGAGCGAGCTAAGGTCGAATATTTAGTGCTTAATGAAGAGTCTGCAGCGGCGTCGGTTTCAGTTTCAGAGGATGAGTTGGAACAAGCTTATCAGGATCGCCTTTCGGAATTTCAGACAATCGAGGAGCGAAAGGCCAGTCATATTTTAATTTCAGTTATTGAGGATGCACCGGATTCAGAGAAGGCTGCTGCAAAGGCGCAAGCAGAAAAGCTTCTGGCAGAAGTTAGGAATGACCCGAATCAATTTGGACCACTTGCTCTAGAATATTCGAACGATCCCGGGTCCGCAGAAAATGATGGAGATCTTGGTTTTCTATCGCGTGGTCTTATGGTTGAGCCTTTTGACAAAGCTCTATTTGAAGCCGATAAGGGATCGATTGTTGGTCCTATTCAGACTCAGTATGGATTTCACATCATACGTGTCGATGATGTGAAGAGCGTCGAAACAACCCCATTCTCTGAGGTTAGAGATGATATAGAAAAAGATATTCGTACGTCGAAGGTGGAAGAAACGTACCTAAGTGCATCTCAGGTGTTTAGTGACCGGGTATATACTGACTATGACAGTCTATTACCTGTTGCAGAAGAGTTAGGACTGACTGTGCAAACCAGCGATTGGATTACTAGAGAGAGCGCAGGCTATAACACGTTACTCGGTAAACCCGAGTTGCTACAGGCTATTTTTTCGGCAGAATCAATGGAAGAAAAACGTAATACTGAGGCTTTTGAGGTCCAACCAAAAACTCTAGTTGCTGCCCGAATGGTCGAATATGCCATAGAGGAGGATATGGCATTTGAGGATGTTGCTGATGAAGTTAAGGATTTTTTAAAGTCGCAAGGAGCGTTAGACAAAGCGGTATCGGAAGGCGAGTTGGCGTTAGGGTCTCTTGAGGCAGGACAAGAGGTTACGGGTGCCGAATGGTCCAAGCCGGGCATGGTGACATTAGTGAAGAGACAAGGTCTCCATCCCGAGGGGTTAAGGGCAGTGTTTGGTGTATCTAAAGATGCTTTACCCGCCCATGTTGGTATGCCTATTGATGATGGTCGTTATGTCGTGTTTCGCGTCTCAAAGATTGTTGATTTAGACGAAGTCACTGAGAATGATCTTGATACAGCGAAAAGACAGCTTGAGCAGATGATGCAACAACAACAAATGGACGCGTATATCGCGAGTTTGCGTGAAAAAGCCAACGTCCGTATCAAGAGTGATGCTATCGGGCTGGACGGTTTAAATAACTAGGCCTCTTGAAATTTAGTTCTCTAACGGCGCAATACCGGATGTGTTAAATCCCGCGTCAACATAAGTTATTTCTCCGGTGATACCACTAGCCAGGTCGCTAAGTAGAAATGCTGCTGTGTTTCCTACTTCATCAATCGTTACGTTTCTTCTTAAGGGGGCTGTTCTTTCTGCAAACGAGAGTAGCTTAGAAAAGCTACCAATTCCCGCGGCTGCCAGAGTTTTGATCGGACCTGCTGATATTGCGTTAACACGAATATTGTCTGCTCCAAGACTGCTTGCCATGTAACGAACATTAGCTTCTAAGCTTGCTTTCGCTAACCCCATAACGTTATAACTTGGAAATGCTCGTTGAGAACCTAGATAGGTCAAAGCTAAGAGCGATCCGTTGTTACCCAGCATCAGTGGATGTGCAGCCTTTGCGAGCGCAGAAAAGCTATAGGAGCTTATATCATGAGCAATTTGAAAGGATTCTCGACTTACCGATTCAAGATAGTTACCACTTAGTGATTCTCTTGGAGCGAAAGCGATCGAGTGAACTAGTCCATCAAGTCTTCCCCATTCCTTCTTTAGAGAATTGCATAAGGATTTAATTTCTCCATCTTCAGCCACATCGCAAGGAAAGACTAGGTCCGTATCGAAATCACGTGCAAGATCTTTCACCCGTTTTTCAATTTTTTCACCGCCGGCATAACTGAATGCGAGTGTGGCCCCTTCACGTAAAGCGGCTCTAGCAATGCCGTAAGCTATGGACCGATTACTGAGTAATCCGGTAATAAGTAATTTTTTATCCGATAAGAATCCCATGGGTACACCATTTATTTTTAATAGACGTTATTTTAACTCTCTAACATTTGTGATACACGGGGAATTGCGAGATCTTTATATATGATTAATTTTTTACCGACTCGTATTGTTGAGTTTTTTAACCCATTCCACTTTTTAAGGGCCTTTATGGACACTCCATACCGTTTGGCAATGCCTGAAAGAGTGTCTCCACGTTTAATTCGATATACGAATTCCTTTCCGTACAGTGAACTTGCTTGTGAAAATTCTGGTCGAGACCAGGTCTGACTAAGATTTGAGGCCTCGTGAGTGTTTGTCCAAGGGACCAATATGGCTTGTCCCACTCGAATTGGGAAGTGGGGCTTTAAGCCATTGATAGCTCTTAATTTATCCAGTTTTATATTAAAACGCTCTGCGGTTTGCGATAGCGTATCGCCCTCTTTAAATTGGTATGTCCCCCAATTTGTTAAGGGACCGAGGTGTTTTTTTAGATTCTGATTAAATATATTCACACGGTTACTCGGTAATAGCATGAGTGTTTCGCCATCCGTAGTAAAGACGGGACGGTTATGTGACGCATTAAGCATCTCAAATTCTTCTAAATCAATTTGGGCGAGTTTAGCAGCGAGCTTTATGTCAATTAGATTGGGAACCGAGACTGCGGTGAAATAGGCATAGTCAGCCACATGTGGCAGTAGTAATTTGCCTGAATCCACTTCAAGTACGATATTTTTAATAGCTTGCAATTTAGGGACGTAATTTCTTGTTTCACGCGGCATCCTAAGGTCTGAGTACTTAGTTCCCCGTCCACGTTTCTTATTTTGCTTGATGGATCGTCTTAATCCGTTTTCTCCCCAATTGTATGCTGCTAAAACAAGCTGCCAGTCATTGAATTCAGCGTGTAATACTTGAAGGTAGTCAAGGGCTGCTTTGGTCGAAGCAATGACATCCCTACGTTCGTCTCGCCACCAATTCTGCTCAAGTCCGTAGTTTTTTCCGGTCGATGGGATGAATTGCCATAAACCAGCCGCGTGCGCTCTGGAATACGCTACTGGATAGTAAGCACTCTCGATCATGGGTAGCAAAGCCAATTCTGTTGGCATCTGTCTTTTTTCTAATTCACCTAAAATAAAGTGGATGTACTTCTGACTTCGATTAAATATGCGTGTCAAGTAAGGTAGATTAGTTTTATACCGCTTCTCATAATTCCTGACACGCCGTCCTTGTCCGTCCTTGTGTAGGATTAGTCTTTGTCCTGTTTTTATCAATGAGCCGCTTAAGTTATTCCATTTTTTTATAGCTTGTATTGCGACACCATATCGACTGGAAATTCCTGACAATGTATCTCCTCGCTTCACGGTGTGTATAAACTCATTGTTGTGGTACATCTCAGGCATGCCAAAGCCAGCGATAAGGCGAGGCCAGATGCTTGGGATAGAGGTGAGGTCTATGGTTTGCGGTTCGTTTTTCGAGTTTAGGTCAATATAATTAAAAGACCAGAAACTTACAGTTTTAATATCATGTTCATGAAGGGATTCTTCGATAATTTTTTGATCGCTTTGTTTTGATTGTTGTGCGATCGCTTCTCCTAGCGTTAGCCCGATCGCTACCATAACCACAAATGAGGAAATGTATATTCGGAGATGCATGATGGTGTGCGACGAAAGGATCAACATTAGCTTAAAAGTTATCTTTCCAAGCACGTATCGTAGCAAACACCTCTATTTCATTGGAAACCGGAGTTTCTGAGCGAGTCCGAGCGGCCTTAATCACCGTGGGTTCGTTGTATCGAAGAAAAGGGTTAATTAATTTTTCTAGACCAATTGATGTGGGAAGCGATATCTGTTTGTTCGCAAGCTTATGCTCAACGAGCTTTTCGTAATCCTCGAGATCTTTATTATCCGGCTCGACTGTGCGTGCAAATTTTATATTTGATAGCGTGTATTCGTGAGTGCAGTAAACTTCCGTTAAGTCCGGCAGGTTGGTTAGCTTTTCGATTGAGCGAAACATTTGCGGCGGAGAGCCTTCAAATATTCTGCCGCACCCACAAGAAAATAAGGTATCTCCGCAAAATAATCGTTGATGATCAAAATATGCGATGTGGCCCGCCGTGTGCCCGGGTATATCAAGAACTTTAAAGGTGAGGCTTAGTTGATCTAATCGAACCAAGTCGCCTTCAACGAGTTTGTGTGAAATTCCTGGAATCGCTTCTGTCTCTGGCCCGTAAACTGGGATATCGTATTGATCTAAAAGATTTTTAATTCCGCCGATATGGTCAGGATGGTGATGGGTGATTAGAATGGCTATCAACGTAAGCTTTTTTGACCTCAAGAAGTCAATAACAGGTTTTGAGTCGCCAGGATCAACAACTACCGCATGGGTTTCATTATTTATCGTCCAAATGTAATTGTCCCGAAATGCTTTAACCGGATAAACTTGCATATTATTCATATAGCTATATCTTTGGTGTCTTAGCGTTAAATGTCAACACACAATAACGAAGTAAACTTGCTTAATTGTTTTGATGGATCTTTGGGTAGAGATCTACTGAAATTGGAACGCTCAATAATCGATATTATGGTGTCAGATATTTTTGGATATAACGCTATTCAAATCGGAGGATATGGGCATGATTTTCTCTTAGATAGTCGTATTCCAAACAAGTTTGTTTTGTCCGAATATCGGTCGAGTGATATCTTGGGGCGTTCTAACCAAAGTCCCATAAAGTCCTCTTCAATAGATCTTGTCGTACTCCCCCATGGGCTAGAATTTAGTGCAAATCCACATAGTGTTATCCGAGAGGTTGAGAGGATTTTGGTGCCTGGTGGTTCTTTTGTGTTGTCATCGTTTAATCCAACCAGTTTATGGGGCATTCGGCATACGCTATTGAAGTACCTTTCAAAGAAAAATGTTGACGCTCCAGATTTGCTGAGTTTGTGGCGAGTAAAGGATTGGCTTAAATTATTGAGTATCGAGATTGAGGCTGGACGGTGGGGTTATTATGGTTTGCCTGTTCATGCTGAGAAGTGGCGCGAGCGACTTTCTTTTATGGAGTCAGCGGGCGATCGTTGGTGGCCTATATTTGGTGGCATTTATGTATTAAAAGGGATCAAAAGAGTTCGAGGCATGCGACTAAACATTAGCCGATGGCCAGCTTACGGTTCAGTTCGTGGCGCGGTTAGGCCAACTCGTAGAGAAGCCGCAAAGGCATTACAGTGTCAAGAGGTAGACAATTGCAAATAGAAAATATTGTGGACATATACACGGACGGAGCTTGTAAGGGGAATCCTGGGCCTGGTGGATGGGGCGCATATCTTGTTTATGGACAGCATGAGAAAGAGATATATGGTGGCGAGATGCAGACCACAAATAATCGTATGGAGCTTCAGGCAGTTATTGAAGCCCTACGAGTTTTGAAAAACCCATCAAAGGTTCACTTATATATCGATTCTCAATATGTTAAAAACGGAATTAATCTATGGATTTCTAATTGGAAGAGAACAGGATGGATGACAAGTAGTAAGAAACCTGTAAAAAATGTTGACTTATGGAAGCCCCTTGATGAACTCGTAGCGAATCATGAGATCAAATGGGTGTGGGTTAAGGGGCACACAGGAAACGCCGGAAATGAACGGGCAGATGCATTAGCTAACAAAGGTGTGCCCCTGGGATGGTAAAAGAGTTAGTTCGGTTTTAGGAGAACGGTTTGCGCCATGTAATTTTAGATACGGAAACAACTGGACTCAGCGCTGCAGCGGGTCATCGGATTATTGAGGTTGCAGCAATTGAGGTGGATAACCGAACGGTAACGAGCAATATTTTTCAAGTCTATGTGAATCCGCAGCGTACTGTTGATCACGGTGCGTACGAGGTGCATGGATTGAGCGACGAGTTCTTAGAGGATAAACCAACATTTGACCTGGTGGTTGAGGATCTACTGACTTTCATAAAAGGCAGCATTATTGTCATGCATAATGCTTCGTTTGACGTTGGCTTTTTGAATATGGAGCTAGATAAGCTAGGGTTGGGTGTATTGGGGGATTATTGTGAAGAAATAATCGACTCATTAGCGCTGGCTAGAAGGTTGCATCCAGGAAGAAGGAATTCATTGGATGCGCTTTGTGAACGTTATGCCGTTGATCGATCTTCTCGCACACTTCATGGAGCGCTAATTGATACGCAACTTCTTGCTGAGGTTTACCTTGCGATGACACGGGGTCAGGATAGTTTGCTCCAGGAAGGCGTCAATAAGAGGCAGGCGTCTTCGTTTAATGCGTCAAATAATCCTCATAGTAATGTTCTTGTTCTTCAAGCTTCCGGTGAGGAACTGGATAGGCATTCAAAGTACCTTCAAGCATTAGAGGAAAAAGAGAGCGTTAAGCCAGCTTGGTTACGCCGTTCTGACTAAATGGTGCGTTCTAGGAAAGGGCAACCATCAGGCGCCTATAAAACAAACTTACCAACCAAAGTGTGTTCGTCGTGTAGAAGACTATTTTCGTGGCGAAAAAAATGGGAAAGAGACTGGAGCCACGTTAAGTTTTGCTCTATTCGATGTCGTCGTTCGAAAGAGGTTGGCTAAGACATGAAAGAGTTACGCTTAATTCTTGGCGATCAACTCAATCTTAACCACTCTTGGTATCAGGTGATTGATCCTAGTGTGATTTATCTCATGATGGAAGTTGCGTCTGAAGCTGAACGCTCGCCTCAGCACGCTCAAAAAATACTGGGTACGTTTGCGGCGATGCGTGCGTTTTCTGAATCTCTAACCTCTCTTGGGCATCGTGTTCATTATGTGACTATCAGCGCACCTGATAACCAGCAGAGTTTTTCCAGCAATGTTTCTTACTTTTGTCAAAAGTTTGCTGTCTCTTCATTTGTATGGCAAGAACCAGATTCTTGGTATGTTGATCAAGAGTTGAAGAAGTTTTTTAACTCATCTTCATTAGATGGTGGAGATACCACTACTGAGCATTTTCTTGAGCCGCGTGACGGTCTTTCTTTGTTCATGAAGAGCCGTTCGATTTGGAAGATGGAAAATTGGTATCGACACTTGAGGGTAAAGCATAACGTGTTGATGGAGGAGGGAAAGCCTATTGGTGGCGCTTGGAACTTCGATAAGGAGAATAGAAAGTCTTGGCGCGGAGACCCTTCGCCAGACTCAACATCAAGACCAACTCATGATCATTCCGCACTTTGGAGTGAAATCATTAAAGCAAAAGTTATAACGTTTGGAAATCCAGACGCCGCGGCATTTCAATGGCCTTCAAATCGTGATGAGTCTCTTGCGATGTTAAAGCGGTTTTGTGATACTAATTTACAATTTTTTGGTGACTATCAAGATGCGATGTCAGAGAAAAGCCAGACACTTTTCCATTCTTTGTTATCGTTTTCTTTGAACCTAAAAATGATTTCTCCGCATGAGGTACTCAACGCAGCCTTAGATGCGTTAGAGCCGGATCACAACAATATAGCAAGCGTTGAGGGATTTGTGCGTCAAGTACTCGGTTGGAGGGAGTATGTGAGAGGGATCTACTGGGCGAAAATGCCCGATTATTTATCAAGTAATGCATTTGCATTCTCTAATAAATTACCGGCTTGGTTTTGGACTGGAGAGGTTGACATGAAATGTATGAATGTAACCATAAACCAGTCATTAGATACAGCTTACGCGCATCATATACAGCGCTTAATGATCGTAGGTAATTTTTCATTATTAGCCGGCCTTGATCCACGTGACGTACATTTATGGTATCTCGGGATTTATATAGACGCTTTGGAGTGGGTTGAAGTGCCTAACACCATCGGCATGAGTCAATATGCGGACGGTGGAATACTCGCGACAAAGCCTTATGTGTCGAGTAGTGCGTACATCAACCGAATGAGCGATTATTGTAAATCTTGCAAGTATCAAAGAAAAGAAAAACACGGGGCGCAATCCTGTCCCTTTGATACGCTTTATTGGGATTTTTTGATTACGCACCGAAAAGCCTTTAAGAACAACCCGAGAATGGCTATGATGTTGAAGAATATAGATCGTAAAACTGAGAGTGAGATGGTCAAGATAGCGGCTCGAGCCCGTGACTTGCGCGACAATATTGAGAATTTGTAGTCTGGGATTAATAATTGGAGTTTGAGACTTAACGTATGTTGATGAGAGATAGCATTGTATTGTTTATATTAGGGGTGATGCCATGGCAAGTTGCTGGCGCTTGGAGTAGTGATGTTCAAGCATCGGGAGTATTTACCGCAACCGTAGCGTATGAACATCAAAATACCTACAAGGTACACATATCACCTGTTTCCAACTTACGCTGGATCAAAACGGAGGAGTGTGATTTAGAGCTTCTTTTCGATGATGTGATCGTTGAAATTTATGAAAAGAATGGGCAACGTTTTGGTGCTGTATTCAAGCTAGTCCAGGAAGCCAGTGCAGAAGAAGGTCCACCAGAATGCATCGTGACTGGACTGTTTAGCGAGGAGCCCAAATAACTTGGTTTAAATGGGGTCTGGTTGACCTTTGATTTTTTTGGTTAAATCTACACTGATGCTATGCTTGAGCAAGATGCTTAGCGTTGGGTTTCGTGAAAGCAGTTGATCTAGAGCCAGCCTGTCCCACGCTACCAGCTTTGTTGACGTCAAGGTGGTCGTCGTTGCAGAGGCCCTACTATCATTGATGAAAGACATTTCACCTATAAAAGTGCCATCTGATATGCGAGCGATTTCCTTAGCGTCTCGAGTAACCAAGATAGAACCATTTTGTACGAAGTACAATTTTTCAGGCACCTCATTTTCCTTGGTCAAAGTCGTACTTGCGTCGACACTTTCCCAATGACTAGCGCGCATCAGCTTGGCAAATTCAACTGGGTTGAAGTTAGAAAAGCTTGTGTCCAGCATCTCTAATTCAATAGAGCTTAACGAAACTTGATATTTTTCCGTATAGATTTGGCAAACGCGCCAGACATTTATCAATGCAAAGATGATGCACCACGATAACGGAATCCAGTCTGGAGAGCCCATTGGGTGGAAGTAATTGTAAAAAATAGCGGCAACGGAGCTGAATATTGCGAGTATTCTAAGTACCACAATGTCCTTAACTACAAATGAAATGGCGGTAAGAAAAAAAGCGAGGTGACCCACAAAAGAAACGAGGTGTATGGACATAGAATTATTACCGTTAGCTTAGTTGGTGAAATATCATACGTGTGTTCTGATTGTTCATGTAGCGATGTATATCATTCTAAATCTACTTTCGACATACATTTGATAGAATCTGATCAGCTCTATATTCATTTTTTTATTTCGTGAGGTGCTCAATGCATAGCAAGACAGATTTTTTTATTGATGGTGCTTGGGTAAAAGCGCATTCTGATCAGGCGTTATCCGTTATTAACCCGACGACGGAAGAGGTAATTGAGACTATTTCCCTTGGAAATGAGACGGATCTTAATCTTGCGGTCGCTGCCGCGAAGAAAGCCCAAGCGGAATGGTCTGAGACATCAGTGGCGGAGCGAAAAGCGTTACTCGAGCGTCTTTTAGATATTTATAAAACTAAAATGGATGACATGGCTGAAGTCATCTCATCAGAGATGGGTGCGCCGATCGCGCTTGCGAAAACGGCACAAGCTGGCGCAGGCTATGGGCACCTAAGGCAAACCATCAAAACGTTGGAGACATTTGAGTTTGTAACCCACGTCACGAAGAAGGATGGTATTGATAATGTATTTCATGAGGCCGTTGGTGTTGTGGGATTAATAACCCCTTGGAATTGGCCCATGAATCAAGTCATGTTAAAGGTTGCGCCTGCACTCGCCGCTGGGTGTTCGGTAGTATTGAAGCCGTCAGAGATAGCGCCTTTGTCCTCGATGCTGCTTACGGAAATGATTGAGGAGGCTGGCTTCCCAAAAGGTGTATTTAATCTTGTTAACGGTGATGGCGCTGGCGTGGGAACTTGGCTAACGAAGCACCCCGACGTAGCAGCCATATCATTTACAGGATCAACCAGAGCTGGCAGATTGATAATGCAATCAGCGAGTGAGCACGTTAAGCCAATTTGTCTTGAATTGGGAGGAAAGGGAGCAAATATAATTTTCGCCGATGCGGACGAAAAGGCCGTTGGGCGAGGGGTACGTCAGTGCTTTTTGAATAGCGGTCAGTCTTGTAATGCGCCAACGAGAATGCTGGTCGAGGAATCAATGTACGCGTCAGCAGTAGAACAGGCGCATGAAATGGCGAACAAAACGATGGTTGGTCTCGCTCATGAGGAAGGACGGCACATTGGGCCAGTTGCTTCAGCTACTCAGTATGAAAAGGTTCAATCACTCATTAGTCGTGGCATAGCCCAAGGCGCTAAGTTGGTTTGTGGAGGTGAAGGGCGCCCGGATGGATTCGCCAAAGGTTATTTTGTAAAACCTACGGTATTTGCCGATGTAACTCCCGAGATGGATATATTTAGAGAGGAGATATTTGGTCCTGTCCTATCAATTATTCCTTTCAAAGATCAAGAGCACGCAATAGAGCTTGCTAATGATACCCCCTATGGATTGACGAATTACGTACAAACTGGGGATGTCGATAGAGCCCGACATTTAGCTAGAAAATTGAAATCTGGCATGGTGGAAGTCAATGGCCAATTACTGAGTCCGGCCAGTCCGTTTGGCGGAGTTGGGTTGTCAGGAGTAGGGCGTGAAGGTGGTATCTGGGGTTTAGAAGAATTTTTATATTCGAAAGCGGTTAGCGGTATTTAAGCAGCTTGATGGCTGGATAATTAGGTTCGATTATTAAGTCTCTAAATCTCTGTGACTGAATTGCGCTCACATTTAATAGTCATTCAGAGCTTAGGCTACGGTGGTCTGATTCCCTTCTTTGGCTGTGCGTTCCTAGTCTATTGGTTTGATCAGGCAGAGTTTTGGGTATTTGCAATCCATCTTTATGCAGCATTGATTATCTCGTTTCTTGGAGCCATTTCATGGGGTTTAGCGCTCTCTAATCAGGATATGCCTAGATCGCTGCGAGAGGCGTTATTTTATTGGGGTGTTGCACCTGCGATTCTAGGGTGGATATGTCTGCTATTACCCCAAGCTGTTCGAGTAGGACCACTTTTAGTATTATTTTTGCTCACCCTCGCAGTCGATACCTATTTTAGCAAACGACTAGCTTTACCCAAATTCTGGTTAAAAATGAGAATCAGTTTAACTTTTGGCGCGATCGTTGGGTTAATAGCGGCTGAGCTTGCATATTGACTCTCAGAATTGCTTTTCCCGTTTGTAGCTTCTGAATTAAAAAGCAGTAATTCGAGTTAGAGATGAGAATACATTTGCGAAACGATATTTCTTCCCTCAGTCGTTTCCCTCAAAAGCATGATTTCTTCGCCGACAACAGGATATAGGCGTTCCCAAAAATATTGAACCCATTTTTGTCTGAAATCAGCGAGATCCTTAAATACGGTTGAATTGATTAAGTTTGCCTCTTTTGCTGACAAATAAAACTCCACCAGTTTGCGTTCATAGTTTTGATCTGACATCAGAGTTATGACTTGAATCGCACGAACATATTTGGCTATCTCACCGGCATCTGCAGAGGGATCTGGTGCTTTTCCGAAAAAGTCAGAGTATTCAATTGCTCGACTAACTAATTCGTAATTTATGCTCGAGTCTAAAAACGATATTTCTTGAATGAATTTAGTGCTTCGGAAGGATTTATAGGGCCATAGCGAGGAGTCGGTAAAGCTTTGATCTATGAAACGCGGTTTTTCATTATCTATTTTTTGATGATCGCCATTATCCTCGTTCAAAATACCCCTAATAACTCCTATATTACAAAATAGCACGGAAGCCATTAAGTTAATGATCTGAGCTGGCCTGACCAAGCCGTCTCGGCATCGCATCGCATTAAGGATATGAAGCCCGACAATTGATGTGGAGAGTACGTGACTGAGTGAAAAATAGAGGCTACTTGACTTTGCGGATCGCGTGAACGAAATCAATGCCATATTTTTGATTACCTCTGATGCTGCAAGCACATCTGAATTCTGGTATTCAATGGACTCGGCTAGAACTTTTTCAAATTCTGCTTTAGCGATTCTCGTGAAATTAATCATTCGTGAAAGTCCTTACTTATATAAGTACTGACATGTTTCATGAGCTCTAAGACGGACGGATCGAGTACTTCCGGGTCAGGGCTAAAAAACTCAAGAACCCATCGAACGCCCAAACCGTCACTTAATGGAAAAGCAAATGCGCCGCGGACTCCAATATCACTTGCTAATTTAGCACGAGGAAAATTAGGATCCACGGTGACATCGAAAACAGTTTGCAAAGCCCCTGTACTGCAAACTCTACCAGGCAGGCCTTCTCCAGATTTAAAAATATAACTCTCACTGATTTTTTTGAATTCCTTCAGCGCGTCATTAGTTTTGTCCGAGTACCAGATTTTCATTGACCGGAGCAGCGCATCATCATCATTTCGTTGGACAACATAGGCGTGACCTAACGGCCAATCTTTATACTTACATATTTTCTCTAAAATGAGGACAATCAATTCTTCAATTTTATATTTTCGCGCTTTTATTTTTGTGATTTCACTCAAAAGATCAATGCCACTTTTCTCAAGCTCCGCTTTGTGGCTTTGTGAAAATACGTGATAATTTAAACTGGATATCCAGTCTCTGCCTTGATCACTAACTTTCAAATAGTCAAGTGCGGCGCCGATATGAGGTTTAACGAAATTAAGAAAAAATGCCGGATATCCGGCACGGAGATCATCAGGTGATTGATAACCCATCTTGCTTGCCGCCCCAGTTTCGCTGAATTCGTAAAATAATCTGGGTATCTTGATGTCATACATGGGGTCGGCGAGCTGACCTATTAAATCTGCAGATCCCACTAAGTTAGCTAGAGCATGAAATTTCTCTTCTTCTTTGCTGCTGGCCGCATTGCGATCAGGTATTGGGAACTGCGTATAGCTTATAAGGTTTTCGAGTAATGCTTTATCAATGTCTTTATGCCAATTTCTCTGATGTATGAAGAGTTTTCCCCGTTCAACGTGGTAGGGCGTTAAACTAGCGTCAGTATCGCCGGGTGCTAAAGTGCGGGTTTCACCATTGGAGTTAATGACTTGCGTCATGCCTTTGTCGCCAGCAAGAATATTTTTCACGTATCCGATATCGTGAAAGAGCAGGGCCAGGGTGAAGTGAAGCCAATCAGATGCGTCGAGTTCGCCTTCAAGAGTTTTTTTGCCTGCAAATATTTCCTGACCGCATAACGTGACCAGGGAGGTATGTTCGACGTCGTGATACAAGGCATCAGATCTACTAATAAGGTTCATTGATGTATGAACCGCATCAGCGATGATGTTCAAATAGTCAGGCGGACTTTGAGGTAGTATCTCTTTTCTTTTTTGCTCTAGTCGAGAAATAAAGTCATTTTTGATGTTTATGAGCATATTGTTCGCTTATATTTTATATTGAAAATATAACTCCCCACATTTTCATGGTAACAGGTGAAATGACTTCCGGGGCATTAAGTTACACATGCCTAAAAACTTTTCGCTTCTACTTGGTGACGGGTAGGATTCATCAAGGATTCCTTGATGAATAGCTCCCTTGTAAGCCGGATAATTGCTCATCAACAATTTTTTGTAACCCGAGGGATCGCGCAGCCGGAGATGAGAACTTGGCATAGTGAGTTAAAAAGTAAATTCGTCCACCCCTTGATAGTAGACCCTCGGCAGAGATCGGATCTAGTTTTCTCCACTCATCGGCGAGTCTTTGTGTGAGGTTTTTTCCGAATTCGGGTATCGCGCTTGCAAGAATGTCGGCTTCTTGACAAATGACAGCTTGCCAAGCTGGATGATTTAACTCAAATTCTGTGGTTTGGGCGCCTTTATGCAGTCTCGCATAGAGCGTTGGGTCGGTACTCCATATTATGCGTTTGATATCGTATATGTCCTTTTGATTGCATTTTGCAGCCTCTAATAAGGGGCGGATCAATCTAAAAGATCGTGATTCCAACTGGCAAGTCGAACTATTTCTGCTGCCATTATGGCCGGCATCATGACCTGCCATTGCAACAAGTACGAGTATTTCTTCTCCGAGAAGAGATTTAGTGGTTATTTTGTTTATTTTTCGGTGCTCGAGCAATAAGGCGGTTAGGCTCTCCAGTACAATTGCGGTGTGTAATCTTGAGTGGTAGTTGGGCTCCTTATTTTTTCTTGCCATTTTTTTACACGAGTGTTCAACAAAATTAGAAACAGCCAAGCCAGCAGCTATCAATCTGGACACTCTTTCGGTTTCTGGGTCAAATGGAGAGATGAGTCCGAGCCGCTCATAGCATGACCTGAAGGTTTCTCTCATGCCGATCCAGTTGTCTGGCCAGTTGGATTGCAAGTCCCTAATTTTTTTTGATAAGACTTGTATCGACATATTCAATGCTCCAATAAACAGGTTGTTATTTTGGCACATATCAGTCGATAAATAATCAGATTTTTTGATTACTTTTAGTATGTTCGTGTTTGCGCTTTATCTTCGCTGTGTTGTCCGCTGCTCTTGGTCTTTTCATTCGTTGTAACGTAAAATGTAATATTTAATTGATTGACTGATACCTATGGTTCGTACTCGTTTTGCTCCCAGCCCTACCGGATATCTGCATATTGGTGGGGCGCGGACTGCGCTTTACGCGTGGGCCTATGCTAGGAAGCACGGTGGCCAGTTTATCCTGCGAGTTGAGGATACTGACCAGGAGAGATCATCTGCGGATTCAGTGCAAGCGATCCTTGACTCGATGTCTTGGTTGGGTCTTGATTATGATGAGGGTCCGGTTTTCCAAATGGATCGACTTGTTAGGTACCGGGAAGTTGCCGAGAGTTTGCTGATCAAAGGTAAAGCCTACTGGTGTTATGCGACGCCTGAGGAGTTAACAGCGATGCGAGAAGCGCAACGAGGCGCTGGTCTTAAGCCTCGCTATGATGGGAGATGGAGGCCTGAAAATTCTGTGGGAAAAACGCCTCCAGAGGACATTAAGCCTGTGTTGAGGTTTAGAAATCCTGACGCAGGTGATGTTGTTTGGGATGATTTGGTTAAAGGCAAGATAAGCGTTTCGAATGAGGAGCTTGACGATTTCGTGTTGTTGCGCGGAGATGGCACACCCACATACAATTTTGGGGTGGTAGTTGATGATCATGATATGAACTTGACGCACGTGATTCGAGGTGATGACCACGTGAATAACACGCCAAGGCAAATTAATGTCTACCAAGCGCTTAATCTTGAAATGCCTGTGTTCGGTCATGTTCCTATGATTTTAGGAGATGATGGTGAGCGTCTATCCAAGCGACATGGGGCGGTTAGCGTGACTCAGTATCGAGATGATGGAGTTCTGCCTGATGCATTACTGAATTATTTGGCCCGTTTGGGATGGTCGCATGGGGACGAAGAGGTTTTTACTAAAAATCAGTTTGTGGCTTGGTTTGATTTAGAGCATGTGAGTCGTTCTCCTGCTAAATTCGATGGCGCTAAACTTAACTGGATAAATGGGGAGCATATTAAACTTGAGAGTAACGAGTCGCTCGCCGACATTATTCGTAACAGCCCTGCGACTAAGGAGGTTAAATGGGAAGATGGGCCAGATTTGCCGAAACTAATCTCGTTGATCAAAGATCGAGCGACCTCAATTCATGAGTTAGTAGAGTCAGTGCTGGTTTTTTTTCAGAAGATAAGTATTAGTGAGGAAGATCGAGTCAAGTTTCTGACTCCGGAGATAAAGCCAGTGATAGATTCGTTTACGAATTCATTACGACGCGTTGAGTGGGAGCGAGCATCAATAGGAGCAAGCATTAAAAATACGTTGAAAGAATTTGGAATTAAAATGCCCCAACTGGCGATGCCTTTAAGGCTTTTATTGACTGGGCAAACACAGACTCCAGCGATTGACGCCGTCATTGAATTAATCGGGAGAGAGCAAGTATTGAGGCGCCTAGAGGCCGGAATTTCTTCTCTTTAGCGGCCGGACAAAAAGCTTTACACGGTCATAGTCACTCCGTATAATTTAGCGCTCGTTTGCTGGGGGTATAGCTCAGCTGGGAGAGCGCTTGCATGGCATGCAAGAGGTCAGCGGTTCGATCCCGCTTATCTCCACCAAGCACGCGAAGACGAATTAAGACCCCATCGTCTAGAGGCCTAGGACACTGCCCTTTCACGGCGGCGACAGGGGTTCGAATCCCCTTGGGGTCGCCATAAAATCAAGGACTTAGCCAAAAGCTAGGTCTTTTTTTTCGCCCAAAACCGCCATAATCCGCTATTATTTAATATGAATGGGTACCAAATGGGTACCGTAACGGGGGTGGGGATGGCTAAAATAGTATATCGAAGAGATCGTAAAACTTGGCGGTTAGATTGGTGAAAAGAAGAAAGCAAAGCGTACGAGAAGCAACATTAGATTATCTTGCTAACCTGTATTTAAATGATGAAAACATAGACAACTTTTTTACAAGTAAAACACTACGGGAATTTTGTTTTATCTATTGTGATGAACATGATCCAGAAGAACCCGTTAACGCACTAAGACATTACAAAAAAAGCGGCATGATTGATTACACGTGTACCAATCGTAACAAAGGTGAATATCAATTAACGTTCATGAACATTTGTATTGATACGATTGAAGGTTTGGACGTCGAGCCAATTAAAATTTAGATATGAACCATTACTGTAAGTTATATATTTGCCAACTGGCTATATCATAGGGACTTCTTTGGTTACTCAATGATCGAAATAGCAGTGGCTGTGAACGTCACCAATTTGACATCGATCGCGTCACCGGACTGAACTGACCCTATGACTGAAATATTACTACCTAACAACTCATTAAAGCTGGGTAAAAGCTCCTCCGTCATAAATTTGAGATATACAACTTTGATATTAGGTATTGAGGGACATTCGGATATCTCTGACGTCTCAACGATTGAGAGATCAGCTTGCAAGCGAACCATGGGTTTATCGTTAGCGGTTCCAATTATGGCCTCGCCAACCAAGGTCACCTCATTATGGCAAGGAGTCGTAACTGGTTCATAAGGATATTTAGGCGTCATACCGTGCACGCTGAATGAGAGACTCATAAGGGAGTAGGTTAGAAGGAGAATTAATAAATTTTTCATATCAAATCATGCCATACATAAATGTTCTTCGAGATTCGGTTTAAACTGGATAGTGTTTATTATCGCTTAAAATTGGCAAATCCATTCAACTGATGAAACGTATTCCTTGGCCAGAGGCTATCGCGCCTGCAGCATACAAAATCAACGACGATACGGTTCATTCGACGATATTTGATGATCCGTATTTTTCCAAATCCGGTGGTCTTGCCGAGAAGCGACATGTTTTCGTGGAGGCGAATCACGTTGAAGACCGGTTTAGGCGCTCTAAGAAAGTTACGATTTTAGAATTTGGTTTTGGACTCGGATTAAATCTCTTGTGCACTTTGGATGCGTATGGGTCAGTTGATAGTGATTGCGTACTCGACTACGTCGCTTTTGAAAAATATCCACTAACTAAAGATCAGCTGCGTGAGTGTTTGAGAGCATCGATCGGTAAGCATGCTCACGCCGAATCGGTTATTGCCAAATTGCCGCCTTTGATATCTGGTTTTCACCGAATTATTTTGTCACCCAAGATTATCTTAACTTTAATTTATGGGGATGCTGGTTCCGCTATTAAAGAGCTGGATGCATCGGTAGACGTTTTTTATCTTGATGGATTTTCTCCAAAGAAGAATGAGGATTTGTGGTCACCTCATTTGTTTGCAAGCTTCAGGCGGTTGGCTGCAACAGGAGCAAGTTTCAGTACATACAGTAGCGCGGGTGCTGTACGCCGCGGTATGGCTCATGCAGGATTTGATACTCAGGTTAAAACAGGGTTTGCGCAAAAAAAAGAGATGTTGGTCGGTGTGTTTTCGGACAAGGTCCAGACTAACCGTCAGCCTGTTGATAATGTGAGAATTATTGGGGGTGGTATAGCAGGTTGCTCCCTGGCGCTTCGTGCGAGTGAGTTGGGTTTGAAGGTAACGCTGGTTGATTCAGGGCGTGCAGTGATGGGTCAGGGATCCAGTAACCCGTTACCGTTAGTTCGTCCAACGATTTCTCTAGACTTTGGTCCGCGCGGGCAGTTAAGTTGGTACGCCTATTTTTATGCGATGCGATTGTACCGTATGTGGTCTGAAACTCAGGCATTGGGCTGGCAGGAGATTGGGGCTATACAATTGGCTCAAACTGGAGAGGACTATTCAAAGATGAGAAATGCGCTAAAGGTCTTGAGTTTGGGGCAGGACTTTCTGAAGTGTGTTGAACAGGGTTCGTCAGCGTTGAAAGGATTAAGCGCGCGAATTTCCGGTGGTGTTTTGATATCTCCTGTAGGGCAGCTCTCAAAATGTCAGACTGGGTTCGCAGAGGCTCTTAGAAATCAATCAATAGAGGTTTTAACACAAATCTCTCTATCAGATCTTGATCGTGGTGATTTCCTGGGGGAAAGACGAACCACGAGCGAAGTCCTACCTTTGGTTCTGGCAAACCCCCAAACCGCGCAGCGACTAGTTCCTGCCGTTGATCTCAGGTTGCAACCCATAAGGGGCCAATCAACACGGGTGAAGGGCATGGGCAAACGATTGAGATTTGCGTTATGCGGAGATGGTTACCTCTCGGCATTGGATGATGGTAGCGCTTGGTCCTCTGGAACCTTTGATCTGAATGATGAGTCCGAAGAAATTAGAGCAAAGGACAATTTATTAAACCTAAACCGAATCTCCAATTGGGTCGATAGCATTGGATCGGGTAGAAACGACCTGGTAACAGAGTCATGGGTGGGAGTCAGATACGCAACCTATGATCGAATGCCGCACGTGGGCTCCTTAAGTCAGGGTGTGTATGCGCTGACAGGTTTAGGATCAAAAGGGTTTACTTGGGGGCCACTGGCCGCTGAAGTGATCGTATCTGAGTTGCTTGGGTTATCCTGTCCGGTAGAGCGGAGTATAAAAAAACGTATGAGCCCACTGAGGTTCGGTTAAGTAACAACGGTACGGAAAGGTAGTAAGGTAATGGCTGAGACAGGGATAAACATTTTGGGTGTATCTGGAAGTATCAGAAAAGAGTCCTTTAATACGCAACTTTTAACAGTAGCGCTTGAGCTTGCTGAACGCCATGGTGCACGGGTCACTAGATTGGATTTAGGCGCCATTAATTTGCCATTTTACGATGCTGATCTAGAAGCGAAGAGTGGTTTGCCCGAGACCGTGAGGCAGCTAAAAAAACAGTTCGAGGAGGCTGATGGACTAATAATCGCGACGCCCGAATATAATGGTTTTTTTCCGGGCATACTTAAAAATTGTTTTGATTGGTTAACGCGCCGAACGGGGCCGGATGATCCGATACTATCGGCTTTTAATGGGAAAGTAGCCGGAGTCATGTCGGCGACCGTTGGGGGAAGCGGTGGTATTCGGTCTCTGACATCTTTAACGACGCAGTTGCACTATCTTGGGGTTACTGTTCTTCCGAGACCTTTTTCCTTGATGCATGCCGGAAAAGTATTCGGTGATTCTGGAGCGTTACCGGCTGAGAGTTTAGCTGTATTAGATGAGACGGTCACTGGACTATTACGCGCTTTGGGAAAGCCTGACTAAGATGAAGATTGTAAGTTTCGAATATCGATAATAATAAGGAGCTGCACATATGTTTTTGAGAACTTTTATGCTCGTTATCTTGTTTCTACCCACATTGGTTCGGGGTGAGACGTGGATTGATGTCGGAGCGGACACTGAGGCCAAGTATTATGTAGACACAGACTCTATCTTGATAGAGGGCGAAAATACCATTGTTACAAAAAAAGGTATTTATACCAACGTCCTTACGGACAAGCTTGAGGGCGATAATTCGGTTGTTTTTAAAGTGACGAAAGCACGTCTTGAACTGGATTGCACGCGCGAACTTAACCGCGTTACGCAAATTGATATGGTGAATGAGCAAGACGAAGTGGTGTGGAGCTCGGGTTACATGGACAAAAGAATTTGGTTGACCATAAACACACAAGGACACTCACGTACGACTTTCGACCTGGTGTGCAGCCAGAATCATTGATTAAAAAAAGACCGGTTTTGAACCGGTCAGATGATTTTTTTGGGTTACTGATTCGGATTGTCCTCTGGATTAACCCACCTCATATCTGTGGGCCCAAATCCTGATTCTTGAAGAATGACCTCCGTTCGTGCCCATGCGTAATGAGGTGTATCTGGTGGCGTGATATAAAAAGATCCCACCTCCATAGTGCGCATAGACCGGGCGTCGTATTGTTCCCCATCGCCGATCCAGTATGTTCCTTTTAGAACAGTTACCGTCCGTTGGTCCTGATGTCTGTGAGGCGGGAGCTTATAGCCGGATGGCATTTTTACGCGAAATGTATAGGGCCCAGGTTTCGAGGGGTCTCCATGGATGACGATAATACGCATTCCCCAAGGCGTAAAACCATTACGTTGCCACTTCATGGTTTCAGGGTCTGCTGTTACCAGATTACTCTTCATTATGATTTTGCTACGACTTTGATCTTCAGCTAACGCAGATTCCGTTATGACCAAGAATAGTAATGCTGCGGGAACCAATGCCAGTGTTCTTAACAACTTCATACGTCCTCCCTTATTTATAATTCTAAATTCGCTATTGCGTCAGTTATTTATGATTTATTGCGCCAGTTATTTATGATTTAAGTGTAGTTTATTTTACTGATCGTTGTTAACTGTTTGATTAAATCTATGAAAATTACATATGTTTCATTGGCTTTTTAGCCCGAGATGGTGGTGTAAGCGTTCTATTAAGGTCTTAATTTTGTTAGCATAGTGGCTTATATATTAGGATCACGACTGGTCCGTTCTTGGTAATACCACTTTACTTAGATTGATGGAGGCTGGGTATGGTTAAAAAAATGATGCGAACTGTGTTGATAGTTGTAGCGATGGTGCTTGTCTCGCCTGTAGTTCACGCGGACGAGGAGGTGGTGTGTGACTGTTACATAAAAGACGATAAGACCTCGTGTGCTGTAGATGTGGATGCTGATGCGACAAAGCCATGCGCCTGCATGAAAGAGACCATGTACGGCAAGCGTAAGTTCAAGGAAAAAGCTTGCGTCGCGGATGAGCTAGATTCAAATTAATCTTATCGAAACATGAAACGTGTGGAGCTGAATATGGAAACTGTACCAGTACGTCGTTCAGAGTTACTGATGCCTGCTGGTTCTCTAGAGCGGTTAAAGGTAGGCGTTCTCTACGGCGCCGATGCGATTTATTTAGGTACGCCTGATATGTCGATGCGCACCAAATCTCAATTTAGCCTCGAAGACATAAAAGAGGGAATCAGTTTCGCCCACGAACGGAATGTGCGAGTTTATCTGACGCTCAACATATTTACGCATAACAAGGATATTCCGAAACTTGATGCCTACATTGAGACGCTTAAAGATGTGCGACCGGACGGGGTTATCGTGTCCGATCCCGGTGTTTTCCATTACCTACGGGAGCATGCGCCTGAATTTAATATTCACATTTCGACTCAGGCGAATGTGTGCTCATGGATGACGGTTAAGTTTTGGAAAGACCAAGGTGCGGAGCTCATCGTGCTGGCAAGGGAAGTCACATTTTCTGAGTTAGAGGAAATTCGTGAAAAGTGCACTGATGTGCGTCTCGAGACATTTGTTCACGGGGCCATGTGTATGACCTATTCCGGCCGATGCTTGCTGTCAAACTTTATGGCTGAACGTGGTGCTAATCAGGGAAACTGCGCTAACAGTTGTCGTTGGCAGTACAAGGTACACCTGCGTCTTAACGATGGTACGATCAAGGAGTTAGAGCTCTCTGAAGAGAATATGAAGCTCTTTGAGTTCGTTCTAGAAGAGGGGCACCGACCTGGGGATCTAATGCCGATTGAGGAAGACGATCGTGGGTCCTATATCTTAAATTCAAAAGATTTATGTCTGATGCCAAAGCTCGATGATTATTTGAGAATCGGAGTGGATAGTTTAAAGGTAGAAGGAAGAGGGAAGAGCCCTTACTATCTGGCAACGACCGCACGCGCTTATCGCCGTGCGATCGATGCCTATTATGAGGATCCAGAAAACTGGGATCATCGTCCTTATATGCGTGAGCTTGAAATGACGGGTAACAGAGGCTATACACTTGCTTTTCATGATGGTCGTGTCACGAACTATGGCCATAACTACGAGAACACAAATAGTATCGCGGCTTGGGAGTTTGGTGGCATTGTGCGTGAACTAAACCAGGACGCATTGGTTATAGAAATTAAAAATAAATTACGCTCAGGCGATGTGCTCGAGTTTATTCCACCAAACCCAAAGGATGCGCCAGTTTTGCTGCGCTTATATGAATTTGATGTTGAGGGCAAGGATGAGCCTCAAGAGGCGATACATGGTGGACCAAAATGCCGAATTCGAATACCGTTCACTGCTTTCGATCGAGAAAGTCCTGAGGAAATGTTAAGAAAATTTCCAGAGTTCACCGTTGTGAGGAAAGAATCTTTGCTTACGGAGGAAGCTTGGGAGCGCATCCGGCTAGACCAATTGACGCAAAAGATAGAGTTGGGTCGATCGTCACCAGAGCGATATAGTATTGCGGTAGAACGACTGAAAAGTACGATAAGTGATGAAACGCGTGAAAAGCGCGCTAGGACGAGCAGTCGAGGTTTGGAGGGTTGCTGTGGGCGGGGTTGTAATGGATGTCTAATGTTTTGGAATGATCCTAAGTATGAGGCAGCGAGAGCATTAATGGCAGATAAAAAGTCTGGCGAAATGTTAACGAAAAATATGCGTGACGACGTGATTGAGGCGCGAGCTGCGATAGGTGCTTAATTTTATTATTTCTCTCATTCAACTCGTTACGGAATATCGCGAACCACTCTGAACCCAAGATCTTCCTCACTAGAGGTTAAATCTCTAAACCGGTCTGACTCGATTAGGTAAGTCGACTCATTGGTGAGCCAAGAACTTCCCCGATATCCACGGAGTGAACAATCTCCGACAAACCAAGGATCACCGTTCGTAGGCAGGCCGCTGGCGTCAAAATTGCCTGGGCTTGCGCAGTCCTCAGTCCATTCAAATGCATTTCCAATTGTGTCGTACAAGCCAAATGCATTTGGTTCAAACTCGCCCACCGGAGCTAAGCTGACTTTTCCATCGTCGCAGGGAAGCGTGTCGAGGTTGTAAGCCAGGATTCGTTCGGCAGTTTGGTCGTAGACATTGCCGAGATCACAGATATCTTGAGGCAAAACATTAAAGTATCGATTCATACCCCGTCCTGCTCTTGCTGCGTATTCCCATTCGGTATTGGAGGGTAATCGATAGTTGTATCCGGTTTTTTTGGATAGCCATTGGTTATATTTTCGTGCCTGCTGCCAACTGATTTTGGTTGCCGGGTATTGTTGATTGAGAGTCGTGTCATAGTCGAGTTGATCGCATCCGCCAGCTATAATGCACGCGTGCCACTGTTCATTGGTTACTTCGAAGACGCCAATTGCATAAGCTCTAGCGAAGCTCACACGTGTGTACCATCCCGCATTATGCGCCCGACCTATGACTCCCGGAGGCACTCTGATATCAATCTCGCCAGCGGGAATAATTACGAGTGAAGGGCAGTCATCACAATCTTGAATAATTTGATCTGAAGCCGCATTCACGTTATTGTTTATGCACGCAACAGTGAGCATGCATAACACAGGGTTTGAGATGACTCGCTTAATCATATTCAAAAGGTGGAATCTCTTAATCCCGAAGCTCTCGCACGACTCTAAATCCAAGATCCTCCTCATTAGATGTTAGGTCCTTAAAACGAGTTGCTTCAGTTAAATAGTAGGGTTCATTCGAGAGCCAGGAACTGCCGCGATACCCACGAAGAGAGCAATCTCCATCAAGCCAAGGTTTCCCGGTGGTTGGAAATCCTCCGCGACCTTGACCACCTGGATTTGGGCAGTCTTCGGTCCATTCAAAAACATTCCCAATCGCATCAAAAACGCCAAACTCATTGTGCTCGAAACTACCCACTATCGCTAGCATCGCTACTTCGTCATCACAAGGAAGCACGTCTAGCCCATAGGCCAGTTCAGTTTCTGCGGTCTGATCATAGACATTACCAAAAGCACACACGTCCGTGGGGTCAAGATTGAAGTATCGATTCATACCAAGATTGCCTCTGGCTGCATATTCCCACTCGGCGTTTGACGGGAGACGATAGGTATAACCAGTCTTTTTACTTAACCATTTGGTGTATTTGACCGCTTGTTGCCAACTGACTTGGGTGACGGGATGGTGTTTGTTTGAGGTGGTCTCATAATCGAGAACGTCGCAACCATTCGCTTCAATGCAAGCTTGCCATTCGGCGTTCGTCACTTCGTAAATGCCGATCGCAAATGATTTTTCAAATATGACACGCCGATACCAACCTACATTATGCCCACGCCCCAGTGCTCCTGGCGGCAAACGGATATCTATCTCTCCATTTGGGATCACCACAAGGGTAGGGCATGACTCACAATCCGTAAAATTTTCTGGATCTATGGCAAACCCACTGGTCGTAAAAGTACCCAAGGCGATCGATACAGCGATGAATCCGCTGCGAAAATTAATAGAGGTGATGAGGTTATAAAACATATGTTGATTGGACTAGTCCTATATTTAGAGCTGATTTGATATTACGCGAACCGTGATTTATTTGTGAATCATAGGGATTTTTGGGCTTATAGACGTGCCATGGAGCGACTGTGGCTAGGACTCAAACGCAGATTGGGCTAAGTGACAAAAGATACTTGTCAATATCAGTTCTATGAACCTATAGACTGAGTACGCCTACGTGCCACATGAACGCATAATAAAAAGAAACACATATGATTTTAAAAAATAGCGTTTGCGGACATTTGTTGTCGTACGCGCTTAATTGGACGGGGGTAGCGTTATGGAAAATACAGGTGGATGTATGTGCGGGAAAACACGTTATAAAGTGAGTGATGAGCCAGTGGGGGGTATGTTTTATTGTCATTGCAACGATTGCAAGAAGCAAACTGGCGCGCCGTTTAAAGTTGCGGCCGGCTTTTTAGCTGAAAATTTTGTATTTGAAGATGCCAGTCATGTGAAAACTTACGTCACCGTTGGGGATTCAGGTACGAGTATGGATCGAGTTTTTTGCGGGAACTGCGGTTCTCCACTTTATTCTAAAACGGATCTCGTGGCAGGTGTGCTGTATTTGGCTGTTGGCACCCTTGATGATGCGTCGTGGGTAGAACCACCTATAGAGATCTACACAAAGGATAAACTGAAATGTGCAGCGATCCCGTCGGACATTACTGGGTTTGAGCAGTTAATGCCGTTGGCATAGTTGTGTGCACTGATGATCATGCTTCCAATGGGTATGTAGATGTTAAAACGCCGACCTAACGATGGTCGGCGTTTTGGTTATTTAATCACCCCAAATTGTCTCTATCTACAGGTCAGGCTGCATTCAGGCGTGCCATACGGCTTTTCGCCTCAGCTGACTGTGCGTCCTCCCAAATCTGTTCCTGTCCAGGTTCGGGCACGACGCTCCCAAATTCCGCAACCTGACTTGCGGGAATGTCCGTGATGTAGACCTGGAGGCTTGATCGATCGGCACCTGTCGCGCTGGCCACTGAGTTCATAATGTCACTCATGATTTTTTGCTTCGATTCAGTCGTTCGACCCTCGCGAATGTGTGCATGTACGTAAATATTATCTTCTTCAAGTCGTTTTCCGGCGAGAAAGTAGTTCTCTGCAGGGACGTCATTAAACAGTATTTGTACGAAATATCGTGGCGCCCCAGTTACAGAGCAGTGAATATCTGTGATGTCTTTAGCGATACTCGCTTTGTGCTCTACTGTTAATCTTTGTGGCGTTGCAGTCACAACATATGTGGGCATTGGTTTCTCCTAAGTTTTAGTTTTAACATCAATGTTTGTGGTCATAACAATTCAGCAAAATTAAGTTTAGTAGATGTTTACGAAATATGCACTCATTCGTCTCTAATTTTGATTAAAAAGTGACAGGTAAATCTTTGAGGCATAAAAAAACGGCCAGTGGGTTTGCGCACCGGCCGTTTTTAGTCCTATGTAATGACTGCGACTCTAATGTTTAAAAGCCCATAGATGCGCTTAAGATCAATCCGTCCTCGTTATCTGCTGTGGCATCGTCAAAGTCCATCTCGGTATACATCAGTGCCATTTCTATCGGAAATGACTCGGAAAGGAATTCCTTAGAGATGACCGCTGCCATGTATGTACCTGTATTGTCGTAATCACCGTAGGTGTACGATACGCCAAAATCACCCACAGCAGTGCCAACGCTAAATTCCGTCGCACTCTCTGCGGTAGACGACCCCTCATACAGGGTGACGCCGACATCTAACCCCGCCATTGCCCCACTGAGCCCGAGGTAAGCTTCTTCAAATGATGAGTTCGGGATGCTGCCCGGATATTGGTAGGAGATCATACCGACATCTATCCCAATACTGTTCAGTTCGAAGGCAAAGCCGCCGTAATAATCAACCTCGGATGAGGCGCCATCTGAGAAGTTTACTGGAGAGCTCCAAATGCCGATATAGGCTCCGGATTCGTGTGCGAGATCCAGTCCGCCTTGAAATGCCGCGGCATTTGAATTCTGATCCATGCCTCTCCAGAAGTACTCTGAAGTAATGGTGGCATTACCGCTTAAGTCAAATCCCTGTCCAATATCTGCGGCCATGGCAGATCCCGTTAGGGCTGTTAAAAGAGTGGCTGTGGTTACTGCATATTTTTTCATTCGATTTCTCCATGGTTTGAAAAAGAGAGGTAAATGATCCTCACCTAGTAACACGCAAGTATCGTGCCAACTTTTAATGGGTTTTTTTGCAGTTTTATGACAAGAGTTTGCACCAAGAAGTGACTTATTGATGCTTGCATGCACTATTGCAATGCACCAACAGCAAGATTTCTACGTAATGCTGTCCGTACACGCGTTAAGTACACTTTGTTTTATAAGGCAACATTTATAGTTTTTTTGTAAATTTATTAGTCAGTGGAGTCTTATTTCTGCTATTAAAAAATTACTTTGCTTTTTTATCGCTGACTGATTAAGGTGTGGATGGACCAATTTAAAACGTTTAGTTTTTTATCGGCACCCTCAGATTAGATTAAATTAAAACTAAAAGGAGATTTGTGCGATGAACATGAGATCCATAATTAATTTATTGACTTTTTCGGCCTTGCTATTGCTGGGTGGATGGGCACACGCGGCGGGGAGTCATAAATCCAGCGCAATTTTAATGACTGATTATGAAGTAATGGATTGGAACGGGGGCGCACTGATCGTTGGCACCTTATCGGGAGCTGCTGAGATTTATGGAAGCCAGTCTTCAGCGATGCCTAATGGATCGGTAATGATCAATTGTGGCGTCAGGATACTCAGGGGCGGTTCTGACCTTGATTTGATTTCAAACTGTGTCCAAAAAGACCTATCAGGAGATGAGTTCTACACTGTAGCTGAGCGTAAGGCAGGGACTCTTGATACTGGCGGTGGCGGTGATGGTATTCAAACAATAGTAGGGGGGACCGGCAAGTACCAGGGAGTCACGGGTAAGTGCACATACACGGTACAGTTTTTAGAGTCTCCTTGGATAACTGTTGAAACCAGCTGTACAACTGATTAACCGTTTAAATACGCATGCCTAAAGTCAGTAAGTCTCTGACTTTAGGAGTGTTGTTTTTTGAGCGGGTTAAGTGTTTTTGTTCACTCATAATTAAAAGGGTTTTTATGCGACGTTTTATTAAGTTCATGTCACTCGTAAGTGTATTGTTCGTTTCACCGACTTATGCGGCAGAGGGCACCTATGAAGCCATGTCAATGGGCGAAGCAGCGTTTAATACGATTGAGACAGCAGATGGATCGCTGATGATGGGCAAGGCCACAGGTACAGGTGTTATTACGACTGGTACAGGACTCTTTAAGCCTAATATGACCAGTGAGTGGACCTGTCTTATCAGTGCTTTAGAGGAAGGTGGCGCTAAAGTGATACAGGCTAACTGTGAGTTGTATTATGCGGACATCGACTCAACTGTGTTCATAGAGAATAAACGTAAGACGGGTGATATTGGGTCTGAGAATTCAAAAGGTGCGGGTTTAGTAAAAATTACCGGTGGGACAGGACAATTTTCAGGTATATCAGGCTCGTGTGACTATAGTATTCAGTACATCAAGGTTACTAAAAGTGTAACGAAGATGAGCTGCAGCTACTCAATATGATCTAAGTGAGCTAAAGCGTCGATCTGATTTTAGATCGACACTTTGTTCCTTTTGTTACTTGTTAACGATCGTGAATGAGCCTGAGAATGGACCGCTTCCGAATTGATCTGGCACTGAATCACTGCCGGCATCATCGAAGAACTGTACGCCTTGGTTCGTTAGGTCGAAGTTAAAGATAACTTGTAAGGTATCGCTCGTTACTACGACTGGCGTCGTTAAAGTCATGACTCCTGTCAATCTGCCTGAGTTCGTGCACACACTCGGTGGCCCTGCTGATGCGCCGCTTGTTCTTGCAGATCGTTCGAGTGCGGTATTGGTGATGAATGCGCTCATTGTTCCTGAGCCAACCGGAACGTTAAGGAAGCCAGAGTCACAGTTGGTCCCATCTCCAAAATTTGTAAGGTTGTTTGCTGCTTCTTGAATGTTGCCGATCCCGGTCGTTGCGCTTCCATTTGACCTGCTTACATGGACATTATCTCCGGAGTCAGTGAAAGAACCCGATACGGTGAATGTATCATCCATGATCATGTAAGCATGCGTATAGGTATTCTCTGCAGGTGGGGTGCTTGTTCCAGTCAGTGGAATTGGTGCACCACCGAGTGAGGCGGCTATATCAACTACAGCGGGTGCGGCATCTGCATATGTCGTAACGCAGCTAGTTCTGTCGAACGTGGTGCCCGTTTGCGCTGCCCCAAATGGGTTCGCGGTACATAACCCCATTTCGAAGATCGATATTTTATAGGTGGTGGGTGTAAATGTGCATGCTCCGTCAGCCGCCATGATCGTTCCAGTTGCCGAGCATTGTGTGCCGAGGTCCCCGGTGACGTTGCCGACCTGCGCCTGAGCAAAAGAGGTCGTTGTTAAAAGCCCGAGGCTAACGATAATTTTTATGAAATTTTTATACATTTTAGAGGCCTCCTACTGCGGTCGAGAATCGGGTTTGCACCACGATTTGATTATGTCGTCTGACTTTCTTGAGCATGTCTTGTTTCATCGATCGTTGCTCAAACATATTTTTGGAGAACAGAGTGGTTCCGCTGGACGACTTCGGAGCATTGCCGTACGGTAAGGTATAGGTGAGCTGCACAAAGGTTTCGTTTTCTCGCAGGCCATCAAAGTTTTTCTGTCCTGCTTCGATGCTAAGGCCACTATTAAACATTTGGGCAAATTCGAGGCTATATGTCTGGCCTTTAATGTCCGCGACGTCATCATGCAAGTCCCATTGGAATTGCTTGAGGTAGAACTTCGCTGCAGGAATGTAGGGTACTTGTGCACCGAGCTCGACATCATAACCACCGAGCGCTCGTTCACTGTTGCCGTTCTTACCTTCCTTAAAGCCGGTTATCCCGTAATAGTTATTGACGGTAAGTTCAAGCGCTGAGCTTTTAATTTCCGCGCCAATACTGGCTCTTTGATGATCGTTTTCAGGATCAATATCAAAAAACGCGTTAAGACCGTATATGACGGTTTCATCATCGCTCAAGTACCTTCGTCCCAGCCCCAAATTAATCGTTGTTCGACTATCTGCTCGAATAGCTGAGCTTTGCACAAAGTTTTGAGTATGCCCATCAATGCTTTCGCCGAATCCGGTGATATTCAGTATCTCAATGTGACTATCTCCGCCTTTTGAAACGTCTTGAACGCTGATTTCAGTCGTGGAATTTGGTATGACGCTGTCAATGGCTGCTGCAGCTCGTCCAGAGAGCTCATTGGTGACGCGATTTGCTGCGTCTCGGACCACCTCTTCTGAGCTGTCGCTGGTCGCGGTATTTTTTACCGTCTCCGCCACTTTTTCTTCATTCAAGGACGCGCACCCGAATAAAGTAAACGAGAAGACGAGTGAGCAAACAATTGTTTTTTTCATGATTTTAAGTGGTCCTCATTTATCTGTACGGAGGGCTTGTCCTACGTAGCCTCTTCCAAGTTTGACACGATACCATTACCATTTTACTACCTGGGCAAGGTTTTATTTTCGACACCCAAATTTCATAATCCGGAACAAAGGCATAGTAACACGAGAAAGTGAGTTAAATCAACGGTAAAACGGGAATTTACGTTGCACAAACACATTGTTTTATATTACAATATGCTACATGTTAGTGCATACGGTTAATGGGACAAAATAAAATGCGCAACATATTGCAATTTCAGTTTTTTGTTTAGGGTACCTGCAGTTTAAAGAGGTTCCATTGACGATTAAAGTAAGGGGGTAGGGGATGGGCAGACCTAAATTATTAGATCGAGAGCATGTCGTTTACACAGCACTCTGTCAGTACTGGCAGCACGGGGTTGATAAAGTCGGTATGGCCGACATCGCTCGTCTATCCGGTTTCGATCGAGCGGGTATATATAAAGAATTTGGGGGTGAGCCCGGTCTGGTTAACGAAGCTATGACTTGCTACATGGAAGCATACGTGGAGCCACGATTACCAATTCTTGCTGCATGCAGTTCGCCAGTCATGACGATGAAACTCCTGATAGATGCGTTTATATTCGATAACGTAATAAAAAATCTCGAACCTTACGGGATCCAAGATAAAACTCTCAGTTGGCCGAAGCCACTTGCGAAGGCACGAGGCTGTGCTTGGTATGGTGTGTTGATTTCCGAGACATCGACCAATTTCACAGGTAAGACAAAGCGTCAAATGAAACAGATCGATGATGCGAATCGAGGGTGGTTCGTTGAATTGTTAACGAAGGCGGAAAAAGAGAACTATCTCAAGTCTGGTCTATCCGTCGAGGAAGCAACCGATTTTTGTTGTGATCAAATGATGCTCTTACAACTGATGCGTCGACAGGGAGTCAAAAAAGACCGAATGAACAGGGCAAGGGATATGATACTGAGAACGGTGTTCGAAGAAAGCGCATCGGCAGTTCTTCACTGATAACCCCAGTTTCTGGAAAGAGTCTTGTCTTAAGGGGCTTGTGCGTCGCACCCTTAATTTTATGTTTCATCTGTTGCCATCAAGTCCTTTGATGGCTCGCCACATGTAGCTAGTGTAATTCGGCATGACCCTGGGGTATTTTGGTGTGGACTGGCCCCAGTAACGTGGTTTGATTTTCGCACCATGCTATAGCTTGAAACTGCGCCAATTTGGTGCGGATTTGTAGATTCCTATCCAATTATTGTTTAAATCGTGAGTTTCTCTTGGCACGGGTATTGCTTTGTATTAAGTGACGAGACAAACAATTCAGCACCATCCGATATAAATGCTCGTTACGCGGAGGAGAGTACTTTAACCATCTTGAATAAGGACTTTCAAAAATGCCAATCATAATGAATCATGCCCTATCTCAGTTAGTGATGTTTTCCGCCGCATGGAGTCAATTGAAGTTACGATTCAAGAAATGTAATCGAGTAATTTACTTTGTTGTGTTTTTAGTGATGCCTGGCGTTGCGCAGTCGGAAAATCAACCAAACGGCATAACACACGATAACCATATTGCTATAGCTGGTATTTCGGGAGATGTGCAAGTTTATCGCGACCTGGTGCACGATTTGATTCTGGAGGCAGCGCTCATCGCTGATTTATCAGTACCCACGCAAGTGCCGCCTATCGTGTTCGCAGACAAGGAGACGGTCTCGCATTACGCGTGCGCAGGAACATGCAGAGCACTTGGTGCCTATCATCCAAAGTATGGCATCGCTTTAGATCAGAGTCTGGATCCGGTTAAGGACGATCTGGCTCGATCAATTTTACTGCATGAGTTAGTTCATTATCTGCAACACGAGAATGGGCGTTACGCTGATTCGGGTGATTGTGATCGTTGGTTTAAGCGAGAAAGGGATGCCTACGCAGCGCAAAATAAATTCCTAAGAAAAATACAAAGTACATCGCGTGTTTCGCATTCACTCAGAAATAGCTGCTTAGTGAAAAGTGGTTAATACGTATACGACGCACCCATTGAGCCGATGGGTGCGTCATCAATAACAAACGTGGAGGAGAGGTAATTGGTGAGATGCAGTAAAAATGTTAATGATTCTGCGGAGATGAAATCCGTTAAGACGCTGTCCGTAATAGCGATTAGCGCATCAGCAGTGTTAATCCTCAATGGTTGCGGAGACTCGAATACTTTTGCCCTCCAACCGCTTGCCAAGGAGCCAACCGTAATAACCATAGAAGATACGGGCGAGGAGGCCATCTATATTCCATCGACGCCTGCCACGATCAAGTGGGGCCGACTACCGAATGCGACTGATGAGCCCTTATTGACGGTAATTTCTGGTGCGTTAGTAGTCTTTGATACACTATCTCATGAGGGAATTCTTGAGGATCAAGGCAGGAATCCTGAAAAATATTTCGCATCACACAGTATCGAGAAAGAGTATGTACTTGAAGATGCGATCGAAATAGCGAACTCGTCGATCAGCCACAATTTCTATGAGGACGGTCCTCATATTGTCACGGGTCCTATTGCTGTTGAGGGCGCGATGCCAGGAGACGTACTCAAAGTTGAGGTTCTAAACCTCGAGCCTCGTGTCCCGTACGGTGTTATCTCCAATCGACACTATAAGGGAGCGCTACCTGGAGAGTTTCCGGAAACACCTAAACCAGCGGATCCAATACACACTCATGACCCTGAGACGCTAGGTAATGTGTCTATCTTTACCCCGACCGAGATGGATGAGGATATCGACCAATGGTTTGGTGTTCTCCAGAATAAATTTGGGAAAAGAGTGACGTTTCCTGCCGTTCCATTTATGGGCATCATGGGGGTTGCACCAAATTCTAAGGAGCCAGTTCATTCTGTGCCGCCCCATTTCCATGGGGGTAATATAGATATTAAAGACTTAGGTGTCGGCGCTACGCTCTATCTTCCGGTGTTCGTCGCGGGTGGTTTATTTTATACCGGTGACCCACATATGGCTCAAGGCGACGGAGAGGTGGCGCTAACGGCGCTTGAACAGTCAATTCGAGCAACGTTTAAATTAACGTTGATCAGAAATAATATTGCTGGCACACCAGCTGGCTCTGGCGAGTTAGTACAGCCTTTTGGAGAGACAGACAAGTTTTGGATCACTATGGGTTTTGATCGTGACTTAGATGAGGCCATGAAAAAAACCGTTAGAGAATCGATCCGATTTTTAGAAGAAAAGTTAGGGATGGACCGAGCAGTTGCGCTCGCCTATTTATCAGCTGCAACTGACTTCAATATCTCCCAAGTCGTCGACGGTAATAAGGGTATACACGCATTGATTCGTAAAGCCGATTTTGCGACTATTCTTGAAGATGAAGAGTGATCTCATGGCGCAATCTCACGAACAATTTGACGAGACATTGAAGGATTTATTCTTTCGATATGAGGATGCCTTAGCTAAAAGCGATCTCGTTAAGTTGGAGGGTTTTTTTCAGCCAAATATAAAATTTGTAAAAATAGGAATGAAAGGTCAACGGGAGGGTATCGAGGCTTTAAGGGCGCACCACGTGCAATTATTTGAGAAAAGTCACAGTGGGGCAGATATTCGCTTTAGAGAAACGATTAGCCTTAGCGTCATGAGTTTTGGTGAAGGTGCAGGTATCACGCAGTCGGAATTCGTCGATGCGTTGTTACCGACGGGCTACCGCGGTTTTCAAACCCTCGTGTGGCAAAAAATACTGTCTGATTGGAAGATCATCTCCGTTCATGAGAGTGTCGAGGTTGATACCCGAGACTTATTGGGAAATCAAGGCACGAGCTCTTCTCGAACGGATAGATTCCGAAGCGGACGCAGTAACTAGGCGCTTTTGGCTGACTGCAATGAAGTATGACTCTTCTACCGATCCTATTTTTAATGAGATGGAATCTCGTGGTGGTAATATCCGCGCGTGCTACAGAGCATTCTTTAAGTGGTTTTCGGGTGAGTCACTTCCGGCGATCCGAAAGAAGCAAAGGGAGGCGCAGGAGATTTTTCGGCTTTCTGGGATTACATTCATCTCGGATAATTCGAAGCAAGAGCAGAAGAAAATCGATCTGATTCCTTTTGACTTTGTGCCTCGCATTATTACAAGTGCAGAGTGGGATCACGTGGATCGTGGAATTCGGCAAAGAACTAGCGCGATTAATGCGTTCTTGGTTGATATCTATCATGATCAGGAAATACTTAAAGCAAAAAAGATTCCTGTAGAGTTAGTTGCACGTAATCCTGCATTTTTAGACAAAATGATTGGTTTAACGCCGCCGGGAAACATCTATACGCATATCGTGGGTTCAGATATCGTTCGGACAGATCCTAAGACCTACTATGTTCTGGAAGATAATGCGCGCACCCCCTCTGGAGCGAGTTATATGCTCGAGAATAGAGAGGCAATGATCAATCTTTTTCCTGAGCTGTTTTCCCGGATTAAGGTGAAGCCGGTGCAAGATTATACGACTCAACTATTGAGAACGTTAACGGAGTCAGCGCCACAGAACAAATCCAAGATTGTTGTCTGCATATTAACGCCTGGGCCATTNAANTCAGCNTATTACGANCATGCNTTNNTGGCNGATCAAATGGGTATNGAGCTCGTAGAGGGGTCAGACCTNAGNGTNCGNGATGGNCGTGTNCATGTGCGNACNATCAANGGATTCACACCGNTNGATGTNATNTATNGACGNATTGATGATGANTATATTGANCCTCTNAANTTCAANTCNGATAGNCTNCTCGGTGTTCCNGGTTTNTTCGATGTTTATCGNGCGGGNNGNNTCNCNATTGTNAANGCNCCNGGNACNGGNATNGCNGATGACAAATCAATTTATTCNTACATGCCNGAGATNATTNAGTTTTATACNGGNGAAANACCNATNTTNGATAACGTNCCNACATGGCGTTGTTCNGAGCCNGANAGCCTTANTTATGTTNTNGNNAANTTNGATGCACTTGTGGTGAAGGAGGTGCACGGCTCCGGTGGTTACGGTATGTTGATCGGTCCAAATTCGACTAAATCGATGCGTAAAGATTTTTCCGAACGACTTAAGTCGAAGCCAGAAAAGTATATTGCNCAACCAGTGCTTCCTCTGTCTACTGTTCCTATCTTTGGTGGCAAAGATCTGACGCCACGTCATGTCGACTTAAGACCATTTTCTTTGATGAGCCCTAAAGAAATTTTTGTAACGCCTGGTGGCTTAACTCGTGTTGCCCTCAAAAAGGGCAGTCTCGTCGTCAATTCGAGTCAAGGTGGCGGTACTAAAGATACTTGGATATTGGAAAGCTGATGCTAGGTCGAACGGGATCAGGGCTATTTTGGCTATTCCGTTACTTGGAGCGTATGGAAAATACCGCTCGGCTAATTAATGCGGCTCAATGGATGTCGTTAACTCGTATGAACACCTCCGATTCAGATTGGTTGTCGGTATTAAATACAGTTGGTGCTGCCGATGACTTTACGGCGCACCATGATGAAGTGACCAAAGCAAGCGTGATTGATTGGTTACTTCGGAGCTCGGATTATCCGTCGTCCATGATCAATTGTATTAATGCCGTGCAATTTAATGGTAAGAGTGTACGAACAGCGATCACTGAGGAAGTTTGGGAAGCGATTAATGCGGGTCATATTGAGCTCAACACTCTATTGAGGACACGGGTTGCCGAATCAAACCTGAATGGTTTGTTATCGAGTGTTAGAGATACTGTATCGCTAATACAGGGGATGGCGCTTAGTACGATGCTGCGTAATGAGATTTTCCAGTTCATGAGTATCGGAACGCACATCGAGCGAACTGACTGCACATTAAGGCTGCTCGATGTGAAGTATTATGTCCTCCTGCCGTCAATCTCCCCAGTAGGCTCGGTTTTAGATAATGTCCAGTGGGAAACGATTCTTCGCTCTGTATCGAGTTTAGGTGGCATGAAAATGACCTATGGTGAGCAATTTTCGGCACCTGAGATAATTGATTATTTAGTTTTAAATGGAAAAATGCCGAGAAGTTTGTCGTATTGCTTAATGAAAGTCTCCAATAGTTTGAGAAAATTATCGAACTCAGGCAGGAGAAATACCGAGTCGATGAGAAAAGCGAAACACATAAATAATTATTATTTATCCGTACCTGTAGATTCTATCTTTGAATATGGTCTACATGAGTTTTTACAAAAATTATTGGTGCTCAACTCCGAGTTATCGGATCAAATTGCTGAAGATTATCGGTTTTACGAATAGACATGATATTAAGCATTAGACATTTGACTAAATACTGTTACGCGAGCGAAATTAGGTNCGGGGTTCAGCAACTCAGGCTAACGCCGATTAAGTCAAAGTTTCAAAAGATACGTAATTGGAACTTTGAGCTGCGCGGTGGACGTGAAACATTGAGCTACAGAGATCAGTTTGGAAATCAAACCCGTTTCGTGGAGATCGTTGATGGTGTATCTGAGATCGAGGTGGAAATCCAAGGTGAAATTGATGTCATCGATAATGCCGGTATGTTGGGAGCCGAGAAAGAAGTCGTACCATTGTGGGTGTATACAATGGAAACGCCTATGACGCGCTTCGGAAAGAAACTGCGATCATTAATGAATGTGACCTTTCCAAACAGTGCCATCGAGTGCTTGCATTTTTTGAGTCAAAAAATAGGAGATGAACTGGAATATGCTGATGGGGTTTCACAAGTCGGATGGTCATCAGAGGAGGTGCTGACAGCGAAGGTTGGGGTATGTCAGGATTTTTCACATGTGTTTATCGCTGCAGCCAGACAATTAGGATATGCCTCGCGATACGTCTCAGGCTATCTAAAGATGGAGGTAGAACACCAGGCTGCCATGCACGCTTGGGTTGAGGTCTTTATCGAAGGTGTCGGTTGGGTTGGGTTTGACGCGGCTAATGGAGTTTGTCCAGATGAAAAGTATGTTCGTGTCGCCGTTGGCCGAGATTATTATGATGCCGCGCCTTTCAGAGGCATCTCGTATGGAACTGATATAAAGGAGGAGTTAGATGTTCGTATACATATTTCACAGCAATAGGAGCTTGAATTGACCTATTGTGTCGGCATGATGCTGGACCGTGGTCTGATCTTTATGTCTGACTCACGTTCGAATGGCGGTATGGATTATGTGTCGACCTTCAAAAAGTTGTACTCGTGGAAACTATCTGATGATCGGGTGATCACGATTTTATGCTCGGGAAATTTAGGTACGACTCAGGCGGTCATTAATGACCTTGATGAGAAAACGCATGGTAAAGATCTCTCAGGTGACGGATTGCTGCAATGTAAGACCATGTTCCAAGTTGCAAAAATCGTCGCGCGCACGCTAAAACAAACCATTCAAGAGGCGTGCATTCCAGAGAGTGAAGATAATTCTACATTTGATGCGACCTTGATTCTAGGTGGTCAAATTCTCGGAGAGAAGCCCAGGTTATTCCAAATATATCCAGAGGGCAATTTCATCGAGGCAAGTGAGACGACCCCTTTTTTTCAAATTGGTGAAACGAAGTATGGTCGCCCAATCCTACTGCGTGGATTCGATCGTTTTATGTCTTTTTCCCATTCAATGAAACTTATGCTGGTTAGTTTCGACTCGACTATGAAGACTAATCTGACCGTGAGTCCGCCCTTCCATTATCAATTATTCCCCTCTGATCAACTCGAAAATGTGGTCGAGGGAGTTATCGGTCAGGATGACCCGAATTTAAAAATGATCTCTGAAGGTTGGGGTGATGCGTTGAAGCAAGCCCTTGATCAACTGCCCAATTTTGTTATACCGGGATCTCAGAAAGATCTTTTCGATGTNCTCAAAGGCTCGAAAGATGGATGATTTGAAGATTATTTTGATGACAGACCTGGATGGAACGTTGTTGGATCACGATACCTTCGAATATGAACCTGTTAAGACNTTCATGCGTGAGCTACTCGATAGTGGGGTAGAGATTATCCCCAACTCGAGCAAAACGTCGGAGGAATTGGAGCATTTTTGTGCCGACTTTGGACAAAGATTGCCGTATGTTTCCGAGAACGGTGCCGCGCTCTATCATTCAGAGATGTTTTCAGGTGAGATTTCTGGCGAAGAAAGAGATCCTAAGGTTCTGGGTAGGCCGGTGTCGGAGTTGATGACCGTTTGGACCAACCAAATCTCTTCGCATTTACGTGAATTGTGCGTGTTTTTAGACGAAACTGTTCGCATGGTTCAATCGGGGCATTTGGGCTTGAGCGGGGAGGCGTTGGACCGCGCGATGATGCGTAACTATTCGCGACCCTTTATATTTCAGGGTTCCGACGATGAATTTGATGCGCTTAAAAGCGAAGCGGATCAATTACATCTCAACGTGTTGCGGGGTGGCCGCGTGTGTAATTTGTCGGGAAACCATGATAAGGCCGACAGTATTCCAGTTGTCCGTGGTCTCTTGAGTACGACGGCAGATCGCATTGTGATTGTTGGGTTAGGGGACGGTAATAATGACGTCAAAATGTTGCAAGGAGCTGATATTGCTTGTGTGATTCCTCGCCCAAACCAACCGCACTTATCTTTTGAGGCGACTCAAAAGTCTCAAAAGATAATCAATGCGTCTCGACCGGCGCCCCATGGGTGGCAGGAGGCTATTCAAACTGCGATAGCGTTTCTTAAAATTGAATATGGGTATAGCTATGGGTGATTTTTCACAAAATGGTTGGGTAACAACACTTCATAATTTTAAAACAAGGTCTACCGAGAGTTTAGAAACTGATCTTGAATTGTTTTCAGGTTATCGGCCCATGGAACTCATACTGCCGAGCCTATATTCGGAGCTTGAGGGGCCAGCGTTAAAACACATCGTCGAACAGATTTCTCAGGTTAAATATCTGAGTCATGTCGTCATTGGGCTCGATCGAGCGGATCGGGATCAGTATGAGTATGCGTTTTCTTTTTTCAAAAATCTGCGTCAGTCGTTTTCGATGCTATGGAACGACGGTCCAAGACTCACGTCATTACATAATGAACTCGAGGATAAGGGCCTGGCGCCTCAAGAGTTAGGTAAGGGCAGAAACGTCTGGTACTCCATTGGTTATGTGCATGCGAGGGCAAAAGCTGAAGCAGTGGCGCTTCATGATTGCGATATTGTTACTTATGATCGGGAGCTTCTTGCGCGACTCTTTTATCCGGTGGCTAATCCAAATTATCAATTCGAGTTCTGTAAAGGTTTTTATGCGCGCGTAACTGATGAAAAAATGAATGGTAGAGCATGTCGATTGCTGGTCACTCCATTATTACTTGCGCTCGAGCAAGTCCTTGGGAGTTGCGAGTACATTCGATTTATGCAAAGTTTTCGGTATCCGTTGGCCGGCGAGTTCTCGTTTCGTCGCTCTCTGATACCCGAGATGCGTATCTCTTCTGACTGGGGCTTAGAAGTTGCAATTTTGTCAGAGATGCAACGAAATCAAGCGAGTAATAGGATTTGCCAGGTAGATATTTCTGACGCGTATGATCACAAGCATCAGTCGTTGTCGACGGATGACAAGACAACTGGTTTATCACGCATGTCCATAGATATCACTAAGGTGTTAATTCGAAAGTTAGCGACGCGCGGATATTGTTTTGGTCCCGATGTCTTCCGAACGATCAAGGCTACTTACTTTCGTTTGGCGCTCGATATGGTCCATTACTATCAGACAGATGCTGAGATTAATGGGTTGAGCTTCGATATCGATACGGAGGAGCGTGCCGTTGAGTTATTCGCGGAAAACATTATGCATGCGGGTGAGGCGTTCGCTGCTAATCCAATGGAGTCACCGTTTATTCCATCCTGGAATCGAGTAAGCTCAGCTGTACCAGATCTTACGAGTCGATTAAGAATAGCTGTAGAGAAGGATAATGCCGAGTTACATTGAAGAGGATCATACCTTGATCCAAGAAACCTTATTGCGTTGGTTGAAAGAAATATATAAAGACATTTCGGATGACGTGTTATCGGATCTAGCGCGCCGCTTATCCCGCCGTATGGCAGTGGCCGAAACGGACGTTTATGAGCAAAGCGAAAACTGGAATCAAGAAACGTGTTTGCTCATTACATATGCAGATTCAATTACGGATGATAACGCGCAATCTCCGCTTGCTTCCTTAGGCCAATTTTGTGAAGCCTATCTTGATGAAATGATCAGTACGGTTCACATTCTTCCGTTCTTTCCGTCGAGTGGCGATGATGGGTTCGCTGTCTCCGATCATAACTCTGTAGATCAGCCTCTAGGTACTTGGGAGGATATTTCCTACTTATCAACAAAACATCGGATTATGGCCGATCTCGTATTGAATCATGGTGCTCGGTCTAGCGTCTTATTTCAGCAGTTCTTAAACGATGAGGCACCAGGTAATGGTTTCTTTCTGAGTGTCGATGAGAATTTTGATGCCTCTCATGTAATTCGACCTAGGGGGCACCCATTGCTTCAAAAAGTCGAAACGGTTTCGGGAGAGAAGACTATTTGGTGCACTTTTAGTGAGGAGCAGGTTGACTATGATTTTTCTAATCCTGGAGTTCTGGAGTTTTTCTTAAACCTTATCCTTAGTTTTATTGATCACGGCGTAAGTGTATTACGACTCGATGCGGTCGGGTTTTTGTGGAAACGCTCAGGCACGACATGCTTAAATCTTAGTCAGACTCATGCCATTATTAAGTTGATTCGATATGTCAGTAATTGTTATGCAGCTGATGTCGTAATAGTGACAGAGACGAATCTACCTAATCAAGAAAATTTGAGTTATTTTGGGAATGGAAACGAAGCGCATTGGATTTATAATTTTCCCCTGCCGCCACTGCTTCTTCATACACTCTTAACAGGAGACTCGAACGCGTTAAGACGTTGGGCAATGAGCATGCCTCCTGCGCTGCTCGGCACGAGTTATCTAAATTTTTTAGCCTCCCATGACGGTTTCGGATTGCGTCCGACCGAAGGGTTATTAGAGGAGGAGGCGCGTGCTGAACTTGTTGAGCGTTTACAAAAAAATGGTAGTCGATTCACTTGGAGAACGATGCAAGATGGTACAAAGAAGATTTATGAAGCAAATATCACGTTATATAGTGCATTAGAGAAAACTGACGAGGATCCCAATGGACGTTATGCGATACAGCGTTTCATTGCGGCACACCTTATTATGTTCAGTCTGGAAGGTATTCCTGCCATGTACATTAACTCGTTAATAGGTGCTAAAAATGATGATGCCGGAGTCGATACGTCTGGTATGTACAGACGGATTAATCGAACTAAATACTCGCGCGAAACAATCGATAGTCTGTTGCTCAGCACCCATTCTAGAGAGCGAATAATTTTTGATACGCTCAAGACGTTGATACAGATGAGATCTCGCCAAAGTGCCTTTCATCCAAACGCAACTCAGTTCACCCTGCAATTAGGGAGAGACTTTTTTGGGGTTTGGAGGCAAAGCCAGGACCGTGGGCAAAGTATTTTTGCAATCACTAACCTCACATCACAAGGTAAGTTTTTACGGCTAGCTGATGTAAATTTAATTGAAGTGGAACAATGGCACGATTTGATCAGTGGGTCACAAGTACTGTCGCATCAAAGTGAGATCAGGTTGGACCCTTATCAAACGGTCTGGATCACGAATAAATAGCGGTAATGGATTAGTTAGAGTTTCTGTATATTTATGAGCGATGAGGCATTGATCAATGGCACGCTTTCCCTAACGCTTTTAACCGCCAATAGTTGTATGGTAGCGGTGCTAAAAACCCAGCGAGTAACATAGGAGGAAGCACCCACCACGTTAAATACGCGCCACCGGTTAGCAGCACATCAGTCACATTCATAGCGAGCTCCATCCCAACCATTGAGATGAGAGACATGCCAATAGCGGTCTTGAATGCGAGTGCTAACGACATCTGCCTAAATAGAATAGCGGTTTCCAATGCGATTGACGTTAATAGTCCATTAACGATCGCAAGAGCCATGACATGTAAGACCGGCCAATCGAGCCCTATCCACTGAGCATAAGCAATGGTGCCTAAGTCGCCGATTGAGCATCCAAGAAGACACCAGGCTGTGTTGTAGGAGGATCGTTTCCATGTGTGTTTACAGGTCCAAGAAATATTTAACATGATAGAGCGCGATCTATAAGTAGCTAATAAGACGACTGTACATCAGACACGTTCGAACTGCATTCGAGTTGAGAAGTTCCCAAACTGGGGTGGGAGGAGTGGGTCTTTCGTGGATTTGCTATTGAATAGTTACTACTGACAGCACCGAGTGTCTTATCGATTAGATTGAAATCTTTCTTCTAATCAAAAAAAGCGCCGCATGAATGCGGCGCTTTTCACTACATAGCAGCTATTAAAGAATTACTTAGCTGTGATTTTGTAGATTTCGCCTTCGTCGGTGTTTGCATAAATCGCACCGTCAGGACCCATTGTTACACCACGGTAACGCTTGGTCTCCACTGGAAGGTGAATAACACTCTTGATTGACTGACCATCTTGAGCGACATCATAAACGTCTAGACGCATACCTGCTGGTGTGCCACCAAACGCGATACCCATGATGCCGACAACCGCACGACCTTCATACATACCCCACTGCTTACCCTGAAGGAAGTCTATTGAGGATGTTCCTTGTGAGTAGCCGTTATTTTGCCATGCAGGTGGCATGAGATCGCCAAATCGTGTGTCACTCATTGGCATATAGGCTGCACGAATTGCAGGGATTACGCCTTTCTTTTGGTTAGGCATGTAACCGCAGTACTCATCTGGACAATCGCCACGCCCACCAACGTTTTGCTGTGGATCCCATCCGCCGTTACCACCTTTAACAAGCATGGTTAACTCGTCATTGTGCCAAGGTCCGTGCTCAGCAGTAAATGCTGCGCCATCGCCTCGGAAAGCAATACCCTGTACATTTCGGTGACCGTAGGTGTAAATACGCTTGTCGAAACCTTTTGGAGGGTTGTTTCCTGGGTGTGCATTGCCGTCGGTATCAATACGTAATACTTTTCCACAAATTAGAGTTGGTGACTGTGGGCAAACACCACGGTGTCGGTCACCAGTAGTAATCCACAACCAGCCCTCAGGACCGAAGGTTGGTCGGTTACCATTATGTGCGCCGTTTCCACCGAATGGATGGTTAGACTCAAAAGGCTTGAACTGGATATCTTTTACGATATCGGTACGGGCAGAAACGCTCTTGAAGTTCTTGCTGACTTCAAACCGCATAACAATGTTTCCGTCGCAACGCTCAAAGTTAGTTTTGCAGCCGTCACCGTGGTACTTCGTTGATGCAGAAGCAACATAAATACGGCGATTCTTTGCAAAGTCTGGATCAACTGCTAAACCGAGCATACCTGCTTGATTTGAGCAATGAAGATCTGACCCCATGCTGGCGTATCCGCTTGAATCCTTCATTCCATAAAGGGCATGCACATCACCGTTAGGCATTCTAACGCTGAAACCTTTACATTTTTCCGTGTAGAACATTGTTCCGTCGTCAAGTAGTGCGACATCCCAAGGGTTCTCTAAACCAGTCATCACAGCTGTCTGAGTAATTTCAGGTACGACTGCGCTCTTGGTTCCATGATGCCCGGCATGAGCTGATGTCGCGATGAATGCGACAGCCGATACCATAAGGGCTAAAAGTTTAATTCTCATGTGTTTCCTCCAGTTATATTGTCTAATTAGATTTAACGTTTGATAAGTACGCCGCTAAATTTGCGATTTCTTCGTCTGAGAGGGGCTCCGCATTCATGATCATTAAATCAGAATTTGGACCTATCCTTGTGCCGGCTCGATAGGTTTCAAGTTTATCAACCAAATAGGCGACAGGTTTGCCCGCCAGTTTTGGATAGCTCGCCATTCCCTTACCTTTTTGCCCATGGCAAATAAAACAATTCACGCCATAACGCGCCTCTCCAGCCGCAATATCTCCGCTTGTGGCAGAACTAGCGTGCATGGTGATAAGCAAGGTAAAAAAACTTAAAAACAAACTTTTCATGAAACTCCCCGTAGATTTGAAAGACTCCAACTAACTATTCCCCCGGGGTCTTCCGAACCCTTCAGAACTGCTGAAAATTACAAGTAACAACATACGTAGAACTGACCGGTCTTAAAGCCGCTAAGTTCCAGTCCGGTAATATTAATTTAACTAGATCAATAAAACCAATAAAATCTAATATGTTAGGAGCAATATAATGCGTTTTCGTTTAGAAAACCCCATATCGAGTCATTTTCGCTGATGAATTTTCGTTTTAATTCAACGCTACGCGTCGAATCAAGCGCCAGTAACCCAAAATTTGAACCGGTTAATCAGTTCGCTCAAGCGATGTTGCGCGTATTTTATTCCAGTGTTTGAGACGCTGATATGTCGCTCAGAAAGCTCCGAGATCTCAGCGTGACGATCAAGGTGTCCCGCCAACCTTTTGCCTGGGTTGGTTGGATCGGTGTGGTCTCATGAATCACTCGACGATCGTCTAACAGTAACAGTGTCCATGGTGTATTCAATGTAAATCTTTGGCCGTTTGGTGTGTCAACTTCGAACACTCGCGTCTCGCCGCCTTTTATTCTAAAGCGCTGTAAGAGAAGAACTGCAACCCAATCCACGCCGTCCCGGTGCGCGCCCTCTGGAGTAGGTCGACCTATTCCGTCCGAAGTATCAATACGAAATTGATGTGCCTCGCCAAACCAAACTTTTTCTTCATCGATTTTTGAGGCGAACGCAGCGAACCATGTCAGCAGATTTTTAATGAGAGCCGAGGATAGAATTTCAGGTTTGATGGGCTCGAACCATCGGTGCATGCCTCCGTGCAGCGCATTGTAGGTTGTCGGTTGCCAATGGGCTCTGTGGGGTACTACGTCAACTGTATCTTGCTGGACTTTAATGCTTGCATGACGCCGTAATCTATATTTCCCCCCGTCTTTTAGGTATTGATCAGCAGGGAGATCGTCCCATGATGTTGCTATTTGGTGTAGGTCTTTTTCAGGTGTTTTTAACAATTTGCGCACATCGGATGGCGAAATAACAGCGTAGCCTTGCTCCCTTACTTTTGATTCGAGCGCTTCAATCGCGGTGTAACTGGGTTCCTGTTTTATTTGATGGGGTTTGATTTTCAAGAAATATATTGGTGTCGTTAAATTTAAGACGTCCATTATAAACAACGCCAAAGTCATCCGACCAGAGAAAAAGGGAAAAGTTAAATGATCGGTATAAATCGATATGTTTTTTTATGTTACCGTCTTCACAGACGAAGACGCTCTAAATAGGTATTCAGATGTGTTTTCGCGGCTATTAATTACATACAAATTATCTTAAGGAGGATTAACGATGAAAGCTTTATTGGTTTTGGTTTCTTTCTTGTTCTCAGGTGTGGCATTAGCGAATAATTATACGACGGTCGGACAATTTGGATGGTTTGGCGTAGGAGATGCAACTCAAGTCTCAGAGACTAAGATTTACTGGACAGGAGAGTTTAGCGGTACTTATTTTGCAGACGGAGCAGGTGATTTTCTCAACAGTGCGTCGGTGCGTTGTCCAGCATCAATGGAGCTTGACTTGGCGAATAACGCTCAAAAGGCTCACGGCTATTGCATGATTCGCGATCTGAATGGAAACAAGGGTTCTATTGAGTGGTCAGGCAGTGGCACCATCGGTGATATGGGCGGTAGCTTTACGTGGGTTTCTGGCGATGGACCTTTCGCTGAACTCGTCGGTAAGTCCAGCGATAAGTTTCGAGGTGTGACGATTACTAATTGGGAAGACGGAATGGCGACCGGTGTTGCGTATTGGAATAAGTAACCTTCACACAGTAGCTAAGCAGTAGAAAAAAGGGGAGCGAGAGCTCCTCTTTTTTATGGACGTATTTTTTTACTCCTCAGTACTAGGAGCTGTTCCGTTTAGCTTAGCGGCAAGTTTTGTCAGTCCCTCTGAACTAATCCACCAACGATTCGCCATACTGACGACTAGCTGTTTCACGCCTCTACCTAAAGAGTTTAGTACGTCTTTTTCGAACGGATGTTTTCTTGCTAAGGCATTTATGAGTGTTTGCGTAGCCTTCTGGGCCTCGATCACGTTCGTCTCGTCTTGAATGCCTAACTCTTCATAAATAAGTCCTAGATTTCGGTTTACTCTTCTCAGTGTTTCGCTCCAATTAAATGAAACCTCACCAGCGATTTCTGTAAATCCAGGTAAGCCAAACAAGTGGTTTATTGCCTCTAGAACCTGATTCTCAAAATATTTAGCATCGGTGTCGAGATAAATTAAAATTCTATCGATTCTGGAGTTTGAGTTCTGTCTGAGAAGATTGAGTTGCTCTTCAGAAAGTTGTGACAAAACCTTGTTATGTAATGACCAGGGTTGGTGGTAAGTTTTATCAGTGAGTGCGGTATTAAATTGAGCTTGCGCCGGTGACGCGATAACGATACTCAAAAGGGAGAAGAGCAGGTATGTCGCTAGCGTGTGTAACTGCATCATACGGCACCCTCTTACGCTTTAGTTTTGGATGGTACTGCCTATTAATCACTCTAATATATAGAGGTTGGTGTAAAAAATCTCGCTGTCTTGGCTAACGCGTCATGTTGCGTATTCCTCAGCTTGCTGAGGAATAGATGATTTTGTGTGGGAAATGCGAGACAATACTGGTCTCACCGCAGTGGCTCGATAGAGCGGTACTTTCTAGTTTTAGTGCGACATTACAGGAGGAGCAAATGAGTTTAAGGATCAATGACACCATTCCGAATCTTGAGGTGGAAACCGACGAGGGCAAAACATCATTGCATGATTTCGTGGGAGAGAGTTGGACGATTCTCTTCTCGCATCCCAAGGATTTTACGCCCGTATGTACAACAGAGTTTGCCGCAGTCGCTCGGCTTAAGAGCGAATGGGATAAGCGGGGCACTAAGGTGATCGGTATTTCGGTAGATAGCGCAGAGGACCACCGCAACTGGAAAAAGGATATCGAGCAAGTGGGAGGAGCAAAACCCGAGTTTCCGATAATCGCCGACGACGATCTCACGGTGTCTAAAGCATTCGATATGCTTCCCGCACAGGCTTATTTGCCGGATGGCCGAACGCCGAACCACAGCGCGACAGTGAGATCTGTCTTCATTATTGGTCCCGATAAGCAACTAAAGCTCACAATGACTTACCCGATGAGTGTTGGTCGAAATTTCGCTGAAGTTCTCAGAGCGCTTGACGCGCTTCAAACCTCATCGGCCAATGGTGTCGCCACGCCAGCCAATTGGCAAGTTGGTGAGGATATAGTAATACCGTCTGCTGTTAGCGATGATGATGCAAAGGACAGGTTTGGAAGTTTTGAGACGTTAACACCTTATCTTCGAAAAGCTAAACTACCTAATTGATAGAATGATGTTGAGAAAATCATGACAGAATCTTTGATCCCTACCGGCTTGTCCGTATATCAATTTGCTGGCTTTCAGCCCGGTCCTAAGCTCATTATTTTGGGTGCAGTTCATGGGAATGAGACATGCGGTACGGAGGCACTTCAACGATTAAATCGAGAAATAGATTCTGGGGAAGTCACTATCAACAAAGGCACATTAACGATCTTGCCGATCACCAATCCGCTTGCGTACCAGTTCCAACGTCGTCATGGGGACCGGAACCTGAATCGAAATATGAGTCGTTCTGATGAACCTCGAGATTTTGAAGACAGAGTATGTAATGTGCTGTGTCCTCTATTAGAGCAGCATGATGTATTGCTGGATTTACATTCGTTTCAAGCGCCTGGTATTCCCTTTGCGTTGATCGGTGCGCCCAATAATGAGGGTGAGATTGAACCGATTGCTCGCGCGGAGCAGGAAGAGGTTATGGCGATGAGCTTAGGGGTTAATCGATTCGTAGAGGGCTGGTTGGATACTTATGCGCAGGGCGTTCAAGACCGAAAAGCGCGTGGAGTAGACGCACGAGTTGACTATGGTGTCGGAACCACCGAGACGATGCGCCGTTCGGGTGGTATCGCGGTGACTCTAGAATGTGGGCAGCATGACGATGAAACGGCGCCACAGACCGCGTATACGGCAATTCGTAATACGTTAGCCCACCTTGAGATGACCTCTGACGATAAACCTGAGGTGGTATCTCATCCAGAGGTCATTCGCCTCTATCGTGTTATTGATCGACTTCATCCGGATGACGTATTTACCAAGCAGTGGTTAAGCTTTGAGAAAATCGACCAAGGAGCCGTGATTGCGCGCCGACATGATGGAACTCAGCTTGTCTCAGACCGAGACGGTTGGATCGTGTTTCCAAACAATAACGCTCAAGTAAATCAAGAGTGGTTTTATTTGGCCGCGCAATCAAATCGTCTCGATTAACCAGTTTCCAGGGCATGAGCTAAGTTCTGGGCCGAGGTGAACGCGCCCTCAACTCGGCCTCCGAGGCACCAATCACCGCATGCGGCGATCTTTAGATCATGATCTATGAAAGGCTTATAGATATCACGTTTTGCGTTGTTTGCGTATCGCCAACCATGAAGTACTTGTCGTATGGCCTGAGTGGCATCATGTTGAATGATGGAGCTGGTTTCTTGGCAAAGATGGTTAATTACGATGTTCCGATCGATATCCATGTTTTTCTCCGCATACTCAGCGGATGAATGGATGACCATGGTGTGCAGGCTTCCACGTTGTGGTTTATGACTATTCACCGCTATCCAACTGACATCTGAATTTAATACATGCGCAGCTTCAAATTCGAGTGGAAATATTTCCGAAAACCCGAGCATTAACGAATAACATCCGCGCATCTCGATTCTTTTGATCAGAGCATGATGCACAAAATTTTTGGGTAATATTTGTAATGTTTGTGGTGCTGGCGCAGTTGATATGACCCAATCAAAATCTTTATGTATTCCCCCGTGTTCGTCTTCCAGTTGCCAATAATCTTTGCGTAATATTGAATCAATTTTTATGTTTGTCTTGACGTTTATGTTTTGAGCCATTTGTTTGGCGATACTGTTCATGTTCGGTACGCCTACGTACCGTGGCTCCTCGCTCTCCCAGTAAGATCGTTTAACGATCTGTGCCCCATCAACCTCGACGTGTCGAGCTGTCCACTTTTTTATCACTCCTAGGTCAATGAGTGGTTTGATAAAATCGCGGAATGCCTCGGTTCTTGCCGTGAAATATTGAGCACCATGATCAAATGTGAATGGGCCGGTGCGCCTTGCGGCTAATCTGCCACCAACACCACGAGCCTTATCGAAGACCGTAATCTCAAATTTACTTTTAAGAAGAGTAGCTAAAGTCAGACCTGATAGGCCAGAGCCAATAATTGCTAATTTTTCCATATGCACGTTAGTCAATCAAAATAATTCATTTTGCTTCCAAGATTTCGTAAATGCTATTTTTTTCTTAGGTTTGCCTTTAGCCGACTGTTTACGGCTCGCATGTTTTTCGACAATTTTCGTGGAAATTTTCTTAAATGTTGGCGAGCGTCGTAGTGCATAAATTTTACTACTCGCCGCGCGCCGCGCACTTTTTTCATCAACAATGGGTGCTGGATAAGTGCCGCCTGAGTGCTCAAAGAGCCAAGGCGTATGAATTTCGGTTTTTGGCAGTGAGGAGAGTTCTGGGACCCATTTTTTTATAAAGATTCCCTCTGGATCTTGATCCATACCTTGCTTGATTGGATTATAGATTCTTATAGCATTGATGCCGGTTGTTCCTGATTGCATCTGAATTTGGGCATAGTGTATCCCGGGCTCATAGTCCAGAAACATTCTAGCCAAATGTAAGGAGGGTTCGCGCCAATGAAGCCATAAATGATAGGACGCAAAACTGACCAGCATGGCGCGCATTCGAAAGTTGAGCCATCCCGTGGCGCGAAGGGCTCTCATACACGCATCGACAAATGGATAGCCAGTACGACCCGTTTGCCAGGCATCAAAATGTTCACGATCAAAATGCAATTCTCGCAGTGTATCCGTAGCGGAGTGAAGGTTTTTGAATTCTATCGTAGGTTCATCTTCCAGCTTTTGAATGAAATGACAATGCCACCTCAGCCGAGACATGAACGCCCTTATGGATTGACGCCAAGGAGACCCAGTGACGGTGTGCACATAAATTTCTTTTTTTTTCTGTAACGCTAGTTGGTACACCTCTCGAATCGATAATGAACCAAAGGCTAGGTAAGTCGAAATTCGAGAGCAACTCTCATAAGCAGTTACTGGCGATGACATCTCTTTAGCATATCGCTCTCCGCGCATTGAAAAAAAACTATCTATTAGAGTTAAGGCCATATCTCTGCCGCCAGTCTGTCGATAGCCACAATCCGTGTTCGGTATTCCTATTTCTTTTAACGTTGGCATGTTATCTGATTCGACTTTTATGCTTTGGGCGCAAACTGGTACCTTAATGGGTGCGTTAGACATAAATTGATGCCAGCGCATCGCCCAACCATTTCTTGACTCAAGCTTTCTGATGACGCCGTTTTGTTGAAACTGATGCCAAGGTATTGAGAGTTGGCCGAGTAATTTGGCGACGCGCTTATCCCGTTGATGAGTCCAGTCGTTCCAAGTTTCTTGGTGTGAAAAGACCCCCTTTATATGAAAGCCTTCATTCAACTGTTTAATAACGTCCTCAACATCCCCGACTTTAATAGTAAGGCGTAGGTTAATTTTTTTCAGTTGTATGTCTAAGTCTGTGAGCGATTCCTGCAGGAAATGATAATGACGTGAATCTAAATCTTTGCCTTGCCACAATGCTGGCTCGAATATATACAACGCGAGTGTGGCTCCGCTCTCAATAGCTGAAGCGAGGGGGTCATGATCTGATATTCTAAGATCTCGTTTGAACCAAACTACATTCATGGCGGCGTAACTGATGAGGGTGCATTAAACTCAGACACGATTGCGGTGATTAATTCCCGCAAAACTAGTTTGATTTATGATTTTTGTCTTTCGCTGCTCTTTGAGTCTTTTAAGATCAATAAGGTTTCGTATTTTTTCAATCGGGTATTTGTAGTTTTTGTTAGCTACTGCATGTATTAACGAAACAGCAATAAATAGGAGGTTTTGGTGAAGCAGAAGACTGTGCTAGTCACGTGTGTTGATAAATATATGGGTAGGGCGATCGCAGGTAGGCTCGCTGAATTGGGCTTTCGGGTGATTAGTGATAACCGGACGGTTTTGAAACAAAGTGTGTGTGAGGAATTGATCCAATCAGTTGGTGAGGTGGATATTTTAGTTGCAAATTTAGCTGAACCACCAAAATCGAGTCCAGTTCAAAGCATCGAAAATGAGGATTGGAACTCGCTATTTTCGGCGTTGGTTGATCCTTTGATGTTTCTCGTAAGAGCGCTAACACCTCAGATGCTCGCGAGAAAGTCTGGGAAAATCATAGCTGTCACAAGTGCAGCTCCCCTGAGAGGATTGGCTAACAATGCGGCGTACTGTGCTGCTCGTGGAGCACAAAATGCTTTTATAAAAGCGGTAGGTCTGGAGCTGGCGCGCGCTAACGTGCAAGTCAACGCGATTGCGCAAAATTACATCAATAACAATACTTATTACCCTGATCATCTTCTCCATGATGAGAAGTTTTTGGATCACGTTCGGAGAAATGTACCGACGAATCGGGTTGGGTCTTCTGAAGAGACCGCCGAGCTCGCAGCTTATCTCGCTAGTGAGCGCTGTAATCACATGATTGGCCAAATTATACCCTTAGCAGGGGGGTGGATTACGTAGATAAATTTTGTATAGTGATATTATTATCTTATGATTTCATATAGTGATAATATTGTTATAAATAAAAACATTAAGTTTTTTATGTTGTAATGAATGAGTATTCAATAAACAATCCAGAGGGAGGCTATAAAAGTGACTATACAAAGAGGACTTAAATCTGTTGCGGTATGCGCGACTATATTGTTTGCGTCGCTGGTCCAATCAGCGCCAACATTAGAGGCCATCGGTACGTTCAAGATGGATTTGCAGGAGAGTTCGGCTATAGATAATCAGGCAATTTCCGGAAAATTCGGTGGCGGTACATTAACGTTTAGCAATGGCGGTGGTGCTGTTATTGAAACCTGCGTCGAGGATGGCTATATAAAGTCCTCTGGAATTATTGATTTTAATCTCAGATGTTTTGCTAAGTTAGATGATGGCGTTGCCATGCTTATCCGTTACACTGGCTTGATCAAAACCGGCGAAGGTTTCTGGGATCGTTTTCTAGCGGGTGAAGTGACTGGGCCGGGACGGTCAATGGATTTTTGGTGCAATGAGATGAAAATGATTACCACGAGTGAGAAGTATGGGTGGGTCAATGAGACTATGTTTATTGGAGAAGGGGCAAATTTGTCTGTCCCAACAGCAGATGGGCCAGGTATCGTTCACTACGAACTTTACGCATTACGGCATTAATGTTTTAACTTAAACTCGTTGTCAATTTGATTAAAGCTCCAGTGTCGGAGCTTTAATTTTGTCTAATTGATCGATTGTTATTGGTGACTCTTTTGTCAAAAGTCTATAGCGATCAAATTGCCATGTTGTTTTGGGTGCTTTTTTACTAAGGCATTTTCGACGAGTGGTGCTCGATGATCATCCATCGTTCTTGGTTCCATCGATAAACAAATGTAAACCGTGCGGATACCGAAGTGTCATCCTTAAAAGAAAAGGTGTAGACGCCTGAATTAATCGCAATCTCTCCGAAAACCCGAATGTTCGATTCGTCGATTTCTACTCTAGGACCTTTCGCTAGAAAGTGAGTAAAGTAGTCTTCAATCTCTTCGTGATTGTGACGAACTTGATTGGAAATTGTTGGCAACAGAATCGCGTTATTTTCATAGAGCGAAGTGACTTGCTTGGGATTGCCAGTTTGTAATGCTTGATTCCATGCGTCGAAAAGGGCTTGGATATTCTTGGTGTCCATTTTGGGTGTAGTTTTGTGAGGGCTCATTTCGATTATTTTAGACTAGAGTGTAGTAGAAGCAATTTAGCCCTTTTTTTGAAGATATCGGATTTAAACCTGCGCGTTATCTGCGTTTTTCGTTCCTAAAAACTTTATAGTTTATATTAAGGTTATATCGTATCGCAATACAGTTAATTACCGAACGTAAGGCTTCATTGAACGAAGTCGAGTGTCAAAACTAATCGGCCCAACTTTTGAATTCCATCGCCGATAGATGCTCCTAAGCCACTCAACCGTGAGCCCACTTAATAGATGCGCTATCCTAATCTCTTGAATGCTGATGAGATTGATAAGATGAAAGCCAAAAAAACTTATTCGAGAGCAGATGTTGGCTTCGTTATTCCAGCATTACCTGGCATGGACGAAAGTCAGATTCAGACTCCCTGTCTTGTTATCGATCTGGATCGCTTTGAAAATAATGTACGAAAAATGGCTAACGAACTACGGCCTTTCAACGTAACTTTAAGACCCCATGCAAAAATGCATAAATCAGTCGATGTTGCCCGGCGACAGCTAGAATTTGATAACACCGTCGGGATTTGTTGCCAAAAGGTTTCGGAGGCGGAAGTATTCTCTAGAGCAGGCATTACCGATATTTTAATCACCAATCAAGTATGTGATCCGTCCAAAATTTCGCGACTATGTGGTATCGCTCAGTCTGGATGCCGGGTGACAGTCTGTGTTGACGATCTGAATAATGTTACGGCACTCGCTGAAGAGGCAAGGCAGCAAAAAACACATCTTCACTGTCTTGTTGAGCTTGATTGTGGAGCAGGTCGATGCGGGGTTGCAGCGCCTACACAGGTTTTAGAGCTCGCGTTGGCGATTGATGGGTTTGATAGCCTCACTTTCGATGGCCTACAAGCTTATCAAGGGAGTATTCAACACGAGAAAAGTTATAAAAAACGTGAAGAGGTTATGGTTGGGGTGATCAGTCAGGTTAATTCGTCTGTCGCCAGTTTGAGGAATGCTGGCCTCATGTGCGATGTTATCAGCGGGGGTGGAACGGGCACTTTTTTATTAGAAGCTGCATCCGGAGTCTATACCGAAATTCAATGTGGATCTTATGCTTTCATGGATGCGGATTACGGTCAAATTAATAACCAAGCTGGTCAAAGATTAGATCAGGGGCAATGGGAAAATGCTCTGTTTTTGCTAACTAGCGTTATGAGCACAGCCAAAAAAGGTCAAGCAGTTTGTGATGCTGGTTTGAAAGTTCAGTCCGTTGATAGCGGTTTGCCGACTATCTTTAATCGAGATGATATTCGGTATATAAGTTGTTCTGATGAGCACGGGGTTATTGAAGACATAGAAAATAAGTTAGAAATCAACGATAAGTTGCGGCTCGTTCCTGGGCACTGTGACCCAACGTGCAATTTGCATGATTGGTATGTATGTATTCGTTCGGGAAAAGTAGAGTCTCTTTGGCCTGTATCAGCGCGCGGAAAGGCTTGGTAGTGAATGGGCAATGGGTGTTTTACTGTTGCACTCGGGCTTAGGTCGACGCTTAATCATCTCAATTATAGTTATAGAATAATTGTATGGAATTAATCTAAAAAAGTGCTTTCCCTATAATTGGAAAGAAAATTCGATGTATAGGGTCAGTTTTTGAAAATAGGAAAAAAGTCAGCTTTCATTTTTTAAAGCCTGTTTTTGCAGAGATGATTTACATGTTTAGGAGGTAAGGTGCTACGGTCATTTATTATGTTGTTATTGTTATTTATTTATGCCAGTCGAGTTGTTGCGAATACAGACACTGAAAACTATAAAAAAAGTTGTGAAGGTGGGGATATTTTTAGCTGCGGATTGCTAGGCTCTATGTATCAATGGGGTGACGGTGTTGGGCACGATGCGCTCAAGGCTATCTACTTCTATGAGAAAGGCTGTTACGGGGGCGGCGGTTACAGCTGTTTGATGTTAGGTGGGATGTACGGGGAGGGTTTGGGTGTGAAACCTAGTACCAAGAACGCATTAAAATTTCTGGATTTAGCTTGTGAATTGGAAATTACAGATGGTTGTGCCAAATCTAGGCAGTTGCGAGATTAAGCTTCATGGGATTTCCTTGGATGGCAGTAGTAACTTGACGTATCCGTGCCTTTAGAGTGAATTCACAAAATGGAAGTAAGTAGATGAATACCAAAATGAGCTTTGAAGATGTCGTTAAAAGCCGACAGAGTGTTAGAGGTTATAAGACCGATCCAGTCCCTCGCGAGTTAATTGAGGAAATTATAGATACGGCTAGGCGGGCGCCCTCATCAATGAATACTCAACCTTGGCATATTCATGTTGTGACAGGTGAAGCGCTTGACGAAGTGCGGACGCGCAACATGAAAGAGATGGCTGCCGGGGCAAAGCCTAAGCGAGATATTTATAGTCACGGCGAGTACGAGGGAGTACATCGTTTTCGTCAAGTCGCAATTGCGAAGAAGCTATTTGGCGCTATGGGGATCGCTCGAGAGGACAAAGATAAGCGCCAAGACTGGGTGATGCGCGGATTTCGTCAATTTGACGCGCCGGTCTCGATGGTACTTACGTACGATCGTGACCTTGATCCTGGTGCGGTAGTTCATTTTGATTTGGGTGCTCTTTGTTATGGCATCGTACTGGCCGCTTGGGATAGAGGCCTTGGTACGGTGATTAACGGGCAGGGGATTATGCGTTCAGATATCGTTCGAGAGGTGGCACATATCCCAGATAACGAAGTTATTATGACTTGTATTGCGATGGGCTACCCTGATGATTCATTTGCTGCCAATACGGTCCGAGCGGATAGGGAGGAAACTGAAAATTTTGTGCGTTTTATAGGTTTTTAGCTCTGAGTAATTGGCGCTGAAATGTATCGAGAGGATAGTTACTATTAATCAATTCATCTATTTTGATTATGAATTGGAACTTAGCTAAGTCGGCACTAACTTGTGTTAAGTTTGATTTCTCTATTTGCACAAGACGAATACTTATCTGAGCTACAACTTTTTGTTTTAGATTAATCCTGTTTTGCTAACTCGGTTGGGGGCTTATCAGTTGTAGATTAAGAGATTAGATGCGCGAGCACTTGCCCGTGCTCGGCATCGTCACCCCATCGTCTTTAGCGAACAAGCTCAGTCGACTCCGCGTCGTCATTGAATCGTAATATGCACTGGATGTCTGCTGCCAATCACTGGCTTGTGCTGCAAGAGCTTACTTAACGTCATGCCGTTGTAGTCGTAAATCACGTGATACCCAGTAGTCACGGCCTCTGTTCTCGAGATCGTATTACATTGGTGCTGAGTCCCGTAACCGATTATTTCTTGGGATTTATCGTCTTGCTGGTCGCCAACTTTAGCGCCAATTACAGCACCCGTGACAGTCGCTATTTTTCTGCCTGAGCCTCTGCCGATCTTGCTGCCGATGTAACCGCCTGCAATTGCGCCAACTAAGCCCTCTGTAGAACCAAAAGTGCTATCTACAACGCCACCGATTGCACCACCGCTTGAGCGTCTGTTTCCGTAAATTGGAACGGATACATCATGACATACTTGAGATGGTACTGTTCGTGTCTCGGTGATTGGAGCAGCAGATATTACTGTAGCGTATGGCGATGCATAAGCGGCACTCCCGAATAGAGTGAAAGCTAAGATAATCATACGTGGATTCATTTTGTTCTCCTTTGAGTCTGCATATTTTAGAAAGCTAAATACTGACTACCAAAGTAATTACTTTTTGGCTCGACGACATGCGGAAAAGTAGGATTCAAGTGTCCAAAAATGTATTAACGATAGTTAGGAAAAAGTCCTGCACATTCGGCAGTTTCCGTTAATGATTTTAATGAGTAATTTTGCCTGTATGAACGCTAATAAACGCATATGCGGTATCGTAGTGGCGCAAGAGCATAGGCACAAAATCAACCTTGACACGGTATCAGCGTATTTGAAGGGAAGCTATTCTTGCTAATTAAGTCGCGTAAGAAGCTTTTTTTACTTTAAGATAACGAATTCGTACGAATTAGGTTCTGAAAAATTTAGTTTCAGATTGATATACACGCAGTTTGATCGACTTTACTGTCTTTTACTATTACCGAATGGATAAATGCGAAATCAAAAATAACACGGCCTCTGGTAGCGATGAATTCCGGGAGGATCGCCGCCGCCAACGTCTTTTGTTGACTCAGGAAGAAATAAGAAAGCTCTGCGTGATAAATGATTGGCGATCAGCGTTTGGCGTGCTACAAACATTGTCTGTTATTGTAGGAGTCATTACACTGGCCTTGGTTTTTTGGCACCCATTAGTCATTATCCCGGCGATTATTTTAATTGCAAGTCGTCAGCATGCATTATTTGTTTTAGTTCATGACGCGGCTCATTATCGTTTGTTTAAAGCACGTTGGCTAAATGATTTTGTAGGTCGGTTTCTGGCGATGCCTGGCGGCATATCTATGTGTACTTATCGGGTCGTTCATCGATTACATCACAATCATTTATTTGAACAATGTGATCCAGACGTCCCTTTGATAGCCGGCTATCCGCGAGGTCAACGATATCTGTTGATTAAGTTAGGTAAGGACTTGATCGGATTGAATGCATGGAAAACGTTCAAGTATTTCTTTGGCGCTCCAGTGATTAATGACGATGCTGCTGGCGCTAATCGACCATTAGACGATACGGCACCGAGTTTGCGTAAGGCAGCGCGGCATGATCGGTGGTGGGTGGTCGCTTGGCATTGTGGGGTATTTACGGCAGCTCTTGTCGGTGGTTGGTGGTATGAATATTTAATTCTTTGGTTGTTACCTTTAGTTACATTGATGCAGGTGCTTTTGCGTTTGCGAGCAGTTTTAGAGCACGGTGCAGTAAGCGATCAATCATCCGTACTAAGATCCGCACGGACCAATTTAGGTCCGAATTGGTTGATGTGGTTTTTGTTCCCACATTGTGTGAATTACCATATCGAGCATCATCTGTTTCCAGCCATTCCCTTCTATAACCTTCCCGAGTGTCATAAAATTTTGGCAGACAATGGGACGTTGTCTGATGCCGAGGTTCGCTCTGTGCCGGAGAGTCTAGGAATGATTATGGCTAAGCGCGGTTTGACCGGTTAAAGACGAGGATGAATTGATAACATCGCCTTAAATTAAAAAATGACATATGGCTCATCAAAAGGTTGGGCTTAGATTCTAATGAAATCCTTCTAGAACATTTTTCCCGATTACGCGTCCAGCTTCTTGTAGTTTATGCGCTTCAATGAGTGTCTCGAGGCTGAGTTTACCAAGGTTGCTGGTCACGGTTGAGATTAATACACCGCTATCTAACATTTCAGAAACGGAATTAAGAAGTTTATGCTGCTCATCAATATCGATCGTATTGAACATTGAGCGGGTAAACATGAATTCCCAAGCAAAACGAATAGACTTTTGTTTGCCAGCATTGATATTCAGTGCTTCCGGATTATCAATAATAGCCACAGAGCCGCGAGGCTTGATAAGATTAACGATAGCGTCAAAATGTTGATCTGTCGCATTTAGAGCGGCGACGTATTTTGGTTGAATGCCCAACGACTCAATTTCTGTGTCGATAGATTTACTGTGGTCGATAACTTGATCTGCGCCCATCTTTTTTACCCAATCAATACTCTCCTTTCGGGATGCGGATGCGATAACCGTCAGGTTTGTTAGTTTCTTCGCAAGTTGTATTAAAATTGAACCGACACCTCCGGCGCCACCAATGACAAGAATTGCTTCGTCGTCGTGCTTGGTGATGTTAAGGCTGTCGAAAAGAATTTCCCACGCCGTTATAGAAGTCAAAGGCATGCCTGCCGCTTCAGCCATGCTGAGAGAAGACGGTTTTTTGCCCACGATTCGTTCATCAACAACATGTAGTTCTGAGTTGGTGCCAGGTCGCGTGATATCGCCAGCATAGAAAACTTCGTCACCTACAGCAAATTTCGAAACATCCGCACCGACTTGTTTTACGATACCTGCGGCATCATAACCTAAAACTTTTGGTGTATCTGCCGGTTCCGCTCGTTGCCTAACTTTCGTATCAACAGGGTTTAATGATACGCCGTGCACCTCAACAAGAAGGTCGTGAGCACTGATTTTTGGAACATCAGCCGTGAATTCTATAAACTCAGCCATTGCTAGCGGACCCATTTTCTTATATCCAATAGCTTTCATATAAGCAAACCCTTTCCCTAAAAGATGTAGCGAAACAATTTAATAGAACACGTGCACGGCAATGAAGGCAAAAAATATCCCAACTAGATACATGGTTGCGGCGACGCCTAAAATTATCGTACTAAATGTGCGTAACTGACCACAAGCTTTCGCTTTACGCGGGTCAGCTGGACACGGGGCATTTTTTGCTTTCCAATGCAAAAAAATAGCCAACAAGATTAATATACCCGACACAACAAAAAGCTGTGTCTTATACGTTGATAGAGCCGTAACCCATGGTGCCGCACTAATAATTCCAGCTAATGCGGATCCCATCCCAATCGTTACAAGCAAGGCGGGCAGGGCGCAACATAAAAGAGTCCCTACAGATGTGAAAAGCGACAAAGACGGCAGAATAGTCTGCCGCCACATAGACGCTTCCTCGCTATTTTTCATAATTGATTTCCGTGACATCGTACCCAGCGTCCATTATGAGTTGCGTAATGGTTTTGTCGTCCAGGCTATGTCCAGCATTCAAATGAATCGTTATGATCTTGTTATCAAGGTCAACATTGATAGTCTCTACAGCCTCTTCTCTACCAAATGTCTTTTCTAATGCGCGAGCGCAAAAGTCGCAAACTAAACCGTTAACGCCCGCAGAAATCGTTCCCTTTGGATGAGCGGCAATGGCTGGCGTCGAGAGTATGCTCAAAATCGCAAATATAGAAATTAATTTACTCATGATGTAGTTCCTTTTTTAATATCGAAAAACATAGTTAAATAAAAATTTATTATGGTTATTCAGTCCTAATTCAATCAGGTGAACATCTTTAAAAAGTCGAATCAAAGGTGTTACGGTGTAATCCTGATCGGCTTCTGACATATGTTCAATTTGTAGCATTAACCATGTGTGGAGATCGCCATAATCACCTTGGTAAGGCGCCCAACCAATCCGCGTCGATTGCTGAAAAAAATCATCAATACCGTCAATTTCCGTCAGGCGGTTTTCATAAGAGATGAAGCGTCTGCGATCTTCCCAGTCAACTGCTAAACCAGTAAAAACCGAGGATCCACTTTTATTGTCAAACTGGCCGAAATCACTGTACGAAACCCCAATCCCAGATTTTAGATAAAAATTAGCTTGAGATTCAGTTTTATTCCAACGTTTCAGTAATTTATTAATTTGAAAAGCATGAACAGTTAATTCCTTGTCAGGCCAATATTCAAACCGATACCCTAACGACGTTTTCGCGGTTGGAGAGTAATGCACGTGAGCGCTATTTCTTAAACCTTCGTGCATAGTCATGACGGTCCATCCGCCTGGATAAGACACGGGTCTCGACATAGCAACAGTCGGCGCCATCAATGTAAAGCTAACGATAGCTAAAAATAGCAATCGCATCTAAATCTCCTGTTTCCGGTTAATGTTGACCGAGGGCTAAAGCCCACAGTCCGTGTTATCAAAATCAGGAAATATCTTTTGGTGGTCTTTTAGGTGGCGCGTGACCAACAGATGCTGGTATTTCTTCAGAGAATTGGAAGTTTAATTCGGTGGGATCGATTAATCTGATCGAATGACTTAGGTCGAGATTAAGTAGTGATATGTTACTTGTTGCGTGGGCACAAAAACAATTACGCTCGCAAAGTTGTGTGTCGTTCTGCTCGGCATCACTAACGTGATGGCAGGGTTCTTCCTGTCCATGGCTTACCAACTCGTTTTGCATCAATATCTCTTTCTCTTGCACCAGTGCTTGAGACTGGTGCCAGCAAATACCACTAAACGCGACTGCGAAAGCGCTATTCGCAATAAATGAAAGCATGCAGATTAGAGCAAAATTTTTTTTCATATTCTAGCTTTACTACTTTTTTATATTTGAAGTAGTGGTTGTCGCCATGGCGACAGTATAATAGTTATTATGACTCTTTGAGCTCAGATGAGTTCAATCAGGTAAGAGTCGCGTAGTGACGATTTATTGCTGGACTTTGAATCTCGTTCATATTTTTTGTGACACTTAAAAAAATGATGATGAAGAGTGCGAGACAGCCGGTTCTCATGAGATTAAACGATGACGTTGTGAATCTAATCCTCGATTTGCTTTGACAAATTAAAAAAATAGTGGACGGAGAGCGAGGAGGTAAGTCCTCGCTCTGTCACAATGGGGCGAAGCTTCAGTTACGTTTTACTCAGGCTAATTATTAAAGGTGTATATGTCGTAAGATGCGATGCCTCTGCTTCCTTCTTTCGGACCTTGTAATTCACGGCCCTTTAACAAGAAAACATTGTTATTAATCCAACCGAGCTCCTCGCTGACAGTCTGCATCCTCATAGTTGCATACCAGTATGCCATTCCATTATCAGGTGCAGTCATCACTTCTCCGGCCGATAACTTATCCCAAAAACCCTCCGCTGGTACGATCACAAAGTTATAGTCCACCAGGATTTTTGAGCCATCATCTAACTTAACGTGACACATTACGTCATTGATTAGGTTGCCTGTAGATTTGATGTAGAACTTTTCCCCACAAAATTCTATATTGCCCCTCGCATTACCAACTGTAAGGCTTCCCGATAAAACATTAGATCCACTGTTCGCGCTGGTCATGAAGATGCTCTCGGGTGACCAGGTCAAGTCCCATGTGCCGACTTTTTGACTATCGAGTTCAGTCGAGATAGCTGGAGAAGCGAATAAAAGTGACGCGAAGATAAGATATTTACTGATTTTCATATTGATCCTTTCGACATGTTGTAAGCGTTTATTTTTCTTGGAGTGACCATTTAATAATATTCGACTATATGTCGAATATTATTAAACTACAACTTGTCGAAAACCGTCAACCTTGACTTTTTGGCACGCATTTCAGGATAAAATACAAACATGGGTGAAAAAGTAAAAAAACGTGGAAGACCAAAAAAGATTGATCGGGACAGCGTGATAAGCGCCGCATTGAACCTATATTGGGAATACGGAATCGAAAACGTCTCAATGACCCGTATCGGACGCGAAGCGAGAGTCGAGCGCGTCAGTTTATATGATGAGTTTGGTGGTGAAAACGGTCTATTACAGGCATGTTTAGATCTCTACAGAGAAAAGTTTCAATTGCCGCTACTAAACGGCATAGACGAATCCGCAGATCTACCATCCGTCATAAAAATACTCTTTCAAGGTCTGATCTACGACGGCAACCTAAATTGGGACGAATTGAGATTTGTTCCTTCTGAAGCCGAGAGTGACCCCATTTCAAGACCAAAGGATGCTGAAGGTTGTTTTTATCTGAGATCAAAGTTTGTTAACAATAAGCTACACGAATCTCACCGTAACTACATTAATCTTTACGATGCTGAGCTCGAGCGAAGATTGGCGTTATGCATTGAGGCTGCAAAAGCAAATGGTAAAGCGTATGATCACCTGGACGTGAGAAAGACAGCAGAATTCATTAACTCACAAATGACGCTTATGCAAAGTATGCGTTCGTCAAGAACCTCTGAGGGAAAAATGCTCGATACATATGAGTTCATCATTTCTATGATTGTCCCAGAAGATCATCGTATTTAACAGATCATTCAGTAAAGAGAAGAAGACACCATGACATCGAAGATAACTGTAGACGACTTACATCAATCCTATCCAGACACGCCTAAGGGCATGAGTGATAATGAATGGCACGCTCGGGTTGATCTGGCAGCAGGCTATAGGCTTACGCATATGTATGGTTGGACCAGTGTTGTCTATAACCACATCACGCTACGCATTCCTGGCACTGATACTTTCTTGATTAATCCTTTCGGGCTTCGTTACGATGAAATCTCCGCCTCGAACCTCGTTGTGATTGACCTAGAAGGTAATAAGGTGGGCAATGACGAGGGATGGCCGGTCAATCGAGCTGGCTATCTGATCCATGCGGCGGTACACAAGGCTCGGCCTGATGATTTGCATTGTGTTATGCATACGCACGAGCCCTATAGTCAGAGTATGACGGCGCTAAACGTAGAAGTTGTGCCAATGGTTCAGGAGGCCTGTCAGTTATTTGAACGAGTCGGCTATCATGATTTTGGAGGGATTGTTCTTGACGCTGGTGAGCAAGAGCCGGTCCAAAAGGCGTTAGGGGCAGACAAACATACATTGGTCCTGAAAAACCATGGACTGTTGACAGCCGGTTCATCCGTGGCTTGGGCGTTTATCCGCCACGGCGTCTTTATCCGTAACGCTGAAATCCAATTGCGGGCTATGGCGTCTGGCGGCACGCTAAGTAAGATTCCTGATGATGTTATGCGTCACACGCGTAACCAATTTGAAGGTGGTGACGCGCAGGCTGGCGCGGCGGTTCGCCACCCGGAATGGCCGGCCTATCTTCGCTTGCTTGACAAGATTGACCCTAGCTGGAAGTGCTGACGTAGCGGTTTTGTTGTGTTGAGCTAAACTCAGTAGGGTGGCGGAGTCTACATGCCTTGGCTTACCCACAACTTTATAAGCCGCCTACTGACTAGCGGTTATCGCTGGTTTCTGCTCACACTCTTGTTCCAGGTCAAGGGTCATATTTGTCTCTTTTAAAAACAGGTTTGGCGGTGTGACATGCTTACCTTTGTCGATATTTTGTGAGACCGATGTTTCGTTACATGCAGCTAGGAGCATGACTGCGATGACGGGTATGAGATACTTCATCATTGATTTCCTATTTGTTTACTATTTAATTCGGCATTATCTGAAAACACAGCGGAGGATCGGATAAATCCGAGGGTCTTGGGGACACGTCTAGCGACTACGACGTAGAGCATGCGTTCCGTGGGGTTTTGCGAATCGAATGGGAATTTAGTTACTAACGTCACACGTTCTCGATCTGCGTTAAAACCAGATTGGACCTCGTTAATAGGTACAACATCAGTTTCGATTACTTGATAGCGTTTGGATTCGCCTGTTTCGAACCTCAAATCTAAAACATCACCGATATTTAAGAAAAAACAAACTAACTTTTCCATAAGGTTTCCTTTCATTAAGTTTAATAGCGTTCATATATAAATCTGCTTGTTATGATTTGAAAAATCATCCCACCCACCCTCCACAGATCTGGCCACTCGCATCGAATCAAATGTTCAAAGACTTCGGCAGTAATGCGCGAGCCACTACTGCGTATCGCATTGGTCCACCAGGTACGACTGCATCAAACGGGTAGCAAGTGATTAAGGTGAGTCGATCGTCACCAGCATCTAAAGCGACTTGAATGTCGTTTTGGTGAACGACTTCCGTATTAATCACTTCATACCATTTAGTACTGCCGGAGCGGGTTTCTAAGGAGATTTGATCACCAAGGTTTAGGTGTTTGAGGAAGTCGAAATGTGTATCTCGATGCCCGCTCAAGACCACGTTTCCAAATTTACCCGGAGGGACAGTGCCGTCCATGTGTCCGGGACCAAAAGCTAGGGTTCTGCCGGATGTGCCAGATAGGACAACTAAGTCGACTTTCCCGTCTTTAGCAGTCAATCGTGCAATTGGGTGAGTATCTGCTCCAGGCCACGGTCTTTGGGTTTTAGAATTATTCTTTGACTCTAGCCATGCGTTATGGATGAGCTGTTGTGCCAACCAAGCTTTCGCATGGATATAGCCACCCTCGAAAAGATGCCAGAGCGCTAGTGACACGAAAACCACAAGGAGGAGGTGTCGGGTTCGTAAGCTCATCGCTTAATCCCCAGTCGTATTCGTCTGTTTCTCACGTAGCACAGGGTCGCTAGCATTGAGAATAATGCCGCAAGCATCAGATGCATTGAAGATCCCGTAGCGGTTTGTGGTAAGGAGCCGAAAATCTTAGCTTGGCTCCATCGGTTTGGAAGATTCAGTGGAATGAGCTGTCGGTACATAAATTGTATGGTTCTAATTGGTGTGATATCCACTGCGACGAGACTGGAGTATTTTGTTATGAGTGAATGTTCTAATGCGAGAGCTAAAACCGCTTTTCTTACTCGCTCCTCAGCTACTCCATCGCGCAATGAACCCATATGCTCAGATATCTTGCGGCGTGCCCAAATCTGCCCAATACCTTGTTCGTCGGTTTGTTTTTCTAAATTAACGCTCTGACGCCAACTCTGTCCCGCAAACATCCCCTCAACATGAACGGAGCCGTTAACAGCCTTATCCGTCGCTGCGACAATAACTAGAGGTTCGCCTTGATATAAATCAGGTATCACCGAGGGGCTAATATCCGCGATCATACCCTGCGGCCATCTCATGGAAATATCGGTTACGATTGGATTTTCAAGGCGGTTGAAGAAATCCCCCATCTTTGATGCAACTTCCGAAATATCACCAATAAAAGTGAAGCTACCTCGTCCATATTCTGCGATTTTTGTCATTAAGTGGCTATTAGGGGCTGAGCCAATACCGATGGGAAATAATCTGTTTTTACCGAGACGAGACTTGATCATGGAGAAAACCTGATCTTCGTTGCCGATGCTGCCATCCGTTATAAAAACGACTTGCCGAATGCGACCTACTTGGGCGTTGCCATTCAAGGCGATGCTGAGCGCTGGTGCGAACTCCGTACCCCCTTCGGCTACCAAAGCATTGATATATTTACAGGCAACCTTTATATTTTTTGTGGATGCGAGTCGCTCGGAGCTGTAAAGAGCTTTTGCCGCGTCATTGAATTGAATGATATTGAATCGATCGTCTTTGCTAAGCCGTTGAACCGCTAGTTTGAGGGCACTTTTAGCCTGATCGAGTGATGCGCCACTCATGGATCCAGAGGTATCAACGACAAACACAACGTCGCGAGGTAAACGAATGTGGACTGTATTTGTATCTGTTGGCGGAAATAAAGTAATCAGGGAGTAATACTTATCTCCCTTTTGTTCGGTGTGCACCGCACTTCGCGGCATGGCATCTGGAGTTGATCGCCAGGTTATTTCGAAGTCTCGATCAGCCGGTACGGAGTCTGATGTGAGGTGAACCGTATATTGCTGTTCACTGATCTTAGTTTTCTTAATTGAATGATTAGCGCTCTTGATCGTCTGGATTGAAAAGCCAGCATCAAGCTTGACCGATATATTGACTGGATTACGTTTTTCCTCTGACTCGTCAATTACTAATGGCGAAATTCTGTGAGCATCTTCGATTGTCGGGCCATAGGTGGCGTTTCCTGTTATGTCACTCTCAACGTTGTTAATTACCGGTACATATCTTGGGGCGACAACGAGCGGAAACCTAAGGCTTACTACGCCTTCCCGATAGTCAAGAGTATTTTGATATTCGATCTCCACAGTAATTGATTCGCCTGGTGCGATATTCGTAAGGCTAGTTGTAAATATGTTGGGCCGTTCTTGCTCTATAAGAGTAGCGCGTTGACCGCTGCGCGCTGCCTCTTGAAATTGTTTTTTCGCTGCCTTTCGTTCTTTAATTTGGCCTTCAATAATACGATCACCGATACGCATCCTCATATGATCAACCGCTGCATTATCCGGTAGTGGAAAAACGTAGATGCCTTCTACCCAATCTCTAGAATTATTTTGAAATCTTTGACTGACTCTTGTTCGAGCAAGTATTCCTGAGACGTTTATCTTAACGTCGGTTGCTAAAATGGGGCTGGGCATGTACTGCCCGGTTTGTACGTTTTTAACCAGAAGGCTGCCGCTTTTTGCATTGGTGATTTGGTCCACACCAGCGGNACTCGCGGAGTCAGATAGNAATGTCATTGCGAGAATCGACAATGATAAAAATGTTGCTACTGTGATACCGATAGCGATGGAGGCAATTAAACCTTTTAAACCGTCTTTCAAAATATGACTCTTCGCCATTTGGGTGTCGAGCAAATCATTGGTCAGGGGTGATTGCATATTAAAGCTCCTCTTTCGGTTTATATAACTCAATCAATTTCGTCTGAAGCTATTTAAGCGCTAAGGTATGGATAGGATGGGGAAGTTAATAAGGCGATTTGGTGTCAATCGTGGCAATTTTGTGGCGTTAGTAATCAATGAATGAAATGAGTCAGACTTGGCGTTATAGTCTCAGTACGCAAATTTGGATTGTTATGGAGGGGAATTTGGATGCGTATTGCATTAGTCGAAGACGATGTGAGCCTTGCTCAGAATTACAGCGACCTTTTTGTTAAAGCTAATTGGGGCGTATCTCATTATCTTGATCGCGCATCTGCAATGGAGGGAATAGAGGCGTCTTCACCCGATTTAGCGATTATCGATGTTGGGTTAGGACCAGAAGATGAGGGCGGTTTCCAGTTGTGTCGTCAATTAAGGTCGCATCCTAAAACAGAGCGATTACCCATTATTTTGATGACAGCTAGAGGTGAGCAANACGATAAAATCTACGGATTGAATTTGGGCGCAGATGAATATTGCACCAAAGACCATTCGACCGATTATCTGATTGCTGTCATTAACAGCTTGATCCGACGCATTGAAATGGATCGTCAACCGCTTAATATTGAACGGAGTAAGAAAACTATTGGTTCTTTAGAGATTTATCCTGATGAAGCGCGAGCCTCGTGGAAAGGTCAACTTGTAGATATCACGCCTGGCGAGTACTGGATCATTGAGCGCCTTGTCCAGTTACCCGGCGCCATCAAGGCGCATCAACAGTTGATGATTAACGATGTTGAGGTGAGTCGAAATACAGTAACCTCAAATATCAAGAGAATCCGTAAGAAATTTAAGATTATGGACGACAGTTTCAGTGCGATCGAGACNGATCATGGTCGTGGATATCGTTGGCAAAAAGATAGGTAACCANCGCCCTTTTAATTGAGCNATGCGTCTTAAGACAAAATTTTACCTCGTACTATCGGTGNTAGCATTGGTGCCGATGCTGTCGGTGTATTACGCCCAAGCGCTGATGGAGCAAATGCTTGGTGCGCAACAAGAGGGCGTACTCACCACAGCGCGAGCACTGAGTACTGCGTTCAGTGACAGGCCGGCCATCTTCACAAGCGGCGTTGTAACGCCGTTTGCTCCCGACGTGACTAGTCATATCGAAATTAGTCCGCTTCCGGGTCGTCCCGAAATTGATGGCAATATCGATGATTGGGCTGAATACACGGTCCAATCCGTGCCGCTCCAGTATGGATTTGGTAATCCTGTCGATCGTGCCGTATCGGCTCGATATCGTTTCGGCAGTTATGAAAAAGCGATTTATCTTGCGATTCAGGTTGAAGCAAGATCTTCATATAAGCGTTTTCCTGAACAAGAAATTGGTGAGTTCGAGAAAAACTTAACGGATGATGCGGTTGACCAGATATTGTTATCAACCGTAGATGCCGATGGTCAGTTCCGTCAGTTTCAGATAAAACCGCATAATTCAGGGCAATTGTCAGCCTATATTNTGGATGAGAACGGTTTGNTGCTCAGAGATGAAGCGGGAAACGTCGTACGCGAATGGGATATTCGGGGTGAAGTCCGCGCGCGGCCAGGTGGCTATGACTTAGAGATAAAGATGTATCGGTCGACCGTGGGTCCAGCTCTCGGGTTAGGCGTGATGAACGTAGCTGGGATGCTCGGTCAACCAAAAGTGGAAGTGATTCGTAGTTGCGAGAGCCTGAGTGATCCGCTGAGGCTTGGGTCAGTGTTCGCGCCATCGCCAGAGGTTCAAACAGTAATTAAACAGCTGGCTCGTTCGGAATCTCGTATCTGGGTTGTGGACGCGCAACGCCGTATTATTGCGCATGCTGAGAATAAAAAAGTAATTGACCCAAATACTAAAAATCGCACCTCATCTAATGCGGGTCCATCGATTGATAATTTGATTGAGATGTTTGTGTCGGTCACAGCACCGGTAGTGAGACCGATTTTAAATCTTTGGATTAATTCGGGGACATACAAGTTTCCTGTTCCTGATCCGGGCGGGATTTGGCTACTCGACGAACCTGAGGTTGATATGGCCCTAGGTGGAAAGGAGATAGCTAAGCTATTCTGGGAGCCGGGTGGCGAGGGTGGGGGCGTGATTAGTGCCGCTCACCCGGTAGAGGTCGGAAAAACTGTAGTGGGCGCCGTGTTTGTTCAAGAGACGACGAATAAGGTGCTTGCGATGCGCTATCAAACTTTGGAATTGTTGATCGCCTTCATTTTGGTGATTCTTTTAGGTTACGTCATCTTACATTTGTCTGTTGTTGGAAATGCGGTGAGACGTCTCGGAGACTTGGCACGCCAAACAGAAAATGCATTTGATGCGGACGGAAAAGTCGTTGGACGGATCAAGCCACAGTTATCAAGAGATGAGATTGGAATGCTCTCTAGGAGTTTATCGAATATCAGTATTCGATTAAGAAACTACACGCAGTATCTAGAGAATATATCGACACGCTTGTCGCACGAGTTAAACACTCCGATAGCTGTTGTCCGCTCATCTTTAGAGCTTCTGAGCAAAACGGATAGTAAAGAGCAAGGCCGTATCTATATGGAGCGAGCTGCAGGAGGTATTCGCAGATTAGATAATTTGGTAAAGCGCATGAGCGAAGCGTCAGCATTGGAGGCGTCTTTGACATCAGAAGAACTTGAGGAAATGGATCTGTGCGAGCTGGTTACAGTGGCCGTCGAAGAGTATCAAGCCGCATACCAAAATCATAAATTTAATGTGGTTTTTGCAGAGTCTCCGCTCAGAGTAGAGGGCTCTCCAGAGGCATTTCGACAAATGTTGGATAAGCTCATTCAAAATGCAAATGAATTCTCCAATCCAGGCTCTTCAATTGATATTGCGCTGTCTTTGGTTGGTTCGGAGATCCTACTTCAAATTACAAATCAAGGCCCCATTATTCCAGTTGAGCACCAAGCTCAAATTTTCGAGTCCATGGTTTCAGATCGCAGACATACAACGAAAACTTCTGAGCAGGGCCATCTTGGATTAGGACTTTATATTGTTCGACTGGTCGCTCAATTTCACGGTGGAAAAGTATCTGTTCGTAATCGTCCAGATCAAGATGGCGTGACGTTTGAGGTGACGATTCCCCATCATGTTTAGCTAAATAGCGCTGATCAACTGTTGCATTAATTTGGTTCTGATTTATTCACGAATAGCTCTAACTTTTTCTAAACTACAGTGCAGAGAGTGAATGAGGTCATTAAGGTAGAGCTGCATATCAGGATTATTAATATGTTCTAGCTGATCTCGTGTTAGTTTGATTAGTAGTTCCACCTCGCCCGGACTCAGCGTGACGTCGCAGTGATAAAGTAACATTATTTTTTTCCTTTTTTTCGTTTTAAAATGATTAGTTGTTTGGCAATCTGAAAAAGGCGAGAACCTCAGGACAGTCGATGGCTACAAATCGACTACTAGACTGCCTGAGGTCCCCTAGGAAGGAGGAGTTTTTAGNNTAGCAATCTAATATGAAAAAAATACGATGAAATGGTGACAATATTGTGACCTTTCATNTGTAAGTTTCGGCTTCACAATTGCCATAAACCGGCCATTATATTTTCACTTCTTATGATTATTCTTTGATTGTTGTTAGAAATNATGCAACTCGATATCAATGATTAATTAGGAGAAAAAAATGGGTAGAATTGTTCCATGGGCAGCCGTCGCCGCTTTATTAGGATTGTTTGTCACCGTCTATTTAATGGCTAGCACGAGTGCTGAAGAANTTAGGTCGTTGCCAGTTAAGAAATCAGATCCCCTTGTGTTGAGTTCAGATAATGAAAGTCTGGATCCGGACGATATTGATCCACTCAATAATCAATTAGCACTGCTGGATCAAAATATTAAAATACAAGCTCGCGAATCTACGCAAAACAGTCCAATGATGACGGTCAAATATGCGACTAACGGACCGAAGCATTCCGCGTTATCGGTCGATAGGATTGCTTTTGATAATTCTCCCAAAGAGGTGATCGAGGAGGTTTGGGATCGTTGGCTCAATATTGATGAAGGCTATTTGAATCGTCANACGCATTGGCATCAACCAGATCGAGGCGATGTGACTTTTGAGAACTTCACAAAATCGTTACATTTCTTTCCAGCAGATCGAAAGTTCACTGAGGTAACAGCGGTTTGTAAGAAACGTTCTAACTACAATGAGCTACTTCTTTACACTGATGGGAAAAAATGGTTTGATTTAAACCAAGAGCGATCAAAAGATTACTCTGTAACGTTATGGGAGTGGTATAACACCGTNGCCATTAAATCTGGTGAAGAAACCTTCATCCAACACAAGACACCAAAAGTTCATCGTTGGAACGCGCCGGTAGAGACATCTTTAGCGAGCGAAATATTGAAAACGGGTGAGTTTCAGGTTTATGTGGAGGGGAACCAGTCCCGATCAGATGGTGTCATGATGAATAAGCGTGAAAAACAAGCAAATCAGGTTTTTCCGAATCTCAATTTGCGAGCGACCGTAACGATCCAGAATATTGACGAGGTCCGTGGTTGTTTTGGGACACAGGAGCAATTCGTAGAGGAGCAGATAGAAAGTGTGACGCTGAGCGCTGACATATTGGGCTTGACGGCATATTTTGATGACCGGAATCGCGTGCTCGGTAAAAATAACTAATCAATCGAAACACGTATCAAAATAAAGACGTCTCAAAGGCGTCTTTTTTTGATATTCTGCCAAGGGATGAAAGTAAGAGTAATTTTTATTTATCCTCTGCCGAAATTTGTGGCACTCTACTTATCTATGATCTGATTAATTATTGCGAGGATGTCGGCCGTGATTAGAATTTTTACTCAACTACTATTTATTTCGATACTCTCTACGGCGTTCGTCACTTCGGCATCAGCTGGTCCGTTTACGGATAGTTTAAGCAGGTGCCTTGTAGTGTCCGTAGACACGCGCGATAAAACCGATCTGATGAACTGGATGGCTAGACTGATAACAGAGCATCCAGAAATAAAAAATAGCGTCGGTGAAGTTTATTCCGATATAGAGGCGGTAAAATCCGATGTTGCCGTTGCAAGATTGTTCGAAAAACTATTAACAGTTAATTGTCGTCAGGAGGCAATTGAAGCAGTTCGTTACGAGGAGAATATTGCACTCGAGGAGTCGTTTAAAGTTCTTGGGCAAATCGCCATGCGGGATTTGATGGCAGATCCGTCAGTGTCAGCAGTGATGGAGCAGTTCACGAAATATATTGATGAAAGCCGGTTCGTTGAAATTTTCGAATAGTTGTTCAGTCATGACTCAATACGGTTTTTTATAAGATTTCTATATTTCATGGTGCGAATCGTAAATAAAGCCAAATCGGATGTTCGGCGCTAGTTGATGATTAACTTTCGAAAACGACAATTTTTATTTCAACTTTCCTTTCTGGGGTTCTACTCTGTAGCCAATAATGCGCAGGCTGGGATTACGCCGCCCCAAAGTCTAGGTCCCTTTTATCCATCGCAGATTCCTCTAGACAGCGATTCCGATCTGACTTTTATAAACGGAAAAAAAGGTAAGGCAGCCGGCTACGCTGCAAACTTATACGGTCGCGTATTCGATGTGAATGGGCGTCCTGTCTCTGAGGCGCAGATAGAGATTTGGCAGTGCGATACGTATGGCGCGTATCACCATCCCAGAGATGGTGGTGGTGTCGATCCATTTTTTCAGGGATATGGAAAGACATTTACAGATGATGAGGGCAGATATCGCTTTAAGACTATTAAACCAGTAGCCTATCCGGGACGTGCACCACATATTCATATGCGGGTAGTAAAGGATTCAAAAGAATTAGTAACCCAAATATATGTTCAAGGTAATCGAGAGAATGACAATGATTTTCTTTTGAATTCTATATCTGACGAGCAGGCAAGAAGATCTCTCGTTATACCTTTTGAAAAGGATCCAGCCGGAGTCACTGATGACTTCATTGCTGTTTTTAACCCCGTGATAGGGTAGATTAGATGGGTAGGGTTCTCTAATGAAGATAATAAATTTGGAGCTTGTCTGTCTATGATGGCTTCGATGGCAGTCATGGGGCTTGTGGGTTGGTTGATGCTAGTCGTGCCGGAGCTACATTTTTTGTATAAGCACCTTATACCGGCGCTCGGTATAGCTAAATACGTTGCTTTTTTTGTGATGGGAATTGCAATGTTCGTATGTTTACCAATAACTCTGATCCGTAAATCCTTCATATTGCTGATGCCGATGAGATGCAAAAGTCCGATTGAGAAATGTGCCATGGGACTACTATGCGCTTTGTCTGTTTTAATTTCTCGAAACTTTATGTAGGCATTGTAGCCGCTCGCTCGTGCTGACGTGTCCCGTGGATACTCAAGTGCTCTCGTGACTGTATTATCTGCTCAACCAGTTAAAGGTAAGCAGTTCGCTTTTCATCTCTGTTTCCTATTAATCTCATCCTTTAGTTTTGGCTTGCATATGCAACTTACGATGCTATATAGTGAAACGTAACAATATAAAACAGTTTGTTTTATATTATAAAAAGTTTTTTTAAATTATGAAAAGTGAAAATTAGGAAGGAACACGGAGAATGACTAGACTGCTTAGTTTTTTACCAGTTTTAGCACTGTTGAGTGTCTCGACGATCACGCATGCGAAATGGAGTGATGACCTGACAGCGGATATACGATTTAGTTATGTCTTAACTTCCGATCCAGGCGGAAGTGATCAGGATAATGGCGATGATAATGAAATCGTTACGTTTAATGGCGACGCAATTGAGGGCGAATCTGGCGTTGGGTTTGCCATTGGCAAAAGATTCGATGCTGTCGGTGTGAGTTTGGCTTATGAAACAATCGGTGGTGCTTATGATCTCTCCGGTAGCGTTGAAGCTGACGGTGACATTTTGCTGCCAGGTACAGAAGCGGATATTGACGTTGAGACATTCATGTTAGAAATTGACTATACGTGGGAGATCAACGAAATTCTGGATTGGAATGTACTGGCGGGAATGGGTCAAACGACTTTTGACTTTAGCACGAACGGTACACGACTGCCCCTAGCCAATGGGACGACGTTCCTTACGGGAAATGATGTCGATAACTCAGACACCTCAATAAGGTTTGGAGCGGGTATCAGTTATCAACTTTCAGATTCAGCATCTCTCTTGACGATGCTTCAATATACCAATTACGGGACTGCTGAGTTAAAAACCGGAACGGGAGCAGCGGAAACGACGACCTCAATGGATGTCGAGTCGACTGAAGTGTCGATGAGAATCAAATTTGATTTCTAATTTAGATTTGGTCGCTCATTGAATTAAAGACGTCTCAAAGGCGTCTTTTTTTTCTCAAACTACGGTAATATTTACGTACTGTATCAAATGGAACATTTAGTCGATCTTTGATTTTCAAACTAATTACAAACTCCTAGATATTCAATTTTAGGTGCTGTTCTGGATCGCGTTGTAATGATTACTGCTGGGGTGAAGAACGCCATACTGACACGTTGCTTCTCGGAAGGCATCCTGATACAAGCGGTCAATGTGTTGTTAGTGTTTAAAATCTCGAGCGTGAATCCTCCAGTCCGCTGAGTCGGGCCTGTAAGTAGGTAATAAGATTGGTTTTTGTCAACGGCGATATTAGGATTTAGTGCGTGCTGCGCTGCCTTGGAAGGGGTTAGTTTTTTAAGTATGAATTGGGTGTTGGTTTCTTTTGTTCTTGCCGGCACAAAGTTATAGTCATTGGGTGATAGGACTCCTCGGCACGATGGAAATAGGCCGATGACCAAGATGCCGATAAACAAAATTAATTGAGAGTCTTTGTTGAGAGTTTTTCCGAGAAAATTAAGTGTCATTAGCTAATCAATAATCCGTGAATTCATGATGCTACATCATTTAGCTGTTTTTATGTGCCTCTTGTGTTTAACGCTTTTTACGGGATGCGGTGGCGTTGGTGGTGTTGGTGGCGGGGTTATCGTTAGCACACAACCCGCTACCGCAAGTTCTTTTGAAACTGATGAATTTTTACGACAGGAAGGGCTCTCCCTGATTAATGCATCTTCGATGTATGCGGCTGGAGGAACCGGAACGAACGTTAAAGTAGGCGTGGCCGACTCCGGCATAAATCAAGTCGAAACGCGTGCATCCTCAAATGATCGTATCAATATCGACCCCACGGCAAGCTTCAACTTTAATGGCGCTAACGTGGCCGGTTCCGCTAGCGATAACGATGGACATGGAACGCACGTTGCTGGGATCATTGCCGCACCGAAAAACGATGTCGGAGTGCATGGCGTCGCATTTGATGCGACAGTCGCCAACTACCGAATAATGGATAACGACGGAGTTGTTTCCGCAACAGATGCGGATTTAGCTCAAATGCTCAGTATTGCTAGAGCGAATGATGTGGATATTATGAATAATTCTTGGGGGTCGAATGTTGCAATTAACGACGCCGGTGCAGGAGCGCAGATAGCGGCTTTGACTAATTTTTCGAATGAAGCAAAAACTTATGTTGCCAACGGAGGAGTGCTCGTTTTTGCTGCGGGTAATTCCGGATTCGCTAACCCTTCCGCTGAGGCAGGTATTCCGGAGCAGGTTGCAGATTTGGAGGCAGGCTGGATTGTAGTGATGGCGGTTGATTTAAACGGAAATGAGCCAGCTTTCACTAATCGATGCGGGGTCGCTTCAGATTATTGTATTGCTGCCCCAGGAGGTGGAGATCTTGGGGGCACAGGGGTTCTTTCGATGGATACGATACCAGACTCAACGGTTCGCCTGTCTGGAACCTCCCAAGCGGCGCCACATGTGTCTGGCGCGCTTGCGGCGTTAAAGAGTTTATTCCCGACCTTAACGCTTCAACAAATTCGCTCACGCTTATTCGCTACCGCAAATAAGACTGGTAGTTTTGCAAATGCCAGTATTTTTGGACAGGGTCTGATGGATTTGAATGCAGCCTCTAATCCAGTCGGTGGTTTATCAATACCTATTAGTGGGTCAATATTAGGAGATAAATTTGGAGTGGCCGGCAATGGAGTGCTTTCGTCGAATCGAATTATTTTGCCAAAGGCCATACTGGGGAAACTTAACTTACAGAAAAATGTTTTAGTGGTTGATGATTTTCAAAATGCACCGTTCCAAATATCAACGCAATATTTTGTGTCAGCAATAGAAGCCAAACCTAGTTATCAGCCATATTTTGCAAAGTTCAATGCCCGGAAAAAAGTCAGCCAAACGGCATCTTCTTTTCAAGCGGTGAGTTATTCTGATGGGTACCAAGGCTTACAGTCTCATTGGCAAAGTAGTACTTTTTCTTATGGGGTGGGTCATTATTCTCTTCGTCGAGCAGTTAATGAAAGTGCGATTAAATTACCCCAGAGCATACTGAATCGACTGGATGGGAATAACGTCGCGGCTATTTTTTCTCATAGTCTCAACGAGAAAGTTTTATCGGTCGCGTACACCGATCATGTGTCTGACCTAACAACGAATTATGCAGATAAGACTGATCAGAATACTCCGTATGGATATTCCAAGGCATTTTCTATTTCTTTAGCGTTTGATATAAATCAGGGAATATATCTTGGGCTTACCTCGTCAAAGATATCTCAGATACAACGGCCACTAGGACTTGATTCTAGTGGGGTATTTTCTTCATCCGAAGACCGAGAGGTTGATAATTATGGGTTCATATTAGGTAAAACATTTGGTTTACATCGATTTGGATTTGGATTGAGTATTGATGATTTTAATCGCATTAATGGATCCCTAATACAGGCGGATAAGACCAGTATGGTCAGCAAGACAGCGTCGTGGAGTTTTGATTCGCCGTCTGGATTTGAGCTATATTCTCGATTAAACGATGAGGCGTATCGAGGTGGCATTATTCGTCTTGTGCTGCCTGAGTCGTTGGACGCTGAGGGTCAGATCACAAGAAGGGGTTACCTAATAGACCTGAACGATTCGCTATCCTCAATTGAGACAGTCTTTGGTGTGCGAGTACCGCTCTCAAACTCCGCAAACTTCAGGTCAGAGGCGGCGTACCGAAATTTTGGAAATGGAGACGGCTTAGGCGGTATAAGCGTAAATTACGAAAAGCTATTTTAGAGGTCTGCTAACTCTAAGTACATGCTCAGCATCTAACCAATCCTGTTTGAGTGGATTACCTGCAACTGTTGCTCTTTGTCTTCCCTCAATAGCCTTGCTCAACTGACCTGATATATATCCCTCTGATCCTCTGATACCGCGCTGTGGGGGACTAGAATCGTTTGTATTGGGTGTGGTGGTATCAACCCCTAAGTGGCCTCCTTTTAAGACCAAATAATTTTTTCTTGTTCCCTTTCTTAGGGGTGTTTAGCTATTCATAAATGGCTTGCCTACATCACAAATTACGCGTGCCAGTTAAGCTTTACTATCAGGTAACGGTGTGTTAGTTTTTTCCAGTGGGGGAGAACCTGGCAGAAGAATGCCTGGCCTACAATATTAGGCGTGGTTACGTCACAAGCACGATCACGTCAGATAAGTAATGATACTGGGTCTAGTTGCCTAAAGTCACTAGTCCCCAGCCGTATGCATAGAAGTAAAAATTATAATTATTAATTCTAAGCGAGGAACAATACTATGACCGAAAAGCAAAGACCCTTTGGTGTTTCGATGACAGAACGGGAGATGGATGAATGTTTGCCTGCTGACGAAGCAGCGTTTCGTTCGCCTGTCCCCACGCAAATCGTCTCCAACGGCGAATATAATCCATTGCCGCAAACGGCAAAGCAAAAGCAAGTAGAGTCGCTAATCAAGGAAACCGCAGATAAACAAGCTAAGCTTCACAATACCTCGCGTCGCAAGTTTTTGGCATCGAGTTCGGGTATGGCGGCTGCTTTCTTGGCTATGAACAAGATTCACGGTTCCTTGTTTGATGTGAATGCGGCGGAACTCAATCCAGATGCTGCGGGCGATCGCCGCACCACTTATAAGGGTCAATTTATTTTTGATGACCAAACCCACTTTATCCGAGACGATTTCAAAGAGGAAGGTCTACTGGGTCTGACGAAATGGGCTGAGGGTGCCGGTGTCAACCCAAATATCAACAGTGTTCCGACCAATTTGTCCCGATACAAAATGGACAACTACCTTAAAGAGATTTTCCTTGACAGTGACACCACGATCGCTTTGTTGTCTGGTGCGCCATTCGACGATCCTAACTGGTGGCTTCTGTCCAACGATGCGATCCAAAATGCTTGTCGAGCGGTGAACAAAATGGCAGGCAGCGTACGTATGCTGGGTCACTCGGTCATCACGCCCAAGTACCCTAATTGGATGGATGAAGTTGACCGCGCCATCGAGGAATTAAAGCCTGTGTCTTGGAAGTCCTACACTATTGGCGATCCCTTCGGTCCCTCTAAGTACGCTTGGCGCCTTGACGATGAAAAGCTCATGTATCCGTTCTATGAGAAAGCCATCAAATCGGGTATCAACACAATTTGTATCCATAAAGGCCTAATGCCTTTGGATTACGAAAAAGCGTTTGCCGGTACTTGGGAAAGCGCCACTGTTAACGACCTGGGTCAGGCTGCCAAAGATTGGCCAGGGATGAACTTCGTGATCTACCACTCTGCACTGCGTCCTTGGTTAGCCGAAAAGCCGGATGTTGAAATGGCCCAGTTTGAAAAAGACGGCTATATACAATGGTCCACCGATTTGGCACGTATTCCAGAGAAATTTGGTGTTAATAATGTGTACGCAGAACTTGGCTCAGTTTTTGCCAGTACGGCTGTCACAAACCCACGCTTCTGCGCAGCCTTCCTTGGTCAGTTGGTCAACGAGATGGGGCCTGACCGTGTAGTTTGGGGGACTGACTCGGTCTGGTATGGCTCGCCACAGTGGCAAATCGAGGCAATGCGTCGCATCGAAATACCAGAAGACATGATGAAAAAGCAGGGTTGGAAGATTCCACTCGGTGATGGTCAAGGTTCCGTGAAAAATAAAATCTTTGGCGAAAATTCAGCCAAGCTTTACAATTTGGATGCACAAAAAATCGCGGCTGATGCAAAGGCATTCGACAACGATAAAATTGCTCAAATGAAGGCTGAGTACCTTGCCATGGGTGGTGATCGAAGCAATGCAGCCTATGGCTATATTGCCAAAGAGGGACGTGATAACGTTAAAAGCTGATCCCTTTTTGTAGACTAATCTAAGCAGGCTGTGCGCACGTGCAGCTTGCTTGGTTTTCTAATTTCATATGAGAAAGGACTCCCGTGAAAAAAACAATTTGGATGTTCTGTGCTTTCTTTGGAATACTCCTGAGTAGTGGGTATGGACTCGCCTCTGATGAGACTAAAACCCGTGTGGGAACCTGTGAAGATGCCCGCAGCCAACAAGAGTATTTTTGTGATATGACAAATGCTGCGAACGACTCTATGGTGGCTTTAGGTACTGCTTGCCGCAACGCTAAAATCAATGTCAAGGAAGCTTGTGAGGGCGTTGTTTTGCCAGACGCGACATACGAATCCTGCGCCATGGAGCAAAAGTGCTGAGCCTCTCTTTGTCGTAGTTTTTTTCTGCAACCCAACCAAGTCCGACTCATTTGTAAGGCTTGGCTGGGTTTTTATTGAAAGTTTATATGTACCCTCTCTTCCACTGTCGTCAGTGGGTGTCAAGCGGCATAGCCTTTGGGGTATTGATGGTGCTTGGGGTTACCTCTTTGCTTTCTGATGCTCAGGCCCAAATCTCCCGATCAAAGCCTAAACCCATGGCTCCTCAAGATGCTTATCTTCAGCCCGTAGCCGGATTGAGCTACAGCCAACTTAGGCTTTTTCGAGAGGGGGAAAAAGAATTCAAAGTACCCTGGGTGGTTTTTCCGCTACTTGGCGGTCACTGGGGCCTGGGTCCCACTTTCATCGCAGATGCATGTTCAACCTGCCATATAAATGGTGGACGAGGTATAACCATTGACGACACCATTATCGTTCAACAATTACTTCGCTTATCCGTACCCGGAGAAGGTCCCCGAGGCGGTCCCAATCCGCATCCTAATTACGGCGATCAGATACAGGTTTTTGGGGTCAATGTCGGGGTAAAAGAAAACCTCAAACCTGGTGAAGCCGAGATCTATGTCGATTGGCAGGCCTTGGAAGTAGAGTTAGCTGACGGTGAGATGGTTTCCATGCGTAAACCCATTATCCGGATCGAGAACCTCAACTTTGGTCCCATTGGCGCGACTGTGATGACTTCCTTGCGGAACACCCAGGCTGTCTTTGGCATGGGTTTTCTGGAGGCCGTGCCTGAAGCTACTTTGATACGTTTGGCTGAGGATCAAAAGAAACAAGGGCTCAATGGTCGACTCAACCGCGTGTATGACGACACTTTGAAAAAAACAGTAGTTGGCCGGTTTGGATGGAAAGCCAATCAGCCCTCTATTCGCCAGCAAATTGCGGTCGCGTTCATTGGGGATATCGGAGTGAACTCGTCCTTATATCCTGATGAAAATTGTCCAAAAGTTCAAACCATTTGTAGGGCTATGGCTCCTGGAAATCAGCCAGAGCTCTTGGATTACAACTTGGAGCAGATGACTTTTTGGCATGCCGCCTTGGCGCCACCCCCTACCCGCAACTCAGGATCTGAGGAAGTAGTGTTAGGTGAGCGATTGTTTGAGCAAGCTAAATGCTCGGGCTGTCACCTACCTGAGTTGAGAACGGGTAACTACCCTTTATTACCTCTAATTGAATACCAAACATTCCGTGCCTACACCGACTTGCTCCTGCATGACATGGGTGAGGACTTGGCGGACGGGCGACCTGATTTTTTAGCAGGTCCACGTGACTGGCGCACCCCACCTCTTTGGGGTATAGGCTTGTCCGCTCAAGTCAACGGCAGTACTAATTTTTTGCACGATGGCCGAGCACGCAATATCCAAGAGGCTATTTTGTGGCACGGTGGGGAAGCTAAGACGTCTCGCGATTTGTTTGCCGACATGTCAAAGGATGAAAGGAATGCGCTTATCGCATTTGTGAATTCATTATGAGAAAAACAGGCTTAGTTATTTTTTGTTGGATAGGGCTGTTCTCATTTGCTCAGGCCGAATGGGTGCTTTATGGCGACAACGGAAAGGCAGCGTTTTATTATGACCCCAGCACAGTGCAGTTGGAAAATAACCGGGTCAGTGTTTGGGAAATGGTGAACTACAGTTTCCCGTTGAACAGAGTGATGTCCAACAAATCCCACAAAGAATTTAATTGTGTCGAACTTACTTTTAGATATTTGGCGGGTGAATTTTTTGATCAAAAAATGCTGCAAGGCGAGTTAGTCAGTAAGAGCCAAAAGCCTGATGAAAGTTGGCGATCAGCGGTTGAGGGTACCCGCAACCATGAATTGATGACCATGCTTTGCTCAAAGTTAATATAATCACCTGTAGCTATGGCTCTTTTCCTGCCCTCAATAGCCTTATTTAAGTGCCCTGATATATACCCGTCTGCTTCAATAATGGGTTAGAAGAAAAAAGGTGACTTGGCAGTCTTTACTGTTTATATTGAGATTTATACTGGATTTTTGTTTGTTTTCGCTTTTTTATCCGATTCATCTTTTTTTAAGGAAAAAAATTGAGATCAATAGTTATCCTGATATTATTCAGCTCAGTTTTGGCGACCGCTCAGGCCCAAGATAAAGATATTCGAGGCGGTACTTGTGAACAAACAAAAATGCAATATGACCACTATTGCACCAAAAAAGGAGACCCCACTAAAGACGAGATTTACTCAACAGCCAATATCGCTTGTAACAACGCTAAGCGAAATATGGCAGCCGCCTGCGATGGAAGTAGCGAGAAAGATATGCCTTATGGATTTGATCAGAATGGAACGCCTGTGAAAGATCCAAGTTAAAAGAAAAGTAATGAGTCGTTACTTAGCTCTAGCAAAAACAGGAAACGAAGGTCACTTGCGTACATATTATTCGAGAGTTTAATGTCCTATCTGTCTTGAGGTGGGGGCTAGATTTATCTGATCCTGAATTTAGTGAGAGCTCTTGTATTCATTGCATTTCTTGGTGAAAATAACCGATATAATTAAGCATTAATATCTTTAGTAAATAGGGCGCATAAATTCTTTGAATAAACAGGTTTTAAATTATGGCTATGTCTATTAGAAACTTCGTACTGATGCTCTCCATATCGTTAGCAGGATTCAGTGTGATGGCGGGTCATCATCAAAACGAACATATGGAGCATAGCGATATGACTCATGAGCAGAGTGCTTCATCATGTGCTGATGATGATTCTTGTGACATGACGCATGGTATCGTCGTGAGCCTCAACAAAGAAAAAAGAAAAATAGTGCTCAACCACGAAGAAATCAAAAGTATAAATATGTCGCCTATGACAATGCCCTTTAGTGTGGAGAGGGTGTCATTATTGCAGGATCTTGTAAAAGGCGATCATGTTTTCTTCTATGTGGAAAATGTTGGTGGCGAGTTAATAATTAAAAGGATGGTGAAGGATAACAAATAACGGTCCAACTTCTAAATGCCATCGCCTAGAGATGGTCCTAAGCCACTACACCGTAAACCGCACTTGCTAGATACCCCATCCTAACCTCTTGAATATAGACATTGATTTAATCTAAATTGTTAGGAGCTTAAATCAATTTACAAAATACCAATGTAAAGTAAATTATGGCTAATGCTCATGCTTCGGATAATAGATGGCCAAATTTTGAATAGCTACCTTTAAAGCATTGCTTTCTGTTATCGATGCATTTTGTTTAGCTTTCATTGCCGCCAAAATTACTGCGTGATGTTTACTTAATCTATCTAGATAATCCTTTTGTTTAGGTTTTATACGTTGTGTCAAAAAATAGTTGGCAATGGTGCTTATTATTTTTTCAGCATGAATTTCTTTGTTATTTACCCAACGTGCAAGCTGATTATAATTTTGAGCAATAGGCGTGGATTTTTGTTTTGAATCAATATCATTACTCAAAGTAATAATTTGGTTTGTAGCTTTCTCTACAGTTGAAGCATCTTCAAGCATAGATATATAACGGGCATGATCATCATAAATCCCACAGGGAATCTGACAATGCGAGTGGGCATGCTGACTAAACACGAATAAAATAAATATAAAAACTAATGTGGGTATTTTAGTTAAAGGTATTTTCATAGATATCTCCCATTAAATTAAAATATAAGGTTTCATGTTGTTTTTTTTTGTAATTAAGATTTAAATTTTAATAAATACTTTTATGCTAAACCCTTATTCACCTTACATTATATGAGTAAAGCTCAAGTAATCCATAAGTTTGGCCCTCCCGAAGTTATGCAATGGAGAATTGCCTATTTGTGATCACTGAACTTACAACACCAAAGGCTATTTTGATTGGAATGAGTCTGATCGCTGTTACTATAGCGTCAATCCCTTACAGCAATGTTTCAATAAAAGTATGACTCTTTTCGCTCAAATGGGTTCAATCGTATATAGAGGTGCCGAGTGACGATCTATTACTGGACTTTGAGTTTCATTAATATATTTGTGACAATTAAAAACGAGGCCCTTTAGGCCTGGAGCCAAATTGCTAGACTCGCCCATTATATTAAATATTAATTCGCCAAGTAGCTAGCTCGCCAACTGCACTTGCCACGGCGAGTTTGTGGTGACGCGAGAAAGGGACGGGAATGAGAAAGTTGACTAACCCATTCGTACAAAACGTTACGTCAGTTGGTAGATACACTGACTCGGGATGCATTAGACTACATCTTGGACGACTATGGCATATTCATGTAGTCTAATTTAGAACGTAAAGCTACTCGTCAGGGGGCCATATGGCTGCACAGGAACGAAAATTAGCGACTATTCTGGCAATGGACGTTGTCGGTTATTCATCCATGATGAATAAGAATGAAGCGGCGACGGTTAAGCAGCTCAGAATTTGTCAGGGCATTATTGAGACGGTTTCTAAAGAAAAGTCAGGTCGTATATTCAATACGGCGGGTGACGCCTTCATGATTGAGTTCCCAACCACTATTGGAGCGGTGGAGACGGCCATCGAGATTCAGGAAAAAGTAGCATCCCACAATAAGAGGGTTTCCCAAGATGAACGTCTAGAGTTCCGTATGGGGGTGAATATTGGGGACGTTACGATTGAAGGGAAGAATCTATTAGGTGATGGAGTGAACATCGCGGCGAGACTGGAAGGAATTGCTCCTCCCGCGGGTATTTGTATTTCTGAGTCGGTTCATTCGACGGTGAGAGGAAAGGTCAGTTGTACGTTTATTGATCAGGGAGTACAGAATTTAAAGAATATCGAGGAGCCGGTTCGGGCGTACTATGCGGATGTCCAATTTGGAACGGTCAATCCAAATAAGTTTAAAGCTGCTAGTGGAGGGTCATTAAAAAATAAGCGGGGGTTGATTTCGGTTCTTGCCGCAACATTGGTAGTGGGGACGTATCTTTTAACTAATAATTTTTCTGATAGGGATGCCACATCTTCGGAAATTAATAAGATCCTTGTCCTGCCACTAGATACACAATCCGTAGACCAAACAACAATCAATTTGGGTATAGGAGTTACGCAAGATTTGGTAGCAGGACTTTCGGCCTCGACTGCACAGTTAAAAATCTTAGCGTTGAATGAGAAACCAGATGATTTAAGAGCATTAGTAAAGGAGGTGAGCGCCCGTTATATATTAAGTGGTACCTTGCGGAAGAGTGGGGACAATATTCGAATTTCGGTAGGTCTAATGGACGCAGAAAGTATGGAAACGGTATGGTCCGAGAAATACGATAGAGAGTTTAGCGCCTCAAATATTTTTGCACTGCAGGACGAGATGGTGAATGGAATCATTGATTCCTTGGTTGGCAACGGTGCTGTTTTGGCGCAAGAGGTTGCCAAAAATGTTTCGATCAAAGGTACTACGGATCTTAGCGGCTATGAATGCGTGAATTTTGTGCGCGGACAATATTTTAAAGTTTTGAGTCCAGACATGCATGCCAGTGGACTAAAATGTTTACGCCAAGCGGTAATTGACGATCCAGATTATAAAGACGCGTGGCACTTGCTGGGACACATGGTGGCGTGGGGTTACGCTCTTTATGCACCTCATTATCAGCCAATTTCTAAAGAAGGCTTAAGTGAAGCAGTTGAAGCGGTAGAGGCGGCTATCCGTTTAAACAAAAATTTTGCGAGAGCATATGCAACCCGCGCAGAACTGGCTCTTTATACGAGGAGTTGGACGGAGATGATGAGAAATGCCCGGAAAGCGTACGAGCTTGCTCCGAATGATGCGTATACGGTGGGGCACATTTCATATCTGGCAGCAGTATCAGGATCTGGGTGTAAAAGTTCCCCGGCTATTAAGGACAAGTACGGCATCGATGATAAAGCGTGCGAAAGACTTTATTGGGGCCTTGAACGGGCGCAGGAGGCGAATAGGCTTGATGAGATAAGCACTCTCAGTTTTGATAATTATGGTCTGGCGGAAGCGTATTTAAACACGGGGGAATGGGGCAAAGCACTAGCTGCGATGGAAGTCGTACCATCCCCTGATTTCCACTTTTGGAATATCGCAATGGGATTGTCTCACCACCATTTGGGCAATGCGTCGGAAGCGAGACCTTATTTAGAAAAAGCAAAAGAGCTCCATGGTCCCGATGAAATAAAAAACTTCTCTTGGATGTGGCACAACATTTGGAATCGAGAGGTCCAATTGGAAGCCTGGTTACCAGTGCTCAGAGAGTATGGTTGGGAATAAATAAACTCATCGATAGGCTCATCGCTCGAGTGAAGAGTTGGACAGTGTGTTGATGATGAACTGTTGACGAGTAATGGAAGCCTGGAGAGGGCGTCTAATTAAGCTTTTACTCGTTTTTTGTGAGTAAATTGTACAAGTATAGTTGTTATGAAAAAAATAAAGATATACCAAGTTGATGCGTTTGCGAGTGAAATATTTTCCGGAAATCCTGCTGCCGTATGTCCATTAGATGAGTGGTTACCAGACCATGTGATGCAATCAATCGCATCCGAAAATAACTTATCAGAGACAGCTTTTTTTATAAATCAAAAAGGTAAATTCTCCATTCGTTGGTTCACACCAAAAGTAGAAATAGGTCTTTGCGGTCATGCAACCTTGGCGTCAGCTCACGTGCTGTACTCTGAGTTGGGATTAAAGGCAAATAATATTGAGTTTCACACAAAACTTGGGGATCTTTTGAAGATTACGCGGGAGCGTGACATTATTTCAATGGACTTTCCGAGTCATGTTCCGAAAGAGAGTGAACATCGTCTTGATGAGATTGGGGAAGCGCTAGGAGCACAACCTGATTCGTTCCAAACCGCTATTTACGGACTCGCGGTCTTTAAAAATGAGGAGGAAATCTTAAATCTTGAGCCAAACTTTATTGCAATGAAGCGCCTTGCGTATGACGGCATAATCGTGACAGCGCCAGGTAGTGTTGTTGACTTTGTCTCACGTTTTTTTGGTCCTAAATTAGGCATAACGGAGGACCCAGTTACGGGAGGTGCGCATTGCTCTCTTATCCCATATTGGTCAAATCGTTTGGCTAAGAATAAATTGATTGCGAGACAACTCTCCAAAAGGGGGGGGGAGCTTTACTGTGAGCAGCACGAGGATCGAGTAACGATGGGCGGCAAAGCAGTTACTTATCTTAGGGGAGAATTGCTAATTTAGTGGTTTTTCAAGTTGAAAATGGCGGTGTATCGAGGAAGAAGTTATTGAGTTGGATTTGAATAGGAAAGGCGAGAACTCCAGAACCGTTTATGCCTTCGGGTAAACGTCTGAATCGCTGTTAGACCGATGTGTAAACTGCCTGAGGCCCTCAGAAATGGGGGGAGTATTTATAGGCTCACCAGATGATTTAGTTGTAGGAGGTGGTGTTGCGGCACTTGAGCGGTCTATTTTACTTTAGTTCTGGATGCGCAATAATCCATGAGGGCCAGTAATACTCCTGATATTACGAAAGCGAAATGAGTAATTAGCAGCCATTTTAGATCCTCTTTGTTTACGGCTTCCATATTCATAAATTGTTTTAATAAATGAACGCCGGAAATAGCTACGATAGAGCCAATCAACTTGATTTTTAGACCACTAAAATCTACCGTTCCCATCCAGTTGGGACGGTGAGCATTTTCTCCCACGTTAATAGGAGATACAAAGTTTTCATAGCCTGCGAAAATAACCATCAGTAGGAGATTTCCTGTCAGAGACAGATCAATAAGGGTTAGAACAAAAAGTAAAACGTCACTTTCGGTTGAGACGAAAACACCTGGTAGGAAATGAATTATTTCTTGGGTAAATTTAGCTAACAATACCGCTAAGGCGATTACTAATCCTATGTAAAACGGAGCAAGTAGCCAGCGACTCGCATACAGGCCTTGTTCGATTTGACGATGCATGCCCATTTCCCCTCTATTTTATATGACCATATGAAGAACGATGCTCTAGGGTCAATTTCGATTTTATAAGGCAAAAAATACTCAGCTTATTTTTCATAGTACAGTCGATTCCTTTGAAAAAGCAAATCGCAATTACTGGCTATCCAAGGCATTCTGAATTAAATAATTAAAAGGTGAGAACCTCAGAACAGTCTATGCCTTTGGAGAAGCATATCGATCGCTGCTAGACCGACATTTAGACTGCCTGAGGTCCCCTAGGAAGAAGGGAGGAGTGTTTAGATTAACTACGTGACGTGGTTGTAGGAGGGCAGTGGTGTGGCAATTGAGTGGCTTCGAGGTTATTAAGTTATATGTGGAATTAATGGTACAAATTGGTTACACAGACATGTTACACACCTCAAATTCTTAACTTTATAACCTATTGATTTATATAGATTAAATTAGATAAAAATAGAGTGGCGGAGAGTGAGCGATTCGAACCTGACGAAATCAAGCGTTATGCAACTAGTATTTGAGTAACATTTCGTTAATTTTTGGGTCCGACTGCACGGTAACAGTTACCGTATTCGTTGTGATATCGAAGCTCTCTCGGACTACAAAAATTCCTTTTTGTACCGCATTAATTTTCTGGGTTATGGTGGTAATGATTTTTTGAGCAGTATTAGAAGCTACTACGGGATTTCCTTCTGTGCTTAATTCGTTGCTGGTTGACTCTATTTGAATTTCTTCTTTAGCCTCAATTAAAGTCTCGCGCATTTTTTCTATTTGGAGTCTGGCTTTTGCCTCTGCAACTTTGGCCGCATTTGACTTCGCGCTAGGAGTATCACTGACTACTGGTGCTGAGGCTTGACTTGTTATTTTTTCTAGGATGCCATCCTCAATGGTGACTTGAATGAATCCACCAATGAAATAACGTTCAATTATCTCAGTCTTTGGGTTATTAGCAGTATCAGGTTTTGAAGCGCAGGCTACAAGAAATAACAGTATGCAACTAATAGATAATTTTCGAACCATTCTTAACCTCAACAGTTATTTAAAATTTTGGGAGAGACTTTAACAATATCTTTCATAATATCAGGCTGAGACATTTGAATTTCAACTGTCCCAGTGAGACTTCGATTCTGGAAAATATAGTATCCACGGTTATTTCTCCACATCATAAACTGATCGTCATCACCTGCGTTAAGATTAACTTCAGCACACGCACTTGTGACGCTTTGGCCGTTTGTTCCTAAAAAATCGAATCGCAGAGCTATCTCTTGCCACCACCCACGTTCTCCTATTGCTTCCGAGAGAGCATCAGTGTATTCGCTATCGTTGAACACATACGATGTTCCGTATTGTGTACTCCACCACTCCCTATTTTCGTCAATAAAGCTCAGTTGACCGCAAGCGTGACTGGGAAACCAACCGTAATGCTCATCGCTGAACATGCCGCAGCTCGTATCTGACATCTCAACCGCATGCTGGTAGAGTGCTTCAAAGAAAGTTTGAGACCAGAATATTTCCCAGGTAATATCGATATATAGGCTGCGGTCATCACTGTATTTAGATTGTTGGCTAACTAATTTTGGGATTATGGCATTTTCAGGGAAGGACCCGAGAAGCTGAGGTAAGGTTGACAGCCTTTCTTCTCGACGATTAACTTCGCGCTTAATTGATTGGTATAACTGTTCTCCTTCAATTGCGACAGACTCTTCTTGGTTTGATTCAGCGTAAAAGTCAAGGAGTGCGCTGCGCGATATTGATGCATTAATCAATATAAATATGCTGGTATTTTCTTTGTTTTCTTTGATAATTTCAAAGCCGCGTATATAACCTGCTGAATATTGTATTAATCTGTCTCGAAGGACTTGTTCGTTTTCAACCTGTAGTTCGCTGCTAATAAATACTCCAGAGGCTTTTCGCACTGCATTGAGTAATGCCTTTTCGATAGCTTCATCTCGGGAGTTAGCATACGCCTCTCCAGTTGCGAATATTGTCCCATGTGTACCGGGATCCTCTAATGCGACCGTTTTTTTTGAATTCTCGGTAGATGAACAGGAGGTAATAAGAGTAGTTAGTAGAGCAACAATAAGATATTTCATATTTTTTAAGTCTATATCTGAATCAAATATAAATATATTTTATTTTTCCCATTTTCTGCTCGTTGATACTATCCACAGGCAATGTGACTATTTCTAGCGCTACTTTTGTATCTCCCAAGCTACCTATAGATAACGTTACTCTGTGTAGACCCTCCCCCCGTGGGGTTGTTCTATGAGTAAAGTT
>NHCB01000004.1 GCA_002167745.1 Betaproteobacteria bacterium TMED22
GGAGAGTTGACCGAGAGGCTTATGGTGCTCGCTTGGAAAGCGTGTGTACGTTAACCCGTACCGAGGGTTCGAATCCCTCACTCTCCGCCACCCTATTTTTATCTGATTTAATCATTAAAAATCAATAGGTTAAAAAGATAAGAATTTGAGGTGTGTAACATGTCTGTGTAACCAATTTGTACCCTTTATTCCGCCCCTAAACACCCCGGGGGGAGAGCTACACATACACTGAGAATACACGATGGGTGTAAGAAAACCGTAACAAAAATTAGCGACAATAAGCAGTTGATCCTTTAGACTAAAACCTTACCAAAAGCGAGCTAAGCGTCAACGTTAGCTTTTCATACAAACCGTAGTGTAGTCGCTTGCAGTTTCAGCGAGCTAGTAGGAAAGTTCATTTGTGAGTACTGGCATTATCGCGGTAGCAGACTTGGGTTCTAACAGCTTCAAACTTGAAATAGCTCAGGTTAAGAATGGGCGCCCAAAGATTAGTGAAAGAATTCGAAAAAATGTGAAATTGGGGGGCGGCGTCGGTCCAACCAATATGCTCACCAAACCTGCGATGAGGGAAGGATGGGAAGCTCTTGCAGAATTTGGCGATCGTTTAACGGGATTTGATCCGAAGAACGTCAAAGTTATCGCAACTCAAACATTACGGTCAGTGAAAAACGCCGCAGAATTTTTAGAATTAGCTCAATATCAGCTGGGCTTCGACATTGACGTCATCTCAGGCGATGATGAGGCTCGATTGACTTATCAAGGTATTTACCAAAGATTTCCAAGTAAGTCTGAACCCAGACTTATCATCGATATTGGTGGCGCATCAACAGAGCTTGCGCAAGGATATGGAGCGAAGTGTGAACATATCACCAGCGAAGCGATAGGTAGCGTTACATGGACTAAGCGTTTTTTTTCGGGGAATACTCTTACTGAGTCTCGGTTTCAAGACGCTGTAAGCTCTGCAGAAGAAGTATTTAAAAAAGACATCGGCCAATTCGGATCTAAGACTTGGGATCAAGTCTACGGCTCTTCAGGGATCATATCAGCGCTTTCGTTAATAATTAAAGGTAGCGCTATCGATCCAAACGGACATATTAATCGTCACGCCCTTTTTTGGATTCTACAAAAGTGCATCAGTTCAGGATCTCTCCAAAATCTCGATTTACCTAATTTAAGTGATGATCGAAGAAAAATATTTGCTGGCGGTCTCAGCGCATTAATTGCTGCCGTAAGAATATTTGATATAGACCGTATCATTCCTGTGTCGGGAGCGACGCGTGCGGGCCTAATGCATCAATTAATACAAAATCATGAAGACCTCCCATCCCAGAGACGAAGCCGAATCGAAGCGCTGCAAAAAAAGTATAACGTGGACATAAAACAGTGCAATCGAATTAGTAAATTATCGCGCCGATTACTAGCGAACTTAGAAGTCAAAGAATCTGAATCTGTCGAAAATATGCTTCATGATGCCTCAGCATTACACGAAATAGGACGTATGATTTCAGCCAATAATATCGGTAAGCATAGTGCGTATATTCTCGATAACTTAAAAATCGAGAATATTGAGCCAAAGGACCAATCTCGACTCACTAATCTTATTCGCCTCCAAAGAGGTAAGCTTAAACGCCTACAATCATGGAGGGGCGATTTAAACTTCCAACATGCACTGCTTTGTTTTCGGCTAGCACTGATTTTTGGGTATGCCCGAAAAAACCACGCATTCAAAGGGATAGAACTTAGCAATAAGGAACAAGAATATCGTATTACTGCAAGTCCCGAGTGGATTCAGCGCAGTCCGCATATTGTTTGGCTACTTCAACAAGAAGCTCATTTTTGGGAGCGAATTGGCATTTCTATTAAGCTTAAATCTAACAGTTAAATGACGTACATGAAGCCCTTGTTAAATTTATTATTTCTTTGCACTCATAATTCCGCTCGTTCAATATTGGGAGAAATCATCGCGAATACCCGAAGCGAGGGAAAATTTAAAGCATTTTCTGCCGGCTCAACGCCTAGCGGTAACGTAAACAAGTTTGCGTATCGTATTGCATCCGAGTTCGGATACCCCCAAAATCATCTTTCATCAAAATCGTGGGATGAATTTACAAAACATGATGCGCCAAAAATAGACCTCGTGATTACTGTATGTGACTCTGCAGCCAAAGAAGTGTGCCCTATATGGCCGAGTAGTCCGGGAAACGTTCACTGGGGATTTTCTGACCCATCTCGCGAAGGCAACGATGATAAGGAAACGTATGCAGCTTTTGCCTCGGTCGCGAAAGAGCTAGAACGCCGTATGTCGAAGATCGCACGTGCCAACATTAATAATCTTTCAAGCAAAGACCTAATCTCACTATTTAATGAGGTAAAAAACAAATGAGCTCGTTAACAAAAAATCTTGGATTCTTAGATCGCTATTTAACTGTTTGGATATTTTTAGCCATGGCTGTCGGTATTGGCATTGGCTATCTTTTTCCCACGATCGAATCACTCATTAATACGCTTCAAGTCGGATCAACAAACATTCCTATAGCAATTGGATTGATCTTAATGATGTATCCACCTTTTGCAAAAGTGCGTTTTGAAGAACTTCCTCGGGTTTTTACGGACCTCAAAGTATTCGGCATAGCCATGATTATGAACTGGGTTGTCGCGCCTACGTTAATGTTTCTATTGGCCGTCATGTTTGTTCCGGATCAACCTGAATATTTTATCGGCTTAATTTTAATCGGAATTGCACCCTGCATTGCAATGGTAATTGTCTGGAATGATTTGGCGAAAGGCTCTAGCGAATATGCAGCCGGATTAATCGCATTCAATGCAATTTTTCAAGTTCTATTTTTTAGCGTCTGGGCATATCTATTCTTAACCGTGCTTCCACCATATTTTGGAGTCACTGCCTCTACCATAGACTTTTCAATCATTCAAATCTCTCAAACGGTGTTTTTGTATCTTGGCGTTCCTTTTATTTTAGGAGCATTGACACGATATTTTATGCTGAAGATCGTTGATTTAGCGTGGTACGACAGCGTNTTTATTCCGAAATTGAGTAAACTAACNCTNNTNGCNCTNCTTTTCACNATCNTNGTNATGTTCAGCCTNAANGGNAANCTNATAGTAGCNATTCCTNTGGATGTNNTNACCATTGCTATCCCNCTNCTTATTTACTTTATCTCTATGTTCGTNATAACCTTCCTTNTNACCGGTCAGCTAAAAATCGGNTATCGTCGTTGCTGTACANTATCCTTCACNGCNGCAAGTAATAATTTTGAATTGGCTATNGCTGTNGCGATTGGTGCTTTCGGAATAAATTCTGGGGCNGCGTTTGCNGCGGTCATTGGGCCNTTGATTGAAGTACCAATCATGATNGCCCTNGTTAGCGTAGCATTATTTGTAAAACGCAAATATTATCTAAATAGCGATAGTTAAAAAAACTTTTTTACTACTTAAATTTTCCATATTTACTCATTAATGTTTGCTGAACATTAATGGACGTCTTTGATTGATCCTTAGCCTCTTTGGTTTTTAAAAAGACATTTCTCTCAACGTATTCACCATTGGGGTGTAAGTCCCAACTTGTTTCAGTATCTGAAAAAGACAAATCGATACACTCATGCTCGATTTGATTTCTTAATTTTGAGCTTTCAATTGGCCAAGCAATCTCAATACGACCGTGCATGTTTCTACTCATCAAATCTGCACTAGACAAATACATACTTCGCTCCCCATCGATATCAAATAGATAAACGCGGCTATGCTCAAGGAAACGACCGACAATAGAGCGGACTCTGATATACCCACTATGCCTCGCTACGGGAGCAACACTTGGTAGCACGCATGCGCCTCTCACACACAAATCAACACAAACTCCAGACGATGCCGCGTCTATTAACGATTTAGCCAGGACAGGGTCGGTCAGAGAATTCATTTTGAATCGGATCTTGGTATGCTTTCCCGCACGGGCTGCATTAGCAGTTTTTGCAATCATAGATAAGAACGCATTAAGCATATTAAATGGCGCCAAAATCATTTTGCGCAAATCAGGCTGTTGAGCTTGACTTGCTAGATGCTTAAACAAATTCTCGACATCCAGACACATTCGTGCATCTGCTGTCATAAAACCAATATCAGTATAGAGCTTCGCTGTTTGAGCGTTGTAGTTTCCTGTAGAGAGATGGGCATAACGAACGAGAAGTCCACTTTCTCGACGTGTAATAAGTAACATTTTAGAATGTGTTTTCAGCCCATGTACGCCGTAAACCACTTGAACGCCCAGAGCTTCTAGCTCTTCGGCATGACGTATATTTGCCGCTTCATCAAAACGCGCCTTAAGCTCTACGACGACCATGACCACCTTTCCCCTTCTNCCCGCCTCTTTAAGTAGTTCGACTAATCTAGAGTCAGAGCCCGTGCGATACAAAGTCATATGGACTGCAACGACGTCGTCATCTCGAACGGCGGTCTCCAGAAACTCAATAACTGGCTCGAAAGACTGATAAGGATGATGTAACAAAATGTCTTTTTCCTTGATGCGATCAAATACGCTTTTTTGCCCTCGATTTAACTTTTTAAGCTGAGGACGAAATACGGGAAATTCGAGACTTTCATCACTGATAAGCTCGATTAACTGGCGCGTACGGACTAAATTCACTGGTCCATCCGATCGATAAATTGACTCTTTCGGCAATGCAAACTGAGTTTGAAGATAATCCTCCAGATACTTCGAACAATTTGCTGCAACCTCCAGCCGCATCGCACGTCCAAACGGGCGAGCGACTAACCGTGCTCTCAACGAGGTTCGCAGATTCTTTACGTCCTCCTCATCCAAAGCTAGGTCAGAATGACGCGTTACTCGAAATTGACTAAACTCCGTGATTCGTTGTCCTGGAAAAAGACTACCCATATGTTCTCGCACAATACTGGAGAGCGAGGAATAACTCCTTTGTTTCACTCCTTTCCTAGAGGGGATTTCAAAAAAACGTGGAAAAATTCTTGGGACTTGAACGATCGCTATCTCATTAGCCCGACCAAAGACATTTTCACCATCAAGTCGAGCAATATAATTGAGCGATTTACTGGCTACTTGAGGGAATGGATGCGAGGGATCTAAAGTCATGGGTACCAAAAGCGGCCTAATGCTATCCTCAAAAAGTTTTTTCACCCATAAACTTTGTGACTTATTTCGCTCCTTCTCGTTTATAACGCGTAACTTAATTTTCTTCAGCGCCGGAAGCAACTCCTTATTGAAAATTTCATATTTTTTAGATACGAGTCTTTGAGTCCTTTTAGATAGCAACAGAAACTCTTTTGGAGAGCTGTCTTGAGTTGTTTCACCATCCAGATAAGCAATTATATGGCCTGCCATCCTGACCTCAAAAAACTCGTCTAGGTTAGATGACACGATTGTTAAAAACCTTAACCTCTCTAACAACGGAACACTTTCCTTGCTTGCCCAAGTCAGGACACGAAGGTTAAAGTCGATAAAACTGAGATCCCGCTTTATTAAATTAGTATGTATCACGGTATTTTTGGTTTTCTGCATGTGCCGGTTGTACCTAGTAAATACTAGCATGGCAAAGAATGTTACAGAACTATTGCAAAATTAAGCCCTAGAAAATGGAACTAAATAACTCTCAAAAGAATCGGTTGATTGTTTCCAAGACCAATTTTGAGCATAACGGCGAACATTCTCTCTAGGAACTTCTTGCGCGAGAAGGCATGCTTGTTTAAGGTCCTCGTCCATAGCTCCGCTTTCACCGTTATGTATTACATCAATTGGGCTCGCAACCGGATAAGCGGCCACTGGAGTTCCACAGGCCATCGCCTCCAACATCACAAGTCCGAATGTGTCGGTCTTACTCGGAAATACAAATACGTCTGCTTGATTATAAAAACTCACCAGCTCAGTTTTTTTCTTAGCGCCAAAAAATTGTATATCTGGGTACTCGTGCTTGTAAGTTTCTAACAGGGGACCATCACCAACCACCCACTTTTCCCCCGGCAAGTCTAACTTCAAGAAGGCAGAAATATTTTTCTCGGACGAGATACGGCCTACATATAAAAAAACTGTAGTATCGTTATTTTTCTCTAATCTCTGAGGTTTGAATACATCGGTCTCTACTCCTCTTGCCCATATACTTAGCTCACTTATACCTCGAGCAGAGAGTTCTCTCAATATAGTGGGTGTGGGTACCATCACGTTTTTCGATTTCGAGTGAAACCAGCGTAAATATGTATACGTAATCCACAACGGACAATTGAAATAACTCTTCAAATACTCCGGAAATCTTGTGTGATACGCAGTCGTATATGGTATTTCTCTCCGCTCAGCATACCGCTTCATCGCTAATCCCAACGGGCCCTCAGTGGCGATGTGCAATGCTTCAGGCAAAAAATNATTCCATAGGGATTTGATTTTAGACTTCGTAAATAATGCGAGTCGAATTTCAGGGTAACCAGGACAAGACACTGTCTTAAATAAATCTGGAGAAATAACAAGTACAGCGTGGCCCCTCCGCTTCAACTCTCGAATGGTATTATCCAACGTTCTCACAACGCCATTCACCTGAGGAGCCCAAGCGTCCGTCACGATCATAATTCTCAATTTACCAAATCCCCCTCCACCTCAATTACTTCTAGATCCTCAACCAAGACTTGTTGATCGCTTGATTGGTTATTTTGATGGGCATTTTGAATCTCCAACCAATCAATAACCCTAAGCGTGCCATCCATCTCTTCCACGAGTGCCGTCATTGACTCAACCCAATCACCGTCATTTGCGTAAATAACATCACTAATTTCTCTTATTTCCGCTTTATGAATATGGCCACACACTACGCCGTCGCAACCTCTTTGTTTTGTCTCAGCAGCCAAAAGCTCCTCGAATGCAGTGATACAAGAAACGGCAGCTTTAACTTTGTGCTTAAGGTATTGTGATAGAGACCAATATGGATATCGAAACTTAAAGCGTATTTTATTAAAAAGTCGATTAAGCCAAAGTGTGAACGCATAAGCTCGGTCGCCCAGATACGCTAGCCATCTTGCATATTGAATAATCTGATCAAATAAATCTCCGTGGGTTACCCAAAGCTTCTTGCCATCCGCTGTTAGATGAAAATCTTCACGTTTAATGGCTATTCCGCCAAACTGAGAGCCGCAGAATTGCCTTGCAAATTCATCATGATTTCCAGGTATGAAGATAACTTCAGTGTTCTTCTTNGCCTTCTTTAATATTTTTTGGACTACATCATTGTGAGACTGNGGCCAGTACCACCGCTTTCTCAATGCCCACCCATCAATAATGTCGCCGACCAAGTATAATTTTTGGGCATTCACGCTTTTTATAAATAGAAGCAGTGCCTCAGCCTTACAGTCTTTTGTGCCAAGGTGGATATCGGATATCCAAACAGTCCTAAAATCGAGCTTGGGCATTTTTAACCTATCCAAATTCACTCTCTGTGTGGACATCTACGCTATAAGAATAGTTTATTGATCTTACGAATTAGCTACGTACATATGACAAACTTGTAACAATCATCAGCATCGAATTAACTAAAACCCAGCGACCTGAGTTTTTTTGCGAATGCCCTTCGAAAAAAAGCGACAAAAAGGCTCAGTTAATTTCCAGCGTAAATCAATCATAATGATCCGCTAGTTTTCGCCAAAAAGATCGCGAGAAAATACTTTCTCCATCACGTCGTTTAAACATTGGTGACGCCGATTCGCGACAATCACATCAGCTCGTTGTTTAAACTCATCAAGATCCGTTATCACCTCCGAACCTAAATAAACACGCTGCTTGAGATATGGTTCATAAATCACAATATCAACGGGCTCGGTTTTAAGTTGCCCAATGACCTCATTGACGCTTGAGGATCTAAAATTATCAGATCCTGCTTTCATCGTGACCCGAAAAATCCCTATAGTCTTTGGGGCTTGCTTTAATATCTGTGAGGCGATAAATGACTTTCTAGTATGATTCGCTTTAACAATCGCCGATATTAAATCTTGCGGTGTATCAACATAATTTGCCAGAAGTTGCTTTGTGTCTTTTGGAAGGCAATATCCCCCGTACCCAAAAGAAGGATTGTTATAGTGAGAACCAATTCTAGAATCTAAACAAACTCCGTCCACAATCTCCTTAGCCTCGAGACTTTTATTTAATGTAAAAGTATCTATTTCGTTGAAAAAGGAAACTCGCATCGCTAAATAAGTATTTGAGAACAATTTAATTGCCTCAGCCTCTGTAGAACCAGTTAGCAACGTAGTTGGTTTTTGATCGGAAATACAAAGCTCGCCAAGGATAGCACCGATCCTCTCGCCATTAACCGATCGGTCACCGACCACGATTCTTGACGGATATTGATTATCATGCACAGCAAACCCTTCTCTCAAAAACTCAGGAGAAAAGACAATCAGCTGAGACTTAAAAATACGCCTTATTGACTCTGTATACCCTACAGGGACAGTAGATTTTATGACAATGATTGCTTCCGGATTAATGGATAATGATGCTTCTATCACTTGTTCTATGGATGATGTATCAAAACGATTGGTATCACTGTCATAATTTGTTGGTGTTGCAATGAAANCCATCTGCGCCGCCGCAAAAGCTTGTGTTCTATCATCCGTGGGGAATAGCTTTAAATTTTCATCCTCAATTAAAAACGGAATATCCTTATCTGCGATTGGGGCAATACGATTTTGTAGCATTTTAATTTTTTTGCTGTCAATGTCGTATGCCGTGACTTGATGCCTCTGTGCCAACAAAGTCGCAAGAGATAAACCAACGTAACCAAGTCCCGCTACTGTTATTTTCATCACATTTATACGTGTTTGCAGTTACTTTCAATTGTATGTGATGTTTATTACCACTTTGTGTCATTGTGACTTAATCGGTAATTAAGAGACAGTTCAAGCGCTATTCCAAATGAAAAGATGTCATCAACTTGTAAAGTTTTGGTAATTAATTTTCAACACTCGAAACGGAGACTCTAAGCTTGTTTTATAAGATATGGATTATAAAATTAATGCTTCAAACAAACTACATAGCTAATCATCCGGAAAAAAAACGTAATTTAGTCATTGGACTCTGTACCGATGAGGCGGATCTAAGGCAATACCAAAGACTTAGGTACACCGTTTACGAAAAAGAATTTGGATATCCACAGACTAGTGCAGTTGAACATATTGACGAGGACATCTTCGATCGGACTTGCGATCATTTGTTAGTCAAGCACGAGGAAACTGGAGAGGTTATTGGAGGATATAGGCTCCTAACAGGTGAAAAAGCACTGCGTATCGGTGGTTTTTACGCGGATGAGGAATTCGATATAGTGCAGCTAAACTCAAGAAGAGCTCATCTATTAGAAATAGGCAGAGCATGCGTACATCCCAATTACAGAACAGGCGCAACCCTTGCTATGCTCTGGAGGGAAATCGTTAAATATGCTTTCACACAGCAGTGTCGATATATTATGGGTTCTGCCAGCGTATCTCTTAAAGATAACGGAGCAGCTGCNAGAACNNTTATGAANATCAGCAAACCAACTGACATTNANTTCACGATACGNCCTAGANGTCCTCTTCCAAANCAATTTTTAACAGGTCACTCCAATGCTCCCATTGTCCCCTTAATCAAGAGCTACCTTAGAGCGGGAGCTTTAATTATTGGTCAACCAACTTGGGACTCTGAATTTAATACTGCCGACTTTTTCATGTTTTTGCCCTTAGCGGGAGTAACCGATAAATACGCTAGACATTTCGTTAAAGCGGAGAATAGCGAGAGAGCGCCGAGTTAATACAAATTTTATGCTAATAAAAACAGTGATTGATCGCATTTCAATAATTGGTATCTTCCATTGACTGCAGCTAGCGTGTNAGAAGTACTGACTCATCAGAATTTAAATAGTAACTTCTTCAGAGAACATTTTGGCCCTGAGCTAGAGGGACACCAGTCTTTCCTAAATATAAATACTAAAACACCAGTATGAACTTTTGCTGGCTGGGTGTTAGAGGAATTAGAATAAGTCCAGAGAAGTGCATGAGATATTGGGGTGAGAGGAGTAATTATTTGGTATCCATAACTTATAGACTCAGCCTGAATCTAACCACGCTCATGACTGTTGCAACAGTTCCGGAATCCCTCACTCTCCGCCACCCTCTTTTTATCTGATTTAATCTATATAAATCAATAGTTTATAAAGGNAAGAATTTGGGCTTTGTACCACACCTTTGTACCAATTTGTACCCTTTATCCCAACCCTAAAACACCCCGGGGGGAGGGGCTACACAGGGTTAAGTTATCTATAGGTAGCTTGGGAGATACAAAAAAGGCGTCAATATATCGGCTATGCAGCGATCGGCTTGCTTCCTCCAGAGGCATAGACCAAGACTTGAAAATTATTAATCGGACTTATTGCACTTTTCTTCGACATNTCAATTAACTTCCTGATTTTCATTTATCATGTGAAAAGATCTTAAAACTTTTGTTCATCATAAAATTAACTTTGAAACTTAAGCGCTATAGAATCAACCTGCCAAACGCCTCGCAATCAGCTTCGAACAAAAAGTTATGACAATCCCCAACATTTTAGGAGATACCCTCACAAGCCATTTTGATCTCATTCGTGAAATAGAGATCGGCCTCCTAGACAAATCACCGTCGATTTCTCCCAAATTTTTATATGATCCCCTAGGGTCTCATTTATTTACCGCAATAACCTTACTTCCCGAGTACTACCCAACTAAAAGTGAGAAAGAGATATTCCTCCAGTATAAAAACGAGATAATCAGGACCATTGGTGTTGGAGGCACTCTAATCGACTTAGGTGCTGGAAATTGTCAGAAAGCAGAATCTTTTTTCAACTCTCTAAAACCTTCAAGCTACCTAGCGATTGATTTTTCAATCGAATATTTAAAAGAAGCAGTAACTAAACTTTCGGGAAAATACCCACATATTAATGTGCAATGTATGGGCATGGATTTTTCGAAGAAAATATTAATTCCTGAATCCATATCCGAGAACAAACGAGTATTCTTTTACCCTGGGTCAAGTATAGGTAATTTTCTAACCTCAGAAGCACTTCATCTTCTTCGTCAGATTAAGGATCAAGCTAAAGGCGGTGGATTATTATTTGGAGTGGACCTGATGAAAGAAGAATCTATATTAAAGTTAGCCTATGATGACCCTCTAAAAATTACTGCTGCTTTTAATCTCAATATTCTAAACTCAGTTAATTCTCTCCTCGGGTCTGACTTTAATATTGATCAGTTTGATCACAAAGTCATAATCAATCACAACGAAAATAGAGTTGAGCTTTTTATAGAAACTCTCGAGCAAGTCACTATCTCTTGGCCTGGTAATTCTAGAGTGCTTAAAAAAGGTGAGTTAATTCACACCGAGAACTCTCATAAATACACTTTAAAAGGGATTAGCGAATTGCTAAAAGATGCTGGATTCTTGAAAACTCAAATCTGGACTGATTCAAAAGACTATTTCGCCGTGATATATGCGCAATAAAATCGAAAACCAAACGCGTTCATTAAATGCATTGCTAGCATCGTTCAAACAATCTAGAGAACGATCACTCGAACTGGTCGCATACTTGAGTCCGGAAGACTGTCAGGCACAATCGATGGAGGATGCGAGTCCTGCTAAATGGCATTTAGCACATGTCACTTGGTTTTATGAATTAATGCTCCTCAAGCCTTTTGAAAAAAGCTTTTCTTTTTGGAACCCCCAATACGCTATTTTATTCAATAGTTATTACAACGGGATAGGCGACAAGCATCCAAGACAAAAACGCGGTTTACTAACTCGACCGTCCATGTCAGATGTCCTGGAGTGGCGTAAAAATATCGACGATCGGGTAACCGAACTTATGAGACATCAATCGTCCTTAAAGTCATTATGGGTATTACAACTTGGAATCCAACACGAGCAACAACACCAAGAGTTACTGTTAACTGACATTCATCATCTTTTTTCTCATAATTCACTTTTTCCAGCTTACCTTCCGAAGAATAAAGAGGTGACATCAGTCAGTGAATCATTTCATTGGATCGAGGACGCTGGTGGATTAACAGACGTCGGATACAAAGGCGACGACTTCCATTTTGATAATGAAACTCCAAGACATTCGGCTCTCAATCAAGCACATTCAATAGGAAGTAGACTCGTTAGCAATTCGGAATGGCTTCTATTTATTGAAAACGGAGGGTATGAAAACTTTATATGGTGGTTAGACGAAGGCTGGGCTTGGCTTAAAGCTGGAAAAATTACTAGTCCACTATACTGGAGCCGAGATGAAAATAATCGAATGTGTCGTTTCTCACTTCATGGTCGTTCTTTACTTGATATGAACGCTCCTGTTTCGAATATCAGCTACTTTGAAGCCGATGCGTTCGCTCGTTGGGCCAACCAAAATCTTAGTGAATTTTCTGGTGCTCGACTACCAACAGAATTTGAATGGGAGACTTTCGCGAAGAAAAAAAACGAATCAAGTACTGATATTTTTGGCCAGGTTTGGCAGTGGACCAGTAGTAACTATACGCCTTATCCCGGGTACAAGCCGTGGCAGGGTGTCGCCGGAGAATATAATGGCAAATTCATGGTTAACCAAATGGTACTCAGGGGAAGCTCCGCGTATACACCCGAAGGCCATTCTAGGGTTACATATCGTAATTTTTTCCCGACGTATGCACGTTGGCAGTTAACCGGCTTGAGACTTGCAAAGAATTAAAATGATATCAGCTTGACCGACCGTTGATAAGCAAATACTTAATATGGAAAAACCATTCTCACCCGCATGTGAACGCAACCAGAATTCGATTTTGGCTGCTATTGAACCAGTACTTAAAAATACCAAAAATATTTTAGAAATTGGTTCCGGGACCGGACAACATGCGGTTCATTTTAGTAAAAATATGTCATGGATTAACTGGCAATGTAGTGATGTTGGAGGAAATATATCTGGCATCAGACTGTGGATTGATGAAGCTAATCTAAAAAACCTATTACCACCCTTTGAGCTAGATGTTTCGGTGGATACCATTAATCAGAAATACGATGCTATTTACTCCTGTAACACCCTACATATTATGTCAAAGCAGCAAGTCCAAGATTTTTTTAATTTGGTTGCTACAACCATCGTGCCCGATGGTCATTTGATGATATACGGTCCGTTTAATTACCATGGTGAATACACATCAGACAGTAACGCTGATTTTGATTTATGGCTGAAAGCGCAAAATCCTAGTAGCGGTATTCGCGACTTTGAATGGGTTAATATGCTTGCACAGAAAAGTGGATTTATGTTCGCCAATGACAACGCAATGCCGGCGAATAATCGTTTACTTCATTGGCGTCTATCGACAAGAGCACTTTTGTAGTGCTTTAAACCAAAGCGATTTCGTAATATTTTTCTCCGTTCCATATATAGGGGCCGTATCGATTTACGCGAATCCCTCCTTGTATACATTAGCGAGAAGTTTAATACCATCGTCGATTTCTTTTGAGTTGGTTAGCAGGAATACTGTCCGCAGCATGATGTCCGCCAATGAAGTTATATTTTGAATATCCAGTCCATTCAGAGACAGGCTCCAGAAGCACCAGCATGTAAGAATTTTTTTATGTCAAACAAATTAATCTCATCTAAAACGAAGATTTATTTTTTTAAATTCATGAACAGCACAGCTATCGCGGACGAGGCCCAGGAAAACTGTCAATTGATGCGTCGATATGAGCACACTGCAGTCGATCCTTGGTATAAATTTCTATACTTGGTTTTAACCAAGAAGCGTCATCCAGGCTGCCTGCTTTTATTAAGACGACATCAGGAAGTGCCTCAACCTCAGAAAAAATAGGTGACCCACACTGCCCACAGAATGACCGCTTTACCAGATTACCCGAATCACCAATTGACTCGTACGTTTTTAAATAATTCAAGGCTTCAAATGAAACTTGATCCTTGGTGTAACTTGCAACAACTGAGTATGGAGCGCTCGTCTGCTTCTTACAATCATTGCAATGGCAATAGAGCACTCTTATAGGATCACCAGTTGCCTTATATCGAGTAACGCCACACAAACATCCACCAGCGTATTCCATCCTGCCTCCTTTTCAATATGTGTCAATTAATTAGAGAACTCTTTCCAACTAATTTGAGTCATATAAACCACTAAATCACCAGCGCTGATCATTAAATCGCTGTCTTGGATATTAACCTGCAGCTTCATAGAGCGACTAAGTAGACTCTCCATTTCGTTTGACTGCTTATATGAAAAATTAATAATCCGAAGATTATCAAATCGCGCTAAAGCATTCTTAAGTTTATCCCACCACAACTCAGCCGCTCGACCACCGTAGCTATAAATCACCACCTCGCTTGCTTTCGCACACGACTGACGAACAATTTTTTCGCTCGGCAGCCCCAACGAAACCCATAACTCGAGCTCTCCACTCAGACTTTTTTTCCAGATATCAGGCTCATCATCCGTGGAGAGTCCTTTCGAGAACTTCAGTCGTTCAGTCACATTCAGTGCGAAAGCAAGGATGCGTAAAATCAAACGTTCGTCAGTCTCAGATGGATGTTTTGCGACAGTCAGATTATGAGTGCCGTAATGATGACGGTCCATATCAGAGACTGCGAGCTCAACCTTATAAATAGTAGCTTTTTGCGCCATGATGGATCACTTCGTAAAAAAGATGGAAATATTCGATGCCACGGTTTTACAAAACCCCACATTGAAAGATTGGAAGCCACACTGAGATCATAACCCCTTGTGATGAACGACATATTGTCATTTAGAACAATATCGATCTACCTCAACCTTTAAATACGTACTTAATCATTTCAGATGAGCTCAGACACAATACTAAATACTTAGTTAACATTATGAAAATCACAAGGTATGTCGAAACACGGTTTATGTACAGAAAAGAATTTTGATCTATTAAAAAATCAAGTAATGTACATTGTTAATTTTCCATTGGGAGAAACCATTTGTTAGTAGCAATTTTTATTATTCTTGCCTTACAACTCACCGGCGAAGCACTACAAAAATATTTTAATTTGACGATTCCTGGGCCAGTCATTGGTAATGAATATGTAATTTTCGGTCTTCGACACATTAAATTAAAAATTGATCGCAATTTCAATGCACCAAATCCTGTTCAATATTAATATTGGTATATGAAGATACAATTTATTATTACTTTAATCTCTTTGTTACTTGTACCGACATATAGTTGGAGCGAGTCTATGGAGAATTTAGTACTGCGTGATGGTCTTTTTTATCAAAGATCCTCGAGTACGCCTTACACTGGAGAACTGGACGATAAACGAAGTCAAGGGTCTATCGTCAATGGAAGACAGGTAGGTGCTTGGATCGCTTACTGGAAGAATGGACAAATATCTTCTAGAGGTAACTATAAAAACGGAGAACAAAACGGCTCTTGGCTCTACTACTACGACAATGGCAGTTTATGGAGTGAAGAGAGTTGGAAAAAGGGCATACAAGACGGGCCATGGATTACTTACTGGGATAATGGTCAGCTAAAATCCAAAGGTAATTACAAAAACGGGAAGCGGGAAGGTCCCTGGGTGAGTTACTGGAAAAATGGCGAGATCTCGGAATGGGAGAGTGGAACATTCAAAAATGGCGAACGAGAATAAGTGAGTGAAAAATGAGAAAACTATTTGCGAGACTTTTTTTAGTCATTGCTATATCAGGAACACATATCAGTATAGTTTTTCCCCAAGGAGATTTCACCTGGTCTAGATTCATAGCGCAGGGAGAAGTGGTTGCCTCAAGCTCGAAAGAGGTCGAAATTCTAGGACGGTTTGCGATGCAACACTACTTAACTGTAATTATTGATGAACGGCTTTTTTTCTGCATTCAGACCTACCAAGAATTCACATCACCTGAGGACTTAACGCCAAGCTCAACGGTTGGGTGTATCGAATCTCAGTAAGACGATACTGCAAACTATCCCGAGTAACTTTATAAATGACGCACATGAGAAGCACTTAAATTGGGGTTCCTTATGTATAACTTTTCCGACAACACCTTTACCTAATGATTTTATTACTCGCGTATGTTGCACTAGCACTAGGTGTATCCTTTATATGCTCGTTGCTAGAAGCAACGCTCTTGTCCCTTACCCCAACATATCTAGCAAGCATTGAGGCTACAAAGCCTAAGGTGGCAAAACGTTGGCAAAGATTCAAACAGGATATTGGTAAGCCGTTAGCGGCGATACTGTCACTCAATACCATCGCCCATACCGTCGGTGCCGCAGGCGCTGGAGCACAAGCGACTGAGCTTTTTGGAGATATTTATTTTGGTCTAATATCAGCCGTCCTTACGCTTCTGATTTTAGTGCTCTCAGAGATAATTCCTAAAACACTTGGCGCTAGATACTGTAAGGAGCTAGCACCTGCTTGTGGTCACTTACTAAATTTTGTTCAAGCGACGATGTATCCATTAGTAGTTTGTACCGAACGACTTACGAATTTGCTATCGCCCACCACGAACGAACCTTTAGTTTCCCGTGAGGACTTTCGCCATTTAATAAAAGTCGGTCAGCGTGAGGGCGTGCTTGATAGCAAAGAAGCCCAATCTTTAACTTCAATGTTCGCCTTTAGAGGCCTTACCGCTGAGGACGTTATGACGCCGAGAACGGTAATTACTTCGCTACAAGCTGATCTAACGATAGAAGACGCCGTAAATATTCAACCAGCTATTGAATTTTCTCGGATTCCGATTTTTAATAAAGGACAAGATGACATAATAGGTTTTATTCGAAAAGATGATCTTTATGAACAAGCAGTCAGTGGTGATACTCAGAAAAAAATTCGCTCTTTGAAACGTGATCTATTGAGTATTCCAAGCACTAAAGACTTACCAAGTTTGATGCAAACAATGGTAGACGATAGGCACCCTATGGCCCTTATTGTCACTGAATACGGTGATCCACTCGGCCTTGCAACAATGGAAGATCTAGTAGAGACAATGCTTGGGATGGAAATCGTAGATGAATCAGACTCTTTTATCGATATGCAGGCAAGAGCAAGAGAACTGTGGCGACAACGTGCAAAAACATCCGGACTCTTTGTCGAGAAAGAGTAGCGCTCGCAGACCGATATTAAACGGCAACGTGTAAATAAACATCGGAAAGCATTGACAACACTTTAGCTGTAACCAGATACTAGAGAAACTTAGATAATCTGGAGGTCGAAATGAGAACCGTCAGAGAGTTGGTTGATACAAAGACACACAGACTCTTGTCCATCAATCCGGAACATAGCGTTTATGATGCGCTACACAAAATGGCTGAGCATGACGTCGGCGCTCTCATTGTGTTAAAGGAGCAGGCACTAGTGGGGATCTTCTCCGAACGCGACTATGCAAGAAAGATTGTCCTTGACGGCCGAACATCGAAATCAACTCCTGTCTCGGATGTTATGACTAGCAAAGTTGTTTGTGTTTCGCCCGATCGAACGGCAGATGAATGTATGGCGTTAATGACTGAAAAACGCGTAAGACATCTTCCAGTTATCGATCAAAAAAAGGTACTAGCGGTTGTATCGATTGGCGATGTAGTGCGCGAAATGATTTCAGATCAAAAGCATACAATTGAGCAATTAGAACAATACATCATGAGTTAGTCGCTTTAATACTAAAATATAGCCGACGGGATGATAGAAACAACCTGACAATTAAGATCTATTGTGATGAAGCTCTTCGCGAAGTTCTTTTATCTCCGATCGTAAATTCACAATATCCTCATGAATTCTCTCGTTATCCAACTTTTCGTCCTCACCGACAAAATAAGCTGATATAGAAGCAATTGCCATAGAGAATAAACCAAATCCGACAAGCACCATAATAATGGCGAACATTCGAGCAGAAGCCGTAGTCGGCACCAGGTCGCCGTAACCAACGGTGGAAGCTGATACAAAAGCAAGCCATAAGCCTTCTCCAAAGGTATCAATCGTAGGCTCCAAGAAATAAAAACCCAGACCGGAGAGAACCCATGCAATCAAGGAGAATCCAATCGCTAGAGGGATACCTTTGGCGAGGAACCATCGACCAGTGGACAGTAAGCCTCTAACCGCCAATAAAAATATTGTAATTATTCTAAAAAAACGAGCGGCAGCAAACCAAACTCCTTGCACCAATCCAAGCAAACTGAGCGCGGACACAACGATGATTAAAAGGTTACACCAATTGCCTCTGACGTAACTGGTTCGATAATCACTAAAAGCTAACAAAACGAAGAACTCAAGGCTAAAAACAACCAACACCAACCATTCAAGAATATTAAGCAAACGGTCCGAGTGCTCACCCATACCTTCATCTGTGATGAAGACCAACAAAGGCAACATCACCACGGCTAAAAGAATCATTAATCTATCAAAACGTGTACCCCACCGACGTGCTACCTCAGAGTCTTTTTGAGATACGCCACCCAGCCCGAACCAAGCACTAATTTTATTATTCATAATGTCCCCATCTTAACTCCGTATAGACACTTTAGTTAAGCTTGTACAAGAGATAACGTCTAATTAGCAGCAAAATAACATCTTAAATCCGACAATGTATCTAACAATCATCGCATAGGGTTGGATGCGAAACATTAAATCGAGAGGTACTAAGTCTCTTTAAATGAAAATAAAAGGTTTTTTGGGTAAGACTTCTAATTTCTCAACCGGTATCCTGTTGAAAAAATTCGTGTGATTACCCCGAAAAGTAGAGCACTAAATAGCCCTATTGCTGCTAATGAGAAGTCCACAGGAACGTCTGAAATGTCAAAAAACGCCCATCTAAAACCTGATATCAAGTATACCGCAGGATTAAATAGCGTGATTGTTTGCCAAACCTCAGGAAGTATTTTTATAGAATAAAAACTCCCACCTAAAAAAACGAGGGGCGTAAGAATTAGCGTCGGGACTATGTTCATTTATTCAAAATTACGCGCGCATATACCAATAATGAATCCTAATAGGCTAAACGCGACAGACGTAAGGAACAAAAAGACGATCATCACAAACGGATGCGCTACCCTTACAGGAACAAAAAGATAAGACACCGAGAGAATAATTAAACCAAGTGCCATTGATTTAGTCGTTGATGCCCCCACATACCCCACCACCATTTCCCAAGGTGAAATAGGCGCGGACAATGGTTCATATATTGTTCCGAGGTATTTAGGAAAATAGATGCCAAATGATGCATTAGCAACCGACTGTGTGATCACTGTCAGCATTATCAACCCTGGGACAATAAATACTCCATAAGGCACACCATCAATCATAGCCATCCGACTACCTATAGCCGAACCAAAGACAACAAAATACAATATTGTTGAAATAACTGGGGATGCGACCGACTGCAAAGGCGAGCGAAAAGTCCGAGCCATTTCGAAATGGTAAATCGCTTTCATCGCGTAAATATTCACATTGTTTCCTCATTCACTAGGCCAACAAAAATATCCTCTAAGGAGCTCTGATAGGTCTGGAGATCCAAGATCGCGATCCCTTCTTCCCTTAGTACCGCCAAAACCGAACTCACATCCCCTTGTGTCTTAGCAGCATCGTATTTATATACTACTCGCGTTCCATGATTTTCAAGTTCAATACCTGAACCTCTCAGCTTAATGGGTAACTCCGTTATCGCACGATCAATATCAATCCATAACTGCTTCTTACCCAGACGCTTCATCAATTCGTATTTTTCTTCAATCAAGAGAATTTTTCCGTTGTTAATGACTGCAATTCGATCTGCGATCTCTTCGGCCTCTTCAATGTAATGAGTGGTCAAAACTATTGTCACGCCCCGCTGCTTGAGACTTTTTATGACTTTCCAAGTCTCGCGACGCATATCGACATCTACCCCTGCGGTTGGCTCGTCTAAAAAAAGAACTTTAGGTTCGTGACTCAGCGCTTTCGCGATAAGCACCCTTCGCTTCATACCCCCCGACAGCTCTCTGATTTGATTGTTGCGCTTCGTCCACAAAGATAGTTGTCGTAATATCTTTTCAACATAAGCTGGGTCAGCCTTCAAACCAAAGAGACCGCGTGACAACTTCACTGTGCCTAACACAGTTTCAAACGGTTCTAACATCAATTCTTGAGGAACTAAACCAATAATCGAACGCGTTCTCCGGTACTCACTGACTACGTCGCAACCGTCGACCTGCACAGAGCCGCCACTTATTACTGTGAGCCCACAGATTATCGAGATAAGCGTCGTTTTCCCAGCTCCGTTTGGACCTAATAATGCAATGATTTCGCCCTCGTCAATTCGGACCGAAATATTGTCAAGAGCAAGATGTCCATCAGCATATTTTTTAGTCAAATGCTGGATATCGATGATAGATGCCATACTCTTTTTTTTACTTGATTTGGTTGGAGTAGATTATAAGCCTACTGGTTGACAAAATTTAAGGATGTACGTTCAAGCTATCTTTCTGGTGCTAATTAGCCCTTTCAGTCACGCCTGCCAAAACGATACTGCTCACATTGAAAATCTTAGTTGTATCTATTGAATTAAATCGTTACAACAAACAAAATAATCAGGGATTGGTTATCCTTTGTTAGAAATTACAACTTGGTGACGACTGATCATGACTTCATTATGTGCAACTCTACTCACAATTTGACCGACAAATGGGCGCGGAAAACAAGTTGATGAGGAATCCGGAAAAAATCATCGTAAAGGATCTTTATAAGATTTTTAATGATGCGGATGACGAGGTTATGCAACTTATAGAGGATGGATATACAAAAGACGAGATCCTGGAGAAAACAGGCAGTATCGTCGGGGTTTGTAAGGCAAACTTCTCGGTCAAGGAAGGTGAAATCTTCGTCATTATGGGCCTTTCCGGCTCAGGAAAATCCACGTTAGTTCGACTTTTAAATCGCCTTATCGAACCTTCATGCGGGGAGGTTCACTTTGATGGCTTAGACATAACGAATATGCCCATAAAAGACTTAATGGATTTTCGTCGCAAAAAAGTCAATATGGTATTCCAGTCTTTCGCTTTGATGCCGCACATGAATGTTGTTGATAATGCTGCGTTCGGTTTAGAACTGTCAGGTGTCGGCCACAATGATAGGCATTCACGGGCACGAGAAGCATTAAGTCAAGTTGGGTTAGAGGCATTTGCTGAGCATTACCCGGATGAACTTTCGGGTGGTATGCAACAACGTGTCGGGCTCGCAAGGGCACTCGCTTGCGATCCATCTGTTATGTTAATGGATGAGGCTTTTTCGGCACTTGACCCGTTAATTCGCGCTGAAATGCAGGATGAGTTACTTAAACTTCAAGAAAAAAACCGTCGAACGATCATATTTATAACCCATGACCTAGATGAGGCCATGCGGATTGGGGATCGAATAGCCATCATGGAAAGTGGACGCGTTATCCAGATCGGGAAACCTGAGGAAATATTAAGAAATCCTACAAATGAATATGTCGCATCTTTCTTTCGTGGAGTGGATACCTCTAATATTCTCAGTGCGAAACATATCGCAATGAAGTCTCAGATTGAGACGGTACAGGAAGATCAGACATTAGAGACAGTTTTAAATTATTTGAATCAAATACCTAGCCCTTTTTGCTACGTCCTTAATCAGAATAATAATCTAGTTGGTATCGTATCCGAACTGAGTATCAAGCAAGCGATGACCGAAGATCCAAAAAAAGCAATAACGAAAGCATTAGTAGCCGACTTAACGACCTTGCACGAAGATACTTTACTTAGAGATTTGATTGGCATTGTTTCATCATCCCCTTACGGCGTTCCTGTCATCAATCGATCCGATAAGTATTTAGGCGCTATAACAAAAACTACTCTACTCAATGCCTTAAATCAGAGGCTTAAAAAAGAAAATGGCTGATCAAACTGAAATGGAAGATCCGTGGGGTAACCAAGTCAATGAGCCCACGCAAGACAATAACGGCATTACGGTTGAAGCCTGGACATCAGCCGAAAAAACTACAAAAAATTCAGATTCTGAATGGCTATCCTCGCAGCCCATTAATGAGACAACTTTCAATTTTTTTGATCCATTTGTGCAGCCTTCCATACCTTTAGATCGGTGGACAGAAATTGGACTGGAGTGGTTAGTTACGAACTTTCGTCCTGCATTTCAAGCTATTCGTGTGCCTATAGACGCAATACTATCAACAATAGAGGGGGGGCTATTAGGAGCTTCACCCATTCTACTAATTCTTATATTTACCCTTCTCGCTTGGCAAATGACGAATCTAAGACTTGCCGCTGGAACATTTTTATCGTTAATCTTTATCGGCTTAATTGGTGTCTGGTCAGAAGCAATGATCACCTTAGCTTTGGTATTAACAGCTGTCTTTTTTAGTCTGTTAATTGGACTCCCCACTGGAATTTGGTTAGCAAGATCAGATAAAGCCTCAGCAGCGCTTCGTCCAATATTGGACGCAATGCAAACTACGCCCGCATTCGTATACTTAATACCGATTGTTATGCTGTTCGGCATCGGTAACGTGCCGGGTGTAGTCGTCACAATTATTTTTGCTCTACCACCTTTAATTCGCTTGACTAATCTAGGCATTCGACAAGTACCGACTGATCTTATTGAAGCTTCTCGATCCTTTGGGGCCAGCCCAAAACAATTACTTCTAAAAATCCAACTTCCGTTAGCAATGCCTACAATCATGGCTGGAGTCAATCAAACGCTCATGCTCTGTCTCTCTATGGTCGTTATCGCATCTATGATCGCCGTTGGCGGTCTCGGTCAAATGGTATTGAGAGGTATCGGTCGGCTAGATATGGGTTTAGCAACAGTTGGCGGGGTTGGTATCGTTCTACTGGCCATCATATTGGATAGAATCACCCAAGCTATGGGAGAGAAAAAATACACTAAAGGCAAACGACGTTGGTATCAGACTGGACCAGCGGGTCTAATTCGAAAAATCATATTAAGAAAGTACTAAAGACTATAAAATTACGTGCCACCTAAATTAATGGATCAAAAAGGTTGAATATGAAATCAACACAAACCGCTCGATATATCGGAGTCTTCGCAGCAGCAATGATAGGCATCACCACCATTACCCAGGCACTAGGAGCTGCGGAAAGCCTTCCAGGGAAAGGCGTAATCGTCCAACCAGGACAAGAGAATATAGACGGTGAAAACTTCCAAACAATTATTGTCATTAAAGCTTTGGAGGAATTAGGCTATGACGTCAAAAGCGCACAACATACCCGGTACCCAGTGTTACATCTTGCTATTGCGAATGGAGACATCACGTTTATGGCTGACCATTGGGACCCACTTCATCAATCATTCTTCAATGAGGCTGGTGGAGAAGAGAAATTAACTCGCACAGGTCGATACATTTCTGGCTGTGCGCAGGGATACTTAATAGATAAAAAAACCGCAGACGAATATGAGATCAACAGTATTGAGCAACTCACCGACCCTAAAATCGCAACACTGTTCGATGCGGATGGTGATAACAAGGCTGACTTAGCCGGTTGTGTACCGGGATGGGGTTGTGAACGCGTCATTGAACACCAAATGGATGCATTTGGGCTCAGATCTACCGTATCTCACAACCAAGGCGAATATTCAGCCATCATTGCCGATACAATCACACGGTATAAAGAGGGCAAATCAGTTTTGTACTATACTTGGACTCCTTATTGGGTATCCGGCGTCTTAGTGCCCGGGAAGGACGTAACCTGGTTGGAAGTCCCCTACTCTGCTCATCCAAATAATGTCGATACAAAACTCAGTAATGGAAGAAATTATGGTTTTGAAGCCAATACTCAGATGATTATCGCCAATAAAGCATTCCTCTCGGAAAACCCCGCAGCGGCTAAGCTCTTCGAAGTCATGAGCTTGTCAGTAAACGATGTCTCAGCCCAAAATCTTAAAATGAAAGAGAAAGGTGAAGACGGTTGGGCTGCAACAGAACGTCACGCAGACGCATGGATCAAGGCCAATCGGAAAATCTTCGATGAATGGCTAGATAGTGCGCGAGCAGCTCATTAAAGCTTTAATGCCTATAGAAACTTTTTAAGGGAGGACTTGTCCCGATACTGACAGTAAAACAAAGTGCCGGTCATCATCTCAACAAACAACGTACACCTTCATGAAAAAATTTTTATTGGAAAGTGAGAAAAGCGAAATTATCGAAATGGCGCTCTCTGACCACGCAAGCTTCGCTAACATAACGCAAGTTCACGACCTCAGTGAATCTGACGTTAAAGAGCTGATGCGAAAAAATTTAAAGACTGGATCTTATAGAGCTTGGAGAAAACGCGTGCGTACATTCTCCAACAGACGCGCGAATTATAAATAATACACATCGCAAGAAGCGTAAAAAGCTATTGATACTTGTCTGTAACAAACGATAATGTCTTCCACTTTGGCAAAAGTAAGAATATGTGTCTCTGCCTATGAAGAATTCACCACTTAAACCTTTTAGGAATAACTTTAGATTAAAAAAATAGTAGTTAGCATGGTCTCGTTGCCGCAGACTCATGTGGTTTAAACATTTCTGAAAGGCCACAATCAATGAAAATCGAGACGTTATCCGTTCATGCTGGTTATAAGCCTGACCCAATAACCAAAGCAGTCGTTCCACCAATCTATCAAACGGTAGCATACGCATTCGACGATGCGCAGCATGGAGCAGACCTTTTCGATTTAAAGGTAGAAGGTAACATTTACACCAGAATCATGAATCCTACTCAGTCGATTCTTGAAGAGAGGGTGGCGGCACTTGAGGGCGGCATAGCAGCACTTGCAGTAGCATCGGGCCAATCTGCAATTACATATGCGATTCAGACTATTGCCGAAGCCGGAGACAATATCGTCTCATCTAGCGCATTATACGGCGGGACCTACAACCTATTCGCGCACACGTTTCCACAGTTCGGCATTGAGACACGATTTGCCGATTATCGTGATGCTTCGAGCTTTGAATCACTTATTGATGACAATACGAAGGCCGTATTCGTAGAGTCCCTTGGAAACCCCCAAGGAAATATTACAGATATCGAGGCCATCGCTGCTATTGCACACAAACATGGCGTTCCGCTAATTGTAGATAACACCGTCCCGAGCCCGTACTTATGTCGTCCGATTGAACATGGAGCAGATATCGTCATACAAAGCCTCACTAAATACTTAGGCGGTCACGGTAACAGTTTGGGCGGCGCAATAATAGATTCCGGTAAATTTCCATGGGCAGAACATAAAAAACGATTTAAACGGCTGAACGAACCTGACGTGAGCTACCATGGCGTAATCTACACCGAGGCACTAGGGGAAGCAGCATTTATTGGTCGAGCTCGAGTCGTACCACTTCGAAATACTGGAGCAGCTATCTCTCCGTTTAATTCTTTCTTAATTTTACAAGGCATTGAAACGCTGGCTCTTCGTATGGATCGTATCTGCGATAACACGCTGGCTGTTGCTAAGCATCTACAGCAAAACGATAAGGTAGAGTGGGTAAATTACGCAGGTTTAACTGACCATCCTGATCATGCATTAGTACAAAAATATATGAATGGAAAGGCATCTGGACTTCTTACCTTCGGACTCAAGGGTGGACGCGAGGCTGGCGCTAAATTCCTTGATGCGCTTAACTTATTTACGCGTTTGGTTAACATCGGGGATGTACGTTCTTTAGCAACTCATCCAGCTTCTACTACGCACAGACAGTTAACACCTGAAGAACTTATCAAGTCTGGCGTTACAGAAGAGACAGTGCGCTTATGTGTCGGCATCGAACATATCGATGACTTAAAAGACGACTTAAATCAGGCGCTAAATGCAGCGTAGCAAATTAGAAAGTACTGATTGATTTCGGCTCCGATAATCTAGAGATGTAGGGATAAATTTATCCCTACATTCCTCTGCAATAGAAAAGAGTCGCTTTAAAGTACGCTACAGATCTTGCTAGAGAACCCTCTTCAAGGCTTTAAAAAAAAGTTCAGACTGTAATCGCTCACCCATTGTCTGATCGCTGACGCTTTGCGCTAAGCTTTTTTCGACTCCAATTAAATCTCGGCCTGTTGATCGGGCCAAAACTTCCAGTTCACACGCTCTTTCAAGATAATATAAATCGTCATAAGCGTAGTCCATACGATCTGCACAAACTACTACGCCGTGATTGCCTAAAAACACGATATCAGCACCCTTCATAGCGTGGGCAATACGCTCTCCTTCCGATATATCAAGCGCTAGGCCGCCATATTGGTCATCCGCCGAAACTCGACTGTGAAATCGCATAGCCGTTTGCGACAAAGTAGTATTTAAAGTTCGCTCTTGAGTCAGAGACAGCGCAGTCGCATGAGGCATATGCGTGTGGAGCACACATGTCTTTTTGCAAATACGATGAATAGCTGAGTGAATAAACATAGCGGTAGATTCGACTGGATGAATGCCAGCCAAAACATCGCCCTCTATGTTGATCATAACGATATCGTTAGGAGATACTTCCTGCCAAAGGAGCCCCCTGGGGTTTAACAAAAATCTGTCTGACTGGTCAGGAAGCTCCAAACTAAAATGATTACAAACGCCCTCGGCCAGCCCATGCTGCGCGGCAGCCCGTAACGCTAAAGCCAAATCTTCTCGTAACTGAGTAACTTCAGGTGAATGATATGCCTCATTGTGATCCTGCATGTCCATTGGATTCCCCCTCCGACGTTGCTTAACGTCACTTTATTTTTTCTTTTGACGGAAAATAACACGTTGCTTAGTAAATATTAACATCGCCAAGGAACGGATCACCAGGAGCTTAGTCAACTACTTTTTATTCGCGTAATACAATAACAACCGTATTGTGGATCAATCCGCCATAATAATGAATATTGAAATAGCGACACAACATGAGAAAAACTCGAATGACCAACGATAGTTCATCACTAGATACCAACGACGAATTACATGAAACAGATTTAGATTTAATTCTTGCGAGGAGGCGGTTTCTCAAAGGTACTGCAAGTTTTGGAGCATCTGCCTTCGTCAGCGCCACCAATTTGAATGTAGCATCTGCACTTGCTGAGGATCAGCCACCATCGGCATTCAAACCAGTCTCAGCGAGCACTAACGACACGGTGGTCCTACCCGAGGGCTACGAATATAGCGTCCTCATTCGCTGGGGTGATCCAATCTACGCTAACGGTCCTGAATTCGATTCGGAGTCCTTGGGATCAGCCGCGAGTCAGGCGATATCGGTAGGTGACAATAATGATGGAATGGATACATTCACTGTCGGCAATCGAACAATTCTAGTTTTTAATAACGAATTTACTAACCAAGAAATTATGTTTGGCAATCGAGCGAACCGGTCACCTGAAACAGATGATGATGTGAACAAAGGCAAGTTCGCTCACGGTTTAACCATCGTTGAAATAAAAGAAACTAATAAGGGCTGGAAAATCGTAAAAGATAGCGAATTTAATCGAAGAATCACACCAAATACGGAATTCTCCGTTGTAGGACCGGCTGTTGGTAGCGATCTGATCAAAACAACACATGATCCACTAGGAAGGAAAATTTTAGGGACATTCAATAACTGTGGAAATGGAAAAACACCGTGGGGTACATACTTGGCGTGCGAAGAAAACATCAACGGATATTTTTCTTCTGGCTTAGGTGAGACATTCAGTCAAAATCAATATGAAAAACGCTACGGGATCGCCAAAGATGGGCGAGACTGGGGATATAAGTGGGCTCAGACTGATAATCGCTTTGACGTTTCCATCGAGCCTAATGAACCCAATAGGCATGGGTGGATCGTCGAAATCGATCCACTAGGGAAACAGAAACCTAAAAAACTAACAGCGTTAGGCCGGTTTAAGCACGAGAATGCGGAATTGGTTATAGCTCCTTCTGGGCATGTTGTTGTATACATGGGTGATGATGAGCGGGGTGAGTTTCTATACAAGTTTGTGAGCAGAGATAAGTACGAGGTTGGAGGAGCCAATAGTGAGCTGCTGCACGAAGGAGAGCTGTATGCAGCCAAGTTTTATGACGATGGTTATGGAGAGTGGATATCGCTGTCAGACGCTAATCTTGCCAAAGACGAAACGATTGTTTATGCGAGGATAGCAGCATCCAAGATAGGAGCCACCACAATGGATCGGCCAGAGTGGGTCGCGGTTAACCCATACAAAACAGAAGCCTATGTGTCACTAACAAACAATAAATATCGTGGAGAAAAATTATCACAACCGCTTAATATGCCCAATCCTCGCAGAAAAAATCCATATGGTCACATTCTACGCTGGACTCCTAAAAATAAAGATCACGCTGCGCGAGACTTTACCTGGGATATTTTTGTATTTGCAGGTAACCCCTACGAACACTCAGACCTGAAGGGCGGCTCTTGGAATATTAATACCGACAACATGTTTAATAGTCCTGATGGGCTTAGATTTGACTCAAACGGCAATCTTTGGATACAAACCGACGGTAACTACTCTAACGAGGGTGACTTCGCCGGGATGGGAAATAACCAAATGCTCATGGGAGACCCCACAACTGGAAAAATCCATCGGTTTTTAGTCGGGCCAAGAGAATGTGAGATTACTGGACTCACGTGGAGTCCCGATAAAAAGACAATGTTTGTTGGTATTCAACACCCCGGTCAAAAAGGCGGCAGCAATTGGCCGGATGGGGAGAATAACATACCCCGGTCAGCAATTATCGCGATCAAACGTAACGATGGAAAAGCTGTAGGTTAGCGCGTTATTACCAAGCAAGCAAAGAGCCGCGCTAGACGAATCATTAGCCACAGATCACAGCCTCCAACTGACTCTAGCTGTCCCTAAAACGTAATAGAAATAGGAATGATTATCGTTATAACACGTCTGAAAACGACGTGTCATAATGCACGCCGTTAGCTGAAAATTTAAAAATAATGGGATGTCAATCGCAACATTTGAGATGAACTTTTTTAACAAACACTTCATCCAATCAAGTTTACAAACTGAAGGAAATTCCTATGAAAGGTAATACGGAAGTCGTCAATGTATTGAACCAACTACTCGCCGGCGAGTTGATGGCAACAGACCAATACCTATTACACGGTGAAATGTATGCTGACATGGGTTTGCAGAAACTTGCCGACCACGCGCTACACGAATCAGAACATGAGCGGCAACATGCTCGAGATATAGTCCAACGCATTCTTTTTTTGGAGGGTGAGCCTAACATGGCCTCTCGCCACGAGTTAACAATCGGCTCAAACGTTAAAGATATGCTGACGAGCGACTTGGCTATTGAGTATCGAGTGGTAGGAGACTTGAAGGCAGCGGTAGCCTTGTGTGAGGAAAAACAGGATTTTGTCACGCGCGATTTACTCGTGCAACAAATTGAGGATACGGAGATGGATCATGCTTATTTCTTAGAAAAGCAATTGCGGCTCATTGGACTAGTGGGACTAGAAAACTATCTTCAGAGTCAAATGAATGGCAGCGAAGGAGGTGCCGCATGAAGGGTTCAAGTACGATCATTCAGCACCTTAATACCATTCTTAAAAATGAATTAACTGCGATCAATCAGTATTTTCTTCATGCGAGAATGTTTAAGAATTGGGGACTCGAGCGATTAAACGAATCAGAATATAAAAATTCGATACGAGTCATGAAGGAAGCGGACAAACTTATTGAGAGAATTTTATTTTTAGAAGGATTACCAAATCTGCAGGCACTGGGTTCCCTATCTATCGGCGAGAACGTTGAGGAGTGTCTCAAGGCTGACTTGCAGTTTGAATCAACTGTACAACACGCTGGACTCGTCGCTGGGATTAGTGAGGCTGAGACGGAGCAAGATTTTGTGACGAGAGACTTACTGGAGTCGCTATTGGCCGATTCAGAATCTTCTATTGATGAATACGAGACACAACTATCCTTAATCGAAGACATGGGAATTGCTAATTACATTCAGGCACAAATCGAAGAGGATTAAGCGAACATTGTTTAGATCCAAGCTCACCTTAAATTCCAACGCATATCAAGATCGGTAGCGGCGCGTCACGCGCAACTACCGATCTTGATCAACAAGACAAACTAATTACTACATTCACCTACGAATTCACCTAGCGTAACGTTCCCGTTCGCGAAGATAGGCGCCCACGTTCCAGCTCCTTCGAAATTCTCAAAATTACCAGAGCCAAAAACCGTACCCCAGGTTCCACGCTCATCACCTGGCTCCATACCGCCAGCATCCACATGAATACCACCGTCCTTGTCCTTACGCGCACACGCATAACTCAATTTAGAAGTGCCGTCGGGAAACGCTACGATATATCCACCGCAGTGGCCTGCCCCGTTCATGGGTGAATTTGCACTAGAAGTCGTCCCAGCCGCTCGCCAAATCGTGAAGGTGACTCCACCCCCCAGATCAACGGTCTCACCAATGTCCCCAACATTTGACCAATTTCCATCACACTTCGCAGCAAATGCAGTTGAGGAAAAAAATAGAAGCCCAGAAATAGCTGCTGACATCCATATGCTTTGTTTCATAATAATCTCCTTAAAGTTTGATTTTATCGATGACCCCAATACCCATACAGCCTCAAGGAATTAAGGCTAAAGACATTGGGAAACGACACTGTGCTACGATTTCCATAAAAAAACAATACGTTTTTTTAAAATATTTAAAACCGATAAGAAGCATCTGATTGTTGCGCCGCCGCATAGACAAAAAACTTTAAGTGCGCTCAAATTCAAAGATTATTGTATTATTTCGCTTATTAAAGGCTAAACTTTTCTAACCTACTTTTATAGCTGCTTAGGTATAAAAAACTACTTTTATTTGTTGAAAATTTTTTACTAAACAAGGACTGGCATGTACACCGAATTCAAAGAAGAGCATTCCGTCTACAAACCCACACAGACTGATCTAACCTTTCCGCAAGCAAAACACTTTTCAAACTTTGCAGAGTTGCGTCATGAGCTAAAAAGGAAACTAGTCGTAGCGTGTCGGGCGTTCTCATATTTCAAGTTTGATTACGGCTTCGCTGGTCATTTAACCGTCAGGGACCCAGAGTTTAAAGACTTGTACTGGACAAACCCTATGGCGGTTCACTTCAAACACGTCAAAATCTCCAACTTAATTCTTGTAGACCACGACGGAAACGTCGTTGAAGGCAATCATTCAGTCAATCGAGCTGGCTTCGTACTACACGCAGCCGTTCACAAAGAGCATCCCGAAATTGTTGCCATGTGTCATGCTCACACACTATATGGTGCAGCATTTGCATCTTTGGGGAAAAAGCTTGATCCCATCTCTCAGGATGCATGCGCATTTTACGAAGATCATAATGTTATAACCGAGGAAGCTGGAGCAGTCGCGGTCAGTGAGGACGCTGGAATGAATGTCGCAAAATCTTTCAAAGACGTCAAAGCAGTCATTCATCAAAACCACGGTCTACTTACAATGAGCAAACACAGCATAGACTCTGCAGCGTTTTGGTTTAGTGCACTCGAGCGATGCTGCCAACAAGAGTTAATGGTTATGTCAACGGGACAAGCTCCTAATCTCGTACCTCATAAAAGAGCTGTATTTAGTAGGGAAAATGTAGGTAGTGACTATATTGGGTGGTTACATTTTCAGCCTATTCATGACCATTTAGTGGCTACCGAGAAAGACATGTTTGACTGAGCACTGCAGTCGATCGACGAATGCGCTGGCACACATTGCGGCGCGTTTTTTTGCGATTTTTGCACTAGTTCCATTTCATGCGATAGCAGATTGGCAACAGATTGATCAAACAGAGAGTATGGTGATTTACCTAGATATCGACGGTATCACCAAGATTAGCGAAGACAAAAGAGGTGTAAACAATCTCATAGATTTTTTCATCCCTCAGGTCGCCGAACTGAATGGAAAACAAATCACCTTTCAGTCTTTCGTTCGCGAGATTGAAGTAGATTGTCGAACCTATAAACAAAAGACTTTAAGAATTATCTTTTTCGAAAGAACTCATGCATCAGGCCAAGAGGTCTATCGATCAGAGATAAACTCAGAATGGAGAGACAACCCACCCACCACCGGTAGCGGACTCCTCGTTGATTTAGCTTGCATGCCGCGAAGTATCTGAAAATCCAAACCTGTTCCAATATGCCTCCACTCATAAATCGAGTGTAACCGACACTCGCGCTCGAGAAACACAAGGCATAATTCGGTCTTGCCTTGCGTCAGGACTAAGAATTGAATCTCGATGAATAACCTCTCCAGAGGTGTATCCACATTCGCAAGTGCCACAAATACCTTGCCTACACGATGAAGGGATGACATACCCAGCCACTCTTAACACATCAAGTATTGATTGACTCTCTGAAACACGTAATGTCTCTCCAGTGCTCGATACGGTAACGTCAAAAGGCTCTGCTTTTTGACTCCTTTCTTCAGGAGCATTAAATGCTTCAAAGTGCAACTGATCTGGATTCCAATCAGATGTCAGATATTTAACCTCTGACATCAAACGCTCAGGTCCACAACAATAGATGTGCAGATCTGATGACAGATTCTCAATCAAACTCGCCACATTAAGTCGTTGACTATCTGAGTCGTTTGAAAAGTAAGTACTCAAAGAATCTCCACAAAACTGAGACAACTCCCCCTCTATACTTGGACGAGAAGTTTTAGAGCAAAAATGAAATGACTCAAGCATCTTACTTTGAGATAACGCCCTACCCATTGAAATCAATGGGGTAACACCAATCCCTCCAGCAATTAATACACCTCTACCCTTCGCAAGCTTGAAATTATTGCGTGGCATTGAGACCCGCACATGGGTACCTTCTGTGAAGTATTCATGAATAAAGTCTGACCCACCTCGGCCATCCATTTCTCGTTTGACGATAATGGCGTATCGCGAGAGATCGCTTGGATCACTGGTGAGAGAATATTGTCTGATTTTACCGTCACCCAGTCTAACGTCCACATGCGCGCCGGGGGTCCATATGGGTAATTGCGGCCTTGTGGGGTGTCGGAATGCTATTCGGACTACATCATGGTCTAGCTGTTCCCGAGTCTCGACGAACAGCTTCATTATGATTCTTACACTCATTGATGGTCCACCTACCGATGAGGTTTATCTGTGACTTCATTTAGGGGAATGATCGCATCTCCTGGGCGAATAATGCCTCCCTGCTCAATCCAACAATTAAGCCCCGATCGATTATAAAGTGGCAGAAACACTGGACGGTCAAGTAAGTGCTCCAAATATCGACATGGAAAATTTAAACGTCCACCGGACAGAATCACCTCTCCAATCCGAAAGCGGTAACCCACCAAGTGATTCAACGGTACGCCTTCAACCGTCAAATTTCGTCGATGTTCGCTCGGATCAACGTGAATAGAAGAACCTTGCATAGGTGGGTCATCGCGTGATAACGCGTCTAAAGCCTCTCGTTCAATCAATGTGACTTCTCTGCAGTCTGGCTTGGGTGAGTAAGTGCCTAGGCCCAAGTAGTAGCGATCTCCAACGATCCCCTTGCCTGCAACCAACTCAGCCTCTTTAAGCTCCTCCATTTCATGACTGGCTTCTGGGGCAATATGAATATGTAATAATTTACCTGTCCAGCTCATGCCTACTCCATTTCTGTAAAAACTTGATGATACCGGAGTTAGATGTTAACCAATGTCATGACTCAAAAAAAGTATCGCAAAGATTAACGATTAAGTTACACACGTATTGTTTTTTAGCTATTATCTTAAATGGCCGTTACTATCATTTATGGATTAGCAGCAAAAGATGTCAAATCAACCTATAGGAGCATTCAACTATGTTTAAAAAAGTCATTCTCGCAGCCTTTACTCTTTTGTTCAGTATGACCGCCCTCATTGGACAAACGTCTGAATTCGGAACTGAAGCCGAAGCTAAAGCGTTACTTGAGCGTGCTGTCAATTTAGTCAAAAACGATAAAATTCGTGCTCTAGACGCATTCACAGATCTAGAAGGAGGATTTGGATACAAAGATTTATATGTGTTTTGCTTCAACAGTAAAGGCATCATTCTTGCACACCCAACAAACTTGGGCATGGACGCATCGGAATTAACCGACGAGGACGGCGTTAACATTTGGTCTCTAGTATCCAGTGTTGAGCGCGAAGATATTAAGAAAATCACGTACAAACTCGTAAGACCAACAACCGGTAGCGAAGAGACATACACCAAAACATCGTTCGTAACAAAGGTAAGGAATATGTACTGTGGTGTTGGATTTTATGCCGAGTAAAACAAAGTTCGCTGAGTAGCTTACTTAATAAGGCGCTGAATATTCAGCGCCTTATTGTTTGTGGAGCCTGATACCAAATTATCACTGTTCAAAGACAGCAAAAACGCACTCAAACGGTCAAGAAGCAACACCGTATACCTCTCCGCACTTCCAACTCGCTACATACTCATCGATTGATACAGTCCCCAAAGAGCTGTGTGAATCCTCTGAAAAATATTCAAAAAGAATTCCATCTGGCGCCCACATCGACAGAAATACGATGCCGCCCACATCACCCCCATGCTCAAGATGAGGTCGCGCATCTGCTGGCGCTAAAGCATAATCTCCTTTTCGACGAAGAATATGTTTAACTGAACCGTCCTCTTGCAGTTCTTTAAGATGCTGCTCTCCCTCAAGGACCAACGTCATGGTTGAGGCCACGTGCCGATGTCGCCGGCAATGGCCTTGACCCGTCGCATATCGGAGTAACATATCCAATCGACCAGCATCACGATCAAAACCCATTAAACTGAATTCGAAGTCAATTTTATACTCCACGCAACTCGGATCAGTAATTCTGCGCCACTCGACTTGATCTGAATCAAAACTTGTCTGGTTCATACATTACTCAAAAAAGAATTCTAATACGTAATTTTACATAATTCCTTCCAGATTAAAAAAGGCGCCCGCAGGCGCCTCATTTTGATCTGATGATTTGAATCAGGAGATCTAACCTACATAGTTATTTTATTTCGTAAGTTAGGCTCTGGTTGCACATAGCCTCGCCCCCAGCGGCACCTTTACAAACCCAGGGTCCTTGCCCAGTAATGCCCGCATACTTGCCCGTTCCACCAGTAATGTAGTTTGTCCCCTTGTTAGTGGCTGCATTGCCATCAAACGAGGTATACAAATTATCGCCATCAGCATCGCTCCACGAACACTTACCAACTATGTCACCATTAATATCATAGGCACCATAACACCCTGCAACCCCCTCGTGTAAGGCTGGAGATCCATCCGAAGAGAATGTATAGCCTTGACAACTGACGCCACCAACCGCGGTATCGTTTGAACCCGGCGTGGTTGGGTATTCACATGCCCAACCCGTATGAAACTTAATGACTCCCGACTTAGCCAAATGACCGTGACCATCGGCAAGCGCAGCGCCGGAAATAAACATCAATGAAGTAATTGCGACCAATAAAGCTCTCATAACTGACTCCTCCGTGTATGTAATGGAAGGCAATACCCATGTAAGGCGCATTACCAGACTATAATTATCCTAACAACAAATGACACAATCGTTACATCTTAGTGAGTATTTTTGGCCCCTAAGCTTTCAGTAACAAATCCATAATCCACTAAATACATGAAAAACACAAACTGTTCCTTTGGAACCTTCCAACGATTGATATGTCCATTGACATGGTTAAAAAGCTCTTCAAAGCAAAATCGTAGTGCTAGACTATCAGTCAATTTATCCCAGTACACTTAATTTGTGCGGACACAATATCAATCAAAGTATCTTCAGTATTGTTAACTCCTCGGAATCCATGAAAAGTTTCTTGCTTTGCACAAATTAACAAAGAATTAATAAAAAGGAACAAGATGATACTTCTACTTGCCGGAGCGCTTGGATTGATCTCAGTTGCTTTTGGAGCCTACTCCGAACATGGCCTGAAACAAATGGTAACCGAAGAAGAATTTCGATTTTTAATGACCGCAGTACGATACAACCAAATTCATGCAGTTGTTACTGTAGCTATCGGTCTAGGAATCTTAAGTGGCATTCCATCACTTCAAACATCACTGATTCGTTGGAGTGGAAAGCTATTTATTCTAGGAACTACGCTCTTTAGTTTCAGCATCTATCTCTCAGTGGGACTGGATATGCCGGAACTCGTGAATGTAACTCCGTTCGGAGGAACGATTATAATGCTTGCCTGGACTCTACTCGCGATCTGCGGCTACAAGAGCGTAACCCAAAATCATGACCGCTAAATGGAAGTCAGGCATTATGGGTTTATTTTTATTGGTTTTGGTAGGAGCTCTACTCAGCGGTCCGCTTATGAGTAACGTAGAACATCCCGAGTACGTTGTCATCGAAAAGCACAAAGCGATTGAGTTGCGCGACTATGCCCCTAGAATTATCGCCCAAGTCTCTGTATCTGGGTCGCGAGAAGATTCAATCTCGACTGGATTTCAACAACTTGCAGATTATATCTTTGGCAACAACACCACGGCGGCAACGATATCGAAGCAAGAATTTATCAGTCAGGATAAAACATCTAAAAATCAGAAAATCGCGATGACAGCGCCCGTGGAGCAGAGCTTGATCGATGACACGTGGATCATAAACTTTACCATGCCATCAGAATACGTAATAACATCGCTGCCAAAACCCAATAANGCCGCGGTCCGGTTATCGGAGGTTCCTTCACAAAGCTTTATTGCCATTAAATTCTCCGGCATAAATTCAGCATCGAACATTAATACTCACGAAAAAAAACTCCGAGCTTTCGCCCTAGAAAATAATATTCGAATTCAGAGAAATCCAACCTATGCGTTCTATAACCCCCCTTGGACGCTACCCATGCTTCGACGAAATGAGGTAATGTTTCAGATAAAAAATAATTAGGTGTTTTCACATTTAACCGAATGGTCCTATAGCGATGCTTAAACAACCGATCAAGACACTACTATTCGCGACGTCATTAATGTTCATTATCAACGTCAATGCAGCGGACCCTAAAGAGCTCGCTGAGAGCGAGGTTCCAGAGTGGCAAACAATAAAAACACTCATGTTCGGAGACAGATACATCCGAACTGGAAAACAGTCAGCGATTACCCTAAGCATCAACCCAGACATCGATGACGCATCTACAGTACCTATTCATGTTGATGGCCTCGTAAATCAAAAGGACCAACCCTATATAAAAACATTACATATAATCGTTGATCAAAACCCCATACCTACTGCCGCAGTTTTTGAGCTCTCGCCGAGCGCTGGAAATCTACACCTAGCAACGAGACTCAGAATTGAAAAATATACATTTGTAAGAGCTGTGGCAGAGACAAGCGACGGCCAGCTACATATGGATTACAAATGGGTAGCAGTTAAGGGAGGATGCTCAGCACCGAGCGGCAAGAATGCCGGCTCAGACCCGCTACTAGGGAAAATGAAAGTTACATTCAACAAGTACAGAAATTCCTATAAAAATGAAAACGGTGAAAAAGTTTTTCGTGTTCCACTAGAACAACCTAATGTTGTAAAGGTGCAAGTTCGACATCCAAACGAGTCAGCATTGGCGGTCGACCTTGATGAGGCGGTTAGTCCCAATTTCATCCAAGAATTAACAGTAGGATTCGCAGATGAAAACGTACTATCAGCTCAGGTGAATTTCTCGATATCAGACAACCCTGCATTTACATTCAGTTTCTCTCCCAAGCGAGAAGGTGACTTGTCTTTAACAGTAAAGGATACTCATGAAAACACGTTCACACAGAGCATCAGCGTCGTCAAAGCAAAAAAAACGGGACGAAACAGGTAGTTTGGTCAACTCGATAAAGATCGTCGTTAAGGAGGTAATATGAAACCATTTTATGAATTACGGATTTATCAAATTAACCCGGGCAAAATAGACGAGTGGGTTGAATTCATGGAAGAGACCATCACTCCTTTTCAGATCAGTAAAGGCATGATCATCAATGGCAGTTTTGTGATGGACAGTACTGATGAATTTTCCGTTATCAGTGGCGAACGATTAATGACAACCACACCCAAGGGCAGCACGTATGTTTGGATCAGGAAGTTTGAAAATACAGAACAAAAGAAAAAACTTTACAAAGCGGTCTATGAAAGTGAAGAGTGGGTAAATAACATTGCACCAAGGGTCGCTGAGCTTATTGATAGAAATTCGATTGTAATTCATAATTTATCTTCTACGCCACAATCTCTGATGGCTTAAAAAATTCTTAAAAAGGCAGTTAAGTTAGTGAAAAAATCTCAGCTCCTAGTAGCGGTTATCATATTCTTATGCTTCGAGCCTGTGGCGCATGCGGAGACGAAGAGTAATGAGCAGTGGATTGAGTACTTTTTAGACCAAATTTCTGGTATACGGGTCGAAATCTCCAGGCTCGAAACAGATGGCGTTGTTGAAGAGTTGCGTCGTGACCAAGCCCTTGAAGAAAAAATTGACCATCTGACAAGATCAGTTGAAAAACTGACCGAGCTTGTAGACGAACAAAGAGTCTTAATTGAAGAACTCCGATCATCGACAAGCAACTGAATAAATTAAGAAATCAGTCTAATTCAACCAACCTTATCCTCAACGACACTAATTGTCGTCATCCAACTATTGACACCGATTCACCAAAGGTGTCTACTGAAATTAAGTCTTAAGACAGACTTACTGTAAATACAAAGCTTAATATTATTGTCCACCAAGTGGCTAACCGTTTCGTTCGGTAATGATAGTAAAGTGCTTTATCTACGCGCCCTAACCTACCGTTATCGGTGAAACTTTTCACCTCAGGAGGCCGTTTAATGAATTTAAGTATTTCAGCCCATCACGTCAACGTTACTGAAGCTATTGAATCATATCTTCGCAACAAGATGAATCGCATAGCTCGGCATTTTGAACACTCAATTGACATCAATATCATTTTATCAATATCAAAACACGAACATAAAGCGGAGGCCAAGCTGCACTTCTATGGAAGGGATCTGTTCTGTGAATCCGTTGAATTAAATTTATATAAAGCTATCGATGATTTAGTCATCAAAGCAGACCGTAAAATACTCAAACTAAAAAACCAAGTTAAACGATACTCGACTGAATCAATAAGGAGACGCCAAGTAGCTACAGAGCCTGCGTAGCGAGTCTATCAACCCCATCAATTCAGTGGAAGTGCTTTATATCGTAAGGTGTAAAGCACTTCTAGAATTTTATAAAAACACCCCAGCTCAGCATAGCAATGTTATCGTCATCGAAATCGTAGACTTCGTACTCTAATCGTGTGGAAAAGACATTGGTTACAGGGACATCAAACCCTACACCTCTGAGAAAATCTGCACCATCAACCGAAGTCGCAAACACGTCAGCGCTTCCTGTACCGACTGTTCGAGATGTATCCCATGAATGCATACCAACCTTGAGAAATGGCTTGACCGCCTCAAACGGCATCTTAAGTATTGCACTGAATCCGAATGACGTGGAGTCCACAGCAGTGCTGGATATAGCTCCCGTATTATTCGTGACGACAGAGGTTCCGCGGGTTACCGACGATGCGTTTGGCATTAAGACTGAAGCCTCACCAAAGTCCACGTAGTGAGCTTCTACTGAAACCAGAGAATTAAAACGGTATCCGCCAAAAGCCTTAAATCCAGAACCTTGGTCGTCTAAGGCCGCCCCACCTGCCAAAACCACATCCGCCCCATAGTCGATCTCGGAATGAGAGGGCGCCAGACCAAAATACAGTCCCTGCGCTTGCACCGCATGAGAAACCAATAAAAAACTCAATCCTAATGCATACTTTTTAGCCCAATGCATAGGTCGCATAAGCGCTCCTCGAAAAGTTGAAATTATGAATCATGGAGTACCTTACATATGATTCTTTAATTGGTACTAGTGTACCCTTATAAACTGAATATTAATTAATATAGTAAGCCTCATATTATCGACACATAACAGGAAAGTAAGCTATGCATTTAAAAGTATATTTGTCTGGAGAAATTCACACAGACTGGCGAGAGGAGATAACACAAAGCTGTACTGACAAAGAAATCACCTTCATGAGCCCCATTACAATTCATGAGTCGAGCGACGACTGCGGTGTTGCCATTCTTGGAGATGAGCCAAACAAATTTTGGCATGATCACAAGGGCGCGAAGATTAATGCCATCCGCACACGCAAAGGAATCGAAGATGCTGACATCGTTGTCGTATGCTTTGGTGAAAAATATAAACAATGGAACGCGGCATTCGACGCAGGTTATGCGGCTGCTCTTGGAAAATCTCTAATTATTTTGCATCAAGCGGCGCATCAACACCCACTCAAAGAGATAGATGCAGCCGCGTTAGCAGTGGCCGAAACGCCTCAACAAATTGTGCAGATATTGAATTATGTGCTTGACGGCACCCTGCCCTGAGCCCCAGCAAAACAACTATTAGGAGAAAAAATGAAGACGCGCCAACTCGGGATAAAAGGTCCACACGTTTCTGCCATTGGTGTCGGAGCGTTATCATTCTCTAATTTTTATGGTTCAGCAGAGGATGAAGGGTCACACAAAGTACTGCGGGCAGCGTTGGACCTAGGTATAAATCACGTCGATACCTCCAACGTCTATGGCAATGGCCGGTCAGAAACGGTTATTGGCTCTTTTCTGTCTATGCAGGGAAAGTTAAAAGAAGACTTATTTACAATCGCATCGAAAGTGGGTATTTGTCGGGACACGGAGACAGGTCAACGGTACTTTGATAACAGCGAGAGTCATATCCGTGATCAGTTAGATAAAACACTTAAACGGCTTGGGATCAATTCACTAGACTTATACTATATCCACCGCCGAGACGAATCGATACCGATAGAAGAGGTCGCCGGAACAATGATGAAACTCGTTGAGGAAGGCAAAATAAAATCCTATGGGTTTTCAGAAATCGCGCCGTCATCGCTGAAACTCGCCCAGTCGGTGGGATACGTCGCGGCCGTACAGTCAGAATATTCACTCTCGACCCGCAACCCNGAGATGGGATTAACCCAATTGACACAAGCCTCGGGAACCGCTCTGGTTGCCTTTTCGCCTGTTGGACGATCATTGCTTACAGACAATCCACACACTGAAGAACGTATATCAGATATGGATTTTCTAAAAGAGAATCCTCGATTCATCGAGCCTAATCTAAGTCACAATATTCGCATAACGAATGCTTTTCGAAAACTCGCTGGTGAATTAAGTATCAGCGCGTCAGGTTTAGCTATTGCCTGGTTGTTGCATCAAGGAGACAATATCATTCCAATACCAGGAACGCGGACTGTTAAACACCTCGAAGAATTAACCGAAGGTGCCCAGCGTAAGCTATCCCGCGAAGAACTTGCACTCATAGGTGACGTTCTACCGATTGGATGGGCACATGGCAATCGTTACTCAGTCAATCAATCAAAAGCTGTCGAACAATACTGTTAAAAATTATAGGAGGCGTTTTATGCCGGGCCGTAGTTACCCCTGATTCCTTGTCTACGCGCAATGGCTAAACGTCACAATCGAACTCTTTATAATCACTTCATCTAGGCGAACAAGAAATGTCTTTCTCCAANACGACAACGCTAGGATTTATTGGCCTAGGTTCAATGGGACTTCCCATGGCCGAAAATATCATTAAAAGTGAACTCCAAACTTATATTTTCGATATTGATTCATCTCGATTTAACACGCTTAGAGGTGAACATGTCCATAGATGCTCTTCACCCAGAGAAGTAGGCGACAAAGCCAACATCATTTTCACTTGCTTACCATCATTAGAAACAGCACGTTCAGTAGTACTAGATATTAATATTGGCATATTGGATGGCGCCCGAGTGCGAAGCCTTGTCAGTCTCGGCACTACAGGGAGTGCATATGCCAAAGAAATTTCATCTCGACTTCAAAAAAATAATATTTCTTTCTTAGACTCTCCCATATCTGGGGGGCCGGCGGGCGCGAAGGATGCAACGCTCGCAATGATCTGCTCAGGAGACAAACAAACTTATAAGTTCCTTTGCAAACAAGTCTTTCCACAGATGAGTGCTAAACAGTTCTATGTAGGTGATCAACCCGGCATGGCTCAAACCATGAAATTAGTAAACAATATCAATCTTTTTATGCAACTGGCAGGAACACTAGAATCGTTAACTCTTGGGGAAAAAGCGGGTCTTGATCCAGAGCAAATGATCGACGTTATCAACGCCTCTACTGGATCGAGCCGCTCAAGTCAGATTTTCATTCCTGATAACGTACTGAGCGGAGCATTTAACTTTGGCGCGAGCAACGCAATCTTAAAAAAAGACCTNGATCTGTGGGCCGAGGAAGTTGATATATACGGGACGAGCGATCAAGTAGGCAACGCCGCTAGACGCACATTCTCCGAAGCTGTAAAGGAACACGGGATGGGCGCTGATTTAACTATGATATATGCAACTTTACGACGATTAGCCTCACTCAAATAATGCGCTACAGATCATGTCCCTAGATACTTTAGAAATGTAATGTCGTTGTGAACCTTGGCTATCAATAGGCTTTAAAAAGGTAACTTCGGCAAATATAATTGGCTCGATTATGATCCGGTCCAGTGAGCTCATCAAAGTCATGTTTCCAACATAAGCTGGCTTAGTCGTAGGATTGCTCTTCTCGTCAAGATAACGAATCGCAACGGGTAATACTTTTACACCAATTCCAACTGCAGGCTGAAAAATTGAAGGATGAAAAGCCCCCAATCGATCACCGGAGGTTGTCGTGCCTTCGGGAAAAACGCATACGGTTTGGTGATTTAATAACGACTCTTCGATCTGCTCATTGACCTTTGTGATCGCGCGACGACTCCCCCTAGCAATGAAAATCGTTCCAACGAAACGCGCTAAAAAGCCGATGATCGGCCATTGACCTACCTCTGATTTCGACAAGAAACAAACTGGGAGACAAGCAGATACTACGGGAATGTCCAACCATGAAATATGATTTGCTACTAAAAAATATTCCTTCGACTGTTGGTTCAGTCCCTTAATTTCGAGTTTAATATTAAGAATAATCAGTAAAGCTCGAAACCAGTATTGGGCAACAATTCTTTTATGACTAATACCAGCATTAATAGACATGCATAGTGCAATTAACAAACCGATGAGAAGCAAGCAAAACAAAGCCGAGTATTTAATGAGCCTTCTGATGTACTTACGCATAACAGCAACAAGAACAAGGATGATCTATAGCTAACTACTGTAGCAGAATTAGAAAATGAAACGCACGCAACACGGATTCAGCCAACGCATTGATCGGTTATTCCAAGACTACCATCAACACCCTTAATACGTGGCATATTGGGATCTTTAGCCGAGACTATTTTCTTATGCTTTAACCATCTTGCTACTACATCCCAGACCGGTTCACCACTTACTCCCTCTCTAACTGGAGCCCAGCCTGCAACCTTATAAATTTTATTTGCCTCAATGAGCGTTTCGCCAATCCGCATATCGGATATACGCGAGCCAATCAGTGCATTGGGATCGATCGTATACGTCATTCCACCCACCCGAACCATATCACCCCCTTGTTGATAATACGGGTCAGCATTAAATATATTATCAGCGACATCCTCAAGTATCACCTTAATCGTCCCACCAGTCATTTCAGTCAAGGTGCTGTAAGAATATGTTGTCGCAGTTTGCTCTAGCAGAGCCTCCATGGTGATCGTCGCATTGGGTAGAAGACTCGTACCCCAACGAAAGCCAGGAGAAAATGCAATATCAGCGTTTAACTCATCAATCAGAGCATCTAAAATTATTTCATCGAAACTGCCGTTAAAGTTACCTCTTCGATACAACAACCCTTCAGTTATCGCCAGCGGTTCCAATAATTGCTGTTCGAATGGCTGCCTAACACGATGAATTAACTCTTCCATATCGCGATCGGGTTCTATCAATTTAGAAAATACTGGTAAGAGTCGATACCTAAAATCCGTAACACCCGATTCGCTTACAGCAAAATCCAACACTCCAAGAAATTTGCCATTGCTTCCTCCATTCGTAACGATGGTCTTACCCGTCCTATTTGGCACAATTACAGGAACCGGCATACCGTCGTGGGTATGCCCCCCCAATATTGCATCAAGTCCAGTCACACGTGAAGCCAATTTTAAGTCCACGTCCATACCATTATGAGAGAGTAAAACAACGACTTTGATACCTTGCTTACGTATCCGATTAACGAGCTGCTGCAACTCATATTCGCGGATACCAAAACTCCAATCAGGAATCAAATGGCTCGGATTTGCAATCGGGGTGTAAGGAAATGCCTGACCAATAACGGCTATTGGCACACCGTTCATTTCTTTTATAGTAAACGAGTCAAATACCGGATCATCAAAATCAAAGGTNTTGACGTTTTGGGCAAGAAAATCAATTTTCCCCGAAAAATCGTTAGTCACTATATCTTGTACCCGCTCCGCTCCGAGAGTCATTTCCCAATGAGCAGTCATCACATCAACTCCAAGGAGCAAACATGCATCAACCATATCCTGTCCTCGAGACCATAACGCGGTAGCGGACCCTTGCCACGTATCGCCACCATCAAGCAAGATAGCTCCAGGACGCTCTGACCGAAGTTTGTCTACAAGCGCTTTGAGGTAGGAAAACCCGCCAATACGACCAAACATATTTGCAGACTCTTCAAAATCGAGGCAAGAAAACGCATGCGCCAGATCACTACCAGCCGGGACATTTATCGCTTTCAGTAGGGAATCTCCAACGATATGTGGTAATTTATCTACCGCCGAACCGACACCAAGATTCATACTGGGCTCTCGGTAATAGACAGGATTTAACTGCGCATGACAATCTGTCATATGAAGCAAATGAACGTTACCAAACCTTGGAATATCGTAAAACGCGCTTAAGTGAGGACTGGCGATCGCTCTTCGATTAGAAATCGGTAGGCCAGCTGCAGCCGCGGCCCCAAGTGCTAATAAAAAATCTCTACGAGAAAGAGCCACAAATAGTACCTAGCCCTTACTGGTTGACTGGGGATTCGGGATCCAACAACAATCCCATTATGTCTTTCATTTGTTCCATAGTCAGTATACCTTGGTGACCATATCGCGGCATGTTCGAACAAATCAAAAATGCCTGAGGATTAAAAATTTTCTCCCACGTATAACGTAAAACCTCTCTAGAGTAACCTCGTAGTTTTCCGTACTGATATAGTGAGGGACCTAGCGTCCCATATGCCAGTTCCTCATTTCGAATTTGATGGCATGCGTAACAGTTACCGCCATTCTTTGTGTCAAAAGAATCATTAAAACGAAGCCCTTTACCGCTTTGAGCAATCCGTTCCCCCTCTTCCCAATCTCCAATATAATCACCGTCATCAGGATATTTAATTTGCTCGAGCGCCTCTGACATCAATGAGCTCGCCTCATCACTATGGATATTCACGTTTAANTCGCTGCAAAATTTCTGGATAGGATCCAGGTTCAAAAAGCGTTCCAACTGGACGGGACCTTTACTTCTCAAACCCCTCTCAAGTAACTCACTAAATTGTGGATTTAGCTCATCGGCGATAGTNACTTTAGAAAAACCAAAAATCGCAACCGCCATCCAAAACCCAACTGCATATCTCAAAAATTTCATAATCATCTCTCAACGTTTCATCGCAGGAGCATCATACAAACCACCATCCGCACTTCGCGCTAAAAACATAATAAGCGCTGTAATTAAATNATCACCATAAAGCGCCTCCGGAAACCGTTGTTGGCGAAAACANTCATAAAGTCGATGTTGCATGGTCCGCACCTCTCCAGCAGATACTCGGTAAGCCGGCCATGAACCATACGTTTTCCTCGCTTGATCCTGGTTTTTAAAGTTTGGAAGCTCCTGCAACCTTATTCTTTTATTGTCACCACTGTGGCACGTTATGCACCCGAAATCATGCGATCCTGCTCTGAAATAAAAAAGCTGCTTGCCTAAATCAAACATATTTTTTTCNGCGACATGCTCTAAAGGAATATTCATTCGCATACCTTTAGATTCAGAGGCAATAAACGTAACTAGCATCTCTATCTCAGAGGTTTCTTGGCCTCTCTTCGTAAAAGGATACGAAGAGACCTCCCCTCTAGAAAACCCCTGAATCAGGGTCCGACAATGAATCAATCGCTGCTCGAGATCCATAACTTTTTTCACATCTGGAAAATAACGAGGAAGCTCCACATAAGCTCCCTTGGTCACACCAGGACCTTTGCCTAGATCACATTCCTCAAGGCTTACTTCCTTAGGACCAGCAGCACTGAACCACAGATCTTCGCCTGACAATATCCATAGCTCTGCAGGATTGATATCGGCCAGCAAGTCGCGATACTCCTGTATTCCTGTAGCCGTCTCGTCATCTGCATGTCCCTGGCTTAACCCCAGAGCACAAATCAAAAAAACAAATCTAACGAAATGAATCAATAGAGACTCCATAAAAAATAAAATTTACGTAAAATCCTAACTCTCTTTACTAAATAAGCAATTAATACGCCTAAGCAATATACCTGTTAGATGTCAAAAGACTAACATTGTTCTCTTGATTCGCAAATTTAGATGACAAGACCAAAGTTCACCACTGAATGCGCCACTTTCGGATCAATTGCAAAAATAAAAAAGCCGGCAGGGCCGGCTTTTTTATTTTTGATATTTGTGCTTCCTAATGACTCTGATCGCTAGCTTCTCGAGACTCTTCGGATTTTTCTTCTACCGGTTTAATATTTGCACCTGAATATTTACTAGGTCCAGATGTACCGCTGACACCCGCCATAGATACAGAACAAGTCATCAAAAACACAAGCGAAATAAATGTAGTAAAAACTTTCATCAGACCGACACTCCAAATTTAAAAAATATTGATTTAAAGATTAAAAGCTAAACGAACTCACGTCAACTGGAAAAACGAAAGTATACTCCATCACTTCAAAAAGTCATCATTATGCTCGCCTAGTAAAGGCGCCGCCTTTTGACTCGCTTCCTGCATTTTTAATGTTTGCGCAATTGGTATCGGCACAGCCAGCATCTCATCCCCTGATTGACTCACAAGGGTATTATCAAAAACTCCGCGATCCTTAAACTGCTTATCGCTTAACGCCTCACCTACGCTTTTTACTATTGAGCAACAACAGTTCGCTTCCTCTAATATGGATTCCCAATACGCTGCAGATTGACCCTTAATAATCAGTGCCACTTGGCGAATTGTCTCTTGCGCATCAATAGCGTCATCCCAATACTTCTCTGATAAACCAATAGCCACGACAAAAGCCGACCAAAACTTATCTTCAAGGGGACCCGCTGCAACGTAGCGCTGGTCGCATGTTGGGTACAGTTGATATCGTGGCGAACCTCCGGTCAAACGATCGTTGCCATTTTCGGGGTTAACACCAAACGCACTTGCTTTTCCGAGCGCCCAAAACAGAAATGGAAGCACACCATCAGTCATGGCAATGTCGATATAACAGCCTTTACCCGTGAGATCACGCTCTCTGAGCGCTAACAAGATATTGATAACCGCAGGATAAGATCCACCAGCAATATCTGCAATTAAAGCAGGCGGCACTGTCGGATTATCCGGAGAACCCATACTCAAGGAGAGTAGCCCAGCGTCTCCTATATAATTTATATCATGCCCAGCTAAATGTTTTTTGGGGCCATCCTGACCAAATCCCGAAATCGAACAATAAATAATTTTAGCGTTGATCTTCTTAATGGACTCATAATCTAACTCTAGACGAGCCATTACTCCTGGACGAAATTGCTCTACAACAATGTCAGCTTTTTCGATCAGAGGAATTAACTTGTCTCGCTCGGATTTATTTTTTAAATCTACAGTAACGCTTTTTTTACCTCGATTTAACAAGGAAAAGTTGACGCTACTCTCCCCCCATGTCGGCGGATAATACCGCATGTCTTCACCCGTTCCGGTTCGCTCAATTTTAATCACTTCCGCACCCGCTTCAGCCAGAAATAGGGTTGCCATAGGACCGGGTAATAGCGTTGAAAAATCTAAAACTTTTAAACCTCTTAAGGATCCAGTCATAGTCTGTCTCTAGTTAATACAGCTGCCCTGATACGAAATTTTGAAAGAAAAGAGTTGCATAATAACTACTCTTTTTTCTAAAAATCAGTCCCGTCGAACAACCTTTAACGGAATGTGGTTTTGGGGATCTAAACCGGGCTCGTCCATCGGATCTTGCTCAGTTATTGGCCTCAGATTCCCCATTAGTAAGTCTCGCACATAATTAGGTAAAGCAAAAACGCCTTGGTGGGTATCCCCATTATAGTATTGAAGATCATTAATTTTACGAGTCTTAAGGCGCTCCTCTATGTTCTCGTTGTTCAGACTTAAAGGATCTGTCTGATCCGATGCCGTAGCCATCCCCCAAATTGTCCCGTACAAAGGCACATATACAAGATACGGTCTGACCACATCAAAAACCGTCTTTAATGAACTATAGACCCGATGAAAGACATTGGGCCGCATGATGGGCGAACCAAGGTGCATAGATAGGACGCCCTCAGGACCTAGAATACGTCGACAATGCTCAAAAAAATCAACTCGATACAGCGCCTCCGAAGGTCCGAAAGGATCCGTCAGGTCAAGCATCATTAGATCAAACTGATTCTGGCACTCCTCCACATACTTCTTGCCGTCAGCAATAACTACGCTTAGTCTTGAGTCATCAAAAGCACCCCGATGCACCAATGGGAGATGTTCTTTACAAAAATTCACCACCATCTCATCAATCTCAACCATGACGACCTCTTCCATTGAGGGGTACTTCAGATACTCCTCTGCCGCCCCTCCGTCTCCACCGCCAATAATCAATGCTCGTTTAGGTGCATAATGTGAAATGCCTGCCGGATGAATCATATTTTCATGGTAGAAAAATTCATCATTATCAGACGTCATGAAATAATCGTCGATACGAAGAGTCCGACCAAAGTCAGTTTCTAAAACCTCGATGTCTTGGAACGGAGATTTAGCATGCGCAAGTCTTGCCTTGGATTTAACCCAAAAACCAATCCCGTCATTAAGCTGCTCAAGAAAGTACTCTTCTTTGCTTCTATCTGTCATCTACCTATTCTGTCCAACGTGATAAATTCAAAGCCGTTCTACAGCGTGAGATTTCTCAAACTCAGGCTTAAACGTGTCGAGCAACGATTGGTAGAGCTGCTTCGCTCTAGGACGATTATCTTGAGAATAGCTGCAAACATAGACATCGACCGTGACATAATTTTTTTCTGGCCAAGTGTGCAAAGACATGTGCGACTCCGCGAGCACGATCATTCCGGTCACACCTCCCCCACCACCAAACTGATGAAAAAAGTCGCCGACGCTAGACAAACCAGCATCGCTTACTAATTTAAGGCAATGCTCTTTTAACAATTCAGCATTCACCATGAACTCGTTGTCACAAGTTACATTGTAAAGATCACCCATAACATGAAGCCCTGGAGTGTCTTTAACGCCACGAACGGCGCTGGCGGGTGGCTCCTCATCGGAATCACCTACAACACGGAGACCTAAATGATCCCCATTTTTATGAAGCGTTTCTGTCTCCGTTGCGACCGGACGAACCTTCTTCAATTTGAGACTACGCATATCACAATCTCCCTCCGTAATCCGAGACTATGTCCCGGCGTTGCGTCGAGGACGCGTACCCAAACCGCGATTCCTGCCCAAACTTCACGTGGCTGCAGTTCCCACTGAGTGTTTTGGACAGACCCGTGACCAGAAACACAAATAAGCTAGATGCTGGTCAAAATACTTGAAGGCGAGACTATACGGTTTCGGTAGAGAATTTCAAGTAATTTTAATAAGAAATAGTCCACCAACACGCAAAAAACTATTTTTATTGGGACTTGCAGCTAACAGAACCCCACGGAAGTATTTAAGGTTTTATCCGATTCTTTATCAGAATATTTTTACCCTATAACGTCCCGTTATAGACGCCCCCATCTATTAGGAAATTATGCCCAGTGATGTAAGACGCTTGAGCACTGCAAACATAAGCACATAACTGTCCAAACTCTTTCGGTTCACCGAAACGACCTGCTGGTATTGCGTTTAATCTCGATTTGGCGACATCCCCGATAGATTGGTTGCTTTGCTTGGCCATTGCTGCCATTCGCCCATTCATTGTTTCAGTGGCAAATGCGCCCGGTAGGATATTATTTATTGTGACATTATGCACTGGAGTTTGCCTTGAAAGCCCTGCTATGAAGCCAGTTAGCCCGGCACGCGCTCCATTCGATAGCCCCAAAATAGGGATTGGAGCCTTTACTGCGGCCGAGGTAATGTTGACGATACGTCCAAACTTCCGCTCAATCATGCCGTCCAAAACTGACTTAATTAACTCAATAGGCGTCAACATGTTCGCATGTAATGCTTTTTCCCAATCAGCAATTTCAAAATCTCTAAAATTACCGGCTGGCGGACCTCCCGCATTATTAACCAATATATCGAGTTTCGGGCAGGCACTTAAGGCTTCCTTGCGTCCCTCAGCAGTAGTAATATCAGCCGAGACGGTTCTAACCTCAACCTCCGTATTCGCACCAATATGAGCTGCGGTCTCAGCTAAAGCCTCAACACCACGTGCGACAATCACAACATTAACACCCTCTTCAGCAAGCGACTCCGCGCATGCTCTTCCCAACCCTTTGCTACCCGCGCAAACTAAAGCCCATTTATCTTGAATTCCAAAATCCATAATTCCCCCATCACGTTAGAATAAATAATAATGTTGTAATCTTGCCACGATTATAGACGTCTTGTAGATCCAGTCATTCAACTGTAGGTATAATTTAATGCAACTTAAGAATCGGTAAATTTAATGAAAATTTGGGCACTTAATGTTTTACTCGCGTGCTCTATCCTTTTGGGTGGCTGTGCTACTGGACCAAACAGCCACGATCCGCTGGAGCCAATGAATCGAAAAATCTATCAATTCAATGAAACAGTTGATCAGATCGTGATCAGACCAGTTGGAAAAGCTTACACCTCGTTTGTGCCCTCTCTAGTTCGCACAGGCGTGAGAAACGTTTTTACAAATCTTGGGGTAATAAATACGACCTTTAACGATTTATTGCAATTAAAGATACGAAATGTACCCGTCGGGATTGCGCGCTTTACATCAAACTTAATCTTAGGGGTTGGAGGCATGTTCGATGTCGCGTCTGAGATAGGTATTCCATACTACAAAGAGGACTTCGGACAAACACTTGGACACTGGGGTCTTGAAAGTGGTCCCTATCTAGTCCTGCCTTTATTAGGTCCAAGCACTATAAGGGATGGCGCAGCAAAGCCTTTTGACTTTTACCTAGATCCGGTATCTCATATCGGCGATGACTCCACTAAATGGAACTTCACCGGACTCAGAATCATTGATACACGATCCAAATATCTCGGTTCAGAGGATATGCTGAGCAAATCTGCATTAGATCAATACAGTTTCATTCGAGATACTTGGCTGCAGCGACGCGAGTATCAAATTAGCGATGGCGCGCCGAAAAGAACTGAATCCAGCAAATACAGACCAAAGTCTTTTAGGGAGTTAGAACTAGAACTAGAACTAGAAAATAACTAGCTCTTTTTCCTACCGGTTGGAGGCATAAAAAGGGCCGCAATAGGCTTTTTCTTCTCACTCTTATTAATGGCCGTCGACGCTGTTTTTTTATCAGTTGTTGTGTTTGGCACGCTGATGCCACCTGGCGCTTCATAAGGTTTAGAGAAAAAACTATCGTCTCTTGATTCTTCATCCTTGGCCCTGCTTTGTCTGATCTGCGTTGGCGCTGACGAACGTTTAACCCGTATCGGCTCAGTGACTTCAAGTTTTTTATTAATCAATTTCTCAATGGCACGCACTGACTCTTTATCCTCAGGCGTACAAAATGATATGGCTTCCCCCTTTTGCCCAGCTCGCCCAGTTCGCCCAATACGGTGAACATAATCCTCTGAGTTATGCGGCAAATCATAATTAACCACGTGCGGCAACTGCTCTATATCTAGTCCTCGGGCAGCGATATCGGTTGCGACCAATACTTTTGTCTTACCCGCCTTGAAATTATCCAAAGCAGCTGTTCGTTCGATTTGAGAGCGATCGCTATGAATCGCTTCCGAATGAATATCTTTATTCTGTAATTGTCGTGTCAACCGGTTTGCTCCCATTTTTGTATTACAGAACACCAATGCTTGTGAGACTTTACCTTCCTGGAGTAATTTGACGAGTTGTGTCGATTTATCCCGCTCTGCCACATGCAATACTGTGTGCTTAATTGTCTCGGTTACTGTATTTCTTGGGGCTACCTCGACCTTTACTGGATTTCTCAACCAGTCTCCCGCTAAACGTCGAATATCTTCAGAGTAAGTAGCAGAAAACAGCAAGGTTTGTCTCGTCGCAGGAATTAGCTCAACAATGCGCTTGATATCAGGAAGAAAACCCATATCTAACATTCTGTCTGCCTCATCCAGAACCAAGAACTCAACGGATGAAAATCGCACGTTATTCGTGCCTACGTGATCGAGTAATCGACCAGGAGTTGCCACCAGTATCTCTACTCCGGAGCGAAGCATAGCTACTTGTGGATTCATAGGCACTCCACCATAAACGCAGCCGACTCTGAGGGACAAGTGCTTACCGTAGCGCCTCGCACTCTCGTCAACTTGAGCGGCTAACTCTCGTGTGGGCGTCAATATAAGTGCGCGAACTGGATGCTTCGCCGGTGAAGTACTGGAATTAGCGTATCTAAGCAGCCGATGCAGCATCGGTAACGTGAAACTCGCTGTTTTACCCGTACCGGTCTGGGCAGCCGCCATAACGTCCCTACCATCTAATACATTTGGGATCGCCTCTTCTTGAATCAAAGTGGGCTGAGTATACCCCTCCTCATCAACTGCCTTTAGAATTACATCGTCAAGACCTAGATCAGTAAATTTCATTCATACCATTCGATTCGGTTAAGTTGTTGTCATTGAAAGAGCACCAAATGTTAAGGACCTTTTTCTGGCAGACAACGCGAGTGTTGGTTCGTATTGTAACGCTTTCAGCAAGGTAAGCTAGGATATTGGATTTCGCGCACTGGTAGCTCAGCAGATAGAGCATTCCCTGTCTTCAGGCAGATTGAACGTTCGATTCGCAAGTTAGTTCTTAATGACGTCAATGACTTGAGACCAAATGCAGCCAGCTAAGTCCGTTTAGTGGACTTTTTATGCAAGGATTGTCTGATAGAGAAATGTTCGATTGTAGTATCCGGCTCATCGGCAAACAGAGCAATCAATTAGACTTATAAAACAAAGCGTGCTATACCTAATTGGGATGATTAAACGCAAATCATCGCCAGCGTTAAAAAACAAGAGATCCGATGAAAAGCTTAGTAATCGTTTTTTCCGCAATGCTCTTTAGTATGAGCTATTGTCTTACATATGCCGAGGAGAGGATCGGCATTCTTGCTATAGCAATCGGAACAGTCAGTATTGTAAGAAATGAGGCACCAATATCGGCGGAACAAGGTGCTAGCGTTTTTCAAAACGATACGATCATTACAGGTGGTAAAAGCAGGGCTCAAATTCTATTACTTGATCAGACCGCTATCAACATTAGTCAAAAAGCTAACCTAAAAATAGATCATTTTGTAGTGGGAGGCTCCGAAGAGGGACTAAACGTTAAGGTAGGCGCAGGAACATTCAGATTCATCTCAGGCAAAATTGCGTCTCGTAACCCTAAAAAAGTCAATGTGGAGACACCAATTGCGACCATTGGTGTTAGGGGAACCGAATTCATCGGGGGGATAGCAACCGAATCGATTGTTGCCCTACTAGATGGCAAGATCAATGTAAGTAGCGATTACTCAAATCAATTAATTGAGATAAACGGCTTTGGAGTGATTATCGACTCGCTGGGAAACATCAGCACGCCCGTCCGTATTCCGGACGACACACTCAATGGACTTTTAGACGCAGTCTCTACAAGAGAAGAAATATTAAATCAAGAACAAGATGATGAGGAGGAGCCCCTAAATTCCGAGGAGCGCAAATCAGAGGAGGATGAGGAGCCCCTAAATTCCGAAGAGAGCGAATCGGAGGAGGATGAGGAGCCCTTAAATTCCGAAGAGAGCGAATCGGAGGGGAATGATGAGCAGTCCTTAAATTCCGAGGAGCGCAAATCAGAGGAGGATGAGGAGCCCTTAAATTCAGAAGAGAGCGAATCGAAGGGGAACGATGAGCAGCTCTCAAATTCCGAAGAGAGCGAATCGGAGGGAAATGATGAGCAGCCCTTAAATTCCAAAGAGAGCGAATTAAAGGGAAGCAAAAAGCCGGTCACAAAAAGAGAAACCAAGCGATCTGGAACTCTATCCTCCAATAAAGATTCACTTGTCGCGCTTGAGTTTGCGAATAATGAAGCAAAAGAAAATAACTTTAGAAATATAGTTGCCTTAGCGAATGGACTGCGTTTTACTAATCCATTAAGAGCCACTATTACCGAAAATACCGTATTCGCTGAAGATTTTGGGACAAATATTCCATCGCGATATCACCTTCTTCATACAGGTCTCACCGACAGCCATCTATTTTCTATAGATCCAATATCTGGGGCCCTGACTTTTATCGACCGTCCTGACTTCGAAAGACCGAAGGATAGAGACCTCAATAATATTTATGAAGTAGATGTTTTCGCGGGAGCCGCAAGCGGAGCAGCAATAAGTGATCGATTTCGTGTTCAAATTACTGACTTACCAATGCTGCCTCTGAGTGATTTTAGTAACGAGCAAACACAATTTACACTGACAAGTGACTTGACGAATGCAGATGCTGTAATTTCCGCCTTGAAAGCTGAAAAAGACGCCCAAATGACACTCGTAACAGATTGGGAATCTTTTACCGGCGCAGGAGGGATTGATGGTTGGTATACGTATTCTCCGCCGACCGATTTAAGTTTCAGAGCTACTGGGCTTAATGTTCGCGGTCTAACACAGGATATTTTCCTCCGCGGAATCGAGGTGGTTTATAACGCGAGAACGCAGCTTATTGACGTGACAGCTATTGGCGATATGGTCGCATCGGTTGATGGAGCTCGGGCAGGCAACTTTGCGGTGAATTATGGATTAGGGTTCACTAATCGAAGTGTCAGTGAGGCCATTAGGGCAGGATTTACACCAGGTAATTGGAGATTTAGCACTTTGCCGGGATTTGGAGGACTGGAACCGGACGCAGATGATTTTATTTCCATCACCGACAGTCAGGGTCGCGACCGAAAAAATGACATCGCTATGATCGTTGATTTTGGTCAATACTTCGATGTAAACAAGAAAAGGGTGAATTACGCTGGCATTTATCAATCCGGCACTGACTCAGCCGGTAATCGGTTACCACTGACACACCTTCATATAACCACAGGACTTCCCACACTTGAGGAGAATGAGGACATAGGCGGGGGAACGCACCCAAATTCCTTTGGCGTTCAGTTGGGAGATGGTCACCTTCTGACAGGTGCTGGTGGATTCACCATCTTAAATGACACCTCAGCTCAAACGGACTCACTAGGACAGCCATTTACCCCAGATGCGGAAATTTCAGTCGTCGAGAATCTCACCTCCGTTGGTCGAATCACCACTAATCGCGATACGACGACCTACGAGCTCCAAGGATGGATGGATAGTCATTTATTTAAAATCGATTCCTCAGGAAATTTGTCATTTAAGAATGCGGCCAATTTTGATGCCCCACAAGATACTAACGGTGACAACATCTACGCGGTGGGAGTTATCGCAAAAGATTCTCGCACAAACGTGCATAATCCAAAACAAGTGTTAGTTAACGTCACCAATGTCGTTGAGTCAACTTTACCTTCCACTCAGTTTAAAGGGGACGTAGCGGAGTTTACCCTAACCAATTTCGACGTTTCATCTCAAGCTAATTTACTAGCGGCAATAAAGGCACAAAAAGATACTGATATGAGCTCGGAAGGCAATTGGTCAGCCTTCACAGCGAGTGGGAATGATTTGTTTGGGGCTTATACAACCACGACTCCGCATAAATTGTCATTCCGAGCCGAAGGTGGTCAGGTTGGAGGTGTGACACAAGATGTTTTTCTTCGTGGGCTCGAGGTGGTATACGACGCAAGTACTCAGCTCATCGATTTATCGATTCAAGGAAATATGGTCGTCTCAATAAATGGCGAGAAAGCGGGTACTGTAGTTGATTTTGGTTTGGGCTTCACTGATAGAAGCGTGACTGAAGCAACAGCAGCCGGCTTAACTCCAGGTCATTGGCGATTTAGCACTCTTTCAAACTTTGGTGGAGGGCTTCTACCCGATGCGGACGATTTTATCTCAATAACACATGGAGGGACTGATAGAAGCAACGATATTGCAATGATCATTGATATTGGACAATATAAAAAGGCCGACGGTTTAAGGGTCAATTATGCTGGAATCAGTCAGGCTGGATCTGACGCATCCGGAAATAGATTAACTCCTACTACTCTCAGCTTAACTACGGGAGCTCCTACCTCCGTCGCCAGCGAGATTGCACAGAGTGCTACGCACCCCAACACATTGAATGTACGACTAGGCTCAGGATATTTTCTTACAAACGCAGGCGGTTTTACGTTACTGGATAATCCAATCATTCGTTTTGGTCCGAATGGACAAAGAATTGATGCTATCGCGTCTGTCTCAGTGCCTAGCAATGTCGCTGGCGCAGTAGGACAGTTAACTACAAATCGAGATCAGAACCGCTATGAAATTCAGGGGTGGCAGGATAACGGAAAATTTTCGGGAATCGATGGAAATGGCCATTTAAACTTTAGAGGTGGGGATGCAAGTGATCCGTCGGACAATGATGGAGACAACACTTACGTAGTGGGAGTACTTACAATTGATGAGCGAACTAACACTCCTCAAGCTCGCCATATTCTTGTCAATGTCGAGGATGAAGTAAATGTTTCAATTCCAAAGAAAATAACTGTAAGAGAAAACAACTCGGGCGTTGCAACTCTACCTGCAAAAAATGTAAAAACTGGCGGAAATATAACATTTGAGTTAGCCGCACCCAATTCCGCTAGTAACTCCAATGAATTGTTCATACTAGATGCCGAAACTGGCGAACTGAAATTCAAATTTGATCCAGACTTTGAGACTCCAGCTGACATAGATACGGACAATGTCTACAAAGTAGCATTAACCGCAACAGATGGCGTTGCGGGAATATTGAATGAAATTCTGTCAGTTACCGTCACAGATGAACTGGAAGCGACTGACTTTTCAAGTGAAACAGGAGTGGTGCCAAATTCAACAGCGATAGCTCTTCAAGCGCTATCAAGCTGGGAAAAATTTTATGCATTGGCTCATTCTGGTATCTACACATTTAATTCAACAGGTGGATCCGGATATCCAACTGACTTTAAACTAATTTACAACGC
>NHCB01000005.1 GCA_002167745.1 Betaproteobacteria bacterium TMED22
ACCATCAGGTCCAGGTCCACCTTCACCATCGGGTCCGGGTCCAAATTCACCATCAGGTCCAGGTCCACCTTCACCATCGGGTCCGGGTCCAGGTCCACCTTCGCCATCAGGGCCAGGGCCACCTTCGTCATCGGGTCCAGGACCACCTTCGTCATCGGGTCCAGGACCACCTTCGTCATCGGGGCCGGGGCCGCCTTCGTCATCAGGTCCAGGGCCACCTTCGTCATCGGGGCCACCCTCTGTTCCAGATCCAGCTTCAACTTCTTCTTCCAACAATGCTTCTCGGTCGGTAGAAACAGAATTCAAAACTGCCTCTAACTCGGCCTGTGGGATCTTCACGGGTGTACTGATCACGCCACTCGTCGGATCAATCGTCACCCCAAAACCAGGATTGGTCACGAACTGCGTCGAAATATCGTTTGCGACCTCAATCCGTCCATTTAAAAGTGCAACGGTGGTGTCAGTTGCACCAATCTGGCCTACAAACTCTGTACCCCGAACACCAATTGTGGCCACCGGCGTTTCAACATTTACTTTCTCAGGCGTCTTATTTGCGACCTTACCGGATATGAACCTAAACGTACCCTTAGTAACCTTTAATGCTACCTCGTCATCGTCACTATTGAATACAAACTTATCTAAAACGAGCTCTGCTTTTTGACCAATGTTAATCGCCGTTTGGTCCATTAAAAGTACCTGGGCACGACTTGAGCTACCGGTCAAAATTTTATCATTCTCGTAAACCGCGGAACCCGGTTTAACTTTAAGAACCTCTCCATCGCGCTCAATCGAGACGGTGCCAATGACTGCTGCAATTGCGCCGATCTTATCCGCCGCCATCGCTTGATTAGCAATCAAGCACGATAGCAATAGGACAAGAAAAAAGCCTTTAATTTTCTGACTGTATGAATGCACGTTTACTAAAATACCCATGTAAGCGCAACATTAGCGTCACGCGTTGTAGTGTCAAAATTTATAATATTAGAGTCTGTTTCAGTCTCTGAAAAAGTAACCGCTACCATTGGTACTTTTTTATTTGGTGGTCCAGGCTTACGCCAATTGAACGCCACCGTCCAATTAAACGAATCATCTTTACGTGTTAATTCAGAGACAGTCGTATCCGGCCCATCTCGATCAGTCTCAGTTTCCTTAAGTGTCAAACTACCGGTCCACTGCGCATTGATCGGTGCTGACATCCCCAGCGAATAAGTAAAGACATCCGTGGAATCTTGATCAACTTTAGCTTCCGTTAAGACATAAGTCAGGTTAGGTAAGAAAATAACTTTTCCGCCAAAGGGATCGTAAGAACCCTTTAAACCAAGTCCGTAAGCATTACCGGTTTTGTTTGATGTTGACGCAGACTGAAAAACGTTATGTGTCACGTCAGCCGAGCCGGATAAGCTACCTTTTTGGTTACGCACAAACATTTTGACTCCACCAACTTTGTACGACTTTGACAAGCTAACACGGCCTAAATCAACATCAGTAAGGGTAAAAGATACAGAATCTCCCGTCGCTAACCAGTTATACCCCAAACTAAGCAATGCAATCCGCATCCTAAGCGCAGCCTGCGTCTGAAAATCTTTATTGATAATGGTCAAACCACCCGTAATCGCTTGTGGATCTTGATAAGCTAATGCATATTGGTAATTCAAACCCAACAGCGATTGCTCGTAATATTCAGTAACTTCCTCTCCCGCATCAAAGAGAGTCCCTGGAAACGCCGCTACCAAAGAATTGCCGCTTTCAGAAATACTCAATGGATTATCCGCTCGGCCCCAAGTGTATCCCGCAATTTTTGTCCACGTATGTGGTGACCGCAAATCCTCGAGTTGCGCCAGTAATGAAGCGGCTTGAGCCTTTTCCTGCTCTGGTATTGTTGGGTCTGCAACAATACGCCTCAAATCTGCCTCAGCCTCAGGTAAATTGCCCCGCGCAATGTTTAATTGAGAGAGCATATCTTTTGCCAGATAATTCTCCTCGTCATAAAGGAGAATACGACTCAATGTAGCCGAAAGCCCCTTCGTATTACCCATCGCCGTTTGAGCAAGAGCCAGTCTAAAATTTAGCTCTGTATTCTCGGGGTCCATTAGAACCTCTAAGAAGAGATCATCCTCAGTCGCTTTCGGTATCGCATTGACAACAACTTGCACCATTTGTTGTAACTTGCCCATCTGTTCAGGCTGCAAACGGACAAACCGTAACGCATAACGAACCGTCACCAAGGTCTCTGCATGGCTACCCGTATTAGCAAGCGCAGCGATGTATAAACTCAATCGATCAAACCGCTCCTTGGGGTCTACCGAATTCCAATCCCTGAGCGCTCGCACAACGTCATCAAATTGGCGGCATGCAAACGCGCTTTTCGCTTGACCAATTGAGACTTGCTCCCCGAGAGTCATTGGGCAGTCCTCAAGGACCACCTGTTCTTGATTTATTGGCGCGGCTGGTTCAGCCGCTATCTCTTCAGGGATCGCTGTCTCTTGCGGAGCTGACGTCTCTTGAGCGTTTACGTAACCACAAACAACAATAAAAAAAATACCAAACAACAAAATACTTGATCGTTTCAAAACTACCCTTTCTCTCTTACTTTGTCGTCATTTCTCGAACTGCTGAGACCTTATTTTCAAATCGATAGATCACTTGGTCCAGCAACTCGGCAGGATAACTATCTAGATCTCGCAAACGACCCAAAACAGTCTCGACCTCATCCCACACTTCTCGCTCAATGAGTCCCATCAATGTATTGTGGTCCGCACACCAGTCGGTATTATAGTTCTCATGTGGAATAATACCGTAGATTGCGACAGGAATGCTTTTTCCTTTAACAATCACATGATCAAGTAGCACAACCTCGGCATCAGATGGCGGTTCGTCAAGGACATTATAGGTTGACTCCCCGATCACAATTGGGACGCCGTATGCTTTACTTAAACCCTCTAGTCGTGAGCCAAGATTAATTGCATCACCCAAACAAGAATAATCAAAACGTTGCTCCGAACCCAGGTTACCCACTGTTACTTCCCCTGTGTTGAGTCCGATTCCGATTTTCAATGGCTCAGAAATACGGCCACTTCCAATTAACTCCCTATTTAATACTTCCAACGCAATCATCATTTTAATCGCGGCCTCACACCCAATTCTTGGATGATTGGGAACGTCAACCGGCGCATTCCAAAAGGCCATAATCGCATCCCCCATGTATTTATCGATCGTGCCTTTTTGATCCATGATTTCATGCGTCAGCGGCGTCAATAAATCATTCAGCAATACCGTCAGTTCCTCTGGTTTATCTTTATAGCCCTCTGACATAGTAGTGAATCCACGAATATCCGCAAAAAGAACGGTAATGTCGCGACGCTCCCCACCTAACTTCAACTTATCGGGGTCTTTACTAAGTTCTGCCACCAGGTCTGGTGACAAATAGGTCGAAAATGCTTTACGAATCTGTCCTCGTTCAGATTCAGTTCTTAACAAACTCACTGCCGTAGAGGAAACGAACGCCGTTAATCCAAACATTGCACCGAGCGACCAATCAAACAAATAGCCACTCTTAGAAAACCACCAAAAGCCTGATCCGATAAAGGAGAACATCAAAACTATAAAAACTGCGGGAGAGACAATTCCCCCGCATTTAAGTGCGACTACGACACAGATAATGGATAACAGCAGCGCACCAAGCCACTCTGCACCTTCGACAACCGAATTACGGATAACATATTCTTCCGCAAAGATTTGTTTCAGTGCTGCAACATGAAGAGCTGGACCAGGCACATTGAGTCCCGCGGGTGTATCGTGAAAATCCATTAACCCAGTAGCGGTTGGTCCCAGAACAATAACACTACCCTCTATTTCCGCATCATGTAAGCCATCAAGTACACTGGTTAAAGGCAGCCCTGGCAAACTTTTAGGAATGTAGTGAGGTACAACCTGCATTTCGCCTTGGTCATCAACCGGAATTTCATAGGCACCGACTTTCACGGTTTCAATCGCGGCATCATCCCCCGCAACACCTTTAACAAGAATCGTGGAAGCGTCCTGCTGATTCGCCAACATTGACAAGAATAGGCTCGGGTATATGGACTCTCCCACCTTTATCATTAAAGGGATACGTCGAAGCATGCCGTCCGCATCTGGGCGGACTGCAATGTGTCCCACAGTGACTCCAGATTGTTTCAATGTATCAGTTGGCGCTAATAATCCGTTATAAGTCAGCAGCGCTTCGGACGTGGTGCCAATCCATGCAAAGCCCGTTGAGGCCTCCACATCGCCCCCCTCTTTATGACTCGCTGCTACTGCAAGAACCGATGGTGTTTGCGCAAAAACATCGGACAAAAACTGATCGTTATCAATGTACCCAAACGCATTAGCAAATTGCTCTGGCTCAACAGAAACATCGGGAAAATTCGATAAGAATCGAGTAGGAGACAAACGATCTGGCTCCACCAACAGCAGATCAATGCCCACCACCGCAGCGCCTTTTTCGTAAAGTGTAATTAATATTTCACCGAGTTTATCTCTAGACCATGGCCACTGACCGAATGCCTCCAGCGCTTCATCATCAATTTGCACCAATCTGGCCGGTGAATTTTCAGTGGTTCCTGTCTCTACTTCTATAGATTGATAGCCATCAAGAATTGATAAACGCAACTTTTCAAATACCGCACCAGGGTCAGCTAGACGAAGGACTAATAATAATGTGCACAGCGCTAAAGGGATTAGAACATTAAGCCAAGGCCATATAGTTTTCGGAATCATTTTCATCATTAAGCCCTGCTCCCTAAGTTCCGTCCCAAAGTTATTGCCCTAGGATTCCTACTCACTCATATGTGACCAACCACAACAGACTAATAGCAAATCGTTTCAGTGTAAATTCATTATTCCTTGCCAAAGGCCGATTTTAGATGCATGACGGATTCGTCTATGGCTTTGTTAGCCATATCGATCACGCCTCCCATTAGATAGAAACCGTGAATCATGCCTTCGTAATTGGATAGATGCACTTGATTACCCGCTTCAATAAGAGCTCGCGCATAGTCTATACCCTCGTCCCTTAGCGGGTCATACCCAGCAACTATTATCAAGGCTGGAGGCAACAAAGATAGATCATCAGCTTCCAACGGCGCATAACGTGGATCACGCACATCTTTAGACGTACGCAAGTACTGCTGATAAAACCAAGTAATGGTCTTCCGTGTGAGTAAGAAACCTTCTGCGAATTGGTGATGAGATCGCGTTTCCGGCTCAGGGGCGACGCAAGGATAAATTAACAACTGAAAGCATACATTCGTTATACCTTTATCTCGCGCCAAAAGGGCTACTGCTGCGGCCAAATTGCCCCCTGCGCTATCACCTCCAACCGCTATCTTCGTTTTGTTTCCTCCGATTGCCACTGCATGTTCGGCGACCCAAGTTAGTGCGAATTCACAATCGATAACTGCAGCGGGAAACTTGTACTCAGGCGCTAACCGATAATCAACGGCCACAACGATACAGTCAGTCTGATTTGATAAAGCTCGACATACGGAATCATGTGATTCCAAGTCCCCAATAACAAAACCGCCGCCGTGATACCAAACAAGAACGGGTAATAACTCCGCCCCATCAAGACTGCGCGGTGTATAAATTCGAATACCGATGACCCCAAGTGGTCCTAAGATTTGACGGTCTTCAACCTTCCAAATATCAACTTCCGATTTGGTCTTTGCCGTTCTTTTAAGGTATTCCGCTCTAGCCACCTCGGGCGTTAGCTCCCACATTTCAGGAACTCCTGCAGCTTTTGCCGCATCTAGTAGCTTTCTTGCTTGACTATCTAAGGGCATTAGTATTTATTCTTTCGGATATTTTAGCTTGAATGTTCCGGTTGCTTTGGCCGTTATTTGTCCTTCCACATTAAATAACTCCCCCTCAACAAAGATCAGTGTACGACCAGAACGGATCGCTCGAGCTCTAGCATTTATTTTATCAGTAACCGTTTGAAGAAAATTTGTTTTCAACTCAATAGTGATCGCACCAGAAGCTTCATCGTCTATTGATTTAGCACTTAATCCCATAACGATATCAAAAACGCCAAGGATCACACCACCGTGCGCAGCACCCCATGAGTTAAGGTGCTCTGGCTTCAACTTCAATGAAACCTCAGCCTCACCGTTTTTTTGCCGATGAGCGCTAACGCCTAAGTGTTCCGCGAAAGGAATATGAAAGCCAATACTGGATGAAAGATCTTGATCAGACATGACGCATGGGGCTAGACATTAATTATTTTAATACTCGACTAGACGGCAACGTAACCACCGTCGACCGCAATGATTTGTCCTGTTAGAAATCCTGAAGCATCAGTCGCGAGCAATGCCGTTACACCCTTCAAATCTTCGTTACCACCAAATTTTCTCATTGGTGTTTGGTTCATGATGTGCTCTTCAGCACGGTCAATCATTCCAGCAGACATTTTTGAGGGGAAAACGCCTGGCGCAATGGCATTAACGGTAATGTTATGTTGCGCCCACTCAGCGGCAAGTGACCGAGTAAAGTTAACAACACCACCCTTACTTGAGTTATACGCAATCGTTGGCATGAAACCAGGCTCTGTGCCGACCAAACCGGCAATAGATGCGATATTGATGATCTTCCCATACTGACGCGGAATCATCGATAGTTTGCCAACTATCTGACTCAACAAAAAAGGTGCGGTAAGATTCAGGTTAATCACCTTGTGCCATGCATCTAAAGGATGATCCTCTGCTTTTGCCCCCCAAGCGGCTCCAGCATTGTTCACGACTATGTCAATTTGACCATGACGAGCCAAAATATCCTCCACCATAGGCTGAACTGAATCAGCGTCCTGCAAGTCATTCACCATCGCCTCAACTTTAACTGACTGACTCTTTAAGGATACGACCGCTTCCTCAAGTTCAGCCTCCTTACGTGCTGTAATTACTAGTGTTGCACCAAGTTCGCCAAGCACCTCTGCCATTTGTAAACCGAGGCCACGTGAGCCGCCGGTAATTAAGGCAACTCTTCCTTCTAAATTTTGCAAATCTCTCAAGCTCATGGAAAAAACCTCATCTCTTAAATTTATGACTTACCTCAAAATATTACTCGCCCTCGTCTAGTGAACAACTTCAAATAATCCTGCCGCACCCATTCCTCCACCAATACACATCGTGACAACGACAAACTTTGCTCCTCGCCTGCGTCCCTCGAGTAACCCATGACCAACCAAACGACTGCCACTGACGCCATAAGGATGACCCAGTGCGATAGCGCCCCCGTTGACATTTAGTCGATCACTTGGAATACCCAGCTGGTCTCGACAGTAGAGCACTTGAACTGCAAATGCCTCATTCAGCTCCCATAAATCAATATCACCAAGCGTCAGTCCGGTTTGTTTTAATAGTTTAGGTATTGCGTAAACTGGCCCTATACCCATTTCATCAGGTTCTAGTCCCGCTACCGCAAAACCTCTAAAAATACCTAATGGTTTTAGACCATGCGATGCAGCAGCTTTATCACTCATAATTAATTGAGCAGAGGCACCGTCCGAAAACTGACTTGCATTTCCAGCTGCAATAACACCGTTTTCGACAGCAGGTTTAATTTGGGAGATTGACTCATAAGTTGTTCCGGGTCGGATGCCCTCATCATTCGTCGCCGTCACCTCTTTAACTTGCTCCTGACCCGTTTCTTTATCAACAATCCTCATGGTAGTTGTTATGGGAATAATTTCATCCGAAAACAAGCCTTGACTTACCGCGCGCTCTGCTCGATTTTGACTCTCAGCACCATAACGATCTTGCTCCTCCCTCGAGATTTGATAACGTTTTGCAACAGTCTCTGCAGTTTGCAACATCGGCCAATATATCTCGGGTTTATGCTCATTGAGCCAAGCGTCTTCTATCAAAGACGTGTTCATCTGATTTTGAACGCATGAGATTGACTCAACACCTCCAGCCACATAGATGCCATCTTCGCCCGCAAGTAGACGCTGACTGGCGAGCGCGACAGTCTGTAACCCCGATGAACAGAAGCGATTTATAGTTAATCCTGAAACCGTCACAGGCAATCCCGCTCTGATCGCAATTTGTCGCGCTATATTTTGCCCAGTAGCTCCCTCCGGATTCGCACAACCCATGACAACATCTTCCACCTCATTAGGATCGATTCCTGAGCGATCAACAAGCGTCTTAACTACGTGCCCACCAAGCGTAGCTCCGTGAGTCATATTCATTGCGCCCTTCCAACTTTTACATAGTGGCGTCCGTACTGTATCTACAATAACCGCATCCATAATCGACTACTCCTAAATAAAAATTTAACTTTAGACCTACCCGAACGTCTGATTTTTTTGCACTAACTGAGCTAAAAACGGTGAAACCTGCCAATGATCCCCATAAGCTTGCTTGGAATATCGCTCAATACCCTCAACTACATGCAACAGTCCTACGGTCTGAGCGTAAAACATCGGCCCACCCCGGTAACGGGGAAACCCGTATCCAGCTGCATAAATCACATCGATATCCGAGGCTCGTTGAGCCACCCCCTCAGCTATTATGTTGGCACCTTCATTGATTAGGGCAAACATTAGCCTATCAACGATTTCATGCGCCTCAATTGATCGTCGAGTAATGCCTTTTTCCTCTGAGGCAGCCTCGACGATCGCATTGACCTCTGGATTAACGATCGGCGCACGACTCCCCGATTCATATGTGTAATATCCGCCCCCCGTCTTTTGACCAAACCATCCTCTTTCACATAAATGGTCCGGTATTGAGACATAACGCTTAATCACCAACCCTTCAGATTTTTTCCTTTTTCGAATAGCCCATCCAATGTCAAGACCAGCCAAGTCACACATTCGAAAAGGCCCCATAGCAAAACCGAATGATTCAATTGCGTGATCGACTTGTTCTGGCAGCGCACCCTCCTCAATGAGATACTCCGCCTCTCTCAAGTAGGTATGAATCATACGATTCCCAACAAAGCCATCACAGACCCCAACGCAAACGGGAATTTTTTTGATTTTCTTGGCGAGACTCATCGATGTTGCAACAACTTCTGGCGAAGTTTTCTCTGCTCGTACTACTTCCAATAACCGCATCACATTGGCTGGACTAAAGAAATGCAAGCCAATAATTTGCTCTGGCCGTCTCGTGACAGAGGCAATCTCATTAACGTCCAAAGTGGACGTGTTAGTCGCTAAAATAGCGGAAGGTTTTGCGACAGAATCCAGTTCACGAAAAATCATTTTCTTAACTGCCATTTCCTCAAAAACAGCCTCAACCACTAAATCAGATTGAGAAACTGCCGACAATTGCGTACTCCCCGTTAGGAGCCCAACTCTACGATCATGATCCTCTGCACTTAACCTTCCTTTTGCTACCGTTGAGAGATAATTCTTGTTGATCGTATCAATACCTTTTTGAAGTATTTCATCATTGGTGTCAACGATAGTCACAGGAATACCAACATTCAAAAAATTCATTGCGATTCCGGTCCCCATAGTCCCGGCCCCGATCACGGATACAGTTTGAATCTTTGCTATAGGAGTCTCTTTGGAAATCCCAACCACTTTGTTAGCCTGACGCTCCGCAAAAAATAGATGTCTAAGGGACCTTGATTCGTCAGTTAGAATGAGCTCCTCGATATTTTTACGCTCAATCTGAATGCCTTCTTTAAAAGATTTGTTGATAGCTGCATCAATACATTCAACGATCCGCAAAGGTGCTGGATAACCACGCCATTTCTTCTCTGCGACTCCTGTCGCTTTCGTAATAAAGTCTTTTGCATCTATAGCAGTTTTAACAGAACGCTCGCTTACCCTAGCCACTGGCAATCCACACCGCAATGCACGCTTGATCCACTTGATTGAGTCTTCTAACAAATTCCCATCAATAACCTCATCGACAATACCTAAAGACTTGGCGTCTTGTGCAGGTATAAAAGCACCTGATGTAATCAATTCCAAGGCCTTCTCCGCACCAATAATTCTTGGTAGCCGTTGTGTACCCCCTGCCCCCGGCAAAATCCCCAGCTTAACTTCTGGCAAAGCCACAATAGTCTCTTGACTAGCCAAACGATAATGACACGTCAAGCTCAGCTCAAAACCTCCACCCATCGTAGGTCCCGATAACGCAGCCACGATAGGCTTGGTAACCGTATCCATATAAGCCAATAGATCTGCCAAGGTCGCCATTCCAGGAACCTTAGGCTTACCAAACTCTGATATGTCTGCACCACCCGAAAAGTTTTTACCGCCGCCAATTAATAAAAACGCATTAACCTGTGGGTCGTGATCACCGGATTTAATGGCATCTAAAAGACCTTGAAGCACACCCTTATTGACGGACAATGCATTAACCGGCGGATTTTTAATTTGGATCAATCCAATCGAACCGCGCACCTCATAACTCACCACTTCTGACATGACTATTTCCCCAATCAAATCTTTCGGCTCTCAGGCCGAATTTAAAATTCAAAACTAACGTTACACTTCAAGCCACTCTTTACGGACAGATTCATCGGCTTGAAGGTCATCAGGCGAACCCTCAAACACAATATGACCGTGACCCATCACGTAGAGTCTTTGAGAGATGCGCAAAGCGATCGTGAGCTTTTGCTCAACTAGCAATATCGATACTCCTCGCTTTGAAATTTCTCCAAATAAAACCGCCATTTGCTCGACAATCTTCGGTGCTAGGCCCTCGGTTGGTTCATCTATCATGACCAATTCAGGATTGCCCATTAAAGTTCGACACAAAGTGAGCATTTGCTGCTCGCCACCCGACAAAACTCCAGCTGGAGCATGCAGTCTTTCTTTAAGTCTTGGAAATAAAACATACATGTCGTCTTCTGACCACCGTGACTGCTGTTTTCCTGACTTCAGACCGAGTAATAAATTTTGTCTCACGGTCAATGAAGGGAATATATCTCTATTTTCTGGAACATAACCTAATCCCTTTCGGGCGATCGCATGACTTTCCAATCCCGAAAGGGATTGATTCTGAAAATTAATGTCTCCAGTATGCTCAACTTGTCCCATTATCGCCTTGACCGTTGTAGATCGACCGACTCCGTTTCGACCGAGAAGGCTGACTATTTCTCCTTCGCCGACATACAAATCCACACCTTGCAATACGTGGCTTTTTCCGTAGTAAGCATGCAAATCTGACACTTGAAGCATAATTTTCCTCATGTCAGCGACCCCTCATCCTCTTCAAGTTGCGTACCCAGATACGCCTCCTGAACCTTTTTGTTCATTCTAATCTCATCCGGTGTGCCAGTAGCGATGACTTCACCGTAAACAAGCACTGAAATCCGATCAGCGATATTGAAAACAACGCCCATATCGTGCTCCACCATCAGCAGTGTCTTTCCCTCAGTCACTCGAGAAATAAGTGCTACAGCAGCATCTGTCTCTGAACGACTCATGCCCGCTGTCGGCTCATCCAGTAGGACCACATCCGCACCAGATGCGATCGTAATACCTATCTCAAGAGCTCTTTGCTCTGCATACGTTAATTCGCCCGCCATCTTTTTTCGACGATTCTCTAATCCAATCATAGCTAATGTCTGCTCTGCACTCTCCCGAGCATCGTGAAGAGCGGATACCCTGCGGAAAAAAGAATAGCGATAGCCCAAAGCCCAAAGCACTGAACATCTTAAATTTTCAAATACGCTCAGCTTTGGAAAAATATTAGTGATTTGGAAACTTCTCGAAAGCCCAAGGCGATTAATCACTTGAGGTTCTTTGTTGGTGATCTCGGACCCATGAAGCGATATCGAGCCGGAAGACACTGGGAAACGTCCGCTGATCAAATTAAACAAGGTGGACTTACCTGCGCCGTTTGGACCAATCAGCGCATGTCGCTCACCAGCGACTATTTCAAGATTAACGCCGTTAATAATTTTAGTCTGCCCGAATTGCTTTCGAACATCGCTGAGTACTAGAGCTTTAGGGTTCATTGTTTCACCTAACTCCATCTCGCCAGTTCTGGAGATAAATCGTCCCAGACCTGTCGCACTGCACGGATCGCCCGTCTCAGGAAGAATCCTCCAATTAAAATCATTAAACCAGAGGCTATCCACGGAATTACGGCGTGTACTCCTACAAATAAAGCACCGCGATACAGCAATTCAATCACACCAATAACACCAATCAGCGTAAGCCCTCCCGTCAACAGTGCATAACCGTATGAGGGCATCAATCGTTTAACCACACCTGCGCGCCAGGCTGGCAAGTGAATCGTGACAAGATTCGAAATTCCTCCTGGAGAGAACAAAATGATCAGCAAGAAAAGGAGACCAAAATACAAAAGCCATGCTTGCGTAAAATTAGACAGTGCGGACTGAAGCCAAGTCACCAATACTGCTCCGATTATTGGTCCCCAAAATTGACCAATACCTCCAATGAAGGCCATTAACACGACATTTCCTGAAGCCATAAGCCCCAAAGCCTCAGCGGTGATGATTTCGTAGTTAATTGTTGCCAACGCGCCTGCGATACCAGCAAAAAAACCTGCCAAACTCATCATGATCCATCTAACCCGAGTCGGGTTGTATCCCACAAACTGCGCGCGCTCTGGATTATCTCGTACCGCATTTGCGATCCGTCCCAAGGGAGTCCGAGTAATCGCAAACATTAAAACCATAGAGACAAAACACCAAACCGCAATCAAGTAATAAACCTGAATTTGCGGACCGTAGGAAATTCCCCAGTTGACTCCACCAGCCGTCCGATTCGTTACAATCCCGCCTTCGCCACCGAAAAAAGTCGTAAACATCAATGCACTCGCCGCGACCATTTCAGCAATGCCAAGAGAAATCATGGCGAAAGGCGTTCCTGGCCTCCTGGTCGTGACGAACCCTAAAATCAAACTAAAAAATAATCCCGTCATACCGCCCACTAGAGGCATAAGCGAAATAGGCAAGCCAAGAGCTCCGACCTCAACGAAATTGATCGCATGCGCAGTTACAAATGCTGCAAGACCAAAATAGACGGCATGGCCAAATGACAAAAGTCCAGTTTGTCCAAGAAGCATGTTGTAGGACAGCGCAAAGATGACCATGATTCCCATCTGGGAGAGCATTGAAAGAGAGAATCCACCAGAAAAAACAAGAGGTAGGAGCAGAAATAGGAATGCCGCTCCGCCCCATAATAATAAACGAGCTTTAGTTAATGCATCACTCATTCTAGCCCTCTCTCGTACCCATCAGACCCCGCGGTCGGACAATGAGCATCAATACCATTAAAAGATAGGGCAACACCGGAGCCATTTGCGAAATGGTGATGGATAAACCTCCGTACCAATTTGAATCAGGATCAATCGTGACACCAAGACCAATCATCAAATCTAGGAACGATAAATCTAGAGCTACTGAAAAAGTCTGGATGGATCCAATTAATAATGAAGCGATAAACGCGCCCACGAGTGACCCCATACCACCCAAAACAACGACAACAAAAACTATGGATCCCACAGCAAATGCCATACCAGGTTCAGTGATAAACAGGTTTCCACCCAGAACTCCAGCCAAACCAGCAAGTGCACAACCACCTGCAAACACAAACATGAATACGCGAGGCACATTGTGCCCCAGCGCTTGCACCATATCTGGATGCGTCAGGGATGCCTGAACGATCATTCCAATGCGAGTTTTCGTGAGGACTAAAAATAACGAGATCAACATCCCAATGGACACTAACATCATAAATGCCCGATACGCTGGATATTGTGTGTTGAATAAGGTGAACAGCGTAAAGTTCAACGACTCGGGAATCCGATAGTCAACTGGTGCCCTTCCCCATATAAGATGAACTACTTCTTCGATTACATACGCTAATCCAAAAGTAAATAAAAGCTCCGCTACGTGCCCAAATTGATGCACCTTACGCAGTCCATAGCGTTCAGTAATTGCGCCTACAATCCCAACTAAAATTGGCGCAAGAAATAAGGCTGGCCAAAATCCAAACACTAGTCCAGTTTGGTACGCAAAATAGGCCCCTAACATGTAGAAACTAGCGTGTGCGAAATTTAGAACGCCCATCATGCTAAAAATTAGTGTCAAACCCGACGACAGCATGAATAGCAACAATCCGTAAGACAAACTATTCAGTAACGTAATGAGAAAAAATTCCAAAACTTAAATCCTTAATCTAAATCGATAAGCTAAAACAACTTCATTCGAAACGGCACATCTTCGACATACGAGTTTTTCCAGCAGAGATTTCAGCGCGGAATTAACCGCCGCAAGACCAGTGCAATACGATTCTATCACTGCCTTCTTTAAGATTCTGTGGATGCCGCAAAGTCGATCATAATAAGCATCTTCAAAAAAGCTCAGGGCTCACGTTCTCATTCAATTTTATTTTGTGACGTTATTTTTAGAATTAGGTTGTGATCATACTGTTCGCTTTATCTTTTTTCGATATCATTACGAACCCAAAGATCACTTATCATTAATAGATTTTGAATCAGTTGTCTTAGTAAGGAAAAAGTATGCATGGCCAAATGATGAATATGCCGCTATTGATATCGAGCCTTTTACAGCACGCGGATCGGTATAACGGAGACTCGGAAATCGTGAGTAGAATGGTCAGTGGCGAGATCCATCGATACACATACCGTGAAGCTCACGCAAGAACTTGTCAATTTGCGAACGCTCTTGTAAAGCTCGGAGCTCGCCCTGGGGATCGATTGGGCACACTGGCTTGGAATACTCACAGGCATTACGAGGCCTATTTCGGCATCTCTGGTATTGGCGCTATCAGCCACACAATTAATCCACGCTTATTTCCCGAACAAATAAGCTACATCATCAATCATGCCGAAGATAAATTATTGTTCATCGATGAAACATTTATCCCATTGGTCGAAAAACTCTCGCCGCAACTACCAACCGTCGAGAAAATCATTATCCTCACCGATAAAACTGACCTCAAGACATCCTTAACCAATTGGATCTCATATGAGGCGCTTATCTCAGACCAGTCTGATGAATTCGAGTGGCCAACGTTTGATGAGCACAGCGCCTCATCCCTGTGCTACACGTCCGGCACAACTGGCAATCCAAAAGGCGTGTTGTATTCTCACCGGTCGACAATGATTCATACGTACACGGCTGCTATGCCGGATGCGTTTAATATCTCAGCGCAAGATGTAATTATGCCGATTGTTCCTATGTTCCACGTGAACGCATGGGGCCTGCCCTACGTGTGCACGATGACAGGCTCAAAAATAGTGTTCCCAGGCCCCGCCATGGATGGACAAAGCTTATATCAACTAATGGAGGAAGAAGACGTCACGCTATCCGCTGGGGTGCCCACAATTTGGGCCGGATTAGAGTCTCACCTAAAAGATAATCAATTAAAGCTTCCAAGCCTCAAACGTATTGTTGTTGGTGGCTCGGCATGTCCCGACTCAATGATCCGATCATTTGAGATGGATCATAACGTTGAGGTAGCTCACGCTTGGGGAATGACAGAGCTGAGTCCACTTGGCACCTTCAATACGTTCAAAGCGAAACACGTTGCACTTGAGCGTGAGGCCCAGTTAGCGTTCAAAGGAAAACAAGGCAAAGTACTTTTCGGCGTCGAAATGAAAATCGTTGACGATGGGGGTAATGAACTCCCCTGGGATGGAAAGACATTTGGTGATTTATTAGTGAGAGGCCCAAATGTGCTAAGCAACTACTTCCAACAAACCGAATCAGTCTTAATTCAAGATGAACGTGACCTAGGTTGGTTCGATACTGGAGATGTAGCAACGATCGACCCCGACGGATACTTGCAAATTACCGACCGATCTAAAGATGTGATCAAATCTGGTGGAGAGTGGATCAGCTCCATTGAAATTGAAAATACTGCGGTCTCACACCCCGAGATTATAGAAGCTGCCGTAATAGCCATGCCTCACCCAAAATGGGATGAACGTCCATTACTGATCGTTGTAAAAAAACAAAATTCCGCTTTAAGTCGGGAAGAAGTTTTAGAGTTTTTTTTAGGAAAAGTTGCTAAGTGGTGCATTCCGGATGACGTCGTATTTGTTGCTGAAATACCTCATACCGCCACAGGAAAGATTTTAAAAACTAAATTACGCGAAGATTTTTCTGATTACAAAATTAGTTCAGTTTAATTATTGCTGACTGTCAGTAGCCTTTTTTCCTATCAACTAAACCCAGTGGCACGCTACCAGCTTCCAGAAGCCGAATATTACCTATGATTTGATCAAGTGCAACTTGAGGTAATGTGATCCCAGAAATATGAGGTGTGACGATTACCTTTGGATGATCCCATAAAGGACTTTCCATCGATAGAGGTTCCCGCTCGAAAACATCCAACATTGCTCCTGCGATCAACTTATCGTCTAAGGCCTGCAACAGGTCATACTCTATTAAGTGACCGCCTCGGCCAATATTAATTAAAAAAGAGTTTGTCGACATACGGCTAAAAAAATTTTTATTGATAAATTTTTCAGTTGCTGTCGTCAAAGGGAGTAAATTAACCACAACCTTTGTCTCAGATAGAAATCTCGATAAACCGCCGTCGCCATGAAATGTGCGAATACCATCTATCTCTTTTGGTGAAGCACTCCAGCCCAAGACAGGAAATCCTAACCTCGAGACCTGCTTAGCCACCACCGCGCCGATGGCACCTAAACCCATGATCCCAACTACGAACCGTTCTATCGGTTCAATGTTGGTTAAAGGCTCCCAGTGTCGATTATTCTGAAAGTCCTGATAAGTCTCAAAATGCCTTTGGAAACGAAGGACTCCGTAAATCACATAGTGCGCCATTTGTGTTGCCATTCCTGCATCCTCGAGACGAACAATAGGCACTTGAGGCAAGTGAGGATCCCTCAGCAACGCATCAACACCAGCTCCTAAAACGAAAATTGCTTTCAAGTTTTCAAAATTTTGAAGTAGTCCATTAGGCGGACTCCAGACCAAAGCATATTTAACACATTGCTTTTGTTCGACATGCTCAAGAAGCTCAAACCTAAAATCTGGTGAATCATCCTCGATACGCGTTTTCCAAATCGTTTCGTCCTCCGAGGGACTGTAGAAACCGATAATTGGACACCCACTAGACATGACTGCGTTGACTTAGTCGACGTTAATTTCTAAATTATCAATTAATCGCGTCGACCCCAAAGTCGCTGCACCAAGAACAACCAATTTAGTTTCATCCTCCGAAGGCCTGCGTAGACCCTTTTGAGCACGAATCACTACATAATCAACATTCCAACCATATCGCGCAAGCCGAGCGCCAGCGGCATACTCCATCGCAACATACTTTCGGTCTCCCTCGAGAATTGCAGATTTAATACTGTTCATTGTATCTCTCATTCTCGGTGCTTCTTTTCGCTCGATCTCTGTCAAAAATCGATTTCTAGAAGATAGAGCTAATCCGTCGTCCGCACGGACAGTTTCAGCTGAAACAATATCGATAGGGAAACAAAGTTGTTCTGTTAATTCTCTAATAATGGCGAGTTGTTGATAGTCTTTTTTTCCAAAAACAGCTAATTGGGGTTGAACGGCATTAAATAATTTGGAAACGACGGTACAGACACCACGAAAGTGTCCCGGCCTAAACCGCCCCTCTAAACGCTTAGCGATTTTTGGCGGATCAATAAAGAATGCTTGCGGTTCAGGATACATTTCCTCTTCGTTTGGACAAAAGACAATATCATTACCTAGTGCCTCCAGCTTTGAACAATCGTCCTCAAATGTTCGAGGATATTGTTCAAAATCATCACCTTGGCTAAATTGAAGGCGATTGACAAAGATTGTGGTCACGACAGTCGGCGCTCGTGCTTTACCAATCCGAACCAAACTTAAATGGCCATCATGAATATTTCCCATGGTTGGAACACAGCATACGCGTGGTTCAGATGTTAGTCGCGCCCTAAGCTCGGATATCGTGCTAATCACTTCCATAACTCTACCTCTCCTTAAAGCGCAATTTTTAAGATCGGTGACATCCTATGAGAAGCAGTGCTCAGGCGCTGGAAATGTCCCCGCTTTAACTTCTGAAGCATAAGCCTTGACCGCATCCAATATTGAAGGAGCGCCCATCATGAAATTCTTAACGAATTTAGGTTTTCGTCCTTGATAAATATCCAACATATCGTACAAGTTCAAGACTTGACCAGAGCAAAATGGTCCTGCGCCAATACCAATTATCGGGATATTGACCGCCTCCGTTACCCTTTTACCTACCTCATTGGGTACCAACTCGAGCACCAATCCAGATGCGCCTGCTGATTCAAGTGCCCTTGCAGCTCCGACTAATTCGTCGATAGCCTCTGCGGTCTTACCTTGAATCTTAAACCCGCCTAAAGCGTGAACGGACTGTGGCGTTAAACCAATATGCCCAAAAACCGGTATCCCGCGCTCCACAACAAAATTGACCGTCTCGGCCATTACCTCACCGCCTTCGAGTTTGACCATATGCGCACCTGCAGCCATCAATTCAACCGCGTTGTCAAAAGCCTGTTCAGGACTTCGTTGATAGCTGCCAAAAGGCAGATCGCCAACAATCAATGCGCGACTTGTCGCCTTAGCTACGCAGCGAGTGTGATAGACCATATCCTCCATGGTGACGCCTAGTGTCGAACTCTCCCCTTGAACAACCATCCCAAGAGAATCTCCAATCAATAAAAGGTCAATTTCAGCCGCATCAAGCATGCCGGCGAAACTGGCATCGGTACATGTCAACATCGTTATCGGATCGTTTTCAGCACGCATTTTTTCTAGCGTTGAGGTTGTTACTTTCGCCATTATCACTCCTTCACAGTTTTTGACTGCGACCAGAGGTACTAAACCGTCTAGTCAATTCCCCTATTTGATTTATTCTTTGCCTCTTTAACATCCTGAAAGTGACATTTTACTAGTTGCGATCCTCCAGCTGGAAAATATCATGGCTTACAATCACACCTTCGCACAACACCTTACCTACGCATCAGGAATTCGATGAGCATTATAGCCTTGTTCGAAATTTAGTGGTCTGCTCTAACTTTGTGCATAGATCATTCCGTACTTTCTATACTTTTGTTACCGAAGGATCGTTCAGGACTTCCTTACTGACCATTGAGATAAAATTTTTCGACATACGCATGTCTGGCTCGATCTCTAATAATGGCTTCAACACAAAAGCTCTCGAAAACATCCGCGGATGGGGAACAGAAACATTTGGAGAAACGTATCTGAGTTCCCCGTATAACAAAACATCCAAATCGATTATTCGTGGTCCATTTTGCATCGTTCTTATCCGCCCGAACTTAGCCTCAATATCCAGCAAAAAATGGAGCAATGTATCAGGCCCCACACTGACGAGCACCTTACACACAGCATTTATAAATCTCGGCTGATCAACAACACCTACAGGCTCGGATCGATACAAAGAGGATGTTGCGATTAACTCAACATGTCTCAGCTGACCTATCTCCGCTAATGCATCATTCACATTACGTTTTGGATTACTGAGGTTTGATCCAAGGCCGACATACGCCACCTCCCTCGATAAATTCCGCTTCACTGATTTCAAGAGATTTCGGTACTTCGTTTTTTCCTAGATCGACGTCGTAAACGTTTTTTTGGCTCGTTCACCCCTAACTGTGTATTACGTTCCAACCAAGCCTCTCTGTCTTGTGGTTCGAGCTCCTGAAATTGCGTCCACCAATCTACGAGTTCCTGGGGAACCTCTCCCGAAATCCCCCTTAACTGCAAAAAATCATAAGCTGCACGAAATTTTTGATGCCGTAGCACCTGAGTAGGCTTCTTTCCCCTTCTATTCAGAAGACGGCCTTGGAGATACCAAATATCGCGGATATCAGCAATGAGTCTTTTCGGAATAAACGTTTGACTCAAAACATCACTTACTTCCTCAATGGCCCGAACAAGCGCACCCATATACTTCGGATCGCTGGCTACATAATTCCACCGCTTATTCACCTCAGGCCAAAAAACTCCGGCAAATAAGAATGCCGGCGACACAGACTTCCCATGGTTAATTCGGTCGTCGGTCTTTTTATAGATTAATCTTAAAAAATCTCCTTCCTTCGATCGCTCCTTAACCCTATCTAATTTTGAAAAAAATGCAGAATGAAAGCCAAAATTGACTATTTGCTCTACCGCAGAAGCCAATGAGCCACTTTTTACGACCTTTATAAATTCATCATATAAACGAGCGCTCGGAACGCCATCCAGTAATCCGGCTTGCTTTTTAAATGGTGACTTGGTTTTGGAGTCAATGGTTAAACCGAGTTTTTCAGATAGTCTGATCGCCCGCAACATCCGAACAGGATCTTCGCGGTATCGCTGAACTGGAGCGCCAATAATCCGAAGCAAATTCTTCTGCGTATCTACATATCCACCGCAAAAATCCAATACCTCTCCAGACCGAGGATCATAAAAAAGCGCATTTACGGTAAAGTCCCTTCGAATCGCATCTTCATTAATCGATCCGAAAGTATTGTCATGCAAAAGGCGTCCTTTACGGTCTTTTGAGCTAGATGTCTTGTGCGGAGCTCGAAACGTAGACACCTCAACCATATCTCTACCGCAATAAACATGAACCAACCGAAAACGTCGGCCTATAATTCGTGAATTCCGAAAAACCCTCCTAATCTCCTCAGGCGTCGCATCAGTCACAACGTCGAAATCTTTCGGAACAAACCCCAACAATAAATCACGAACCGCACCCCCTACAAGATAAGCCTCATAACCAGCTTGATGCAGGTTGGTAATGATACGGGATGCACATGGACTGATCTGACCGACCTCTATATTGTGCTCGTCAGAGGAGATTCGTAGAGGACGACTTCCTTTTTCTGACGGTTGCCCCATCAGCCTACCAATTAGACGCTTGATCATTGATCCATTAAACCGTGCCTCGACACGTAAGCTCTACTCACACAAACTCGATTATAACGCATACCTTTTCAAAAACCTGGCACAAATAGGCTAGCGCCGTCATGCATCACCTGATCAAAACGTGTTTGATATAGCGTACTTAAATTCTTACAGTTCATAATCTCATCGCAAACTCCAGCGAGATAACCACCATCTGGAAACACCATGAGTGTGTGCGTAAAAAAACGACTCACCAAGTTAATATCATGTATCACCATCATAGACGCCTTATCTCTCGTGCTAACAATTCCAACCAACCAAGATAAAAATTTCATTTGTCCAGAATAATCTAAGTTTTCCAAGGGCTCATCCCAGAGGAATATTCTTGGGTCTTGCGCCATCAAGCTCGCCAAACGTGTGCGCTGTCGCTCCCCTCCCGACAGACCTCGATATTCTCTGTGGGACAAATTTCCTATCTCGAAATTTTCCAGGGATTTTTTGGTAATTAACTGATCATTCTCTGACTGACCAAAAAGTCCAGCAGCATGAGCGAAACGCCCCAACCCAACATACTCAGAAACCGAGCCCCAATAGTTGTGATCCTCAAACTGAGGTAGAAGACCAACTTCTTTAGCTAGAGATTTTTGGGAGAAAGACGATAACGCCACATCTTCAACAAACACATCATCCTCAGCTGGTTTGGTTATGCCCGACAAAAGTCTAAGCAAAGATGATTTTCCTGTTCCGTTTGCACCTAAAATTGCCCAGCTTTGACCTAACTCAACGATAAATGACAGGTCGCGTAAAAGCACCTTACCGTCAACAACAACGTCAAGACTATTAACTTCTAACATCACTGCGTTTATTCAGTAAGTAAATCAAAATGGGAACGCCAAGTAAGGCAGTCATTACACCGACGGGTAACTGCAGGGGCGCCCATAAAGAACGTGCCATAGTGTCTGCAACGACAACCAAAGCCCCTCCGGTAAAAGCAGACATAGGGATTAGGTAACGGTGACACCAAATACCAGTCATTCGAATGATATGAGGCACCACAAGACCAACAAAACCAATCGCTCCTCCCTCCACAACGACAGCAACCGCAGCGAAGGACGCCAAAAGGTAAATTGCATACTCGAGCCGATTCACCGATATGCCGATCGCGCGCGCTCGTTCGGAACCGAGTGACATGGCATCCAAGGCTCGGCCGAAAATAACGCCAAATGCGATGATCAAAATGATGAGTGCACCGACCCAAGCTCGGGGTTCTGCATAGGTTAGATCTCCCATCATCCAAAAGATCATACCTTTCATCATATTTGGCGGGGATAATACCAGGATTAAACTAATCAATGCATTTAAGCCAGCAGATACCATGACCCCGGTCAGAATCAAGCGATAAGGATTCCAATCAGAGCCTTTATGTGCCATGAAGGCAACCAAACCGATTACCAAACTAGCGCCAAAAAAGCCAAGTGCGACCGAGTAGGATGGTACCGCAAACACTAGGGCGCTAAGCACGCCGAGCGAAGCGCCACTAGAAATACCAAATATATAGGGATCTGCTAAAGGATTACGTAACAACGTTTGAAGCAAACAACCTGACATCGCAAGTAAAGCGCCAGACGTAAACGCGACCAGGACTCGAGGAAATCGTAATTGAGAGAGCACCGTCCAATGCACTCCATCAGCCTCGCGGACACTCTGAAACATCAGTCCAATTGGAATAGATACACTACCGAAGCCAATACATATGATGGAGGTAAAAATACTCACACAAGCCACGCTAATTAGAGCTGACTGTTGACTCATTCTTACCATTTAAACTTAATTTTCTCCATGCAGATGAAGTACCTCCCACCCTTTTGACTCTGCATGAGCCAATAATCTTGGGTCCGGGTTCACTGCAACGGGCGTATGGACCTCCTCAAGTAACGGCAAATCGTTAATTGAATCGCTGAAAAATAGACTTTCCTCAAAACTATGTTTGGCAAAACCAATAGAACTTAACCATGAATCCACCCGTTTCACTTTTCCTTCTTTGAAAGAAGGAAGGCCGACAACACGACCCGTAAACTCCCCTTTCTTCTCTTCAAGATCAGTAGCGATTAAATGCTTAACACCAAATTCATCTGCGATAGGTCGCGTGATAAATGCGTTCGTCGCTGTGACGATTGCAATCAATTCCCCTTCAAACCGATGCACCAATTCGCGTGCTGGATCTTTAATCATAGGGTGGATTTTCTCCCGCATAAAATCTTTGTGCCAGTCGTTTAATTGATGACGTGAATATTGACTAAGTGGTCGCAATTGAAAATCAAGAAACTCCATAATATCGAGGGTGCCACTTTGATACGCTCGGTAAAACTGTTCATTGCGACTCTCGTAACTATCTTTGTCAAGAATCTTTTTTTCGATCAGAAATTGAGCCCATTCAAAATCACTGTCGCCATCAAGTAATGTGTTATCTAAATCAAATAGTACTAACTTCATACGACCACCTTATCGGTTTTATTTTTGTAAAACTATATCCCCAAGATCATCAAGTTAATCGTTTACATCAAAGAACGATTTAACCAAAGGAATCGTAACGCTTCTTTTTAGCTCCATAGAGTATCGATCCAGACCATCCAGCAAGGCAATAAGACTGCGAAGATCCCTTGGATACCTGGCCAACACGAAGGCAATCACTTCCGTAGACATGTCAAACCCGCGTAACTTTGCATATTCCACCAAGGCTTCTGTTTTTTGAGCATCATCCAGGGGCAAAACCTGGTATACCAATCCCCAGCCCAATCGAGTGAGAACATCCGCCCTCAGGTCAAGGGCGGATAGAGGCTGACTGCCAGTCACCACCATACGGCCACCGCAATTTCTTATCTCGTTATAGATATTAAAAAATTCAATTTGCTCATCAGCATTTAAATGGTCAATATCATCAACGCAGACGCAAAGTTCATCATTCAAAGTATGACCTTCAATTAAGCGTATGTCGTAACAGACCCCATGACCTAAGGCCTCCCATGCTGCTCCTGCAGCACGCAATAAATGTGTTTTACCGGAGTTTGCCAAACCCCATAAATATAAAAATCTTATATCACTGCGACCCTTTAAAAACTCCTCAATTGTTGCAACGAGCTCGCGATTTTGCCCAATGACGTAGTTGTCAATAGACGGGGGTGGAGCTGTTTTAAGTTGAAAAGCTAGTTGATACATGAGTCATTTCAGTATTAGATCTAATGTGGTGGACACGCCTGCTCTTAAGAGCATCACTTTCAGAAACAGGGCTAATTAACAAAGAAAACCAAATTGAGTTTAGGTAGAATTCAATATCATTACAAAGAATTCTATCAGGGTCTGAGTCTACACTTAGATGCTAATCGTGTTAACCAAACAAAAGACTTCAGTGACATTTTGTTAATAAGTCATCAATAAAGCGAGCAACCGATAGTGGCAAACGAAAAACTCTCATATAAAGCAGCTGGAGTTGATATAGACGCAGGCGAAAAACTGGTCAAAAACATTAAGCCGCTAGCCGCTAAGACAAAAAGGGATGGTTTGCTCGGCGGGATCGGCGGGTTTGGTGCTTTATTCGAAATTCCTAAACACTACAAGCAACCCATCCTGGTGACAGGAACAGATGGGGTCGGAACTAAGTTGAGACTCGCTCTTGACCTTGACCGGCATAGCACCATCGGCATTGATCTGGTAGCCATGAGCGTCAATGACATTTTAGTTCAAGGAGCAGAACCCTTATTTTTCCTCGACTATTTCTCATGTGGACAACTCGACGTAGAACGAGCAACTGAGGTCGTTTCAGGAATCGCAAAAGGCTGTGAGCTCTCTGGATGCGCCCTCATCGGCGGAGAGACTGCTGAAATGCCGGGTATGTACACCGGCGAAGAATACGATCTCGCTGGGTTTGCCGTTGGCGCAGTAGAAAAAAATAAAATTATATCGGGTGAAAGCATTTCAAAAGGAGATTACCTACTCGGACTAGGCAGCAGCGGTGCGCACTCAAATGGATATTCCCTGATTAGAAAGATACTCACTAAATCTGATGCTAAATTAGATCAAAAGGTTGGCGATCAAACCCTCGGGGATTTACTTATCAAGCCAACACGAATTTATGTGAACTCCATTCTAAATGCCCTCAAAACAGACCAGGTTAAAGGCCTTGCGCACATAACAGGCGGGGGTATCATTGAAAATATTCCAAGAATTCTACCTAAGCATCTTGCCGTTGAAATCGATTTGAAATCTTGGCCAAGGGATGATCTATTTCAGTGGCTTCAAGAGAATGGAAATGTGGAAAATGAAGAAATGCTTCGGGTTTTTAATTGCGGAATTGGGATGGTTGTAGTCTGTGCGGCTGAACACGCGCACGCACTCACTCAGATATTGAAGTCCACAGGAGAAACTGTGTTTCACATTGGAAATATCATAGAAAGAAAAGGGACAGAACACCAAACGTGCCTCACCAACACATAATCAACACTATGATTTCGGCCTCTTGATGAAAAAAATAGTTATCTTAATATCTGGACGGGGTAGCAACATGCAAGCTATCGTTAACGCAGAGCTGCCGTATAACATTTGTTGCGTTCTAAGCAACAATCCTGATGCTAAAGGTCTCGACTTCGCGAAAATAAAAGGAATTAACACGAGCGTTGTTAATCATCGCGACTACCCGGATCGCGAATCATTTGATCAGGCCTTGGGAGATGCGATAGATAAATATGAACCCGACCTCATCGTATTAGCTGGATTTATGAGGATTTTAAATCCTAATCTCGTGGCGCGTTTTTCTGAGAGAATCATCAATATCCACCCTTCCTTACTCCCCGCATTTACCGGACTAAATACCCACGCCAGAGCAATTGAAGCCGGCGTTAAACTGCATGGTTGTACCGTTCATTTTGTCACGCCTGACTTAGACGCAGGGCCAATTGTGGCGCAAGCGGCTCTTTGTATCCGGCCAAACGACTCCCCGCAAACTCTCGCCGATCGGATTCTGCCACTCGAACATGAAATCCTACCTAAATCGATCACATGGATTCTAGATGGACGTTGTACAATATCGTCTAATCAAATCACACTAGATCCAGCAATTATTAATGATAGTTTTAGCTTTCGAGGGTAATTTGCGGTGAATGACCGATTGGTCTCAACAGCTATTAATATATTGCTGTTATTACTCATCATAACGTTTGCCTCGTCAACACATGGTGCCCCACCTGCTTCAGTAAAAATTCTCTTTGAAATAAAGATGGGCGACTTAACAATTGGCCAAGGTATTGACACACTTCAGCACGACTCAAAGTCTTACTGGCTCAGCAGTAAAATCACTCCTAGAGGTCTCGCATCCCTGTTTCTTGACGAGGTAGAACGAGAGAGTAGCGGGTCCATCTCTGAAACCGGACTCGTGCCTGAACGTTTTACCGAGAAAGGAAATAAAAAAAAGGGCGACAGTGAAGCTCACTTCGAATGGGAGAAAAAAATCTTAACGTTGGTCATGCGAGAAGGACAACAAACAGTAGCCTTACCCACCGATAGTATCGACCAAGCAGTACTGCCCTACCAATTTTCATTTAAAACCGCACTACCAGAAGAAACAATAATTAATATTACGGATGGTAGGCGGTTAAAACAGTATGTATACGAAAGAAAAGGAGATCAAACCCTCACAACACCTATAGGCATATTAAAAACCGCGTATTTCAAAAAGATTGTCGCTTCCGACACAGACCGTCAATTTGAATTTTGGTTATCTTACGATCACCATTTATTACCCGTAAAAATACGGTTTGTCGATAAAAAAGGAAACGCTATTGAGTCAAACGTTCAAGCAGTAAGCATAAACTGATGGAATCTTTAAACCCGAAGCTCTTCGATGCCACGGTTGCAGTGACAAAGGAGTTATTAAAACTGACTTCTCCAGCAGACTCAGTACTATCGAACTATTTCAAGAAAAATAGAGATCTAGGTAGTCACGAGCGTCCTCTTATTGCAGACGTAGCCTACAGTGTCATAAGGAACAAAACTTACCTAGAAAAAATATCGGGGTCCAAGGAGGCTGCGATGATGTGTCTGGCCGCATTTAATAAAATATTCGGCCTTTCACTGACATATTTAAGAAATAAAGTCCCTAAAAAGTGGCATAACAGCATTCAAAAATTAGCAGAGGAACCCTTACCAGAGCTTCGTCCTCAAGATCGCTATTCGATTCCAGATTGGTTATGGCAGAAAATAAATGCTCAATACGGCCTAGATAAGGGCTCAAAACTTGCTCAAGCCTTACTTTCAAAAGCATCGTTTGATCTTAGAGTAAATCAAGTCCACACGTCCAGAAAACGGGTTCTGGCTGAACTCGCGTCGGAAGGCATCGAGGCAACAGCGACATCCTTGTCTCCCATCGGTATACGCGTTAAAGAGAACTTTGGCATACAAAAACATAGGCTTTTTCTTGAAGGACATATCGAAGTACAGGACGAAGGCAGCCAAATACTTGCGCAACTTGTTGACGCCAAAAGAGGACATATGGTCGTAGATTTTTGTGCCGGAGCTGGGGGTAAAACACTGGCACTCGGCGCTATGATGGGCAATCAAGGGCGTTTATACGCCTACGATGTTTCAGCGAAAAGATTAGCGCGACTCAAGCCTCGTTTAAAAAGATCTGGGTTATCGAATGTCCAAACGCAGTTGATAGGGAGCGAAAAAGACCCGAGAATTCAGCGTTTAGCTGGAAAAATCGATCGTGTTCTGATTGATGCGCCCTGCACCGGATTAGGGACACTACGTCGTAATCCAGATATGAAATGGCGACAAGCAGAGGCGGATATTTCTACATTGACCGACAAGCAGCTGCGAATTCTGAACGCTGCCAGTACATTAGTAAAAAAAGATGGCTTACTTGTTTACGGAACTTGCAGCATACTTCGTGATGAAAACGAAGCAGTCATAGAACGCTTTATGAACGAGCGTTCAGGCAAATTCGAACTGATCGATGCTGCTAAATCCCTCGGCATAGAGGGTATTGAGTCGCAAAATACACCGTACTTAAAACTTCTACCCAATACACATGGATGTGACGGGTTTTTCGCAGCCACATTAAAAGCGATTTGATTGAAGGTCAGAAATAAGAAATATAAAGCATTGACGAAGAAACAATTTGCTCTTTTTGTAGTCAGAGAGCACGAAATTAAGATTTTTGTGATCTATGTAGTTTAAAATATCACGTAGCATATAAACAATGAGGAAATTGAATGGACCCAGTAACGATCGCCCAAGCTTCAATATGGACTAACGGACTCATTGATTTACCCTGGTGGGGTTATGTCCTCACGGCATTAGGACTCACTCATATCACCATAGCAGCAGTTACAATTTATCTTCATAGACACTCGGCGCATCGGGCACTAGACCTGCATCCATTAGTTGCGCACTTCTTTCGGTTTTGGCTATGGCTAACAACCGGAATGATCACAAAACAATGGACGGCAATACACAGAAAACACCACGCCAAATGCGAAACAGATGAAGACCCGCACAGTCCGCAGGCTTTGGGCTTAAAGAAAGTCTTTACTGAGGGTGCTGAATTATACAAAAAGGAAGCAAAAAATCAGGAAACGGTCGATAAATTTGGCCACGGTACGCCAGACGACTGGATTGAGAAACGCTTATACGCAAAACACGAGACGATCGGTATTGTGATTATGTTTTTCATTGATTTGATACTATTTGGGCCAATAGGCATCACCATCTGGGCGGTTCAAATGATTTGGATCCCCTTGTTTGCGGCTGGGGTTATTAATGGCGTGGGACATGTCTTCGGCTACCGAAATTTCAATGTGGATGATGCGAGTACAAACATTGTCCCCTGGGGCATACTCATAGGCGGCGAAGAGCTCCACAACAATCACCACGCTTATGCCTCATCAGCAAAGCTATCATCTCGATGGTATGAATTCGACATTGGTTGGCTATACATTCGACTAATGGAAACTGTGGGACTGGCTAAGGTTAAGCGGATGGCTGCAAAAGTACAATTATCCACATCCCCACAAATTATTGACGATCAAAAACTACAGGCAATCATCACTCATCGCTGGGATGTACTTGCGCAGTACTCCTCATCATTGAAGTCGACCTGCATCGCAGAAGTCAAGCATATCGCAGAGACTCATCGTTTTAAGCGGCCAGATATCGCCAAATGGCTATCTTTTGACCAAAAGTTTGTCAGTGCGGCTGATTTGGACCGTATTAAACAATTTGCTGATAAAAGTTCGACTCTGAAGACTATTGTAAAAATGCGCGATGAATTATCTGAATTGTGGATTAAATCTACAGCATCAAAAGAACAGTTAACTGAACAACTCGAAGACTGGTGTAAACGTGCAGAGGAGTCCGGTATCACTGCGTTAAAAGAGTTCTCTTACCGATTACGTCGTTACGCATAAACATCCTCCTCCGGCATGATTTTATAAATAGAAAGGCCCGCTTAATGCGGGCCTTTCTATTTATAAACCTGTAGAGTGCTGATTGCTGTTACTTCAGTTTGGTCTCTTTATACATTACATGCTTTCTAACTACGGGATCAAATTTCTTNATCTCCATTTTCTCCGGCATGTTGCGCTTATTCTTCGTTGTTGTGTAGAAGTGCCCCGTACCAGCAGAAGATTCTAGCTTAATTTTATCTCTCATAATATCCCCTTAAATCGCCTTTCTGGACCGTATGTCGGCTAAAACCGCGTCAATTCCCTTTTTATCAATCAAACGCAGCCCCGCTTGTGTAAGACGGAGTCTAACCCACCGATTTTCGCTTGCAACCCAGATTCTCTTCGAATGAAGATTAGGTAAAAACCGTCTTTTATTCCTATTATTTGCGTGAGAAACGTTATTACCGGTTACCGGTTTCTTGCCCGTCACTTGGCACACTCTAGACATATCTTTATACCTTTGATTCAGTTCTTACTACTTTAGAAAGCCAAGCTTTATACCACAGATCGGGTATTTTAGGCAATTAATCACACCTTTTAGGTGTTCTATGAGCTCCAAATATAATCTTAATGATACTTTATCACGTAGAAATTCAAAAAGACATCGTGTAACGTTCATCTCATGAGGGTGATTTAGCTCTCATATCCATTGATTAAATCAAAAAAATTAAATTAAAAAAAAAGATGGATTTGTACTAACTGGGGCTCTTTAGACTTTCAAACACTCGGAAGAGGTAGTACTGCCTCAATATGATATTCCGATGTGATTAATTGTCTTTTAAGCTTGTTCGAACAAGAAGCGAAGAGGAGTACTTAATATGAAGAAAGTTCTTAGTTTAGTAATGGGCGTTGCGGCTCTAGCAGTTGCTTCAACTGCTTCTGCAGGAGCAACAAAAGCCTACTGGGCAACCAGTGGAATGTTTGGTCCCTTTGCAATTAATGGCCTCATTCCAACAATACCCGCAGACCAAGTGCGTGATGTCACTATTCCTGTCAGTATGTGGATTATTGAGCATGACAAAGGTCTAGTTGTTTTTGATACAGGAAATAACATAGAAGTGGTTAACAACTGTAAAAACTACTGGGCGCCAGGTCTGTGTGATTTCTTAAAGCCAGATCAGACTGCGGATACAACAATCGACGGATGGCTCAAGAAGTTGGGGTACACAACGGATGATGTGAAAGTCGTTGTAACTTCCCACGCTCATTTGGACCATGCTGGAAACCTAAAAATGTTTCCAAACGCGATTCACGCATTTCAAAAAGCCGAACTGTATCAAGGATGGTGGCCAGAGAAGTTCCAAGGACGTGACGGAACTGGTCCATTCGTAAAAGCTGACATGGAAGGTACTAGAGACTATAACTTCCTAGAGCTTGATGGTGATTACGACCTATTCGGCGACGGTAGTATGGTGATTTTAAGCACACCAGGCCACACCCTTGGACACCAGTCCATGCAAGTGACTTTGGATTCTGGTAAGCGAATGCTACTCGCTCAAGATGCAATTTGGATGCAAGAGAATCTTGACGGGCATGCTGCTGGCTTAAACTTTAGCGTGCAGGCATATACCAATTCTGTGAATCGGTTGAAATTCATGAAAGACCTACAAAATATTCCATTAATGATGGGCCACGATGAAAATCAGTGGGCTGCAGGCGGAGATCGTTGGTACAAGTAATACGATATATTTAACGTAAAACTACTGCCCCCCCCCTCACGGGGGGTTTTTTTTAGCTCCAATTATCAATCGGAAACTACACAATAGCCGTGTCAAATCAACCTACACTGATATCTGTCGAATCTGTTACTAAAAGGTATGGCAGCAAAGAAATAATTCACAACATTTCCTTCGATGTAAAAAAAGGCGAAATTGTTGGTTTTCTTGGGCCTAACGGAGCAGGAAAAACTACTACGATGCGTATGATTTCTGGGTTCACCGCGCCCACTGCAGGCAAGGTGGTAGTTGCTGGGCACGATATGTCCCACGATAACTATGAAGGAGCGAAGAAAATAGGATACCTTCCCGAACATCCACCGCTCTACGAGGTGTTAAACGTCAGACGGTATCTACAATTTGTTTCCAAAGTTAAGCGTATTAAGCGATCTCGGGTCAACTCAGAACTTGACCGTGTAATGACTGCGTGTCGACTGGAAGCAGTAAGAGATAAAGAGATTTATAAACTATCAAAAGGCTATCGCCAGCGAGTAGGGCTAGCTCAAGCGCTCCTAGGCGATCCAGACGTTCTGTTGCTTGATGAACCAACCGCAGGTTTAGATCCCGGACAAATCCAAGAAACCCGAGAAGTCATTCGGTCTTTCGGTCAAGATCATGCGGTTCTTCTGAGCACACACATACTGCCTGAGGTAACCCTCATTTGTCAGCGTATCGCGATCATCAACGATGGTCGTATCCTTGCCGTTGATTCTCCGGAGGCTTTGCAATCCGCTTCAGACAGCACAAACAACGTATCGATCGAACTGAGCGGGGATAGCCAGACAATCGAGAAAGCAATTAGAGATGTCAACGGCGTAAAAGACGTAAAGTTCTCACCGGTTAAGAACAAAGAAACGCATTTTCAAGTGGATTGCCATGTTGAATCAAGAGATGGAATTGAATCCGACCTGGCGAAAGTAGTAACTGGTCATGGGGCGTTACATAGCCTTTCAAGGCAGAAACCCACTCTTGAAAATGTATTTTTAAAATATATTAACGATGGTACGCAACCACAAGAGACAAAACTATGAATGGCGTAACCGCAGTACTAAATAAAGAACTCACGAACTATTTTCAATCGCCAATTGCATACTTCATCGTTGCAGTGTTTCTGCTGGGCACGGGATATTTCTTTATTGATCATGTATTCCTAAGAGGTTCAGCCTCGATGGACACAACGTTGCAAAGTATGGGTGTCTTACTTATCACCGTTGTGCCTGCGATATCCATGCGCTTATTTTCTGCGGAATACAGCGGCCGGACCATAGAGCTTCTGATGACGCTACCACTCAAAAAATGGGAAATCGTTTTAGGTAAGTATCTAGGTGCATTAAGTATTTTTTTAATCATGACGCTAACTACCTGTATCAATCTTATTCCATTAGTAATGTACGGCAACCCCGACATCCTAAACATCATATCGGGCTACGTGGGATTCATTTTGCTGGGAATGGCGTGTATTGCGATCGGTCAATTATTTTCCTCTTTAACTGAAAATCAAATTATTGCTGCACTCATGACATGGCCCGTACTACTTGGTTTTTGGTTTGTCGGTAAGTTTAAATCATTCCAACAGACAGCGTGGCTGAGAAGCTTATCCGACTACCTGTCATTTAGCGGGCATTATGGTGACTTTCTTCGAGGACTTATTCGATCAGAGGGTGTGATTTTTTTCTTAGCGGTCACGACAATCGCCCTGNTACTTAACACAGCGTATATGCGGGGAAGACGATAACTATGGATCAGTCATTTCGTAATCTATTGATTCTAATACTCGGAATCACCTTCCTAATTTTAAGCGTCATTATGGATGCGATATTGGTAGACACCTTAGTGATTGCCAATACGCTATTAGTTGCAGGTCTGCTCGTAACCATCACCGGGGTTTACCTACTCCGCGCCGAACTCAATCTGTTTTTTAAAAAACAACGGGGTGAAGCCCTTGCTTGGTCACTAGGCATGGTGGGCATTGTGGTTGCGGTATGCTACTTGTCAATTAAGTATCCCTTCCGTATTGATATGACCGAGGGAGATTTATATTCCCTCTCGGCAGAGACTGCGGACATGCTGGAGGGTTTAGAGACTCCTGTCCATATCAGCTTCTTTCATGATCCTATGATGCGGGATACTGTCGAGTTCTATCAATTAATTGCCTCGAAATCAGACCAAGTTACGGTTGAATTTCATGACCCAATGCTAAATCCGTCCATTGCACGGATGAAAGGCATTGAGTTTGCAGGTACAGCGTTATTGGAGAGTGAAGGTCGTCAGTTACAAGTCAATACTCCTCATGAGAGTGATATCGCAAATGGAATTTTAAAGATTTCCAGAGGAATACAACAAACCATTTGCTTCTTAGACGGGCATGGCGAACCAGATCCTTTTAGTTTAGAGCAGCACGATCACATAGAGGGTGATAGTGGTCACGATCATGGACTTGGTACGCAATACGTTCTGCATGAGCGACACGGTATGGCAAAGTTACGTAATAGTCTCGAGTCAATGAACTATGTCGTTAGTAAAGTCACCTTGGCGCAAGGAAAGGGCTTAGAGGAGGATTGCGCTGTATTTATAGTCGCTGGGCCTCAAACTGCTCTTATGCAATCTGAGATCCAATGGATTGATCAATACATACAAGATGGAAACAACGTTCTATTTATGCTTGATCCATTTGTGACGACCGGCCTTGAACCCATCATCAAACAATTGGGTGTCATTTTAGATGATAATTTGGTTCTTGATGAAGAGAGCCATTTCTGGGCTGATATATCGTCACCAGCAGTAACGAAATACAATTTGCACTCCATTACAGATAACCTAACGCTTACATTTTTCCCAGGGGCACGGTCGCTGTCTCCTACTGAGATCCCCGTAGCTAATACAAGAGTTCGTCCACTGATCAATACATCTCGTAAAAGTTACGGAGAAACAGACATCACCGAGCCGGGGTACAAAGAAGGAGTGGATCCAAAGGGACCTCTTACGTTAATGGTTATCGTGAATCGTAACCCTTACTATGGAAAAAATGCAGAAACTGCGATCAAGGAGTTACAAGAAAGCACAACCGATAGCACGGCAGAAACCACGTCAGAGGATTCGACAGCCATCAGTTCTAGGATCGCGATCTTTGGAGATTCCGATTTTGCAACTAACTCTTTTTTCCATGTCATGGGCAATGGGAAACTTCTTTTAAGTACTATCAACTATCTTGCTGCACAAGAAGATCTAATTGGATTAGAACCAAAATCGCTTGATATAGCTAGAGTTAATCTGACCAATACACAAATGAAGGGAACATTCGTTTTGTCTATTATTCTGGTACCTGCATTAATGGCTATTATCGGAATCGCAGTATGGTGGAGAAGACGGTAATGCGGTCAAGCTCGAGTCTAAAAGTTGTTTGGGTCATCTTATTCTGGCTACTCGCATTCATTGTTTTCATTAACTTAAATCAAAGTGGAGACGATACGAAAGGTAATCATGCTGATCACGGCGATCACAAAAATGTATTTGAAAGTGGCGCCCTACTTCCTGTTGGCCTATCTGAAATTTTTTCTGTGGAGCTTGTGTACCGAGGAAATTTGTATCTCTTGGAAAAGGACGAAGCCGGACACTGGTTTTACCATGCGCATGGTGCGACAAACGGGGTATTAGAATCCCATGAGCACGTAGCAACACTGGATGAAAACGAAACGATCTCAGTTTCATTAATGGGTCTCGAAAACGCGAGAGTTGAGAGACGCCTTAAAACTACAGAAAAAGACGAGTATGGCGTTACGAAACCCTCTCTCATCTCGCTTCTCTATGGCTGGGATAGAGCACGCCCCATTAGCCAATTTGCTTTTGGTGACTTGGCGACAGACCACCTGAGTCGATATATTCATCTCGTTGGTTCAGATCAAGTAGCCACGATTGCTAACTACCAATATACAAACCTGATTGAATTAGTAGAGAAGATACAAAAAATCAATCAAGAAGCCAGTCAGGAAATATCCAAATCGCAGACAAACCAATAACGAGAAATAACGATTGGTGTAAACTAGCTAGACTATAAGGTTTTCATTTAGCGATTTTCCAAAAAACAGAAATGAACGAGCTAAACGGCAAACGTATTCTCCTCGGTATTACAGGAGGTATCGCAGCATACAAGGCTGCAGAACTCGTCCGATTATTGACCAAAGAAGACGCAGACGTTCGCGTAGTCATGACGAATTCTGGAGCAGAATTCATCTCTCCTCTGACCCTACAAGCTTTGAGTGGGAATCCTGTGCACACATCAATGTGGGATCTATCTATTCCAAATGGTATGCCCCATATCGAACTATCTAGAGATTGCGACCTAGTGCTAGTTGCACCAGCAACCGCCGACTTTATGGCAAAGTTAGCTNCAGGGCGTGCAGATGACCTTTTGAGCACTTTATGTCTCGCTAGAGATTGTCCCCTTNTTCTCGCGCCTGCGATGAATAAGCAAATGTGGGAAAACTCTTCTACACAAAGAAACTTGAACACCTTACTGCAAGACGGTATACATTTTGTGGGCCCTGATAGCGGGATGCAGGCGTGTGGGGAGCAAGGTGCAGGTCGAATGAGTGAACCTGAGCTTATTACGAGTGAGATCATCTCATGGCTCCAACCAAAGCTCCTACAGGATAGAAATGTAGTAGTGACCGCAGGGCCTACTTATGAAGCCATTGACGCCGTGCGCGGCATAACCAACGCGAGTTCAGGGAAAATGGGGTATGCCGTTGCTCAAGCTGCCAGTGATGCAGGCGCTAACGTTACACTTATTTCAGGTAAAACAAGCCTTACCCCACCGTCTCAAGCACGCTTCATCTCGATTATTTCGGCTAAAGACATGCTCGACGCAGTGCTTAATGAAGTTGATCATGCCGATATTTTTATTTCAGTGGCTGCCGTTGCGGATTTTAGCGTTAGAAATCCAAGTGAGCATAAAATAAAAAAATCTCAACAAAAACTAAGCATTGAATTTGACGAAACACCAGATATTTTAAAAACTGTAGCGAGTCGAAAAAATCGTCCTTTTTGCGTTGGTTTTGCTGCGGAGAGTCAAGAGGTTGAGGAGTATGCTAAGAAGAAGAGAATGGAAAAAGGCATTCCTCTTATTGTAGCGAACCTAGTTACCGAAGCTCTCAACAGTGACACGAACTCCCTTATCCTAATTGACGATGATGGATCCAAAACACTGCCACCTAGCTCCAAATTAGAACAAGCCCGGCTGCTGATGACACATATTAGCCATCTTATAAATAAACAATAGGATAAATTAGTAAAGACCGATGAACCAACTAGATATCAAAATTATAGACCCGAGAATCAAAGAACAACTACCAGAATATTCAACACCCGGTTCTGCAGGACTTGATTTAAGGGCGTGCATCAACAATGAAAAGACAATTGAACCAGGCCAAACAATATTGGTGCCAACGGGCTTCGCCATTAATATCGATGATCCAAAATATGCAGCCGTAATTCTTCCCCGCTCGGGACTGGGGCACAAGCATGGAATAGTACTTGGAAACCTAACCGGCCTTATAGACTCGGATTATCAAGGTCAAATTATGGTGTCTGTTTGGAATAGAGGCTCGGAATCATTTAATATCGCACCAATGGATCGGATTGCACAATTGGTAGTGATTCCTGTAGTGCAAGTTAAATTCAATTTGGTGGATGATTTCAACGAAACAACTCGCGGCTCTGGAGGATTTGGTAGTACCGGACATCAATAAAAAAACCGGCTTNTAGCCGGTTTTTTTACAACTTTAACTGCCTGCTTACTCAGGAAAAACCATGGCCTCTTCTTTAATGTACGGGTCCTTAATTTCACCAGATGCAATACGCCTAGTCTCTTCCGATCGCATATAAGCAACGATAGATAGGATATCCATCCCAGAAATCGTCGTTCCAAACGCACCCATAGCACCGCCTAAGCTTTTATTTGTAATGCCAACGGAAATCGTCGTCAATATCGCCATATTGCTATTTGCAGAATACGCAAATTTTCCACACGTCAAGCAAGGCCCTTTACCACCTTTTCCTGCTCCACCGTGACAAAAGGAACATCTNCGGTCATACCACTGTNTACCGTTTTGCACCAAGCAATCTTTTTCGATTTCCAATGCCAAATCCGCATCGCTGCTCTGGTGNATCGTTCCGGAATATGCTTGATCAATACACTCCTGTGTAAGTGTTTGATCCGCTAATGTGGATTCTTGAGCATGGACAGTACCTACGCTCACATTTGCTAAAAATCCGACCCCAACAACGGCAACAGCTAATGTACTGAATCGTCGAAGGATCGATAAAAATGACATACTTAACATCACTAACTACCTCCCCGCTGAAATTATTTACTACAAATGTTCTTAATCTTCCAACGGAGGAAAATATGGAACATCGTACTTCTCTACTAGCCTTGCTATTGTACCGTTTTCGGTTAATGTCTCAATACCTTTGTTAATAAAATCTAGTAGGGTTTTATCTTGCTTACGAACGACGAATTTGAGGTCCCAGAGCTGTTGNCCAAGACCATCGCCCACATAGTCTTCCTCTACTGCGTCATATAATGCAGCAGCACTATAGTTCTCAGACAACTCGAATGTTGCCTCTGGATGAACACGTTTTGCTTGGGACGGAGCGTGCGAAAATACAATAGCTACATTCGTTTCTCCCCGAACCATATCTCGCATTACACGAGCGTTGTCCGCTTGCAATGCACGCTTGATGCCACGGTCATGTAACCAAGCATCCATAGGCGTAGACATTTGCACACCGATTGGTATTTCTCCATCAATGATTTGCTTAATGGTTAGGTCTCTTGCTTCGTTTTGCGTAACCATAACGTATCCCACAGCCATGTAAGCCTTAGTAAACTTCATCTGACCCATTAACACGTCATCTTCCCCGTTATCCCCGACGCCAGCAAACAAATGACATCGTCCTTTAAGCATCGAATTACGGAGTGCTCGTGACATCCCTCCCCTTGTACCGGTGTCGGACCAGTGCATCTCGAGTTCGAACCCGCCTAGTTTGGCTAACTCACCCATTATTTCTACATCAAACCCTGGTGGCGTAATATTTTTAATTGAGTACGGATAAGAATAGGGATCCGCACATACCGCCATCTTGCCGCGTTCTTGAATTTTNTCGAAGGTACTTCTCTGTGTCTCGTCCGCTGAGCAGATCAACGGCAGTGAGCCGAACATGATACCCACTAGAATTTTTAACCATTTATTGTTTAACAAAACTATCTCCCGGAAACTGTTAGTGACCCTAAGAAAGATCTTTTTTCGTTCCCTTAGTTCACACTATTTTACGTAATTNACGTTAACGGACTTTTTTCTCCGTTTGATGCTTAATATTTCTATAAACATCTATTTTTATAACCATCTAATAAAAATAAGGGAGGACTAGAAAGCCCTCCCTCACTTATATCTTACCACTACTTCTCAGTAGATCTGAGCAATCAACCTTAGTTGACGCTGAAGACCATTAAGCCACCACCTTTGGTATGTGTCTTAAGGAAGTTTGCGTAGTAAAGAGGCCAGATACCACCACCACCAGCACCGTATACGATGGCAACGTACTGCTTACCTTCCATGGTGTATGTGGTTGGGTTACCGTGGATACCTGTTCCAACGTTGAATGCCCATAGGTGTTCACCTGTCTCGTCATTAACAGCGTTGAATCGGCCCTCTGGATCGCCATAGAACGCTAGACCACCAGCAGTGCTCAAAAGACCACTTGTTGCAGGCCAGCTCTGTGACTTAGTCCATGTAAGCTTACCAGTCGCAACATCAAACGCCTTAATCAAGCCAGCGCCAGCATTGAACGTAATAACCTTAGCACCTAAGTACCACTCACCACGCTTCCACTCCATTTTCTTAGCCTGGAGGTCCATCGTGAAGTTGTAGATTGGTACATAAGCCATCTTAGTTCGAAGGCTAACTGAGAGTGGGTGCCACTCTTTGCCGCCGTCAAGTGATGGTGCGATGTTTTGAGTTACGCGATCATAAACAACATCCATTTCTGGGTAGTTGAATACAGGTCGGCAATTGCCATTGTCTGGACTGATTGGCTCTTTGATCCAGTTAACATCATTCATTACTGTAGCCCATAGACATACCATCTCGTTACCAGAAGCAGTCTTCACAGTGTTTCGACGGTCAATACCATAAATGTGGCCGTTTCTATCACCATGAACAAATAACTTCTTACCACCGAGGTCGATCTGAACGTTCTCATTCACGCCGTCATAATCGTATGGATCATTTGGAGTGTACTGGAAATATCTATCAATTTTTCCAGAGTCAGCATCAACTACAAGTGTAGAGTTTGAGAAGAGGTTATCTCCTGGACGAACGTGACGATCGAAGTCAGGACCTGGGTTTCCAACTGGCCAGAAAAGCTGGTTGGTTTCTTTATCATAAGAACCAGTAATCCATGTTGATCCACCACCGTACTTCCAAGAATCACCACCCCATGTATCATTACCAGGCTCGCCTGGTCCAGGAATAGTGTATGTCTTCCAAGCTGGTGCGCCAGTATCTGCATCGATTGCAGCTAACCAGCCTCGAACACCGTACTCAGCACCAGCCGTACCGAAAACGATTTTACCGTTTACAGCGAGAGGCATGATGGTGAATGTTTCAGCGTAGGTGTAATCACCAATTTTCTTATCCCAAACAACATCACCTGTTTGGTTATCAAGTGCAACAACGTGAGCATCTAATGTCGCAAGGTAAACTTTGTTCTTGTATACCGCAACACCACGGTTCACAACGTCACAACACAACTTAGGGAAAACGTCACCTGGGAGCTCACGCTCATATTTCCAGAGGATATCGCCCGTTGCACCATTCACAGCCATTACGCGGTTGAATGAAGTCGTTACGTAAAGAGTACCGTTAACTGCAACAGCCTGACTGTCTTGACCTTCGAGAATACCGAATGACAAGTTCCAAGCCGGTGTTAATGATTTCACGTTATCACGATTAATCTGTGACAACTGGCTGTAGCGGGTCATTTGGTAATCTTTACCGTAGTGCAACCAGTTTTGTGAATCGACGTCAGCGTTCATCAACATGTCATCTGTTACATAGTTTGGATAGAGAGTAGACTCTAGTCTATCCACACCAATAGCAGAAGCCATACTGGTGGCGCCTAACATAGCTAGTGCGGCTGTTGAAACCGCTACGCGCTTAAAGTTATGCATGTAATACACCTCCCAATAAGACAACTTAATCGATTTCATTTAAACCTAATTCTCATCAAGTTCGGGAAAATCTCATAAGTCTGATTAGTTTGTTAGTTAACTATTTTCAAACCACTTACTTAAAGTCAAACACCGATCCAGCAAAATACGAAANACTAGATTAATAATTTCAACTTCTCGTANCTTGGAATTTATTAGAACTNATNGCCTGTGTCAATGAAGATGAAAGGATTATTTCAATATAAAGTCGTCAAAAATGATGCAAAAAGAGCAGATTGTGCGACGCAACAATATCTCCTCACTAAATAAATTATGCCGCCAAAGTAGCGCATTTGAGCCGTCTAGCTTTATTCCTCGAAGATTAGTAAAATATTGAGCTCAAAATGAGCATTAAATTACATATATTAAATTGAACAATATTGAAAATGAAAAATAGTCTGAATTTCAGCAAAATCATAGGCGTCGCATTAGTGTTTATTTTTGCGATGCACAATAAAAATTTAATTGCAGATCCGTTAATTACGTTTCCGATCTCGGTGAACGAAATAGAGCTAAGAGTAGAGGTGGCGAACGAACCCTCAAGTCGGGCTCTAGGTCTCATGCATCGAAATTCTTTATCTCACGATCGAGGCATGCTTTTCGTTTTCCCGGTAGAGAAAAATTTTTCTATATGGATGAAAAATACACCCATTGACTTGACGGTTCTATTTGCGGACAAATACGGCCACATCATTAGCATAGAGCATATGACTAGAAACACCCTAGATTCGCATTTCCCTGCAAGCCCAGCCATGTTTGCTCTCGAAGTAAATCAAAACTCACCTGTCGCTAAAGCGGCAAAGCCCGGTGACTTTATTTCGGGGTTAGGAAAAATACCCTCAGCGAGAAAGTAAATGCAGCCACACGTCTTTAAGGATCTAACGATGCATTATCGAATCTGGGTAGGACCGATTCGTCATAGATCCTTTTAGCAATCAACCAGTTTCCAATATGATTCAAATGGCAAAAATCTAAAAAAACCTCATCATAATCATGACGTTTATCCAGCGCATCACGAGCATCTACAAACGGAATCCCCTCGCCCTGAAGCTCGAGACTCACTTCGTAAAGTTTTGGATAACCTTTTGCAAAAGCGATATCGACCCCAGGCGGAGTTTCCAAATAATGCGTTAACAGCCCTTGTTCGTATTTTGACCTCTGATTTACGTCATAAATAGTAGGCTGCAAATAATGCTCAAATTCGGCACTGGAGCGCATAACAAAACCTTGAGCATCTTCCACCGCAGCACGAAACCGGGCAGCGGCCAACTCCACTCCTTGGCTTAACACAACCTCATTGGTAATAGTGCTAGGCGTCGACCGATCAAAAATATCAAGCGCTAGATCCGCTGTATAACTAAACGGTTTTAATCGCTCATGCCACCCCTTCATCCACTGCGCCAANGGACTGAGCTCTTGAATGGGCCGAAAATTTGGCACCCCCGACTTCCATCCGTCCAACGCGCCACCAAAGACGACATAGTAAACGTCATTGACTCCATGATAAAAGATAACAATATCTCCTTTACGCAAGGAAATTGTTTTCAAAATTGAAACTTGCTGGGATGCATTCATTCCAGGCAGACCATAGTTAGAAACTGTCCAGGCTACTCCCGCATCGTTAATCATAACTTGCAAATAACTGGCTATCGTATGTTCGTCGGGGACCTCTTGTCCGAAAAGCGTAGAACCGCCAAACAGTAAGATACGACGTTTAAATTGCAACGGACTGCCTGTCGTGACACGAAACCCATCGGCAACATTGAAGTACTTTCCACGATAATCATCAAGTTGCACTACATCACTTAGTCGACCATTCACAAANGTTTCTGATTCTCTGAGAAACTCCTCACTAAAATAATCAGCGTTTTGATAAGGAAGAGGTTGTGTTGCCCGAAACTCCCATCTTGATAATTGATGATCTCTTACCGCCTTAACCCAGATCAATGCGCCAAACTCTACTAACGCTAAAGAAAGCAACGTTGCCAAAAGGACTACTAACCAATTATTTAAGACACTCTTCAAAGGTCATCACCATATAAATGTTAAGTACGAAAAAAAAATACATTCATCAATCACTCAGCCGTAAAATAAATACTCGCATTACAAGACCAACAGGTTTGAAATGACCCCGGGTTACTCTCCTGACACTTCGGACAAACCCAATCTTCCTTAGGGCCAATCTCCGTAAACTCAATCAATACTTCTTGCGCTGCCTCCCAATCATTCGAATTATTTATCCACACCTCAGGCCAGATCTCAACATATGGCAATTCCCCAATTCCACCTTGTAAATTTTCATTTCGGACAACAGAGCTCAGCCCTTGAGACTTTAGTATAGTGTCTAAAAGGCGAGCCTCAATAATGTCGCTGGCAATGTAGAGTTTTTTCATACTTAAAAAAGACTTGCTTGGCCGTTAAGTAAGTCAGCATCGAACAGGTGGGAAGTTAACTCTTGGGTCCTCTTGGCGAATCCGTAACGCCTGCAAGCTACGGCAAATCTTTGCTTAAGTAACTTGGCAAACTCACCCTGCCCCTTAAAGCGACGTTCAAATTGGGTATCGTTTTCTTGTCCGTCCCGCATACCTCTTAATCGAGCCTTAACATGCTTAGCCTTCATTGGATAATGCGTGTCCAGCCATTCAAAGAATAATGGCCTTACCTCATGAGGCAAGCGAAGTAGTAAATACCCCGCAGAGCTCGCACCTGAATCCGAAGCAGCAGACAATAAACTTTCCAGTTCTGAGTCGTTTAAAAAGGGAATCACCGGGGCGAACATAACACCAACAGGAATACCAGCATCCCGCAAGCGCTTGATGGTTTCAAACCTACGCAACGGCGCCGACGCTCTCGGCTCTAAGCGATGAGCCAGTCGATTATTTAGCGTAGTTATCGAAACGTAGACCTTAACCAAAGAACGCTCGGCTAACGGGGTCAGCAGATCAATGTCCCGCTCTACGAGAGCATTTTTTGTCACAAGATTAAAAGGGTGGCGCGCCTGTGACAAAACCCGAATCAACGATCGAGTGATTTCGTATTTTTTTTCGATAGGTTGATACGGATCCGTGCTAGCACCGATAGATATCGGTGAGCAGACATATCTCTTCTTTGAAATTTCACGCTTCAAACACTCAGCCGCATTTATTTTGGCAAAAAGCTTAGATTCAAAATCCAACCCGGGCGACAAATCGATAAATGAGTGCGTTGGTCGGGCGAAACAGTAACTGCATCCATGCTCACAACCACGATAGGGATTTATGGAATAACGGAAAGGAATATCAGGCGATTGATTTGTGGACAGGATACTTTTGACTCGTTCCTCTGTAACCTCAGTGTTGAGAGGTTTACGCGGATCATCTGAGGACTGGTCCCAACCATCGTCAAAGGTATCGCGTGTTAATGATTCAAAACGTCCTTGAATATTGGAGTTCGATCCTCGGCCTTTCATCAAACGCCACAACTCATTCAAACATCTGCATAGCAGCGCTAAAAAGCTCAGTTGTCGGATCTGCGAATGTCTCAAGAATACTGAAGTGATTATCCATTGGACAAGGCACTTCCAATTCAATACTCGAGGACCAGGACTGCGCGATCAACCGGTGTTGATCCTTAAATCCACCTAACTCTTTACCACCCACCGCTAACGATAAGCGCACTCCATCGGGTTGAGGCATCAAAGCAGGACTCAACATCAAAGCATCATCCTCACTCATCCGCAGATCTTTATTAATAGAATGAATTTTCGTTAGCACTCTTAAATCATAGAGCCCACTGATAGAAAAACCGGATTGGAATATCTTTTTTGGCAAACCCTTCGAAAAAGTGGGCCATTCACACCTCAAAGCCATCGTAGCCAAGTGCCCCCCTGCCGAATGCCCTGCGACAAACAAACGTTTCTTCGGGACCTTAAAATCGCTCGCGTTACGATAAAGGTAAGCGCCAGCTGACATTACTTGAAGGACCAACTTTTTCATGGAAATCTGAGGGCGCAACGAGTAATTGATGACGGCTACCGCGATACCACGATCAACAAAGGGTCTGGCTACAAATGCGTGCTGACTTTTGTCAAGAGATCGCCAATAACCACCATGAACAAACATAAGCATGGCACTTGGCGGTCCGGAAGGGGTATACACATCCATCGTTTCAAGCAAATCATCGCCATAAGGCACATCACACTCGCATTGATCTTTTAGGGATTTACAGATTCCAGATGAATTTTTGGTCCAGCGATCCACATAATCTTGAAAGTTAGGTATCGCAGCACGATTGTTATAAAGCGATTCGAGATAAGCCGTATCACCAAACATCATCTAATATTCCGTTCGAGGTTCTAGGTAGTTGGGGCCAGAGTTTNCAAATTATGAAACGATTCTAAGTATTCTTTGCTCAGGCTAGTTAGACTACACTAGGTCCTAATTGTACTCAATGATAAGCATATAAATTAAAAAAATAATCAATAAAAACATAAAGGAATTAAGTAATGACGAGCGAATCTTGGCCGAAACCACTAGTATCAACTGACTGGCTTTTAGAGAATTTATCTAATCCAAAGGTAAGGATCTTAGATAGCTCTACACACCTCCTGCCAAAGCCTGATTTGTCACTCTATGATGTAGTACCAGCGATCAAAGAGTATAAAGATGCCCACATACCTCAAGCTCTTTTCCTGGATATCGAACATGAGTTATCCGCGCCTCATCCCAACCTTCATTTCATGCTACCCAGCCGAGATGTCTTTGCAAAAACCATGTCTCGTTGCGGAATAAGTGATGACACTATGGTTATCACTTACGCTACTACGAATCACTGGTGGGCAACCCGACTTTGGTGGACGCTTCGGGTATTCGGACACTCAAACGTTGCGGTGTTGGACGGGGGATTTCAGAAGTGGCAAGCAGAAAATAAGCCAATTGAGACAGGCGACGCCAATCCCATTGATTCAGGTATATATTCACCGCGAGATCCAAATGCATTTCTAGTGGCAGATAAAGATTCGATACTAAAACACCTAGAAGGTGGGTCGGTGTGTCTTATTAACGCTCTGAGAAGAGAGCAACACGAAGGTCAAGGTGGCGTTCATTACGGACGCAGAGGAAGGATTAGTCAGAGCATCAATCTTCCAGCACTTGAACATGTAAATAAAGACAATACATTTAAATCAATTGACGAGTTAAAAAATATATTCTCAGCTGTCTTGGCCAAAAAAGAAATTATCACCTACTGTGGTGGTGGAATTGCAGCCACCAGCGTAGCGCTAGCGCTGGATATGCTTGGCCATAAAAATGTTAAGGTTTATGATGCATCCCTGACCGAATGGGCGGCAGATGATACTTTACCAATGGACGCTTAAATAAAATAAGATCTTAAAAAAAGGACCTCAACATGATTGATTTATTTCCAGTCAATAACGCCGACTTTCCCGAACCAGTCATTGTTACGGGAGCTGGTGGCTGCATTGGGAGTTGGGTGATTCATCTACTACAACGTTCAGGCGTTAACGTTATCGCGCTCGACTTGCACAAAGACACCCGTAGACCGAGTTTACTTATGAGTGATGAAGAATTAGCCTCAATCGTATGGCTTGATGGCGACATCGCGAACCCTCAGACTATTAAGAGTGCTGTCGAAAAGCATAAGGCTGGAGCCATTATTCATCTAGCCGCTCTTCAGGTCCCGTTTTGTAAAGCTAATCCAATATTAGGTGCGCAAGTCAATGTTGTAGGAACGACTAATGTTTTAGAAGCTGCGCGAGAAAATGGAATAAAACGTCTTGCATATGCAAGCTCAATTGCTGCGCACGGAGTTTTTAATCCTGACACCGTTTCAACCCTTTACGGCGCATACAAATTTTGTAATGAGGAAACAGCAAAAGTGTATATGCAAGATTGGGGAGTTCCCAGCACTTGCCTTAGGCCCGGAGTCGTCTACGGCGTGGGCAGAGATCAAGGTATGACCTCGAAAACAACCGCAGCCATTTTGGCCGCGGCAATGAAGCGGGCGTATACAGTCCCATTCAACGGACCTGTTTCTTGGTTACACGCAGGTGAGGTTGCCAGCGCATTTATTAAATCTGTATCAAAGCCTAGAGATGAAGCACGCGTTTTCGACATCAATGGAGTCATTGCAACCGTAGAAGAGTCCATCGCCAAAATAGAAGCAATAGCTCCAAACTCTAAGATAAGCGTAGAAGGTTCTCCGCTTCCTTTCCCTACAGATTTATCAGATCAACCGCTTCGCGATTACCTTGGTGATTACGGATCAGTCGGCCTGACCAAAGGCATTGCACACACATATGAACATTTTTGCCGGCTCATCGACCTAGGAAAATTGGAGCCGGACGCTTTCGCATGATTCAGCTGGATCACCCACTCGAGATAATGGCCGATTTTTGATCAGACTCACCATGATTGTCAATCCAACTGACCTCGACTGACTCACCAGGAACCCCTCCCCGAAAATAACAAAATAGAGACGGGTTTTTCGACACACCTCCACCCCATTCAGCGGTTAAAACCTTATTTTTCCCGTGCCGTACCTCGACATTTGTAATGAAGTGCGCAGGAACTAGCGTGCCATCTTTGTTTTTACGAAACCCCGTCTCCATATTGTGCCGAATCAATACCCTCACAGTCGTCAAACCGCTTTCATCACACACTGCAAAAATTTTCATAGGACGCGCCATAATTATCCTTAACAAATAAAGATCAATTTATCCACCACATCCACCTCGAGTCACTTTAATGAGCTTTTCGGCGCTAATAAAACCTTCGTCTGTTCTGACCAGTGCAATAACCAATGCCGTTTCACGCATTTTTATGCGTGTCCGAATAAACGGAACAGCTTGAGGCGATAGATCATAATGCGCAGCTAACGGTCTGGGATTTTTTTCGCATAGTAACGCTAGTGCGTGAACTCGGACCCGCTCATCCACCTTGACTCCCACAGGTACCACAGCCCCATTTTCCGCGATTGGCGGTGCGATAAACTGAATGTAACCGGATGTGTCCCGAGTCACTGCTTGGTCTGTCAATCCATTAATAGCCGCTGACAAGTTATCCGCCTCAAATGCTTGTTTATTCCAGCTCCAAGTCTTCCCACTCGCTAAACTAATGAATCCAATATCAGCTAAGCCGAGTAAGACACCCAGCATTCCCGTATCACGCACGAATTTTCGTTTTGAATTATCCATCACCACTCAATGTTGCCCTCAAACGTGTAACTATTGGTTAATTGAATCACAGCCCCAGCCTTATTTACAAGAATTGTGACAATCGCAAATTGAAAAGGTTTTAAGTCCGAAAAGCCAAATTGGCACCAAAACAATACGTCAGTCGAGCAAAATGGCCTCTAATCAGTTCTCGCCAAATCTAATCGAAGTGAAATGTTGCCCCGATCATATGCGTCACTCGTTAATGGTATCTCAACGAATCCGACCGACTTATATAAATTTATCGCAGGGCTCAAAATAGTGTTCGACATGATCTCTAGCCGTGTCGCCCCAAGATCACTCGCGATTTTTAACGTTCGATCCATCATCGCCTTCCCTAACCCTAGCCCTTGATATGCGGAAGTGACGGCCATTTTGGAAATTTCGTAGGTTGTCTTATTGTGTTTTAACAGCCCACAACATCCAACTATATCATTATCCACTATAGCAAAAACAATGGCTCCGCCGGAATCGATGAACATTTTTTGCGGATCTGAAAGCATCATTAAATCTATATTCTCAGGCTCAAAGTACTCTTCAATCCACTCCAAATTAAGCTCTTTAAACGCCTCAGCGTATTCCGGAGAAAAATCAACTAAGTCAAAATTTTTTTGCATAAAAGTATCNTCCTCCTGATCACATGAGACCCTGCAGATCTCCGTCTACGTTTAAAGCTTGACCGGAAATAGTTCTGCCTAATGGCGAAGCAATAAATGCAATTAGATCGGCAAGCTGTCTCGGGTCAACCAACTCCTTTATAGATGCCATTGATAGCCATGTTTTAGTAAATGTCTCTGAAGTCTGTCCTGCAGCGTTCGCCTTTTCCTTAATAACCGCTTGAATACGCGGTCCATCGACTGGGCCGGGCAATATCGCATTACATCTAATCCCGAAATCACCCAATTCCATCGATAAAGTCTTAGTAAAACCAATAACACCCCACTTTGCTGCAGAGTACGGTGCTCGGTTAGGGAATCCGAATCGTCCAGCAGCAGAGGATAAATTTATAATGGACGCATTATTCGACTGCTTTAAGTGTTCAACCGCTAAGCGTGCGCAATTAAATTGTCCAGTAAGGCAAACCTGAATGCAGCGGTCCCAGTCCTCGGGATCAATTTCATGAAAAGCTCCAGTAGGTCCAGCAATGCCGGCATTATTAACCAAGCAATCCAAGCCACCCAAACTCGACATCGCCTCATCAAACGTGTGTGTAACCGACTCCCTATCAGCAACATCACAAATGCCCGTCTCTAATGATGGGTTCTTTTCTTGGGCCTCATCTAAAGCATCTTCGTTAATATCACAAATGAAGACCGATGCTCCTTCAGCCAAGAGCCTTTCGGTAATTTTAAGTCCTATGCCACTAGCTCCAGCTGTGACCATTATCCTTGAGCCTGTTAGTCCCAAATCCACATCTCTCTCCTATATGGCTACTCATCGAAGGTGATTCAACTTTTTTTCCAGTGTATCCGATTTTTAATCACCACTTTCTAAACCCAAAGGATTTAAAAGCATGTCAACATACTCAATATGACAAGGATAAACGGCGCCCCGATGACTCAAGTTCAAATTAAAATTATTACTTTGTTTGTTGTTGGCATCCTTTTAGGTCCGACCTATCACGCCTACTGTTATTTCTTCAGCGGAGAGTCCTTGAGTAAAGATATGCTTGATGAGATCAGTGATCGATGGGTGCTCGATGACGAGTCAATATTTCGTATTAGCTCCGGCAAGAGCTATCGACCAATAGAGTTGCCGTTGACATCCATTGAAAACGCTATTCTCATTCAAATTACTTGCATAAAAAACGCATGTAATCAAATTAATGAATCAATATTGTCTATATCCAGCGGATCGAGCGTAACATTTCAGGAGACAATAAGGATCAATTCATTCCTACCTTTTCGTGATTTCACAACTGAACCTATCTCAATCGTTCATCCGGAAAAATACATGATTTTAGTCGAGCCAAAAGTAGAAACTCAAAGTCCTCCCTCGATCGTACTTAGCATTAAAAAAAACGTGACTTCGCCTAGTATTATTTTGCTCTCGATTGGATACGGGTTCTGCTTACTTCCGTTATTGCTCTTCCTGAAAACCTTTCGTACGAGTTAAAAAAGTAGCATTTTTCGAGAGTATCTAAAATGCACCACCTCTCGAGCCATGTCCGCCATCGACGTTAATAACGATTCCACTCATATATGAAGCGCGATCAGAAGCAAGAAATGTCACCACATCAGCAACCTCACTGGTTTTTGCTGCGCGGCCGTGTGGTAAGCCCTGCAGTAATTCTTGCCATCGGTCTTCGCTACCTAACTCTGAGCTCGCTTTAGTCTTCATTAGCGTCACTAAACGATCCGTCTCAACTGCGCCTGGACTAACCGCCAAACAACGAATGCCATCTTTGAAACTATTACTTCCCAACGTTCGAGAAAAAGCATTCAAAGAAGCGTTCGCTGAAGACCCTGCAATGTAATGCGTATCTAATCGGTCGGCAGCTAACCCAGTCACATTAATGATGACTCCAGACTGTTTTTCCATCATCATTTTATAAATAGCACGACTCAAATTGATATAACCAAACACTTTTAATTCCCAAGCATTACGCCACTTTTGTTCATCGATACTCTGTAAATCCCCTCCAGCTATTGCCCCAGCGTTATTGACCAAAATATCGATCGGTCCTGACGCATCCAAAAGTATCGGGATATTCTCTGATTTCGACAAATCAAGAGCGCTATAAGTAATCCGGCCTTGAGCAGACTCATTTAGCTGAGACGTTAAATCCCTTAAAACATCGTTGGAACGAGCAACCATGTGAACAGTACAGCCTTCTGCTAAAAGGCTCCGCGTAATGGCCAAACCAATACCCTTGGACGCACCAGTCACAATAACGCGTTTTCCACTCAAATTTAGGTTCATAAAATACCCCTAATTAAGTTCGATGTTCTGAGGTGCGTCTTAGAAAGACCGAGGCATACCAAGAATATGCTCCGCGGTGTAAGACAAAATTAAATTGGTAGATATTGGTGCCACTTGGTAAAGTCGGGTTTCTCGAAACTTCCTCTCAATATCATATTCAGAAGCGAAGCCAAATCCACCATGGGTTTGGATACAAACGTTAGCCGCTTCCCAAGACGCTTTAGCAGCCAAATATTTCGCCATATTAGATTCTGAACCACATGGCCTGTTTACATCAAATAGTTCGCATGCTTTCCAGCGCATGAGATTGGCCGCCTCAACCTCAATGAAAGACTCAGCGATCGGAAACTGAATCCCTTGATTCTGACCAATAGGTCTATCAAAAACAATTCTCTCATTCGCATAATTAGTTGCTCGATCAATAAACCAATAACCATCACCAATACACTCGGCCGCGATCAAAGTTCTCTCTGCATTTAACCCGTCCAAGATGTACTTAAAACCTTTACCTTCCTCTCCAATTAAATTCTCGACAGGAATCTCTAATTCATCAAAAAACAATTCATTAGTTTCATGATTCACCATATTTTCAATCGGCCGAACCGTGAGCCCATTCTTAATGGCATGGTGTAAATCAACTATAAAAATCGACATGCCTTCAGACTTTTTCTTCACCTCTTGCAACGGCGTTGTTCTCGCAAGCAAAATCATAAGATCGGAGTGTTGCACCCTAGAGATCCACACCTTCTGGCCATTGACCACATACCGATCTCCTTTCTTTATCGCGACTGTTTTTATTTTTGTTGTATCCGTGCCTGTAGTGGGTTCCGTCACCCCCATAGATTGCAAACGAAGGGCACCTTTAGCAATTGCGGGTAAATATTGCTTTTTCTGCTCATCGGAGCCATGGCGCAATAACGTACCCATATTGTACATTTGACCATGGCAAGCACCCGCGTTACCACCTGACCGATTGATTTCTTCCATGATCACAGATGCCTCCGCAAGACCCAGTCCGGAACCACCGTACCCCTCAGGAATCATTGCCGACAACCAGCCAGCCTCGGTTAACGCCTTCACAAACTCCTCTGGATACCCTCTTTGAGAATCGATCGATCGGTGATATTCGTCCTTAAATTGACTACAAACTGCTCTAACACCATCTCTTATTTCTTGATATCGATCTTCATCGATAGACATAGTTTTTTGTCCTTATAATTTCAATTGTATTAGCGCTCACACGTGGCCTGCGCTTCCATAGCAGTATGGCCTAAATAGTCCGTCGCCCACAAATTATAAACGCCCGGTGTTTCTTCCCTCCCGTGCATGACAAAAGCGTGATTATCAAACAACGGCTTTATGGCTCGAAAACGAAAACCAGTGAGCTTTATGTCGTTACTTTGGGACAATAGAAGTTGCGCCAAATGAGTCGCAGTCAAGGGACCATGAAATACAAGTCCAGGATAACCCTCCTCTTCATTACAATATTTGCGATCATAATGAATACGATGACCGTTAAACGTTAACGCGGAATATCGAAATAACGTAACTGGATTTGGAAAAATTTCGAGCGAGAAGTCAGAAGACATCTCAGCCGTTTGATAACTGGGTACAGAAACGCCCTCCGGCATCAAGTCGCGATAAACAATGTCATGCTCTTCATTAATCAACACACCATGATCATCAAGAATCTGATGCGCGACGGTCACAAAAACCATTTCTCCAGTGCGTCCCTTCTTAGAAACAATATCTTTAATGCTTGATACTCGGCGAATCTCTTCACCCACTTTGATATGACGATAAAAATCTAGTCGGCCCCCTGCCCACATCCTTCTTGGCAAATCAACTGGAGGTAAAAACCCTCCTCGCTCCGGATGACCATCGTAACCCAGTTCCGCAAACGGCACAGCCGGCGCAAAAAACATCCAATGCCACAAACTTGGCAGCTCTTGACCATGGATTGGCTTAGGACATGGCATATTTAACGTAGCGTACATCTTAGATACACGCGACTCATCCACAAAATCCATGCTGGTTTCAGAACGACCTATCCACTCGCTGAAAGGTTTTTCAGAATTCATTAAATCGAACGACTAAGGGTAGCAAGCGTAAGGCGTGTCATCGTTATCATTCGTGAAAATGAACGATGGTCTTGGTCGTTGTGAAATGTTCCAGCGCCACGAAACCTTTTTCTCGTCCGTGCCCACTTTTTTTCATCCCACCGAAAGGTAGTTCAACCCCTCCACCAGCGCCAAAATTATTGATAAATACCTGCCCGCAATTCATACGCTTGGCGACTCGCTGCTGCCGATTACCATCCTTTGTCCATACTGAACCGACCAAACCATAATCAGTTGCATTAGCTAAATAAATAGCATCGGACTCATCCTCAAAAGGAATGGCTGAAAGCACTGGACCAAAAACCTCATCACACGCTAAGCGGTGATCGCGAGGTACATTTCCAAAAAGTGCCGGCTTCACCCAAAAACCGCTTTGATCTAAACCTTCGGCAAACTCTCCCTCAGCGAGTAATTCAATACCCGAACTGATTGCATCTGCCCTGAATCCCTCTACAAGCTGTTGCTGTTTGGCATTCATGACAGGACCACAATCAAGATCCATGTCAGGCGTACCAACTCGCACCTTGGAGAACTGAGCACTTACTTGAGTCATAAATTCGTTATAAATTTCGTTCTGAAGCAAAATTCGGCTTCCTGCTGAACAAGTCTGTCCCGCGTGTTGGATAATTGCCTTCACAACAACGGGGAGTGCCTTATCTAAATCAGCATCTGCAAATACAAGTTGCGGCGACTTTCCACCCAACTCCAATGTACAACCGACGAAATGATTCGCCGTGGCCTGCTGAACCAGAGTGCCAACTCGAGGAGATCCCGTAAAACTCATGAAATTGATCCCTGGATGATTGGCCAAAGCAGCGCCCGCGCGATCTCCCAATCCAGTAACTATATTCAAAGCACCAGCCGGAAGGCCAGCTTCTAGGGCAAGTTGAGACATAACTAACGTACTCAAACATGCATCTTCAGACGGTTTAACCACCGCCGCGTTCCCAACTGCCAAAGCTGGACCGACACTGCGGCCGAACTGTTGAGCGGGATAATTCCAAGGAATAATGTGTGCCGTTACGCCATAAGGTACTCGGTGCACATTGACGCTGTATCCATCTAAGTACGGAATAACCTGACCATGAAGCTTATCCGCCGCTCCTGCGTAGAATTCAAAATAACGGGCGGTTGCAGTAATATCAGCTCGACCAGCGGTAATAGGCTTTCCTGTATCCTTAGATTCGAGCGCAGCTAACTCTTCAAAGTTTTCCATAATGAGTTGAGACCAACGATGCATAATTCGACTGCGCTCCACAGGAGCCATCCTGCCCCAACTGCCATCTAACGCACTCTGTGCCGCGCAAACGGCACTATTGATATCAGCATCATCACTATCGGGAATCGTTGCGAAAGCACGTCCGTTACATGGATCAATCATATCTAAAGAACGGCCGCTCTGAGCCGAGATGGATTTGCCGTCAACCAAGTTTGAATACGTTTTTGATTGTGTTTCTGACATTTCTCACTCCATAATATTTCTAGTTTATAAAAATAATCTTCGGATTTACTGCGCTAATTGAACGCCACTAGATGACGCGCGAGCTCTCTAACTCCTTAATGTCCTCATCGCTGTAACCTAATTCCGAAAGGATCCGCTTTGAATGCTCCCCAGGATCGGGAATAGGGTCCATACGCGGAGAAAACTCTTCCGGCGCACCTGGAGGAAGCATCGCTTTGACGGGCCCATTCGATGACCGCACAAATCTCCATCTATCTCGCGCGGCAAGCTGCGCATGATCCCAAACTTGCTTCATTGAGTTCATGGAGGCATTCCCAATTCTCGCAGCGTCTAATCGCTCAGTAACTGTGGTTAACGTCATGTCAGAAAAAACTTCTTCAATAATGGAATGAAGTGCACTACGAGATTCTGACCGTCGGGTATTAGATGAGAATCGAACATCGTCTCTCAGTTCTGGTTGTTGGAGCACCTGATCACAAAATATTGCCCACTCACGCTCATTTTGCAGCCCCAACATCACCGTGTTCCCGTCGCCAATGGGGAATGGCCCATATGGATAGATGGTTGCGTGAGAGGCACCAGTTCGCGCAGGTGGCTCTGCTTCTTGGTAAGCGTAATACAATGGGAAGCTCATCCACTCAGTCATTGTTTCAAGCATCGATATGTCTATACGACATCCTGTCCCCGTTTTTTGACGACGAATAATTGCTGCAAGAATATTACTGAATGCATACATCCCAGCAGAAATATCAACAATCGAACACCCTGCCTTTGCGGGCTCATCATCGGAACCCGTAACGGACAAAAGTCCCGACTCTGCTTGGATCAACAGGTCGTATGCCTTCTTATCTCGATAAGGTCCGTTTGATCCGTATCCAGAAATATCACAAACAATTAATTTTGGATAACGCTCTTTCAACTGCTCATAGGAGAACCCCATTCGCTCTGAAGCGCCCGGCGCTAAGTTTTGCAGAAGTACATCCGCCCTCTCCAAAAGTTTACGAACAACTTCGATACCCTCAGGTTGTTTCAAGTCAAGAGTGATACTTTCTTTGGATCGGTTTGTCCATACAAAATGGGAAGCCAATCCACTCACTCGGTCATCATAAGCTCGGGTAGGGTCACCGCCTCCAGGTCTTTCTATCTTGATGACTCGAGCTCCGAGATCTGCTAACTGTCGCGTACAAAATGGACCTGCTATGACATGCTCAAGCGCGACAACCGTTATTCCTTCAAGTGGACGCATATTTGCTTTTTTCCTGTTACGTTACTCTTGGTATTCTTAGATGCAGATGAATGCTGCGACGCTACCCTGACGAAATCTCAATTCGATAAATGACATTGATCTCCAAGCAAGGCTTCTCTAAATCGATTTTTCAACAATGCCCCGTCTCTCGGTGGAAGCACGAGTTCATCTGATTGAGGATCAACTTTGACTTGGGCAAAAATTAATCCCGAACCGTCTAAATCTTTTTTCAGAGCAACAAGTTCAGAATTGCTCCTAATTATAGAAGAATTTGAAAATCCACATGCACTTGCGATAGACATTAAATCAACTCCAAAACCCGTATGTGTTTTTTGTTTTCCTGTCTCTCCGTAAATCTCATTATCCAAAACAACAATTGCAAGATTTTTCGGTTGACTCACACCAACGGTTGCTAGCGAATTAAGCCCCATCAATAACTCCCCGTCACCCGTGACAACCAAAACACGCTTTCGAGGTTGCGCTAATGCTAGCCCAAGTCCAGTTGTGATTGCTCCGCCCATTCCTCCCCACATTGGAAAATTTAACGCGTGATCACCTGCCGCCGTTATATCCCAAGCAGGCGCACCTAATCCAGCAATTACCAAAAGATCGTCTCTAGGACTCAATAAACATGCCACCACTTCTCTACGATTTAATAAGGTCATCTTTTTTTTCCAGACTATATGCGATTTTTATCATGTCCAAATTAACGGCCAAAAGTCTTCGCCCCCAGCACTCGCTGACCAATTAGTAACGCAGTCGGTCTATATGTATTAAACGCCAGACGGATGCTGCCCTCGGCGCAAGCTTCGACCTGGTTATTTTCTTGAGCTTTAAAGGTCGTTACGCCCATCTCTTTCAACACAGACTCGGTCCCTTGGCCCATTGGTACTTGCCAAGGGTTAAACTCACCCCAATCGCCACGCATGGTCACAATCATAGGCAAAGGCACCTGACACGTATTCAACATAGAGAGCATATTGACGCAATTACCAACCCCACTTGACTGCATCAGTAGCATACTTTTCTTACCACCGAGCCAGCCACCCATTGCCAAGGAGATACCCTCCTGCTCAGAAGTCAGTCGCACAGTCTGGATAGGATTGTGCGCAACGCATAACTCAATTAACTGAGAAAGACCTGCATCAGGAACAAAACTCACCAAAGAGATATCATGATCACAGATTAAGTCGAATACTGATTCACTCCAATGTTTTTCAAGACCCATAATATTTTAAAAAAATTAAATTTCTAAAACTATCTTCCCGACATGTTTAGCCGACTTTAAGTGCTCGAAGGCTTCAGCAGTTTTTTCTAAAGGAAAACTCGAATCAATAACTGGCTTAATCCCAACGTGATCAATAGCGCGCACCATAGCCTCAAATTGCAAGCGCGACCCAACAGCAATGCCTTGTACCCTAACGAACGGCCCCAACAATGACTTAACTGAAATTGTCGCCTCATGTCCCCCTACAAATCCAATCACGCCAACGAACCCGCCAAAACATACGCAAGACAACGATTCCGCCAACGTGTATCCAGTTGTTTCGATAACAATATCGACACCTCTGCCACCAGTTGCCTCTTTAGCTAATGCACCCCAATTCTCATGTTTAGAATAATTGATTCCAACGTCAGCACCCAATAGTTTTGCTTGAGCAATCTTCACGTCGCTGGACGAAGTTAATATGACTTTAGCGCCCGCCATTTTCGCAAACTGTAATGCATACAAAGCCACCCCACCTGTGCCCTGAACCAGCACAGTATCTCCAGATTTAATACCACCTTGTTCAAGGGCATTCCAAGCTGTGAGAGCCGCAATTGGCAATGTTGCACATTCCTGAGGACTCAACGACTCAGCCGCCATAACTGCCTCTTGCTCTGGAACAACAATGTACTCTTGCAATACACCTGATAAAGGAGCACCAAGGGTCTTCGTCGTTCGTTGTTGTTGCGTTGGCTTTCCGCTGTACCAACCCTGGGTATACACCGGAATGACTCTATCCCCCTCTTTAAACCGAGTAACGCCATCGCCAATCGATACAACCTCCCCTGAGCAATCGGAGCAAGGAACGTAAGGTAACTTTAAATGTGGCATGAATTTTTGATCCAAGATAGCTAGATCACGGTAGTTGAGACTGGCCGCTTCAATCCGAATTAGAACCTCTCCATCCCTAACTGTCGGAACAGGTCTGTCACACAGACGCAAACTACCGATTGAAAAATCAACTGCTTCTACCGCTCTCATATGTTCCGACATTGAAACTCCTTAAATAAATTTTTAACATTTACTTCTTTCATCTTCGCTTCCAACACCAGACATTATAAAAGTAAATTTTAATCAAGATTTCTTGAAGCGAGTTAAAATTGGACGTGAATCATCACCTGGATAAACACTATAAACCAATTCAGAATCGCACAAGGAAATACATTATGAAGTCATACAAAATTGCAGTTATCGCTGGTGACGGCATCGGAAAAGAAATCATGCCCGAGGGTGTACGAGTACTGAATACTGTAGCCAGCAGGTTTAATTTCGAACTGAAGTTTGATGAATTTGACTGGAGCTGCAATAACTATGAAACTCGCGGTTGGTGGATGCCCCCCTCTTGGCGAGAAGACATAGGCGGTCATGATTCTATTTTTTTTGGTGCCAATGGGTGGCCAGCGTTAGTACCGGATCACAAAGCCCTGTGGGACTCGATAATAAAGTGGCGAAGAGAATTTGATCAATACGTAAACTTACGACCGGTGAAGTTACTTCCCGGCGTGAAATGTCCACTTGCTGATTGCAAACCAGGAGACATAGATTATCTCGTTGTTCGCGAAAATACGGAAGGAGAATACTCTTCCATAGGCGGCAGAATGTTCGAAGGCACCGACCGAGAAACTGTCACACAACAATCTGTATTTACACGAAAAGGTGTAGACAGAATCATGAGATACGCGTTTGGACTGGCAGAAAAACGAGAGGGGAAGCATGTAACGTCGGCTACTAAATCCAATGGAATTGCAATTACCATGCCTTACTGGGATGAGCGTTTCAAGGTGATATCTGACGAATTCGCCGATATAAGTACGGACCAATACCATATTGATGGACTAATGATCCAACTGGTATTAAAACCGCAGCGTTTCGACGTTATCGTTGCATCTAACTTGTTCGGTGACATTATTTCTGATCTTGGTCCCGCTACAGCAGGTACTATCGGCATAGCTCCATCCGCCAATATTAATCCTGAGCGCACCTTTCCTTCCCTTTTTGAACCAGTCCATGGATCAGCTCCTGACATCTATGGAAAAAATATAGCTAATCCGATCGCACAAATATGGTCGGGAGCTATGATGTTAGAGCACTTGGGTGAACATGCTGCTGCTAAGGCAATTACCGAAAGTATCGAGGAATGCTTAATCTCTGGTCCAGTTACCCCAGACCTTGGCGGTTCTGCTTCAACCTCTGACGTGGGCAAAGCCATATCCAATTCTCTTACTTAGACATCTTGTAAATAACCCAATTAGGAAATAAAAGTAATGTCAACGTTTCTCAACATTCAAGAAAGTGGCTCTATCATGACACTGACCATGAACGAGCCTGCCACCCGAAATGCGTTAACAGGAAATACCGCAGCAGATGAATTTGTTGCTATTTGCGAACGCATCAACTTGAGCAAACACATAAAAGCTGTAATCGTTACAGGAAGTGGGCCTGTATTCTCTGCGGGCGGCAATCTGAAAGACATGAAGCAGATGCTAGACGACGATCTATCGAGCGAAGTCATTCGTGAGAGTTACCGTCAAGGGATTCAACGTATACCACTCGCCTTGTATGATCTCGAGGTCCCCACTATAGCTGCCGTAAACGGTCCAGCTATTGGCGCCGGGTGCGATTTAGCGTGTATGTGTGACATCCGCATTGGCTCCAGCATATCGAGTTTTGCAGAAAGCTTTGTCAAGGTCGGGATTATTCCCGGGGATGGCGGAGCATGGTTTTTACCCCGAGTTATAGGCATGGCGAAAGCGGCCGAACTAAGTTTTACAGGTGATAGAATCGACGCGAAAGAAGCTTTAAGAATCGGATTAATTTCTTATCTAACTGCGCCCGAAACACTTATGGCTGAAGCCGAAGTGCTGGCAACTCGTATCGCAGCTAACCCAGGACTCATTTTGCGTATGACTAAAAAATTACTTCGAGAAGGGCAGCGTCAAGACTTACCAAGTTTACTGGAACTGTCGGCTAATCTGCAATCTATTGCGCAAAAAACGCCAGACCATCACGAGGCAGTTAATGCTTTCTTGGAGAAACGAACACCAAAGTTTCAATAATGATTGGGATGTAAGCCAGATAGCATCTCATCGCTATGTACATGTTCATTTTTTTGGACAGATAGGGCTTGAGCGTTGTAGGATACTTGCCCGACTAAAATTTGGATTTAGCCAGACTCGGTAAAGACGGTCACTAAAAGCGATGAATAAGTCTTTTCGATTCAGTTATCAATAAAAATATGGGGAAATACAGTGTCTGACTTCCGTTTAGAGCATGTCAACATTCCGTCTCAAAATCCTAATGATTTAGCAAAATGGTATGCCGAAACTTTCGGGCTGTCTGCGGATCAACATGTCGCACGGGGCGATGGTATCTTAATAGCATTCCAACAAGGCACTCCCATCAAGCAACCTGATTTACTTCACATCGGTTTTAAAGTTCATGGAATGGCAAAACTCCATGAATGGAAAAATCGATTTGAAAAGCCCTTAAAAATTGGTCCCGAATTCACTTCTTTTCAAATTCTCGACCCCGAGGGTAACTGTATCGAAATATATGCTCAAAATACCAGCTCATAATTGAGGCTGAGACGAGCGAAACACTAAGCAAAAAAACTTTACTTTTTGATGTGGAGAAGTGAAATGAAAATTGCAATATTGGGATGTGGAGCTATGGGGAGTGTCTACGCCGCTCTTTTGGGAGACGCAGGCCATGAGGTGTGGGCAATAGACTCATGGCGAGAGCACATAAAAGCAATAAAAGAAAAAGGGCTCCGATTGGAGGGAGCGTCAGGCTCAAGACGAGTCAAACTAAATGCAACAAGCAACACAAGCGAAGTTGGGGTTTGCGATTTAGTTATTATTGCAACTAAAGCAATGCATGTAGAGCAAGCCGCACAATCGGCATTACCATTGCTAGGTGCTGATACAGCCGTCCTATCTATTCAAAATGGCTTGGGGGGGCCTCAAGCCGTTGCAAAAATACTTGGGACCGACAAAGTAGCAGTTGGTGTTGTTGGTGGTTTTGGAGCATCGATCAAAGAAGCGGGATACGCTCATCATAATGGCTGGGAACTGGTTCGCTTGGGTGAGTTATCGGGCCCGATAACTGAGCGCCTAAAAACAATTGCTTCTGCGTGGGAGTCCGGTGGATTCCGAGTTGAATGTTTCGACGATATCGACCAATTAATCTGGGAAAAGTTAATTTGTAACGTCTGCTTCTCTGGCACGTGTACGCTGACTGGGCTAAATATAGGAGAAGTTATGGCCGAGCCTGAAGCGTGGGTCTGTGCTTCGAACTGTGCTCGAGAAGCATACACCGTAGCCATTACAAAAAACATCAATGTGCGAATTGATGACCCTATCAAGTATGTCAAAAACTTTGGCTCGAAGATTCCGAATGCAAAGCCTTCAATGCTGCTCGATTCTCTGGCTGGTCGAATTTCGGAAGTTGATGTCATCAATGGTGCAATACCAATTGCGGGGCTTGAGGTAAATATTGAGACACCATTTAATTCAGCAATCAGCGCTCTAATTAGAAATAAAGAAAAACAAATGGGTGTCCGATAGCGATCATCAAAAGTAATCAATACAGGAGATGGAGATGGAACGATTTAAGATGTACATTAATGGTGAGTTTGTGGAGGCCTCATCTGGCAAATGGTTTGATAGCTATGATCCATTCAGCGGTGAGGTTTGGTCCCAAGTGGCCGAGGGCGGGCCCGCAGACGTAAATCGTGCGGTAGAGGCAGCACATGAAGCATTCGCCACTGGTCCATGGTCAGAAATGACGGCAAGCCAACGTGGCATGCTCGTGCACAAACTTGGCGATCTAATCGCGCGTGACGCTCAAAAACTTGCGCAGTTAGAAGTACAAGACAATGGAAAACTCATTGCGGAAATGCAAGGCCAAGTCAATTATGTTCCTCAATGGTATTACTACTTTGGTGGACTTGCCGACAAAATTGAAGGCGCGGTCATCCCAATCGACAAAAAGGGTTACTTCAACTTCACACGTCATGAGCCAATCGGTGTTGTTGCGGCGATTACCGCATGGAATTCACCACTCTTACTACTGGCTTGGAAATTAGCACCGGCTCTTGCCGCAGGTTGTACAGTTGTCATTAAACCTTCAGAGTTCACATCGGCATCTACCCTCGAGTTTGTGACATTGGTTAAAGAAGCCGGCTTCCCCGACGGAGTTGTCAATGTAGTCACTGGTTTCGGGAGAGATGTTGGTGAACCACTCACGAATCACCCCCTCGTTCGAAAAATTGCATTCACTGGTTCCGATGCCACAGGAAGAGTAATTAATGAGGTTGCGGCAAAATCATTCAAACGCGTCACGCTTGAACTTGGAGGAAAATCTCCCAATATTGTGTTTGATGATGCTAATTTAAACGACGCAGTTAACGGAGCAGTATCAGGCATATTTGCAGCCACTGGACAAACTTGTATCGCTGGATCCCGTTTGCTTCTGCAAGAAACTATCTATGACGAATTTATGGATAAATTGATCTCGCTCGCGAAAACTGCGCGTATGGGAAACCCGATGAGTACCGAAACTCAGGTGGGTCCCATCACAACAAAACCACAATATGAAAAAGTACTCGGCTACATTGATATAGCCAAAACCGAGGGCGCTAAGCTAGCGCTTGGAGGTACACCAGCGACCAGACCCGAATGCGGGAATGGATGGTTCATTGAACCGACAGTCTTCACAGGAGTTACAAATGATATGAGGATTGCCCAAGAAGAGGTGTTCGGCCCGGTGCTTTCAGTCATTAAGTTTAAAGATGAGGAAGAGGCAATAAAAATCGCAAATGATGTTCGATTTGGTTTAGGCTCAGGCGTTTGGACAAGTGACATAGGACGCGCAATACGGATGTCCGAAAAAATTCAAGCAGGAACGGTTTGGGTTAACACATATCGAGCTGTGAGTTACATGTCTCCATTTGGAGGATATAAAGATTCGGGTGTAGGTCGAGAAAGCGGTATTGAGGCGATATATCAATACCTTCAAACCAAGAGTGTATGGATTAATACCGGCGCAAAAACCGGCAATCCGTTTGTTCTCAAATAGCAGCGTTAAATTTAGGGAGTTTTAACATGAAAGGTATTGTTTTCCCCGGTAGCAAAAAACTCGAAATTCTAAACTTTCCGGATCCGACACCAGGCCACGGAGAGGTTGTTTTAGAGATCAAAGCATCTGGCATGTGCGGTAGTGACCTTAAGTTCTATCGAGCGGAAGGTGGTGCGTCCTCTCTAGGCCTAGGAGATCTTGATGGACCAATAATTGCAGGCCATGAACCCTGCGGTATTGTTGTAAGCGTTGGCGAGGGAGTCCCTGAGAACGTTGCCAAAGAAGGTATGCGCGTTATGCAACACCACTACCGAGGTTGCGGATCTTGTGAGCACTGCTCCACCGGTTGGGAACAGCTATGCATTGAAGGAGTAAAAGATGTCTTCGGTGTAACTGGGCACGGAGCGCATGCCAAGTACATGAAATGTCCAGCGAGAACTCTTGTGTCCCTTCCTGAAGAACTGTCATTCAAGGCAGGAGCAGCGATATCATGTGGCACGGGTACTGCCTGGGGTGCATTGCAACGCCTAGAACTGAAGGGAGATCAAACAATCGCCGTTTTTGGTCAAGGACCTGTTGGCTTATCCGCCACACTGCTTGCCTCCCAAATGGGAGCTCGCGTAATCGCTCTTGATACGGGTGAAGAACGATTACAAAGAGCAAAAGAATTTGGAGCGGCAATATTGATTAATCCAACCAAAACGGAAGATGTCGTTCAAGCTATAAGAGACGTTACACACGGCCATGGTGCTCACGGGTCATTAGATTGCTCTTCAGCTCCGATCGCACGCAGTCAAGCTGTACAGTGTGTTCGAACTTGGGGCAAAGCATGCTTTGTTGGTGAAGGTGATATCGTTACGCTGAATGTCAGTAACGATATGTTGCGACGCCAAGTGACTATTATCGGTTCATGGACATTCTCAAAGGTAGGTCAGGCTAAGTGTGCCGAATATGTGGCGGATAAAGAAATTTCTTTGGATGCGCTATTTACACATGAATGGAAACTAGACCAAGCTCAAGAGGCTTACGAACTCTTTGATCTGCAAAACACAGGAAAAGGCGTGATTGACCCCTCATGATCATAAATGTCTTAAAGCTAATATGGGAGAAGTGTGTCCATGTTTAAGGGCTTTAAACTAAAAACCATCGAGGTCAACCATACTTCGATTCGAATAAGGATTGGAGGAGAGGGCCCCCCTATTCTCTTATTACATGGCAACCCCCAAACACACGTCATGTGGCACGCAGTAGCGCCAGAACTCAGTAAACGATTTACAGTCATTGCTGCTGACCTGACGGGATACGGTGATAGCTATAAACCTCAGTCCACTGAAGACCACATCGCGTACAGCAAGCGTTCGATGGCGAATGATCAAGTCAATATGATGCTTGCACTTGGATTTGAGACATTCAGCGTTGCTGGACATGACCGAGGTGGTCGAGTCGCGTACCGGATGGCACTTGATCACCCAACTGTCGTCGAAAAACTGGCGGTTCTGGACATTATTCCCACATTAGAATCATTCCAACGCTGTGATACAAAATTTAGCTTAGGGTATTATCACTGGTTTTTCTTGGCTCAACCCAGTCCATTCCCCGAAACTTTGATTAGTCAGAACCCAGAGAAATTTTGGCGCTGGCACACAAATCGCGTCTCGCGAGATTTCTTCACTCAAACTGCGGTAGAGGATTACCTTAGATGCTTTAGGAATCCTGAAACGGTCCGAGCTATTTGCGAAGATTATCGAGCAGCCATATCAATTGATTGCGAACATGACCTTATTGATCAACAAAATAATCATAAAATTACCTGTCCAGTTCTAGCGTTATGGGGTAAGCAAGCGAAACTAGAGCAGTGGTACGATACAATTGAAGTTTGGCGATCATGGGCTACCAAGGTTGAAGGATTCGGAATTGATTGCGGACATTACTTAGCCGAGGAAGAGCCAGAACAAACCACTCAGGCGCTAAGTGATTTCTTTTAGAATAAAAATTACTTTGGATCAAAGCAATGATTGATGTAACTCATCACCACTTCGAGACCAGAGATGTTCGGTTACACTACGTAACAGCAGGCTCGGGCTATCCCATAGTATTACTGCATGGTTGGCCTCAAAGTTGGTATTCCTGGCATAAATTAATACCGACACTGGCAAAAAAATACTCCATCATTGCGCCCGACCTAAGAGGACTTGGTGATTCTTCGAGACCATCATCAGGGTACGAAAAGGCAAATATTGCCGAAGATATTAGACTTTTAGTTCAGGAGCACCTCGGGATTGATCAATATTATTTAATAGCTCATGACTGGGGCGGTCCAGTAGCGTTCGTGCTCGCATCGGAGAACGCCCAGTGCGTTAAGAAGCTAGTAATGCTAGACACAGCCGTTCCGGGCGATGGAAGCGGAACTTTCTCTCAAAACGGTAGACGCTGGCACCACGCCTTTCATCAAACAAAAGGGCTTCCAGAGGCTTTAGTCTCAGGAAGAGAAGAAATTTATTTTGGGTGGTTTTACGATAATTATGGTTATCAAAAAAATGCAATCAGCCAAGAGGATCAAATTGAGTACCTGAGGACTTATAAAAAGCCTGACACACTTCGATCCGGCTTTGCCTATTACCGTGCTCTTGATGAGGACGTCCGCTATAACGAAGAGCTACTTCGACTAAATGGAAAACTTACTATGCCGGTTTTAGCCTTCGGTGGCGGGAGCACTTTTGGTCGGGGAATAGAAACTTTTGAATCACTTACGCGTGTTAGCAAAAACGTCAGTGGTGGTGTCATCCAGGACTGTGGTCATTGGATACAAGAAGAAAAACCTACAGAGGTTCTAGACTACATTATGCCCTTTTTTGAATCAGAGTCATTAACCATTTGAAGAAATCACTGTGCGGTCCAACCTCCATCTACGATCAGGTGGGTACCAGTAACCATTGAGGCTGCAGGCGATGCAAGATAGACCGCTGCAGCTGCAACATCCTCTAATTTCGCCAGACGTCCCATGGGAATCCTCGACGTGACGAACTCTTTTTTCTCAGGAGTGTCAACGATACGCTTGACCATAGGTGTCTCAGAAAATGTAGGCCCAATGCTATTGATACGGATATTTTGTTCGGCCAACTCCACCGCCATCGCTTTAGTAAGCCCCTCTATCGCGTGTTTAGTCATGCAATAAACCGTTCTGTTAGGTGAGCCTACATGTCCCATCTGAGAGGACATATTAACGACACACGCACCTTTTTCATGTATGTCTTCAGACCTCAACATCACTTGGACTGCTGATTGCGCAGCCACAAAACAAGCCCGAACATTTAAATCCAGCATTCTGTCCAGATGGTGGTCGCTGACCTCAAGAAAAGGTTCTGGAAAATTTGTACCCGCGTTATTAACCAGGATATCCAAACGCGTTAAACCGCCTATCGCACTTCGCAATTTTTGATCGTCTGTCACGTCACACACGATGACGGAGGCGTCACCGCCATCTTGACGAATAGAATCTGCAGTTTCTTGGAGGTGACTTTCGGTCCGTCCTAATAAGATAACGGACGCACCAGCCTTAGCATAAGCCTTGGAAATCGACGCTCCTAAACCTTGACCCGCCCCTGTCACCAACGCAACACGCCCATCGAGGCGGAAAGAAGTCATTGAAAACTGGTCCACCAACTCTACCTACCTATTTCCTTCCTCACGAAGTACTTAAGCTACTCGCTTACTTCGTGGGGTTAGCAGGCACAGACTCACCGAACATATCGTCAACATGCGCCTGCGGCAGCTTTTTGGTAAAGAGGCTGACTACGATCATTGTTACCGCTGCAGCGATAATACATGTACCCGCGATCGCAAACGGATTTTTAAAAGGTACGTCTTTCAGCACGAAGCAGTAAATGATACCCACCCCAAAGCTAATAACGCCTACGAGGAAAGAAGCGATCGCGCCAGTTTTTGTCGCTCCCTTCCATAAAGAGCCGACTAATAGTGGTCCAGTAGCACCGGCTAAAATACCGCCAACTCCAATCCAAAGCAGTACCACTAAGAACTGAGGTGGATTCCAAGCTAACCAACAAGCAACCACGCCCACGACTACAATTGCAACACGGGAAATATTAAGAGCAATCTGCTCAACCTGCTCTTTGGACTTATTTTTATGTATCACAGGGGCAAACGTTTTTTTATACAAATCATTACTGAAAATCACGGCTATCGAGATGAATAGCCCATCAGAGGTAGACATTATTGCCGACAACACACCAACACCTAACAACCCAGCAAGAAATGGTGGGAAGAGCTGCGTGAACAAAACAGGAATCGCTTGATCCGGTCTGATGACATCACCAAAATCGGCACCAAATAACGCCCGGGCATGCAAGCCGCCTAAAACAGTGAAACCCAAAATTGAGCCCACCGGAATAGCGATTAATAAAAAAGTTCTTATTTGTTTGGGATCCTTTAACGCAAATGCCAGTTTGCCAATATGAGGATTCATTGCAAATGGAATGTGTGCGATGAAAATCAGAGAAATTAACCAGAAACTGCCAAAGACAACATCTCCTTCCTTAAAGTAATTATCCCAACCCAAACTTGGATCTTGTTTCACAAGCGCATCATTAATTAAAGACGGACCAGTTCCTTCAAAACCGACGCCCAAGAAGAAGATCACTCCGATAATGAGTCCGATCAAAACCATCATCACACCCTGAATCCCGTCAGTCATAATGTCGGCGTGAGAACCACCCATCGTAATGTACAGCGCAATAACAGCGACACTCGCCAAAATTCCATGCTGGTAATTCAAACCGAGCAGTACCTCAAAAATGGTCGCAGCCGCTACGATTTGAGCGGCAATGTAGTAAACAAGCAGCATTGAGACCAGTGCAAATGCGATTCTCAGGAAATTACTGTTGTAACGCTGCCCCATGAATTCAGGTAAGGAATTTGAGCGAAATTTATCTCCGGCTCGCTTAATTAATTTAATCGCTAAAATCATTCCAACGTATATGGCAATTGGATACGTCGCTGGATACCAAAGGGTCGCGAATCCCTTCGAATAGGCCATGCCGGGCAAACTCATAAAAGTCGCACCACTGGCAATTGTTGCCGCAAAAGCAAACGCCAAAGTAACAGGGCCGTAAGACCCACGAGCAACTGCGAAGTCCTCATCGTTACTCGTCTTTCGCATACCCCAAATTCCAATTCCGATGAATAGTGCCAAAAACACAACTACCCACGCCCATCCCCAGAGTCCGATATATGTATCCATGATTATTTGCTCTTTTTGAATTTATTTAAAATGACTGCATATTGTTTCGATATATGCTTTATTCCCAATCGGACTCAGATACTTTTGCGATCCAGGTCATCCCGATTACCCAGTAAGCTACAACGACGATGCAAACGAGTGTCAAAACGTTCATGTACATATCCCCCTACTAAATTTTTGTACTTTTAATTAGTTTCCAGAATGCTAACACTAAAGAGAAAAAGGCAGTAAACTTTTAAATAATATTAGGTTTTGCGGAGCACAAATACGCACTTGAAAACCAGGCTTATGCAATTCGTCTTAGCTTAAACGCAAATCGGATCACAACTTTTATCTCATGCCATCAGTCAAAAGCACTTCAATAAAGTATCTATTAATGTTGTTATCACTACTTTTTGGAATTGGGCCAGGCAAGGCCGCGTACGCGGATACAGTGAAAGCTTCAATTATTGAACTTAGTGAAATTGCGATCTATCCAAGCAGGAGCGCATTCGCATCGGTCATTACATTAAACAACAGCAAGCTTTCCGCGGAAGTTCCGGCGAAGATCAAGTCAATTACAGCAGAGGTAGGTCAAGTGGTCAACAAGGGGGACATCTTGATTCAACTTGACTCAACTGACTACAATCTTGCGCTGCAACAAGCCAGTGCTAATTTAATCGCTGCACAATCAAATCTTGAGCTGAGTAAAAAACAGTTAGAGCGCGCTGAAAAATTGGTGTCCGATGGATTTATATCGTCCGAGCGACTTAATCTAAGAGAAACCGAATTTACTAATGCAAAATCTGATGCCGCTTTGCGCCGGGCGCAATATAACGTTGCGAAACGAAATGTCGCTAAATGCTCAATTAAGGCGCCTTTTAAATCAGTTATCCGAGAACGTATCGGACAAGTTGGCGAGATTACAACGCCTGGCTCCCCTCTTCTCCATTTAAGTGATCTGAGTACAGTCGAGATTGACGCTAAAATCCAGCCTCGAGATATTGAATCACTCACCCTAAGCTCAGTGATTATATTTACAAGCAGCGGGATAGACTTCCCAGTCACCATCAAAAGAATCGTACCCGTAGTCAACGAGGAAAATCGCAATCAAACAGTCCGCTTAAAATTTATAAAAAGTCAACCGTCAATAGGTTCGGCCGGTACCATCACGTGGACTACAGATCAGCCTCATGCACCGACTGATTTAATAGTCCAAAGAAACGATCAACTCGGCGTTTTCATATTTGAACAAGAAAAGGCAAAATTCTTTGTACTATCTAATGCGCTGGAAGGCAGCCCGGCAGCAATTAATCTCCCAGCCGATACCTTAGTCATATATCAAGGTCAACATAGACTGCAAGACGGTGAATTTGTGTCTACTGCTAGTGATTAGTAACAGAAAAAGAGACCTCGATACTCATGTCGCTACTTAAGCAATTCTTATCTAATCATGTAATCGCAAATCTAACTTTTGCGATAGTCATTTTCATGGGTGTTGGTGGCTACCTCACGATGCCACGAGAACAAGACCCAGAAATTAATTTTAATTGGATAAACGTCACTACTGTTTTAAGAGGTGCCTCAACAGAAGACATTGAAAAATTAGTCACTAAACCACTGGAAGATGCAATTCGACAAGTTTCTGATATTCGTTATGTGTCCTCGCGAAGCCAAGAGGGCATCTCAACCCTCCTAATTAGATTTGAGGATCTTTCGAGCGCCAATTTTGACAAACGTATTAACGACTTGCGTCGGGAAATACAGAACAAAGCAAACCAAGAATTACCAGCCGAGGTCAACGAACCCTTCATTATGGAAGTCACTACGTCCAACGGATTTCCATCTGCAATGGTGCTGGTGTTAGGCCAAGATGATGATGAGCTATTGCGCAACTCTGCAAGGCAAGTACGAGATGATTTAGAACGATTACAGGGCGTAGATGACGTCTTCGCAGTAGGATTACATGATCCAGAACTACTTATTGAATTTAACCCTGACAAGCTAGAAGCCTACCAAGTATCCCCAACTCATGTTGCAGACTCAGTGGCATCATGGTTCCGCGATGTATCCGCTGGAGGCATTACCGTTGGCTCCCAAGATTGGTCCGTTCGATTAGTAGGCAAAGATAAAAACCCCGCGAACCTGAATTCAATACCGGTCAAGTTAATTCAAAACGCGGACTATGTGCCTTTATCAGCCGTCGCGGATGTCTCAAACTCAAGAGAAAAAGCGATTCAGCTCGCGGCTCAAGACGGACAGCATGGAGTGCTCCTATCGATCACAAAAAAAAGCTATACAAATACGATAGAGCTAGTTGATCGAATAAGTGCATATTTAGCAGAGAAAAATACGATACTGACAACAAATGGGATCGCGATCAGCTTAGTCGATGATCAAACCATTCCCACCAAAGAAGCAATCAATGTCATGCAAATTAACGCTGGCTTAGGTTTATTGTTAGTTCTATTAACAACTTGGGCTTTTTTAGGTGGTCGCATGGCTATATTGCTGAGCCTTGGAATCCCATTTTCCATCGCGGGCGCCTTCGCCATCGTCTATGCCATTGGTTGGACGCTCAACGTTTCAATTCTACTGGGAGTCGTAATCGCGTTAGGAATGTTAGTCGATGACACAGTCGTTGTTGTCGAGGCCATTTACTACAGAATTTCCAGAGGAATCGATACTGCAACCGCCTGTATCGAAGGACTTCGAGAGGTCTTTGCCCCTGTCTTGACCTCGGTACTTACTACGGTCGCCGCGTTTTTACCACTCATGTTATTGCCTGGAATCGTTGGAAAATTCATGCTTGTCGTACCCGCTATGGTAACGCTTGCATTGGCATTTAGCCTCTTTGAGGCATTTTGGATGTTACCTGCACACATTATGGGACTTAAGCTTAACTTCAACAATAAATCTCGTGTGCAACTAATCAGAGAAACTAAAACCCGTTTGATACGACATAAATATAGTAAGGCACTTGTATTTGTTCTAAGACGCCCTAAGTCGTTTTTGTCAGTTGCTGTCCTGAGTTTTTTTATCGCGATATCCTCAGTTGGCGCTGGATTAGTAAATATTCAATTTTTTGCATTTGATCCGATAAGACTTTTTTATGTCAACGTTGATATGCCCTCTGGCACCCCACTGCAAGAAACAATGAAGTGGACTCAAAGAATCGAAGGACAAGTCAGAAATTACATTTCGCCGGAGGAAGAGCGAGCAATTACATCGGTCGCGGGTATCAAATATACCGATCAAGCTGCATTATTTGAAAGTCGATTTGGACAAGTAATCGTGAGCCTTGAACCCCAGGAAGGTATTCTTAGAGACGTAGATACCGTCATCGATGATATGCGAATTAATATCGGCGGCAATAACGGGCCCGCAAATGTAACATTTACCCGAATCTCAGGTGGGCCCCCTATCACTAAACCCATTAGCGTCAAAATTAGAGGTGACAATTTCGACGAATTAAGATCCGTTACAACGCATCTGGGGCAATTTCTAGGGGCACTCGACTCAGTTTCGGATGTCAGCAATGACGATAGTCCGGGCCGACATGAACTAAATTTAAGATTGAATTACGAATCAATCAACAGACTCGGGATCGATCCATTATTAGTCACTCGATCAATCCGCTTATTCCTTGATGGGGAAGTCGTAACATTCCTCCAGTCAGGGGGCGAAAAAATAGATGTTCGGGTCAAATCACGCCTGACCAATTTAGAGGATATCGATGAATTATTGTCTCAGTTCATCACAACAACAACTGGAGAAAAAATTGCTTTAAGACAATTGGTCCACTTTGATACCGGCAGATCTCGCGAGAGTATCCGACACTATAACTTTCGACGGACCATTACCCTTGAGGCAGATATCGACCGAGAGATCATTAATGAGGTGCAAGTCAATGACTTAATTAAAAAGGAGTGGGAAAGAATCAAATTCGACCATCCTAACGTTTCGCTAGATTTCTCAGGAGCACTCGACGATATCCAAGAAAGTCTCGATGCGATGCTATTACTTTTCTTGCTTGGAATTAGCCTAATTTATCTGCTGATCGGAACGCAATTTAAAAGTTACTTTCAGCCACTAATGATTCTAGCCACGGTCCCCTTAGCTTTTATTGGGGTCGTAATTGGTTTAATCATCACGCAAAATCCGCTTAGCCTATATACGATGTACGGCATTGTCGCGCTTACTGGTATTTCGGTAAATAGCGCGATTGTATTAATTGATGCTGCTAACTCGAGAAAAAAAGGTGGGATGAACAGTGTGCATGCGATTGTCTTCGCAGCACGGCGCCGAGTTGTTCCTATTTTAATTACCTCCTTTACAACAATCGCGGGGCTACTATCGTTAGCATTAGGTCTGGGCGGAAATTCGCTACTATGGGGACCAGTTGCCTCAGCAATCATGTGGGGATTAGCAGTCTCCACCATGATGACGCTTTTTGTAATTCCACTACTTTATAAAACGTTCTCTCGTCAGATTTAATCTCTATCCGTCATCCATACGGATTCTAATGTTCGCTCGCTCAGATTTAAGTCATGGACTAAGGTTGCAGGACACTCAGAAATACACAAGTCGCCAAAATGGTCTTTACTTAGGAATCCTTGATCTACCATCGTGTGGAGGTAATTGATCAAACTATCAAAGTAACCTTCCACATTCAAAATTCCTACTGGTTTTTCGTGAATGCCTAATTGATACCAGGTCCAAGCTTCAAAGAATTCATCCATCGTGCCAATACCGCCAGGCATTGCGATGAATGCGTCTGCTAAATCAAGCATTTTTGCCTTGCGTTCGTGCATATCCGTAACAGTTATTAATTCCGTTAGGTTTTGATGCGCCACTTCTTTAGTGCTTAGCCCAATTGGTATCACTCCAGTCACCTTACCGCCGTAGCCAATAACATTATCAGCTAACACACCCATCAATCCAACTTTACCTCCGCCAAAGACTAACTCGATATTAGCTTCTACAAGAGCCTTTGCGAGTAGTTTTGCCGTTGACTCATACTGTGCCATAAGACCTTTTTTTGACCCACAATACACAGCGATGCGTTGAATCACCTATCCATTACCTCCTGGTAGCGGCAACGCAGTTTTGTACTTAACTTGTTTGAGTGCGAAGCTAGATTTGATGTTACCTACCCCTGGGATCTTTGATAAAAAGTTTAGAATAAATTCTTCCAACACTTGGATATCGGCTACAACCACTCGAATCAAATAATCCGACTCTCCCGTCATTAAATAGCACTCCATGACCTCGGGGCGAGTTTTAATCGACTCTTCGAACCGCTCTAACGCGGACTCCACCTGACGCTCTAATGCCACATTGATGAAAACACTCACTTTTAGCCCGACCTTTAAAGAATCAATCAAGGTTACATAGCGGCTGATGTGGTCAGACTGCTCAAGCGCTTTTACACGTGCCAAAGTAGGAGAAGGAGAGAGCCCGATAGCTTTTGACAGCTCGATATTCGTGATTCTAGCGTTTTCTTGCAGTAATCTTAATATTTCCCAATCAATTGTATCAATCATAATAAACAATATTATGTGCTTAATTTATTATTATAATAGCATAATTATTTCGTATAAAGACGTATTTTAAAGCACAAAAAGAATCACGTGCTTAACAAATTTCGATATGATGTGCTTTAAATACAAAAGATAAACGTCAAACAAGCTGGAGCAATACACATGACCGATATGTCCGATCAAAAACAAATGCATGTATCAGCATTTTGGCGCGTACTACCCCAAGATTTAGATCCCATCGAAACGCAGGAATGGGTAGACGCCTTTAACCAACTCGTGGCAATCGAAGGCGAAGAACGCGCAACATTCTTACTAATGAAGTTGCTAGAGCAAGCAAGACGACTTCGCGTTCCAATGCCCCCAGTACTCAATACGCCTTACTCCAATACAATATCGCTAGCAGATCAACCTCCATTCCCAGGCAATCTTGATGCAGAGGCTAAGCTTTCGGCAATCATTCGATGGAATGCCTTAGCCATGGTTGTGAGGGCAAACCGAGTGAACTCTGATTTGGGCGGACACATTGCGACCTACACCTCGTCAGCCGATCTCTTTGAGGTAGGCTTCAATCATTTTTTCAAAGCCGGACTGGAGGGTGACTGTGTATATTTTCAACCACACTCAGCTCCCGGCGTTTACTCAAGGGCTTTTCTAGAAGGACGACTAAGCGAAGAAAACGTTTCTAACTATCGTCAAGAAACCGGGGGCGTTGGTCTTTCCTCTTATTGTCATCCATGGCTCATGCCGGATTTTTGGCAATTCCCGACGGGATCAATGGGCTTAGGAGCAATAACCGCCATTTATCAAGCTCGCTTCATTCGGTACCTAGAGAATAGAAATCTTCACAGCACTAGTGACCGAAAAGTTTGGTGCTTCGTGGGGGATGGCGAAATGGATGAGCCAGAGTCTATTGCTGGGCTCTCTCTGGCTTCACGCGAGGGACTCGACAATCTCATCTTCGTTGTGAACTGTAATTTACAACGTTTAGATGGACCTGTACGTGGCAACAGCTCGATCGTACAAGAACTTGAAGGCCTTTTTGCAGGCGCTGGTTGGAATGTGATTAAGGTAATGTGGGGCTCTGATTGGGACCCACTATTTGCGATTGACCAAGAGAACGTGATTATCAAGAGACTGCATGAAACAGTTGACGGTGAATTCCAAAAGTATGCGGCGACAGATGGGCAATTTAATCGTGAAACATTTTTTAATAAATACCCAGAGTTGCAGAAGTTGGTTTCACACTTATCCGATGAAGATATTGATCGACTTGAGCGAGGCGGACACGATCCAATAAAAATATATTCTGCTTACCATGCGGCGGTTCATCATAAAGGAAGGCCAACGGTAATTCTTGCTCAAACCAAAAAGGGATACGGGATGGGCCATTGGGGTCAAGGGAAAATGACATCCCATCAACAGAAGAAACTAGAGAACGACGCATTATTCGCATTCAGAGATCGCTTTTCTATTCCCCTATCTGATGAGGACGTTGAAAATCTTCGATTTTATAAACCCTCAGACGATACGCCGGAGATGAAATATCTTCATGAACAAAGACATAATCTCGGCGGATACTTGCCAGCACGGATCAAGAACACCGAAAACTTAACTGCTCCGAAGCTGGACGACTTTGCCAAACTAACCGGCGGCTCAGGAGAAAGGCAACAATCAAGCACGATGGTATTCGTACAAATGCTCTCTCAGCTATTAAAAAATAAGGAATTGGGTAAACGAGTAGTGCCTATCGTGGCCGATGAGGCACGTACGTTTGGCATGCAGTCATTATTTCGACAAGTTGCAATTTACTCGCCTTTTGGCCAATTGTATGATCCTGAAGATCGGGATGAATTGCTGTACTACAAGGAAGCAAAGAATGGTCAAATTCTCGAGGAAGGAATCACCGAAGCGGGCGCCATCTCATCATGGATAGCTGCAGCAACATCCTACTCGACGCACGGCACTACTATGTTGCCTTTTTATATTTTCTATTCTTGCTTTGGCTTTCAGCGAATTGGGGATTTGATTTATGCCGCTGGGGATTCGAGAGCGCGAGGGTTCTTGCTTGGAGCGACAGCAGGTCGAACAACACTTTCGGGAGAAGGATTGCAACATGAGGACGGATCCAGCCACCTCTTATTCTCAACGGTTCCAAACTGCGTAGCATATGACCCGACATATGGTTATGAAGTCGTAACAATCATTCAGGATGGAACGAGGCGAATGCTAGAAAAGCAAGACGATGTGTTCTATTACGTGACGGTAATGAATGAAAATTATTCTCATCCGAGTATGCCCGATGGCGCTAACGAAGGAATCATTAAAGGAATGTATTGCCTCCAAAAAGGTGAAAAGTCATCAGGTCCTCGGGTACAATTACTTGGGTCTGGCACGATCCTAAGGGAGACATTAGCAGCGGCGGATTTACTGCAAATCGATTGGAATGTATACGCGGATGTATGGAGTGTTACAAGCTTTACCGAGCTAAGACGTGATGGCCTCAGCGTCGATCGACAAAATACATACAATCCCGGCCTGACGGAAAAATCAACTTGGGTAGAGCAATGCCTTAAATCTACAGTCGGCCCGATTATAGCGGCGACCGATTATATGCGCGCCGTACCCGACATGATTCGCACCTGGGCCCCAAGGCGTTACGTGACGTTGGGCACAGACGGATACGGTCGAAGCGACACAAGAAAATCTCTAAGGGATTTTTATGAGGTCGATCGATTCCACATAACACTTGCAGCACTTAAGTCTCTAGTCGCTGATGGTTCAATTAAAAAGTCTGTGCTCGGCCAGGCAATCAAAAAATATGGACTAAAAGGAGATCGGCCAAATCCATGGGACATTTAGTGGATTCGATAAAACTTTAAGTCTAAAAGCGAGTCTCACGTGACCTTACCACTCAAAGTAATTTACGTCAGCCATGTATAAATTCGGACTCATAATCACCAGCATGATCGCAACGATAGCAGTTGGCGCACCGATCGATAAATTTGTTGTTTGGGATAAAAGTCCAGCGCCACCACCGCTCAATGTGGCAACTTTAAGCGGGGGAAAAGTCAGTCTCACGGATTTCTCAGGACGAAATATCGTGCTAAACTTTTGGGCATCTTGGTGCGCTCCATGTCTAAAGGAAATACCGTCACTCTTAGAACTCAAGAGACAACTTCCAGATGAAAAATTTGAAGTTTTGTTCGCCAATTACGGCGAATCAAAAGAACAAGTCAAGAACACGTGGCTGAATATAGGTGAAGGTGCTGTGACATTCATTGATCCAGGGGGCAAAGGGACAAAAGCTTGGATTGATATAGGTCTTCCCACAACAGTAATTCTTAATAAAGAACACGAAATCATTTACAAGATCGTCGGGGACATCGATTGGTCCACGACTGAGGTTGTAAATATCATAAAAAGCATTCCTTAGCAGACTGCTAAAATATGAATTCCGAAAATATGAAAATTTGGCGATATTCGATCAATATATTATGAAAATATTTGAGTAAGTCGGTCGATTGATATCAGAGAAGGCAATCTATAAATACGAGATCAAAAATGAACTTAAGCGAAACGACAATTAATGATTTAGCCGACCAATTACATCAGGCCGGGAAGAACGCATCTCAAATTCCACCAATTACAGAGTTAGTTCCCAGCATTACGGTTGAGGAAGCCTATCAAGTACAACTAAGAACGGTTACTAAACGACTCACCGATGGAGAGTCCATTGTGGGAAAAAAAATAGGTATAACCGCAAAAGTCGTAATGAACATGCTGGGAGTTGATCAACCAGATTTTGGACATCTTACTTCGGGAATGGAATTTAAGGACTCTCAAAAACTTCCATTTAAAAACTTTTGTCAGCCAAAAGGAGAGGGTGAAATTGCATTCCTACTCAAGAAAGATCTAAGCGGACCTGGTATTACTCGTGATCAAGTCATCCAGGCAACTGAGTGCGTAATGCCTGCGTTTGAAATAGTTGACTCCCGCATTAAAGACTGGAATATTAAAATTCAAGATACGATCGCTGATAATGCTTCCTCAGGGGCTTTCGTACTCGGATCTAGCAAAAAAAGTCCTAATGGCATTGATCTAGCGACTTGTGGCATGGTGCTGAAAAAAAATGGAGACATAATCGGTACAGGTGCCGGGGCCGCTACACTTGACCATCCATTGAATGCAGTAGCTTGGCTTGCCAATATGCTGGGTAGCTTAGGTATGAGCCTCAAAGCTGGAGAGATCATCCTTTCAGGTTCTCTATCGATCATGTTTCCTATTGAATCTGGCGATACGCTTGAGATGGAAATTGGAGGGATCGGTAAAGCCATGTGTCAATTTGATTAGCGTGAAGTAACCAACATAATCCAATCAGCCCATCAACGAACAGTCATTCTTTAGAGACTTCAACGCCTCCAAACATTAGGGTGACATCTCTGATAGTTAGGCACGTACTCTAGATCCACCCCTAATTCTTGAGCGGCATGCCAAGCCCACCGAGGATCGTCCATTGCTCCTCGGGCGATTGCTATTAGGTCTGCGGAGCCAGAAGAAATCGCCTTCTCTGCTTGGCTAGGTGTTGTAATCATACCAACACCCATAGCTGCCATCGCTACTTCGCTCTTAACCTTACTGGAAAACGGTAAGTTAAAACCAGGCGCAAATTGAATTTGCTGTCGTGAGTCTAACTGCCCTGATGTTACGTCCACAAAATCACACCCTCTTTGTTCTAACGCCCTGGCGAAAACAACCATCTCTTCAGGGTTTAGCCCATCCTCCACCCAATCGGTTCCCGAAATTCGTGCGCCTAATGCAATACGCTTCGGTACAACCTCCTTGATAGCATCAAAAACCTCTAACGGATAAGCTAATCTTTTCGACAATTCCTTGCCGCCGTACTCATCAGCCCGATGATTCGAAAGGGGTGATGTAAATTGATTGAGTAAATACCCGTGTGCAGCATGGAGCTCGATAACATCAAAGCCAAGGTGTACCGCCCTTCTCGCTGATTCAACAAATTCAGATTTAACTTTTACTAAGTCTTCTTCGTTCATACTTTTGGGTATATGCCATCCATCAGCAAACGCCAGCGCACTTGGAGCGATCGTTTCCCATGGGTTTTCGCTCTCTTGCAGGGCGGTGCCGCCATGTATAGGGGTTCTAGCTGACGCTTTCCGACCAGCATGTGCAAGTTGAATGCCTAACTTAGCTTGACCATATTGCCTACAAAATGACACCACGCGCCGTAATGCGTCCTCTGTTTCTTGATCATAGAGGCCAAGACATTGATGTGTGATGCGACCTTGAGGAGAAACGTGAGTTGCCTCAAAAATTAACAAAGCACCTGCTCCAATCGACAAATTCCCGTAGTGCATCAAATGCCAATCGTTAGCCCTCCCATGATTGGACATGTATTGACACATTGGAGAGACAACAATTCTATTGGGCAGATCAATCGGACCTAATTGAAATTGCGAAAAAAGCTTGGATGCCATTTGGAGTTCCTTAACCAAAAATTATGATTGCTTAATAACGAAAGAGTGTTAGGCAAAATGATACAGTACTGCTAACCTCTGTTCGTTGGACAATCCCCGCACGCGCCCGTCGGCGCACATCCAAAACAACCACTTGAGCCTTTAGCGTTGACAACAGTTGCCGAACCACTCTCAGCACGGAATAAGCGACTTACTCTTGGAAATCGGTTAAAAAATACCTCCATGACCATATTCTTTAGCACTGGGAACCAACGACTTAGAAGGTAAATGAGACTCCCGGACGCGATAGCTAAAATAACAATTGTTTCAATTAAGTGGTAATACATGAGATCCAATTAAGCAAATATTTGATAAACCAACAAAGATGCCAAATACGCCAGGCCAAACAAATACGTCGTGGCAATCAATACAACTCTCCATGACTGTGTTTCCTTCTTTATCACAGCTAATGTCGCCAAGCACTGCGGTGCAAAGATATACCAAACGAGTAATGACATGCCAGTAGCAAAACTCCAATCCGCCGACACAATGGGCAGCAACTGAGCTGTGGGATCCTCCACAGCTGCAGAAATCGCATAAACCGTCCCAAGCGCACTTACTGCCACTTCACGAGCGGCCAAACCTGGTATGAGTGCAACACAAATTTGCCAGTTAAATCCGAGCGGTTGAAATATCCATTCAATAGCGTGCCCTATGCGACCAGCAATACTGTAATCAATCGGCACACCGACCCACCCCTCTGGAGGCGTCGGATAAGTTGACAGTACCCACAACACAACAGTGATAGACAGAATTATCGTACCCACTCGGGCGATAAATAAGCGCCCGCGTTCCCACAAGCCAATTAGAACATCTCGAGCACTTGGTAATCGGTACGAAGGTAACTCTAACAGCAATGATTGGGTGTGAAGACCACGTCTGACCCGTTTCATTACAAAAGAGACAATTAAAGCACTGATAATACCCGCAGCGTAGAGCGCGAAAAGCGTAATTCCCTGAAGATTAAATAAGCTCCATACCGTCTGGTCAGGGATGAAGGCCGCGATTAAGAGCGCATATACTGGAAGTCTTGCTGAACATGTCATCAATGGTGCCACGAGAATAGTGGTAATCCGATCTCTCGGATCCTGAATCGTTCGAGTTGCGATAATTCCCGGGATTGCACACGCGAAACTAGACAATAGAGGTATGAATGAACGCCCTGATAACCCTGCTCCAACCATAAATCGATCTAATAGAAATGCTGCTCGAGGAAGATAACCAGACTCTTCTAAAATTAAAATGAATAAAAATAGCAATAAAATTTGAGGCAAAAATATTACGACACTACCGACTCCACCGATTAACCCCTCAACAATAAGAGCTCTCAAAGGCCCATCAGGTAGAGTTGATTCCACCACACTTCCAAAGCCACTAATACCTGAATCAATCATATCCATGAAAGGCGCCGCCCAAGAAAATACCGCCTGAAACATCAAAAACATGGTTACCGCTAAAATCAAAAGCCCTGCTACCGGATGTAAAAAAATACGATCTAACACATCATCAGTTCGAGACGTCCTGCTGGGCATCACGACACAATCGACAATTATTTGCCTTACTTCAGCATGATAGTCGGTAGAGTCCATCATCTTTGCTGCTGTTTGAGGTGGGTTTTGCTTAATCTCCGCTATTAAATCGTCTGCACCATTTTTACGAACAGCTATCGTTTCTATAACCTTTACGCCCAACTTATCAGACAAGCGCGCAACATCAATTTTTATGCCTCGCGCCTTAGCAGCATCAGACATATTGAGCGCTAAAACCATTGGAATTCCAAGAGCCTTAACTTCCAAGACAAACCTCAGATGCAACCTTAGGTTAGTCGCATCCACGACACAGACAATAAAATCGGGTTCTCTCTCTCCAGCAACATTCCCAAGACAGACATCTTTAGTAATCAGCTCATCTAAACTGTCGGTATCAAAAGAGTACGCTCCAGGTAAATCTAAAATCTCCCATTTTTTGTCTTGATCTACCCGGAACATGCCAGATTTCTTCTCAACAGTAACTCCAGGATAATTTGCAACTTTTTGCCGACTACCCGTCAACAGATTAAAAAGTGCTGTTTTACCCGAATTTGGATTACCAACCAATGCCACTCTTAACGGTGTCATATGCGCCTCTCCTCCTACCTAATTTCTACGCGGTTTGCTTCGCTATACCTGAGTGCGAATCGCGTAAATCCAATTTGTACCAAGAGCGGATCTCGGCCAAGGGGCCCATAACTTACGAGCGTTATCTCTTCGCCTTCAACAAAACCGAGATTTCGAAGTCTCCGCGCTATAGAGTCGTCCTCAGAATGCTGGATAACATTCTTTATTACTGCTAACTGTCCGAGTTTCATGCCAGAGAGATATTTATTTGTCATTTCTACCAACCTAAATGAGAATGATTTTCATTATAGCTATATTTTTTAGTTAAGATTGACTCTTAATTCAATATTTTCTGTTTCAATAATTAAATCAAATCAAGTTTTTAACTAAATACAACAGATTAGAAAAAGTACGTCAGTCATGAAAATCAAAATAATCCCGGTTACTCCATTCGCTCAAAACTGCTCATTACTAATATGTGAAAGAACTAAAAAAGCGGCCCTAGTCGATCCTGGCGGTGACATCGAAAAGATATTTGGAGCTATTGAGGAAGAGGCAATAACAATAGAAAAAATTTTGCTCACCCACGGTCACCTCGACCACTGCGGCGCGAGCAAACAGATTCGAGATCAACTTAATGTACCGATAGAGGGACCACATATAGCAGATCAATTTTGGATCGACCAATTAGAGGAGCAAAGCAGACAATTTAATTTACCAAATTCATCGTCGTTTATCCCTGACCGATACTTAACTGACGACGAGANGGTGNAGTTCGGNAACATTAAATTNNNNGTGAANCACTGCCCNGGNCANACCCCNGGNCACGTAATTTTNTTNTCNGCNCAANNTAANGTAGCNATTGTNGGCGATGTCCTTTTTGCAGGNTCNATTGGCAGNACNGACTTTCCCCGAGGNGATCANGANGCNTTAATTAANNCNATNACNACCAAACTNTGGCCNTTAGGCGANNATGTCACNTTTATTCCAGGACACGGNCCNACCTCNACNTTNGNAGCNGAAAGACANANNAATCCTTATGTGGCNGANTCNGTNACNGGATTNCATTNATNACTTNAAAANGANAAANNGAACNGATATTTCCAAAAAGGAATTATTTATGGCACTAAAAATTAGAAAAATGCACCCTCTTTTTGTCGCGGAGGTAACCGGGATAGATATCACTGAACCATTAAAGAAAGAAATGCGATCAGAACTACAAAATCTGATCGATCAACATGGTATCTTAGTTTTCCGAGACCAAAACTTTACAGATGAACAACAAGTAGCATTCAGTCTAAATTTTGGCGAAATAGAAATTGCCAATAACAAAAATAACATAACGAAACAAGAGGATCGTCGGCTGTCCAACATGTTCTCCGACATATCGAACTTAAATAAAAATGATGAATTGCATGCCCAAGAATCCAGACAGCGAATCTTTAATTTAGGAAATAGGATATGGCATTCTGATAGCTCCTTTCGACCTAATCCAGCTCGATACTCACTATTGTCGGCCAGAGAGATTCCATTAAAAGGAGGTGACACTCAATACGCAGATATGCACTCGCCTTATGAAAATCTGACGTCAGTAATGAAGCATTTAATAGCGGATCTACAATGCGAGCATTCACTAATGTACTCTCGCGCTCGACTTGGCATGGACTACTTTACCGAACAAGAAAAAGAAGATTTTAAGCCTGTCCTTCAACCTTTAGTTCGAACACATCCTTCCACGGGACGAAGATCATTGTTTCTCGCGTCGCATGCGGGTCGGATTGTCGGTTGGCCGATCACAGAGGCTAAATTATTGCTTGAGGAATTAACCGAAATAGCCACTCAAAAAGAATACGTCTACACACACCAATGGAGACGTTACGATTTAGTAATGTGGGATAACCGACGCACCATGCATAGAGCAACACGGTTTGAGGATGCTAAAGAGAAACGGGATATGAGACGCACAACAATAGCTGGAGATCCGGCGTAATATTTCAAAAACATTTCTCAGGACAGATCATAATTTTGAGTAAAACTTGTAAATACTCAAGCCTAACTCCTCAGCAAACGACGGATAATCTTACCTGTATTCGTTTTTGGTAAATCCAGCACAAATTCAACGTCTCGGGGATACTCGTGTTTCGACAGCCTGTCTTTTACCCAGACTTTAAGCTCGTCTTGTAATTCTTGACTTGATTCGTAACCTTCCCTCAAGACAATATAAGCTTTAACAATTTCAGTCCGAGCCTCATCAGGTTTCCCTACAACTGCCGCAAGCTGCACAGACGGGTGCGCAGTCAAGCAATCCTCTATGGGGCCTGGTCCAATGCGGTAGCCTGCGCTTGTTATTACATCGTCATCACGACCAACAAATGTTATGTAACCCTCTTTATCGATAGAACCTGTGTCTCCAGTGATCAACCATTTACCAACAAATTTATTCTTTGTCGCCAGCTCATTATTCCAATACCCCAGGAACATCACGGGATTTGGAGCCGATACAGCGATCAGTCCAGGATCCCCATAGGACTTTTCGTTACCGTCTTGGTCAATGATGGAAACAGTATGGCCAGGTGCTGCCCGTCCTATAGAACCTGTTTTCAATGCGTAAAGCGACGAGCACCCACTAACCGTCATATTACACTCAGTTTGACCATAAAATTCGTTAATGAAAATTCCTAATGAACTCTTTGACCAGTCCTGAAGCTCAGTACCCAAAGATTCCCCACCACTGGCTAACGAACGTAAATTTAAGTCGCTAAATTTGTTGCTTGAAATAGTCCTCATCATCCTTAGGGCAGTAGGCGGCATGAAGACATTTCTAACCGAATAGCGTCCCATCAAATGCAATGCTTGATCGGGATCGAATTTCTCAAAACGTCTAGCGACAACAGGCACACCCAATTGCCAAGCGGCGAAAAGAACGTCTATCAAACCACCGATCCACGCCCAATCTGCGGGTGACCATATTAAATCACCTTGTTGCCCAAGAAAGTCATGTGAAAATTCAACTCCAGGCATATGGCCAATCATGGTACGGTGCGGCAAAAGTGCACCTTTTGGGTCTCCTGTCGTACCCGATGTATATATNATTAATGCAGGCTCCTCTGCTGCTGTGGGCACCATCTTAAAAGAATCAGATCCGCGCTCTAATAATGCGTAAAAATCTTCGGTCCTATCAGTAGCACCATCAACATTGATCACCTCTCTCAGTTCAGGCAAATCATCGCGAATCGATGCAATAGTATTTGCGCCAACAGAATCAGTGATAACAAACTTTGCGCCAGAATCTTTTAATCGATATCGCAAAGCTTCTTGGCCAAAGAGTGTAAACAAAGGGACTGCTATCGCCCCTGACCGATAGGTTGCCAAATGCGCTATCCCTACCTCAGGCCTTTGCGGCAAGAGAATACCTACACGATCGCGAGGCGCTAAACCTAGTGCTGCAAAAACATTTGCAAGCCGATTAGAGAGTAAATGAATATCCTTAAATGTATAACGAGCAACAACACCATCAACGGACTCATATATCAAGGCAAGTCGATTATCTTCCTCTATCCACTTATCACATATATCCCAAGCTATATTGTAAATTTGAGGTACATGCCACTGGAACTGATCAAGAAGGGTCTGGTAGGAATTTGCTCTGGGTAACATGGGTCGTGTCTTTTGAGGTTAGTAAAACGCTAACAAAAAAACGAACAGAGAGCCACCCAAAAGTAGCTGTAAGACCACAGGTAAAAAAGGCTTACGCTCCAAATTTAAGAGATGCTTGACGAGAGTCAAACTCCCGTCAAGATAATACTTGTATTAGTGCACTAATCCATTGACTGAATGTTTGTCGCTTGGTCACCTTTGGGGCCACTCGTAACGTCATACGACACCTTTTGATTTTCTTCTAGTGTCTTAAAACCATTCGATTGAATCGCTGAAAAGTGAACAAATAGATCTTTACCGCCATCATCGGGCGTAATAAATCCAAAACCTTTAGAATCATTGAACCATTTAACTGTACCAGTACTCATGTGTCTTTCCTTGAAAATAAAAAAATAAATGTCAAAACTTCAAGAAGAGACCACTCTTGACCGAACTTTAAGATCGTTTTTCTCAAAATCGAACGGAAAAGAAAGTACGACATCGTTAAATATCATCCCAGCTTGATAATCTTGCAAGCGTCCTATATTTGAATAAAAGCCGGCGGACCAATAATCAAATATTGTTCAATCGGTTCTTTTATTTCGATGTTTCAGTGGCTTTCCAGCCACCTAAACTCTAATATAAGGTCGATTATATTAACAGACGTAACCTCAGGGGGAAAGCACGAATGTCTGACGAACTTAAAGTCGCCGCATTGGAATATCATGAAAGTCCTAAACCTGGAAAAATATCAGTCGTTCCAACAAAAGGTCTCACTAACCAGAGAGATTTAGCCTTAGCCTATTCTCCGGGGGTTGCTTACGCATGCAAAGCAATAGAGTCTGATCCAACTCTAGCGGCCAGATATACCTCTCGAGCCAATCTTGTTGGTGTTGTCACTAACGGATCAGCTGTATTGGGACTAGGCAATATTGGTCCGCTAGCGGGCAAACCGGTTATGGAAGGCAAAGCATGTTTATTCAAAAAATTTGCCGGTATTGATGTTTTTGATATCGAGTTGGCAGAAACAGACCCAGATAAACTAGTAGATATCATTGCAGCTTTGGAGCCCACTCTTGGTGGCATTAATCTAGAGGACATCAAGGCCCCAGAGTGTTTTTATATCGAACAGAAACTAAAAGAGAGACTTAAAATCCCTGTTTTTCATGATGATCAGCATGGCACGGCGATTATTGTCGGAGCGGCAGTTATAAATGGACTAAAAGTGGTTGGTAAAAATTTAAGAGATGTGCGCATTGTCTGTTCGGGTGCAGGCGCCGCGGCTATCGCTTGTCTCAACTTGCTCATCACTCTAGGTATTAAAAAAGAAAATATAATTGTTTGCGATTCGAAAGGTGTAATCTCCACGACTCGCGCTGGAACTCTTGATGAAAATAAAGCAATATATGCGCGTGATACGGCCTTCGTTACCATAGACCAAGCACTGCTGGATGCTGATATCTTTCTTGGATTATCGGGACCAGGAACGATCAAAAAAGAATGGATCGCCGAAATGGCCGATAGGCCGCTAGTGTTAGCGCTTGCTAATCCAATACCTGAAATTATGCCTGAAGAAATTAAATCAGTTCGACCTGACGCAGTCATAGCGACCGGCCGGTCAGACTATCCTAACCAGGTCAATAACGTTTTATGCTTTCCTTTTATTTTTAGAGGAGCTCTAGATGTTGGAGCGACTAAAATAAATGAAGAGATGAAACTAGCCTGCGTGTACGCTATTGCCGAATTAGCTCAAGCGGAGCGCTCAGATGTTGTGGCCTCAGCATACGAGGGACAAGAATTGAGTTTTGGGCCAGAATATATAATCCCCACCCCTTTTGATCCTAGGCTTATTACATTGATTGCACCAGCTGTAGCGCAAGCTGCAATGAATAGTGGCGTAGCGACACTACCTATACAGGATATGGCTGACTATCGTGAAAAAATCTCTAACCTCGTCTATCAAACCGGTTTTGTGATGAAGCCAGTTTTTGAGGCTGCGAAAGCGGACTTAAAGAGAGTCATATATGCGGAGGGAGAAGATGAAAGAGTATTGCAAGCGGTTCAGGCCGTCTCAGATGAAAAACTATGTATTCCAATTCTCATTGGTCGTCCCGAAGTCATCAAATCACGAATTAAACGAGCCGGATTGCGAATTAAAATTGGAGAGGACTTTGAGGTAGTTAACCCCGAAAATGACGAACGTTTCAAAGAGACTTGGTCGGACTACTATCAGATTATGAGACGGAAAGGCGTATCGCCTGAGGACGCGAAGACAGCAGTGAGGACTTCAACTACCCTCATAGGCGCCATGCTGGTAAGAAAGGGCGATGCCGACGCATTAATTTGCGGATCAATTGGACGCTACCAAGATCATTTAAAACACGTAAACGATGTAATTGGTAAAAGAGAAAACGCCTCAATATTTGCATCAATGAATTTACTACCAATGCAGAACCGCACGCTGTTCATCAGTGACACCTATGTTAACCACGACCCATCGGCCCAAGAAATAGCAGAAATAACAATGATGGCAGCAGATGAGGTCAAGCGATTCGGCTTAGCACCTAAGGTAGCTCTGGTTTCACATTCCAATTTCGGAACTGAAATAAACCCATCTGCTACCAAAATGAGTGATGCACTCGATATTATTGAAAAACTGGACCCGAATATAGAAATTGATGGGGAGATGCACGGTGACGCAGCTTTAAATGAGACGATTCGACACCGCATACATCCAGACTCAAAGTTAAAAGGAGAGGCAAATCTATTGATTATGCCCACCATTGAGGCAGCGAATATAGCTTATAATCTATTAAAAATGGTTAGTGGGGATGGTATTACCGTGGGCCCGATTCTTTTAGGGGCTAAAAAGGCCGTACATATCGTTACTCCGACGGTAACTGTTCGCAGGATCGTTAACATGACGGCCTTAGCGTCTGTCGATGCAACCTCCAGAGACAACGAAATGGTAAAGTAACGCTTTTAGAAGGATAGATACAGATTGTATTTATGTGATGGAAGGCATTAAATTACTTTACTCAATGAGGAGCGCTAATTAAGCGTCGTAAAGCTTAGTGAAAAGGAGAAAAGATGTCTGAGAAAAACCTGTTTTCTGGCGAGATGACTGAAAAACAGCGTCTATTTCGCAAAGAGTATAAACGAAACATAGCGAAATGGTACTCGGGATGGGGACACCTCCTATCAATATATATACCCGGAATAGCAGTCATCGGGCTCTGTATTTCTCAAATTGAAAATCCAACTTGGACGGAAATCCTTTTTCTGATTCCTATACTTGTGATTTACAACTTTAACGAATGGTGGATACATAAGAATGCAATGCATAAACCCGTCAAGGGTTTCAGTGGCGCACTATTCCCAGTATTCCATCGGCACGTGCATCAACATCATCAATATTTCACATCAAAAAGAATGACTTACGACGCAAGTCGTGAATGGCGAATCGTTCTATTTCCGCCATACGCGTTATTAATATTCTTGCTCGGCACCGTTCCTATGGCATTAATCATCGGTTACCTGTGGACGCCAAACGCGGGATACGTACTCATGCTGTCCACTCCTTTCTATTACCTAAATTACGAAACGTTTCATTTATGCTGTCACGTACAGGAAAACTGGTTCGTTCGTAACTGTCCGCTAGTTAATACGATTCGAAGGCATCACGCCGCTCATCATAGCCAGCACATCATGACGGCAAGGAATATGAACTTAACCTATCCAATCGCTGATTGGTATATGGGGACAAGCGATCTTGATCGTGGATTAATTGGGCATCTTTTTAATGGATATAATCAAAAGTATATTAAAAGTGAATTTCAATCCGACCAAGGTATCGAACTTGAGCAAACACTCTCTACATAAAGCGTTATAAAAATTTCAACTCATGGGAGCTGCCGTACCAACTATAAGGCAACTGAAATATCTAATCGTATTATCAGAGACGCTAAATTTTCGTCAGGCCTCCGAAAAACTCTTTATAACGCAATCAACGCTCTCGGCTGGAATAAAAGAGCTCGAGAGAACATTAGGAGCGGTACTTTTAGAAAGAACCAAACGCTCAGTCCGGCTGACTAATATTGGCAAAGAAGTATTAGAAAGGGCTCTATCGATAGCATCTCAGGCTGATGACTTGGCCAGGATTACGGACCGCTTAAAAAAACCACTCAGTGGCACTTTAAAATTAGGCATAATTCCTACGATTGCTCCATTTTTGCTGCCAATGGTCATTCCAGCATTAAAATCCACTTACCCGGAATTAAAGCTGTACCTAAGGGAAGATTATTCGGCTCGTCTTTTAGAACAAATCAAGTCTGGGATGCTGGATTTTGCGGTTATCGCCTTGCCTTTTGAAACAGAAGATCTCATCGTCAATAAGTTATTCAAAGACGAATTTTGGTGGGTTGCGAAAAAAGGACAGCAGCTCTCGCAACTTGAAGAGATTTCAATAAAAGATATCAACCTAAATGAACTTCTCCTGCTCGAAGAGGGACACTGTCTTAGAGATCACGCCATCGAGGCCTGCGGGCCTAAAACAAACAATTCAATTGATCAATCTTTCGCGGCGACAAGTCTATACACTCTCCTACAAATGATTGACAGTGGTTTAGGCTGCACGCTCCTACCCGAAATGGTCATTAAATCTGGAACTCTCTTAGGGACTGAGCTCATCGCGAGACCATTCTCCAACAAACCACCATTTCGCGAAATAGCGTTGGTAAAAAGAAAAACCGACAACAATAAAACCGACTTCGAACTTCTGTCAGCACTAATCGTATCGGAAAAAAGACAGTGCTCGCCAACGCTTGGCGCGTCTCGTTCGAAACCAATATCAACTTAACGCAAATTCCAGAGGTTAACCGATTTGGCTCGAAGTACAATAAAATAGGTTAGTTATTAAAGTAAGAGTACCTTATATTCAAAATGCAAAATGCCGACGAGTGGAAATTTCCTCATTCCTTGAGGCCTGATCCTGAGAAATTGATGTTCAACCTCAGTAAAGCTATCAATTCTGTTGTAAAAGTTAGAACCGTAATTCCTTCGGCTGCGTTTACGGCGGACGTCCTAGGAACCGAACGCATTGGAAGCGGAGTACTAATTAACGATAGTGGTTTAATCCTGACCGTAGGTTATTTAGTGACGGAAGCGGAAACTGTCTGGCTAACAACCAATCTCAACCAAAGTATCCTTGGGCATGTAGTCGCGTATGATCAAGTCACAGGACTAGGTTTAGTCCAAACGTTAGGATCATTGGATATTGAACCCTCTGAGTTAGACCCAAACGAGCTCTGTACCGTAAATGATGATATTTTCTTTGTTAGCTATGGTGGCATTGAACACGCGCTAAATTGTAATATCAGTCGGATAGACGAATTTGCTGGCTATTGGGAGTATCTTCTTGAGGACGCGATCTACACATCTCCTCCTCACCCCCAATGGGGGGGGGCAGCAGTATTCAACACGAGAGGGTATGTTATCGGTATAGGCTCTTTATTTTTACAAAATATATCCGAAGCGCAAAATCAACAAGGCAATCTGGCGATACCGATAAGCATTTTAAAACCCATTTTGGGTGCTATGGTGGAGTTCGGGAGAGCATTAACGCCAGCAAGACCTTGGTTAGGCATGTATACGGTCGAATCTGAGGATGGCCTAATCGTCAGTAGCTTAGCCCGTTACGGGCCTGCCGAGCTAGCCGGCATTTTACAAGGAGACAAAATTATTGGGGTTAGCGAAGAAAAAGTATCAACGCTAGCTAGTTTATTTCGATCTATTTGGAGTATTGGTGCTGCTGGTGTCTCGGTACCAATAAACATACACCGTGACGGAAATCACCTGCAACTTGCAGTCAACTCTATAGATCGAAATGACTTCCTTCTTAAGCCGCAAATACACTAAAGATAAAGCTTTCAGGAGGATATTCAGATGGAAGACTTGTTAATTAAAAACGGTACTGTGATCGATGGATCCGGAGGAGAAAGGTTTATTGCAGACGTCTCAGTTAAAGATGGCGTCATTACTGGCGTTGGTTCAAACCTTGGTCGAGCCTCTCGAACTATCGAAGCTGGGGGCCTCCTAGTAACTCCTGGATTCGTGGATGTGCATACCCACTATGACGGGCAAGTTACCTGGGATCCGTATTTAACTCCATCCACTTTCCACGGAGTGACTACAGCAATTTTTGGAAACTGCGGTGTTGGGTTCGCACCAGTTCGGAAAAACGATATTTCCTACTTGATAAATTTGATGGAGGGTGTGGAAGATATCCCAGGCTCCGTTCTTTCAGAAGGTGTTCAGTTCAACTGGGAGTCTTTTCCAGAATATCTCGATGTGCTCAGCTCATCCTCCAAAGCTATCGATATCGGAGCGCAAGTTCCACATGGCCCCTTGCGCTTTTACGTTATGGGCGAGAGAGGAGCAGACCACACCGCCACTCCATCTGAAGCTGAAATAAAATCAATGGGTTTGCTTCTTGAGGAAGCCTTAGATGCAGGCGCTCTTGGATTCACCACTTCCAGAACAACAAAACACTTAAGTCGCGACGGACAAAATACACCTAGTCTTTCCGCGGGAAATATTGAAATGCGCGGATTAGCTGAAGCGATGAAACGAGCGGGAAAAGGTATTATTGAGGTCAACTCTGATTTTGGTCCAGGTGAATTCGAAATAATGCGCATGGTTAGTGAGATTTCGGGTCGGCCACTTTCTATACTTCTTCTTCAAACAAATAATTCGCCAGATCTTTGGAAACAAACACGAGATCAAATTCACTTAGCTCGATCTCAAGGCCTCAGCGTGAATGGCCAAGTTGGCTGTCGCCCTATTGTAATAATCATGGGGCTTGAAACTACAATCAATCCATTTTCAACTCATCCTAAGTGGATTGAAATGTGCGCGCTATCTCCAGAGGAACGGTTCATAAAAATTAAAAATGATTCCGATCTGCGTCACGATCTAGTCCATAAAATACCCGATGATGAACATACGAGGCGTATTAAAGATTGGTTACCCAAAACATTTTTTATGCATAAAGGCTTTGATTATGAGCCATCGCCCGAGGACAATATATGTAAAATCGCGGAAAAAAAAGGATTGAATCCTTTGGAAGTCGCTCTTGAAGGGATGCTTAACAACGACGGTAAAGGGTTATTGGCACATACATTTGAAAACTATTTTGATGGTGATCTCGAAGTTATAAGAGACATGTTACTGGATGAAGGTACGATCATGGGGCTTGGTGATGGAGGGGCACATGTCTGCACTGTATGTGACGAAGGGGCCCCCACCTATCTATTGTCTCACTGGGGTCGCGATAGAACTCGAGGGCCGACCATACCGTTAGAGTTTTTAATTAAGAAACACACCTCCATTAGCGCCAAAGGCTACGGTCTTTATGATCGAGGACTGCTTAAAACTGGATACAAAGCGGATATCAACGTCATAAATTATGAACGGTTAGCGTTATTAGATGCTGAAATTATTTATGACTTACCTGCTGGCGGTAGACGTCTAATGCAAAGAGCTACGGGATACAACCATACATTTGTATCTGGAATTGAAATTATTCAAAATGACGAGCAGACTGGCAATCTACCTGGCAGTCTGCTCAAATAAAGGACTGGTCAATTCAATATGGACCTTAAAGAAGCTGTCATCATAATTACTGGGGGAGGCACAGGAGTTGGATCAGCCTGTGCGCATGCATTAGCAAAATGTGGTGCTAGAATTGTCATTAGTTATAATAAAAGTGAAGAAGGTGCGCTCCATACCAAAAAAAAATGTAACACTGCGGGAGGTGATGCGATCACGGTTCAAGGTGATGTTTCCATTGATGACGATTGTAAAAACATAGTAGCGGAAGCTATAGGCAAATGGGGCAGGATTGATGGGCTAGTTAACAATGCAGGCATCACTAAATTCGCGGCTCCTAACGATCTCGATGCTCTAAGCTCCCAAGACTTTATTGATCTGTACTCCACAAACGTGGTTGGTACCTACCAAATGATTCGAGCCTGTTCCAAATACCTTAAAACTTCTGGAGGGTCCATCGTGAATGTCTCCTCTATTGCTGGAATAAAAGGAATTGGTTCATCTACGGCATATATCGCCTCTAAAGCCGCATTGAACGCTATGACGATAGCTCTTGCGCGGGCGCTAGCTCCAGAAATTCGTGTCAATGCAGTCTGTCCTGGCCTTGTAGATACCGAATGGCACTCAAAACGATACTCTCAAGAAGAGTACAAATCATTTCTTGAAAGATATGAAAAGACAGTTCCACTTGGGGCAGCGGCAAAGCCTGAGGATATAGCTGAGACTATTCTGTGGTTAATATCCTCAGCCAAATTAATCACAGGGGAAACTGTCTTGATAGATGCCGGACTACACTTAGGTAAACCAATGTAACAATCACCGAACTTTTTTCAAAGAAACTCGGTAATTCGAGATACGTCGTTTAGAGGCAAACAGCCAGGTATGAATTCTTTCACAAGCTTAAAGGTAAGTTTTAGAGCTCTAGACTATATTCTAAAGTTCAATTAATTCACCGCCAATTAAAACCACACCGATACGTATGGGCTTATCCTTCCTGATCTTCACGAAGTCGTCGCGATATTGAACTAACTGGCTTTTATATTGATACAGCATTTCCGAACTAGGTTTCGAATCCGGATCTAGCGAAATTTTATAGTCAAGTATCCAAATCTCATCATCAAACTCAATAAGACGATCAATTCTTCGAATATCGCCACTCCGATTGATGTAAGCCACCTCATTGTGAGCCTTAAGGTATTCCTTCGGGTTAAAAAATCGTTTAAGGGATATTGAATTTATTATTTTCAAACTCGTATCCCATGCGTTATCAAAGTCATTAGGAATTGCATCAAAGACCCGCTTCATAGCATCCTTGCTGATCAATTCAGAATCCACGGTAACTGTCTCCAATATTTTATGTACCAACGTTCCAAACTCCATGCTGGCATTATTAACCTGAATGAGCCTTATACCTACCGAAAAATGCTCTTCATTAGATTTGTGGTAGTGCTCACGTGCGTCACCAGCCATGCCATTCGCAAGATTACTGTCGATATCAGACGTATCCTCGAGAACATTAGTTAAGCTACAACGCTCCGCCGCATCCTTCAGTTGGGAATACCAAGTGGCCACTTCTTTCTCTTTTCCTACTACGCCCGACACGTACAACGCTTGTTTTGCTCTCGTGACTGCCACATACAAAAGATTTATGTCTTCGATTTTGTTAAGCATGTTATGGCGCTCAAACAATTCGGATCGTGCTTGCCCAAAATCGTTCTTCGCGCCGAATGCAGAAAAATGATTGGGGAAATCATCGCCAGGCGTCCAGTCGACTAAAATACTCCAATTATCACCATCCATTGCTGCATTCGCATCCGCCAAGAAAACAACAGGAGCTTCTAGCCCTTTAGCGCCGTGAATTGTCATGATCCGGACAGAACTTACCGATCCTAAATACGAACCTTCTTCTGGTCCTGCTCCCTCCTCTAGCCGCAATAATCTAATTTGCTCCAAAAATCGATCTATGCTTGGAAAGCGCCCCGCAGAAAAGTCTAAGGAATACTCTAGAAATGCAATCAAATTCGAGCGCACACGCTCAGCTATCTCAGGCAATGCATTTCCGGCATACCGATTCAACAAGTCGGATTCACTGTAGAGCACGTCAAGCAGATCATGGACGGGCAACGTATCCGCGTATCTGATCCAGACTAACAGCGAAGTTGTCGCCGAGTTCAATTCAGCTGGTATTTTTTGTTTCTTAGATTCCTGATCCTCAATCAAAAGACTCCATATGGACTTTTCTTCTCGATGAATAAACACTTTTAATAATGCGTCATCAATGGAAAATAATGGCGACTTCAGGACATTGATTAAATGATGATCGACATTGGGAGCAATAAGAAAACTAAGCAGAGAAACCATATCTTGAACTTCTGGAGACTCAAGTAGCGCTCCCACACGTTGGCTGACAAATGGAATACCCAATGCTCTCATAGCATCCTCATACTTTTTCAGATGCGTTCGTCGCCTGATAAGGATTAATACGTCCGAGTACTTGATAGAACGATTCTCGCCATTGGAACTAATACTTTTTCTCGCCACTAATGAGCCAATCTTCTCACCAATCATTAAACCCTCTTCATAATGCCGATAATCCAAAGGTTCTAATCTGGCAACATCTAATGGATCTCTCCATTTCTCCCTCTCAGAAGCATCAGCCACCTCAACCGATTCGATCAATGGCATTACTTCCACTTCCGATGATAAAGATCGATCCATGGATTCTTGCGGCACAAAGTTAGCAATCTTCTCCCTAAAACACTCATTCACTAGATTTGAAATTCCAGGCGCATTTCGATAACTCGTATTTTGAATAACCTTCCGCCCGCCCATTTCCGCAACAACTAATTTCTCTGCAACTCCAAAAAGGCGTGGTTCAGCCCTTCTGAACCGATAAATGGACTGCTTTGGATCGCCAACAAAAAATAATCTTATAGTTGTGCCCGCTTGATTAGACGCATCAATCCAGGATTTCAAAATAGTCCACTGAATTGGGTTCGTATCTTGAAACTCATCAACTAACAAGTGCGTATAACGAGAATCTAACCGATGCAAAACAAAATCAGCTTGATCATCCTCCATTAACAATGATCTGACGTTCCATTCTAAATCTGAAAAATCCAGAATATTACTTTCACTTTTAAACGATTGGAATGTTTGCAGCAAACCGTCTCCTACGATTTTTACCGCACTATCCAATTGATCTGCCAACCAATCTGTCCTCAGCATCACCAACTGATCTGCAAGCGCTCTTAATTCCGAGCTCAAGCGGACATAATGTTCCGCATTGCTCGCCCCCATCCTTTGCGTCATGGCTTTTGAGATTTTTTTGTCTTTACATATTTTTACCCAGGACATAAACCACTCATCAGGACTATCAGATACCTGGATGGATTCCAGCGCAGCAAGCGCACGCATCTCACCTGGCAGATTATTTTCTCTAATTAACACCTTGAATTTAGCTAATTTTGATAGAAACACGTGGTCAGTCAAAAAATTATCGAGAGGATCTTGATCCTGATTACGGCGCCAAGTGGCTGCAATTTGTTTGATATCGCCACTTTCTGAACTAGCCCACCAATCCAGACGGTTATCCAAAAATCGCTTGAGTATTTTGTGTGTATTGTGAAGTTCGTATCGTCCATAGAGGTAATTAAGGGCATCTAAAGCATCCTGGTTTGAGACGATCTGTTGAAAGAATTGCTCCCAAGCGTCTCGTAAAATTAAGCTGTCATCATCTTGCAGCGCTCTACCACGACCCGATTGAGTAGACCAAGGTGCCATTTTTAAAACTTGTATAAACCAACCATGGAAAGTATTTATGTTTACCCCGCCAGGCGTGGATAAATATTCCCAATATAGTTTTTTCGCTCTAGGTGCTGATGCATCCAAATCATGGGCGCTTATTCCTCGCTCCATTAGAAAATTTCTAACTTGCGTATCATCAGAAACAGCTAAAGTTCTGAGCCAATCAGTCAAACGCGCTTTCATCTCACGCGCTGCTTTGCGAGTAAACGTGATAGCTAAGATCTCCGATGGCTGCACGCCCGACAACAGCGCTCGGATAATACGCGAGGTAAGCAACCAAGTCTTACCAGATCCCGCGCACGCCTCGACAATAACGTCATTGCGAGGATCAAGCATGAACACCTTGTCAACCGCGTCTGGTGTCACTTAGGTAACCAAGAGTAGTTTTTCCGACACGCGCCCTGAACATCACAGTATTGGCAAGTTGAAGGTGTTCCGTTTGCGGGCAACCTATGACCTGACTCCAATTTTCCAAACACGCTACTCAGGCGAATAACATGCTTTTCAACTGCGTCACTCATACTGTCCGTCTCTAGAGCAACAGTATCCAAAGATCTTTTATCCAAGGATAGATACATCGCCTCAGTTTTATTTTCCGTTTGTAAAGATAGGTACGACAGTAGTTGAGCGCTCTCCTCGCAGGATGAAATCATCTCTTTTAATCGAGATTTACCTTGCGTTTTATAATCAATTAACAGTCTTTTGGACGCTCCGAGAGTAACGTTCTCATCTATGCGATCCACCCTTCCATAAAAATTGACACTCAACCCGCCCTTAGTAAGAAACGTGCGCTCGCAGTCTTTCTCCGTATCAGCAATGCGCCACCCCTCTGTTTCCCTTTGTATTTGCCAATCGAGGTATTGCCTCAGAAGCTTAAAGAACCGAGTAATCCAGCCATATGTAACGGCTCTTCTTCCAACATGCATTTCTAATGTCTCTCGAACAATATCCATTATTTCGCGATGAAGAACATCAATGTCAACATCTAGTAGAGACGCACGTCGCTTATGGAAGATTTCCAACACCATATGAAGCGCGTTTCCCAACTCTCGATTAGCGGGGTCGAAATCAAGCGTCTCAGGCTCACGACTTCTTAAAACATAACGAACGAAAAATTGGTACGGGCAGTCTAGGAGGCTCTGATATCCGCTAACCGATATTTTGTCAGGTATCTCGGCAGGGCTAAGACTGACCTGCGGTTCAATTACAGATTGATACGTTCTTTGTAGCGCCAGCTGTCGATGATCAAACACCTTGACGCGTGACTGAAGATCCGCATCCGTAAGATCTCCTCCCCAACTTTCCGAATAACGCAACCGAAAACGTTCAAACCAAGGACTAATCAGATTGCATTCATTATCCTTTTGGCTCTGCCACGTGACTAGAACATTACGGCTCGATAACAAAGTTCCGACCAAATCAACCTTATAGGATTGAATGAAGTCGTCAGTCGTTCTAAGTTCTAATTGTGCGCGAACCCCATCACCGAAATGAGGACTCTTAATTTCGGCTAAAGGGAAGTTACTATCATCAGCACCCGCAAGGATTACGCCATCAAAATACCTGAGTCGCACAGCATTCAAACGGGTAAAACAAATGGGACTATTAATTTTTGTATCTTTAAAATTACTGCCTTCAAGCTGTGCCTTAAACCAAACCAGCCAATTAGCAAAACTTACCTTTCGATGTAAAAGGTTGAGCTCACTCTTTAAAGTATCGAATAACTGTAATATCTGGAGCCCTGCATCGTCATGCTGCAGCTTATGTTTAAAATCCGCAATCTCTAAGCTCACTAAAACTGCATCTATCCAGTCCTGATGCCGCCTCAATACATTACGGTCGAATTGACGTTGCACCTCTCGAAGCGTACTCGCAAATTCCAGCGCATGATCCGTGCAAGACGTCCGTGCGACCTCGTAAAAACCGATTTTTGACGCCCGCTGTCTATTTCTTTTAAGTGCTACCTCTAAACTCAATCGCAGTTGATTTACCCCGGGTTGATTAATGAAAATGGGGCGCTTTAAAAAAGTAATTAACTTTGTTATTTCCAAGTCAGTCGCAAGAAGCTCGAGCCAATCAATTAGGATAGCTGCGATAGCAGTTGTCGACATTTTCCATCCAAATTCATCTTGAACGAGAATTCCAGATTGCTGCAGGACGGCCCTAAGTCGACGCGCAATCTTTCGATCAAAAGGAACAATTGCAATCGTCTCAATGCCCGACTCTATCCACTCTTTAATTTTGATCTGAATTGCGCGGACTTCTTGATCCAAATTAAGAGCAGGAAAATAAGTAATCGCGTTCCAAAAGCTATTCTCTTTGTGAGAAACGCTTGAGGTTATGTGGTGGCCGTGGTCAATTTCATTTTGATAAACCACTCTGCAAAAATCAGCCCTAGCATCATGATTCACAGAACTAATATCTACCTCTAAAACCACGACTCGATTTAGGCTCGCATAGCTTTCGATAAAGCTTCGTTCTACAGGACTCAGATCTGGATACATAACCACGTATAAAGACCGGGTCTCTCGTTGCAAAAGGGTCGAAAGTCTATATCGATATGCGCTTTGCTCCGATGCTCGCCCATCACGAACACCTGAAAAAGCGTGCCATATGTCAAATAATAATTTTGCCTCAAAACCAACTAATTTTTGTGCGCGCGTTTGATACGCTTGATGGAACCGCTTATTGACTGACTCTAAATCCAGATCAATATCAGGTTGGTATAAGTCTAACTCACCGATAAGATTAGCGATGTCTAATGCAAGATTCCAATTATTACTAGACTCTAGCCATTGATACTGCTCAAGCTCGTGATAAATCAAGAGCGTTAGGTAGCTTTCGGGTTCCACCTCATACGGTACTGCCGCTTGACGCGCCCAAACATCAAAGGTGGTAAAGCAAGGAAGAATCAAACCAGAGCCAGCCAATTCCATTAACCGTCGTGAACACTCAGCAGCCGAATTTAAAGACGGTAGAACAACGATCCTATCCGAGAAATCATAGGACATTGGCCCGGAATCATTCAAGATCCTTGCGGCCAGCACATCAATCAAATCATGAGGCCATACCTTCTCATAATTTAACTTTTCTTCCATACGCCCCAGCCTATATTAGGCACAGACTTACCTCTCCAAGAGGTCTCGTTTATTCGGTTTATTTTGCCACTCAGCAGCATCCTCAGGTGCATCCTTGCGTTCAGTAATAGCCGGCCAATCCTTGGCTAACTCGGCATTCAACTCGATAAAATCTTTTTGATCATCAGGCACATCGTCATCTGCGTAAATCGCCTCTTCCGGACACTCAGCAACACACAATGTGCAATCAATACACTCATCTGGATCAATGACCAACATATTTGGCCCCTCACGAAAACAATCCACGGGGCATACATCTACACAATCCGTCCACTTGCATTTGATGCAAGTTTCCACCACAACATAAGTCATTGAATAGCCTTACTTTACTTATTTTTCGGGATTACATCTATAAATACTAGTTTAACAAAGTCAGGCTAACCTTTGTAGAAAATACTTGGGTTAGTCACATCAGACATCACGGCATGCCTTCGTATAAGACAAATAAAATAATCGCGAAACAAAATATGTTTTATAATACGGATACGCCTAGATCTAACGAGGGCTTAATAAACGCAAAAAGTTTGTGACGGTCCCAAACTTTTAATTCCCACATGAATTCTTTTTTCAAAAACCTAAAGCGGATTTTTTTATAATGAGTGAACAAATTCATCACGTAACAGACGACTCGTTTGAAAACGATGTCATTAATTCCGATTTACCTGTGTTGGTCGATTACTGGGCTGAATGGTGCGGCCCATGCAAAATGATTGCACCGATCCTTGATGAAATAGCGGCTGAGTATTCTGGTAAGCTAAAGATTGCTAAGCTGAATATTGATGAAAATCAAGGTACACCGCCAAAATTTGGTATCAGAGGCATACCAACCCTGATGCTGTTCAAGGCTGGAAATGCTGAAGCAACAAAAGTCGGCGCGCTTAGTAAATCTCAGCTTACAACATTCATTGACAGTAATATCTAATACGGACCATCAATCCTCTAGCCTCACTCCTGCCCCGCTCTCCCTAATTTATATAAACCTATGCATCTATCTGACCTAAAAGACCTACATATTAGCGAGCTCATTGAAATGGCAATCGCTAATGAGGTTCAAAATGCCAATCGGCTCCGTAAGCAGGATCTCATATTTGCTCTGTTGAAAGATCAGGCGAAAAAAGGGGAAAGTATTTCGGGTTCAGGAACTTTGGAAGTACTTCCTGACGGATTCGGTTTTCTTCGATCTCCTGACACCTCATACCTCGCTGGGCCAGACGATATTTATATCAGCCCATCTCAGATCAGGAGATTCAATCTCCATACAGGAGACTCAGTTGCAGGTGAAATTAGAACGCCAAAAGAAGGAGAACGTTATTTTGCCTTAGTTAAGGTCGATAAAGTCAATGATGAAGTGCCGGAAAATAGTAAACACAAAACGCTATTTGAAAATCTTACACCGCTCTTTCCAACAGACAGACTTCAAATGGAAAGAGACATTAAATCAGATGAAAATTTAACAGGTCGGATTATCGATATCATAGCTCCAGTTGGGAAAGGCCAAAGAGGACTTCTAGTGGCAAGCCCTAAAAGCGGTAAGACTGTGATGCTGCAGCATATTGCACACTCAATCGCCTCAAATTATCCTGACGTGTACCTCATTGTGCTTCTTATCGATGAACGTCCTGAAGAGGTCACAGAAATGCAGCGCTCAGTGCGCGGGGAAGTTGTCTCCTCTACCTTTGATGAACCAGCAACGCGACACGTGCAAGTAGCCGAAATGGTCATGGAAAAAGCGAAACGGCTCGTTGAAAGCAAGAAAGACGTAGTCATTCTTCTCGACTCTATTACTCGACTGGCGCGGGCTTATAACACCACGGCCCCAGCCTCCGGAAAAGTCTTAACGGGTGGCGTAGATGCAAATGCACTTCAACGACCAAAGCGATTTTTTGGAGCAGCCAGAAATATAGAGGAAGGTGGCTCACTCACAATTATCGCGACTGCACTAATAGACACTGGTTCACGGATGGATGACGTCATCTACGAGGAATTCAAAGGCACCGGCAATATGGAAATCCATCTAGACCGACGGATGACTGAAAAGCGAATCTACCCAGCAATAAATGTAAACCGCTCCGGGACTCGAAAAGAGGAACTCCTGCTCGAGCCAGATATACTTCAAAAAATCTGGATTCTTCGAAAACTACTCTATCCCATGGATGAGCTAGAAGCGACAGAGTTCTTGACTGGAAAGCTTAAAGTTACAAAAAATAATGATGAGTTCTTTGACAGCATGAAAAAAGGATGACCTAAATAATCCCGAGTTCTTGTCAAATGATATATTTTCTAGCATAATCAACGCCCTTTTAAGGACACGCACAATTATACAAAGTGCTCGGCGCAAAACCCGCCAAAAAATATTAGGAAAATGAAAATGAAAGCAGATATCCATCCAAGCTATACTCAAGTCAAAGTGACCTGCAGTTGTGGAGAAGTATTTCATACTCGCTCAGCGAGCGGTAAAGATATTTCAATTGAAGTGTGTTCTGTATGCCATCCCTTCTATACTGGAAAACAAAAAATTGTAGATACTGCGGGTAGAGTGGAGAGATTCAAGCAAAAGTACGCAAACATGGGTGTAAAGACTGGGGAATAACTAGTTGACGGTGACTTATGTTAAATAGGCAGCTCAGGCTGCCTTTTTCAATTGAGAGCTACTTCAATCTTATAAACTGCGATGCTAAGACCAGGACATTTCTTTCGACACGAAAAAACCGCGGAGTTTATTACAAACCATCCGGTTATTTTGACTATTATCATTTGTGTTACTTGGACTTTGTTCGGCCTAATAGGACACGACCCTTGGAAGTCAGAAGAAGCCGTTTTCATGGGCTATCTCTCTCAGCTCAGAAATGGAGATTTCTATTTTGAATTTTTCAATCTTAAAAACGGCACTCTAGCAGGACCATTATTTTATGGGGTTGCACTAGGTTCTATCGAAATTTTTAGTCCCCTTCTCGTAGCTCATGATGCCGCTAGGTTAACCATGGCCATCTGGCTACTCTCCGCATTATTCTTCATAGGACTTACAGGTAATGAACTATGGGGAAGAACCCAGTCATGGCTGGCGCCATTACTGCTTTTAGGGTCAGTTGGACTGCTTGTAAAATCCCATCAGATTTCGGCGACTCCTTTACTTTTGTCTGGATTAGCAATCTTTTTTTATGGGTTGAGTACAGCGCCAAGATTATCGAGCATTGGTGGTTTGTGGCTTGGAATAGGTATATCAATTATTCTTCTCGGAACAACTCTACAAAATATATTCATCCCGATAATCACCATCGCTTTAATGACGCTGACGAACTTTCGTTATCGCGGGCTTAGATTTTTAAGCTCTCTGTTTATCGGAGGGCTGATGGTCCTTGTTTTTACTGGGGTATGGCTAACCATTCTTTATAAAAACGATCCATTGTTACCCTTACAGTGGATATTTTTGACGTGGGACGAAGCAATTAAACTGTTCAGAACCCCATCTATCGATGATCTTGCTTATCCGGCTTCAATACTTCCCTGGTTCACCTGGCCCACTTGGATTTTTGTATTCTGGTCATTATGGATTGAGGGCAGAGAAGGCCTAAAGCGTAAAGAACTACAATTACCAATCATGCTTTGGATATCTATAACGCTGGTATTGGGATGTGCCGATATCAACAAAGAATCTGGACTCATGCCAATTCTATTGCCATTTGCATTAATTGGATCCATCGCGGCCACTCGCATTCCAAGGGGGGGTAGTAACGCACTATATTGGTTTGCCGTTATGACGGCTTTATGCTTCACACTCGCTGCTTGGGTTTACTTTTCGGCTTCATACTTCGGATTCCCTCAAGATTTATCTGACCACTTATCAAAATTACAACCTGGGTATCAACCTGGGGATAGAAGCGTTGATATTTTCATAGCTGCCGTGCTCTCGACTACTTGGTTTTTACTACTCTTCAACATAAAGAGACGATCCGAACGTCCTATCGTTATCTGGGCGATTAATCTTACATTTGGATGGATGCTAGCCGTCATACTTCTTTTTCATTGGATTGACGAACGCAAAACATACGCTCCAATGGTCAGATCGATAACGTCAAATTTAGATATCGAACGCGACTGTATTATTACCCAGGTAGGTCCTGCACAAAAGGGGTTGATTGCTTATTTTGGAGAAATAGAAACTACCGATATTTATCTGGATAACGAAAACCAAAATTGTAATTACTTGGTCTATCAAGACCGATGGGATGATGACCATCAAATTGGTTCCCCATGGAGTCTAATTTGGGAAGGTGGGCGTCCAGGTGATCGAACTGAGCGCTATAGGTTATTCAGAAGAGAGATGAGGTCAAAGTAATGGAGAATGCGTTACAAAGATTTTTGTTTGAGCACGTAAATATACGCGGCGAACTTGTCAGTCTCGATAGCTCTTGGCGGCATGTTTTAGAGCGTCGAACGTACCCCAATTCAGTCAAAAGATTACTAGGTGAAGTCACTGCAGCTACGGTACTACTAGCTGCCACAATTAAACTAGATGGGACACTATCGATACAAATAAAGGGACATTCGGCGTTACAATTATTATTCGCAGAAACTATAGGATCAACTAGCTTTAGGTCAACTGCGAAATGGAATGAGCATGAAGAAATGAATCTAGAAAATATAAACCTTCTTTCGGGAGGGAGTATCGCAGTAACAATTACACCTAAAACTTCTGGTCAGCCCTACCAAGGCCTCGTGCAAGTGCAGAGTGAATCTATTCAGGAGTCTCTAGAAAATTATATGGGGCAATCTGAGCAATTACCCACTCGATTATGGCTCGCATCAAATGACCAAAAAGCTAGCGGGATGCTTCTCCAAAAATTGCCGGGAAAAGATAATATCGAATCTGACGATTGGCAGCGAATCAACACCTTAGCGTCTACAATTACTGATAAAGAATTACTCTCTTTGGACTTTGATACGATACTCAAAAGACTTTTTCACGAGGAAACAGTGCGCTTATTTGATGACAGTCCCTTAAGTTTTATGTGCTCCTGTTCAGAAAAAAGAACGGACGGCATGCTGCAGTCTCTCGGCGAAGCAGAAGTGCGTTCGATTCTCAGTGAGAAAGGCAATGTAAATATAACGTGTGAATTTTGTGGGAAAAATTATATTTATGCTTTACCCGGTATAGATAGAATATTTTCTGGCCAATCGAGCGATCCTATTCAAGATTTCCATGGCTCCATCAACTGACAAATACTCCGTTTCTTAGCTGGTTCTTATGTAAAGCGATGAGTAACGATAAACAAGTTCGTATTGATAAGTGGCTTTGGGCCGCTCGATTTTATAAAACAAGGACTCTAGCAGCAAGTGCGGTAACGAATGGAAGAGTCAAGCTTAACGGTGCTCGTATCAAGCCTTCAAAACAGCTTAATATTAATGACAAGCTCTTAATCCAATCGACCCCTTTTACTTGGGATATTCAGGTTACGTTCCTAGCAGACCGACGATTATCTGCAGCATTAGCGAAAAACCTATACGAGGAATCCGTCGAAAGTCAGAAAAAGCGAGAAGAGCTTACTGAGTTTCTCAAAATAGAAAAAAAACAGAACATTCCAATCCAAAAGGGTCGTCCAACCAAAAGAGATCGAAAGCAAATTATTCGCTTTAAACAAAAAGACAGTTAAGTGTTATTTTGATAAAGCTTAGCCATGAAAAAAAATAAAAAACTATTTATACTTACGCGTTAATTGTTGCAACACAATATTTTTTAGAGCGCAGCAAACGCAGTATTTAAATATGGCGCCGGTCGCTAGCTAACACTCAGAAGCGACTACAAAGATAATAGCTATAGGGGAATAGAATGGCAGACGTGAGAGAAGTAGTTGTTGTATCCGGTGTTAGAACGGCGATCGGGGACTATGGTGGCTCTCTCAAGGAGATTCCGCCAACTGACTTAGCAGCTAAATGCATCAAGGAAGCATTATCGCGAGCGAACATTGAGTCTAAAGACGTTGGGCATGTGGTTTTTGGGAATGTTATTCACACAGAACCCAAAGACATGTATTTCGCGAGGGTAGCGAGTATGAACAGCGGAATCCCCAAAGAAGTTCCCGCACTCACCCTGAATAGACTATGCGGCACAGGCTTACAGGCCATTGTTACCGCCGCTCAGATGATTCAGCTCGGGGATGCGAACATTGCAGTTGCCGGGGGTGCCGAATCAATGAGTCGATCCAACTATTGGCTACCTTCTGCTCGATGGGGAGCGAAAATGGGAGATCAGGCAATTGTAGATTCAATGGTTGGAGCCCTTTCTGATCCTTTTGAGGGTATGCACATGGGCGTAACTGCGGAAAATGTCGCCTCAGAGTACGGCCTAAATCGAGAATTGCAAGACGAATTCGCGCTTGAATCGCATCAACGAGCAAGTCGCGCCATTAAGAACGGTTTATTCAAAGAACAAATCCTACCTATCGAAGTTAAAAAAGGTCGAACTGCGGTAACTTTTGATACAGATGAACACGTGCGCGATGATGTTTCATTAGAAAATTTATCTAAGTTACGCACGGTCTTCAAGAAAGATGGCACAGTTACCGCTGGAAATGCTTCGGGGATCAATGATGGTGCAGCCGCACTTGTTTTAATGGAGAAACATGAGGCTGAACGCCGTGGGATCAAACCCTTGGCGCAACTAGTCAGCTATGGTCATGCCGGTGTTGATCCAAGAGTCATGGGGCTCGGCCCCATACCCGCGGTCAAATCTGCTTTACAAAAAGGTAATTTAACAATTGGCGATATCGATATCGTGGAGTCTAACGAAGCGTTCGCGGCACAAGCCTGCGCGGTTTCCCAAAGTCTCGAATTTGACTCGACCAAAACTAATCCAAATGGAGGCGCTGTAGCCCTTGGGCACCCAGTGGGGGCTACCGGAGCGATAATCACGATCAAAGCACTCTACGAGCTCAATCGTATCAAAGGCCAACATGCTCTGGTGACGATGTGCATTGGTGGCGGACAAGGGATTGCGGCTATATTCAAAAGCATATAATAGACTTTTCTCAGACGATAATAGCTTTAATCGTCATTATTTGATTGATCTTCAGCATAAGTATGTACTTACATACATTATACTGCTTTTTCTATATAAAATTTATAACCAGATGATTGTATTATTAAAAAATATAGAAATATTTATCCAAGAAAGTTGACAAATGCTTCTGTTTGCTTAAAATACAAAGTAATTTGATGCGATGCAACATTACTTACTTTAATCATTGGAGGCACTAGAGCATGACAACCACATTTGATCAATTCTCGGTGGCACAAGAGAAAACATTAGCAAAGCTTTCAGAACTGACTGCGATCGGAACGTCAACCAGTAGTAAGCTTATGGAGCTGAACATGGCAACGCTAAAGGATAACTCCAGCAAAGTAGCAGAGACAGCGGTTACCTTTGCGAAATTGAAGGACATGTCGTCTATAGGAGAACTTCAAGCGACAGTTCAACCGAACGTGGATATGGTAAAAGACTATTGGAAAGCAAGTATGGATATCGCCAGCGCCTCTAGCGCTGAGGTGTCCAAGATATTTGAGGAGTCTGTAAACGAAACGAATGCAACAATATCTGAAAATCTAGATACACTCGAAAAAAATGCCTATCCTGGAGCACCGATTTTGGCCTCCACAATCAAATCGGTAATGGCTTTCGCAAATCAAGCATTTGACACGACATCAAAAGCTCAAAAACAAACTCAAGACGCAGTCAACACCACAATGACGTCCGCTACTAAAACCACCTCGAGAACTAAAAAGAAGACTTAAGTAATATACGCAACCCCAAAAAACCTCTGTCCGCTTGGATAGAGGTTTTTTTTATCTATCGAGCGAATCGTTAATCATAACGAGATGAGTTACATAACCTTAATTTTTGATACAGTTGGTGTTATTTTTTAATAGTCTTCTTTAATTAATAGATCAGACTCAATGAACTCTATGTCCAGACTCCACGCATCAAACTCATGGAAAGATCTTGAAAAACTCGGAAAAGATGAAAACCTCAGCACGATAGAGAAACTCTTTCATGAAGAGCCTACTCGCGCCAAACGCATTGCCCTCGAACTAAATGGACTTTACCTTGACTGCTCTCGTAATCAAATCGATAAAAAAACTCAATCTTTACTTTTGAATCTTTGCGATCAAGCCCATGTAAGCGACCAAATTAACGCGATGTTTATGGGTAAAAAAATAAATATTTCGGAATATAGAGCTGTTTTGCATACGGCGCTTCGATCTAGCGACAAAAGCGATCCGAATGGACCTTTAGATGAGATCAGAAAGTCGGTTCACACGAACTTGGAACAAATGCAGCGCCTCACGGATACGTTTCGATCCGGAAAACTGTTTGGTGCAACCGGCGAGCAAATTGACACAGTTATTAATATCGGAATTGGTGGTTCAGATCTGGGACCTAAATTGGTCTATAACGCGCTAAAGACAAACGAGGACCCTCGCATACTATTCGTTTCTAATATTGACGACGCAGATTTAAATTCTAAACTTCAAACGAGTGACGCAGCCCGAACGCTTTTCATTGTGGCATCAAAGACCTTTACAACGGCAGAGACCATTACAAATGCCAACACCGCAATAGCGTGGCTTTGTAAGAGGTTAAATGTTAATGATCATAGTGCGATCAAACATCATTTTGTAGCAACGACAGCGAACCCAAATGCAGCAAAAGCCTTCGGCATTCAACCGAACAACATTTTTAAATTTTGGGATTGGGTTGGAGGTAGGTATTCGCTATGGTCGGCAGTGGGATTACCCATTGCTCTAGGACTTGGGTTCCACGAATTTAAAGCACTTTTAAAGGGCGCTGAGAAGATGGATCTACATTTCAAAAGTGCACCTAATCACGAAAATTTACCGATCATGTTAGCACTCACGGGCGTTTGGCATATCAACTTTAGAGAATATCCAGCTCAAGCAATACTTCCTTATACCGAGCGACTCTCACTATTTCCTGAGTATCTTCAGCAACTTGAGATGGAGAGTAATGGAAAAATGACAGATAAGTCAGAAAAAAGTGTCCCGCATCACACCGCTCCAATAATTTGGGGATCGCGCGGCACGAACTTCCAACATAGCTTCGCACAACATCTTCTCCAGAGTCCAACAATCACACCGTGTGATTTCATTGGCGTTATAAAAAATAGAAAAAATGATAATACCAGGAAGTCATTACTCGCCAATTGCCTTGCCCAAATTGAAGCGCTCGCATTTGGAAATCGAAACCAAAAAAGCTTACAAGGAGAAAAGAAGGCCTCGCGAATAATTGAGGGTAATCGTCCATCAAACGTGATTTTATTAGACGAACTTAGTGCGTCATCAATGGGCAGCTTGCTTGCTTTGTATGAACACAAAGTATTTGTCCAGGGATTGATCTGGAATATCAACTCGTTTGATCAATGGGGGGTTGAACTTGGAAAATCGCTGGCAAAAGTTATAGAAAGACAGTTAGGCGACGAGGATATAGAGAACGAGAGTATTACATCGAACGCAAATCTCTTAGAGAAAATTAAAATGTCTCAGTAATGGGCTAGCTAGCAATAAAATGTTCTCTGTAGTACTTGAGCTCCTCGATAGATTCGCAAACATCGGCTAGCGCCTCGTGTTTTCCATGCTTAACCAAACCTTTGACTAATGATGGATTCCACCGCTTGGCTAGTTCCTTTAAAGTCGATACATCAAGGTTACGATAATGAAAATAAGCTTCTAGTTGCGGCATCCATCTCGCCATAAAGCGCCTATCTTGGCAAATAGTATTGCCACACATCGGAGTGAAGCTTTCGGGTACAAATTTTTTCATGTAGGCTAATGCTTCGCGCTCCACCTCATCTTCTCGAAAAGTAGAAGCCCTAACTCGATCTATGAGACCACTTTTCCCATGAGTACTCGTGTTCCATTTATCCATTTGATCAAGAACATCGTCAGCTTGATGCACTACCCACACTTCACCATCATCCACTATATTTAAATCGGAGTCAGTCACTACCATTGCCAGCTCGATAATATGGTCACGCTCTGGAATGAGCCCAGTCATCTCCATATCCAACCAAATTAAATTTTCAGTACTTTGAGGCATAATCATGATTATAACTATCAATCAAAATAGTGTTTTTCTATAAACTCTTTAAATATCTAACAGTTTGCTATCAATATATTATGAACAACGTATTTTCCTACATATTTCTTTTCTTCGTATTGTCAGCCGCATCCATCAAAATCTGGCTCTCATGGCGTCAAATAACAACAGTAAGGTTGCACGAAGACAGAGTACCTAATGCGTTTTCTGAGGATATTTCACTAGAAGCCCATCAAAAAGCTGCTAAGTATACGGTAGCAAAAATGAAGCTTTCGAACGTATCGACTGTCATCGACACGGTCCTGCTTCTAGCGCTAACATTTGGAGGCATATTAAATTGGCTTTTCGAAATATCCGCATTCACCTCAGAGGGAAACATCCTGCCTGGCTTGGTATTTTTTGGACTTCTGGGGCTATTGATAACGGCCGCTCAATTACCTCTTGATCTCTACAAAACATTTATTTTGGAAGAAAAGTTTGGCTTCAACAAAATGTCCCCATCATTATTTGTTAAAGATTTTTTTGTCGGACTTATTGTCTCCGCGATCATCGGGGCAATATTCATTGCAGGCTTGCTATGGGTCATGGAAACAGCAGGAGTAAACTGGTGGTTGTACGCTTGGCTTCTCACCATTTCCTTTTGGTTCTTCATACAGTACATCTCCCCAACAGTTTTAGCACCAATGTTCAATAAATTCTCTCCACTTGAGAATGACAATTTAAAAGAACGTATCGAAGAGTTACTTATAAAGTGTGGTTTCCAATCCAGCGGGTTATTCGTGATGGATGGCAGTCGTCGCAGCAGTCATGGAAATGCATACTTCACTGGATTTGGAAAATCAAAAAGAATTGTTTTTTTTGATACGCTTATCAACAAACATAGTGCAGATGAAATTGAAGCTGTCTTGGCGCACGAGTTAGGACACTTCAAGTTACGGCATGTTTTAAAGCTCACATGTTTTATGGTACTCGTAAGTGTATTGTTTTTTGGTCTACTAGGCGCACTGCAACAGTCAACATTCGTACATGAAGGACTTAATCTTCAGGGGTTTGGCTCGTCTTCAATGCTCTTAGCTGCATTTTATTTTGGGCTACCACCATTTTTATTTTTGTTCCGACCAGTTTTCGCAGCATACTTAAGAAAAAATGAATTCGAAGCAGACGCTTATGCTGCGCAACAGGCTCCAGCAAAGGAACTAATCAAAGCGCTCATTAAACTTTACAAAGATAATTCGTCAACATTAACACCAGATAAATTATATTCAGCATTTTATGACTCTCATCCTCCTGCTTCAGTACGAATAGCGAGACTTGAAGCATCTATGAATTAGCCTATACAAATTAAATATATCTATGAATAAAATTACCGAGAATCTTGTTAGACAAAAATGTAAACCTTGTGAAGGGGGCATTGATTCCATTCCGGAAACTCAAGTAAGGCTGATGCTCAATGGCTTAGAAGGATGGGATTTTGATGGCGGCAGAATAAGTAAAATATACGAATTCAAAGACCATCATCAAACACTAGCCTTTGTTAACGCACTCGCTTGGATTTCACATAGAGAAGACCACCATCCAGACACCTCTGTCGGTTATAACACCTGCAGCGTAAGCTACACGACACACGCCATCGAGGGATTAAGCGAGAACGATTTCATTTGCGCGGCAAAGGTTGATCACCTGTTTGATCTATAGGTGCGCCTATGTTGACTTCCTTGGAGTCTGCAACGTGGCATATTCATAAGTTTGAAACCTGACTTACCCACAATAAAAGGGACCATCACATCAGCTCACGGCAGACACTATGCTGTAGAACTAGCCGATGGTTCGATAATCATGGCTTATCCGAGGGGGCGAGCAACAAAATATGCTTGTGGGGATGAATGCGTTATCGACTTGTCTGGCGCTGAAGGCAGAATCATCGCGATCGATGATCGCTCATCAATTTTCTGGAGATCAGACACCTATAAACAGAAGCTCATAGCAGCCAACGTCACGATGCTCGTGATGGTGGTCGCTACTGACTTACCAATCAACCATTCTTTAATTACGCGCTGCTTAATCGCTGCTGAGCAGCAACGTATTAAAGCAAAGATTCTCGTCAACAAATCAGATCTAGGTTTAACCACTTCAATTAAACAATTTATTACAGAGTACACTCGCCTAGGTTATGACCCTATCGACATATCAGCTATCACCGACACAGACGCAATATTAAAAATGATTAAAAATGAACGCGTTGTCCTCATTGGTCAATCGGGAGTTGGGAAGTCTACAATTGTTAACAATATCACCGACACCGCATACGCTAGGACAGCATCGATTTCAGCTAAGCTCCGAACAGGCAGGCACACAACAACTCATGCCCAACTATATAAACTAGACGAAACCACCTCTATAATTGATTGCCCAGGGTTACAATCATTCGGGTTAAAACATATAGAACCACAAAATCTAGCCAATTATTTTTCAGAGTTTCTACCGTATCTGAATCAATGTCAATTTGACAATTGTACACATACGGTAGAGCCAAACTGTAAAGTTATCGATGCGGTTAACAATGAACTCATCAAGTTAGGCAGATGGAAGGAATATAAAAAAATACTGTCAGAGATACGACGCTAGAACTCAAAAAAAGCTGCGATTTAGCTCATCCTTTAAGCATTAGGTTTAGTAAAAAGAACACCAGCACCCATAATAAAAAATTTCTAATAAAAAATGCGACGGAACGCGGGATCGTTTCTTGTGTGACCAGATGGCCTAATAATCCGAATACAGGTTTATGGCTCTTCCCAATGTCTTCTGATTCTCCCCCACCAAGTTGAATATTGAGGGCTCCTGCACTTGTGGACAACAACTCGGCCCAAAAGCCCAACCCGGACTGTCGCCCCTGAGCTCGCCAACATCTAAGCGCCGCTTCAAAGTCGCCCACAAACGCATATGTGATAATCAGAATTTTATGCGGTAACCATATTAAAACCGAGTAGCCACGAACGATAAACTGATTACGCTCAAGAACCTTTAGGGCATTACTCCTTATGAGTGCATTGAACATACTCAAAAGAATAAAGAAAAGTATCGCACCCGATAATCCTGGTGTGATCCAGTACCAGAATATCAAACTAAAAATTCTTGATGCGGTTACCGAAAAGAGCGTGGCGACACCAGCAGCTATGTTTTTTTGTCGAGCATTCCTAATCGCTCCTGTATCAGCGCTTATATCTCGTACGTCAAAAATATTAAGCATCAACGCCAGGACTATAATGTCCAAGCAGAGGACTAACGGTGGACTATTTTGAAATATGAGCTGCTTAACAACCCAAAGCACCAATAGAACTCCTAGCCACGAAGTAGCCAAAAACATCAAAGACTGCCAGTAATTATCTGACAAAAACTTAGACTCAATAAATTGGTCAAATAACTTATCTTTTGACAAGTTAACTTTATTGAATTGATCAGCAAAAACCCACCCAATAATTGCCGCAGTAATGATTACCAAAAATTCCACGTCATCAATCCCTAGAGAAAATACTTATGAGCGAACAAACACCCTAATTTATGACAATATATAGACCAGTATACATTTGTTAATAATAATTCAGCATTAATAAAAAATTAAAGAGAAGCGTCTAGCCGCCCGAGGTTAGCGCTATTTAATTATCAATCAATCAATAAACTTATTATGGATATATCAAATTTTCAGTACATAAATGTCGTTTTTAGTCAGAGGGTCGCAACAGTTACAATTCACCGACCCGAGAAACGCAATGCTCTCTCGCCAGAGGTTTTAAGCGAAATCACAAAAGCATTTAAATCGTTACCTCTAGAATCCGAAGTGAACGTGATCGTCCTAACTGGAGGGGAGCAATATTTTTCAGCGGGTTTCGACTTAAATGAAATTAGAAAACTGGAAAAACTTAATAACGAAGCCTATACCGCTTTATTTCACGAGACGTATCGATCCATATTATTTTGCCCGCTACCAGTAATATGTGCAGTTGGTGGCGCCGCAATAGCTGGCGGGTTTGATCTCACGATGATGTGCGACTTCCGCTATGCCTCCGATAAAGCTAAATTTGGACAACGTGAAATAGCTCTATCTCTTACGCCTATACTAGATCCCCTCTGGCGTATTATTGGTCTAGGCAGAGCAAAGGAATTAACGCTTACCGGTCGCATATACGATGCCTCGGAGGCAAAGCTCATTGGTTACGTTAATGACATTTATCCTGATGGACAGCTCTTGCAGAATGTCTTTAAAATTGCATCTGACATGGCGCAGTTTGATAGACAGTGCTTAACTGAGACAAAACAACTTTCACAGCAGCTTTTAAATCAAGATCTTGATAGCAGTATGCGTATACAAGAATGGTTATTCCGAACGTACATTGGGTCAAAGGAAAATCATCAAAGAATAGATACTCTTTTAGAGACACTGAAAAAGAACAAACATTAATTAAGTTTCAAATTAATACAATATGTCGCCTAATGGTCAAGATAACGCTCGATCACCACTCTCAACGAGCCTAATATTATTTGTAGTCTGTGTAACAGGAGGTTTGGTCTATCTTAACGCCGCCAGTGACCCAAATAAAATTGAACCCAGACCAATAACATCGAGAGGACCACTCAATAGTGAAGAGCAATCGACCATATCGATCTTTGAAACATCAAAAAAATCAGTCGTTTTTATCAGTACGAAACAACGGGTCAGAGACTTTTGGACCAGAGATATCTTCTCGGTTCCTAGCGGCACAGGATCTGGCTTGATATGGGATGCTCACGGTCATGTTATAACGAACTTTCATGTTATTAAAGGCAGTAGTGAAGCGACCGTTCGACTCGAAGATGGCCGAGATTACAAAGCCTCTTTGATTGGAGTTAGTCCTTCGCACGATCTTGCAGTGCTAAAAATAACCGTAGTCACTCAGTCTCCTCCACCCATTCCAATCGGAGAGAGTGAAAACTTGAGAGTCGGACAAAAGGTATATGCGATTGGTAATCCGTTCGGTTTAGACTGGACGTTGACAACCGGTATTGTATCGGCTCTGGATCGCAGCTTAAGTACAGACGGCGGACAGAATATAGAGCATTTAATCCAAACTGATGCCGCGATTAATCCAGGAAACTCTGGAGGGCCTCTGCTTGACTCCGCAGGCCGATTAATTGGCATTAATACTGCGATCTACAGTCCCTCTGGGGCTTCTGCCGGAATTGGATTTGCAGTACCAGTAGACACCATTAATCGTGTCGTTCCTCAATTAATACAGTATAAAAAATATACTCCTCCAAGCATCGGCATACATCTTGATCCAGGTCTCAATAGACGGATTACTCGTACGATGGGAATTAACGGAGTTGCGATTCTTAGAGTATTACCGGGATCACCTGCTGCAAAGTCTGGACTCGAAGCGGCCAGACTAAGATCTGATGGCGTTATTGTTCCAGGCGACATTATTGTTAAGGTCGATGGCACTCCAGTTGAATCGGTTAGTGCTTACCAAGGGATTATGGATAACTTTGAAAACGGCGACGAAATTACAATCTCCGTTCATCGGCATGGAGAAATATTAGATTTTTTAGTTGAGGTTGAAGGTAGATAAAATGCTCTAAAAAATCCACTATTAAGTTACTGTTGCAACACCAACAGGAATAGCATTCAGTGTCTCAACGAAAACACTCGGTGGTACGCACACTAAAAAACCCCTTGCTCCGCCATTTATATAAACTTTCGTTAAATCGAGGATTGATCTTTCGATGTATACCGGCATTTCTTTTCGCGTTCCAAACGGAGAAGTACCGCCAACGACATATCCAGAGTGTTTAGTTACAACGTTTGGATCACAAGGCCTAACACTTTTCACTCCAATTATTCTCGCCAGTTCTTTTGTAGAAACTTTCCGATCGCCATGCATAAGAATAACTAATGGCTTACTCTCCTCTGTCTGCATAATTAGAGTTTTGACTACAGCATGCTCCGATACTCCCAATTCCCGGGAAGAGACGGCTGTTCCACCACGATCCTCGTAGTCGTACATATGCTCCGAATACCTAATGCCGTGATTTCTCAAAAATCGTACAGCAGCAGTCACTGGATATCCCATCCAAACTATGCCTCCACAAGAACGGATGCCAAATTACGCAGCATACCCGCTGTTGCACCCCATATTTCATGGCCTTGATAAGGCAAGCGATAATAATATCGCGTCTCCAAACCACTCACAGAAGATGCAATCTCGTAATTTCCTAACTCTAAAATCAACTCCATCGGCACTTCGAAAATCGACTCTACTTCATAAGGATCTATAGTGCAGGCAAAAGGAGACTCCACCCAACCCACCAAAGGAGTTACCCTGAAACCTGTTCGAATATCATACTCGGGGAGTTTGCCTATTAAGGAAGATTCATCAAGTTTCAGTCCAATTTCCTCTTCCGTCTCTCTGAGCGCTGTAAACTGACGCCCAATGTCCTCTTCCGACACTCGTCCACCAGGAAAACTAACTTGACCAGCATGATGCTTTAAGTGCGCTGTCCGCTTTGTCAATAAAATGGATAGCCTTCCATTACGGTAGATTATGGGAATCAATACTGCCGCTGGAATAGGACTCGCGCCGACAGGATGCTTAAACGAAACGTCACCGTTTATATCTCTAATCGGCTTTGATAGTGCTAATTTTTCCTTAATGGCCTGACGACTTAACAATGAGCAAACTTCCGGATTAATACAAATTAATTTTGAACCTAGATAGTATTACACAATCACACTTTTTTAATACAAATCGACGTCTCACAAAATTGTCGGTCGAGTCGGGCTATGCGAACCTCCTATTACTTAAAAATAATCCTCGGTGGCATTCTAATCATCTCCAGTTTAGAGCAAAAAAGTATTGCGGGTTGCTCCGCAGAAATTCGAATATTAGGAGATGATTTAATTGGAAAGACCTTCACATCTCACGAAACCCATCTTCTGTCACAACGAATTCTTCGTGCTAAACAGTACTGTTTTCGAGGCGATGAGGAAGAGTCCATAAATGCTATTAATTCAGCTCGAGAGCTTGCGGGACTAAAGCCAACAACTGGAACTTTCGATTGGGAAAATGTCCCAATCGAGGAAATAATCAAGGATCCCGCTTACTAACTTCAAAATTATCGATTGGTAATTGCGTCGACAGAACAAAGTGCAGACATATTTACCAACCTCCGAACAGTTGCAGTTGCGGTTAGTACGTGAACCACTTTCTCCGGACCAAGCAAAATTGGACCAACGGTGATGCCTTCACCCACGGTAACCTTCAATAAATTAAACGCAATATTTGCAGCATCAAGATTCGGCATAACTAATAGATTAGCTTCTCCCGAGATCTGAGCGTTAGGAAAAATCCTCTGGCGAATTTTTTCATCTAAAGCGGCATCACCGTGCATCTCACCTTCCACTTTTAGCGTGGAATCTCTTTTAAGAATCATTTCTCTTACTAATGACATTTTTTGTGCTGAAGCATCTTTAGATGTGCCGAAGTTAGAGTGTGACAGTAGTGCAATATTGGGTTCGACACCAAATCGTCTAACCTCCTCGGCGGCCAACAATGCTATCTCAGTAATTTCCTCTGCATTAGGATTAATGTTGACATAGGTATCACATACAAAAATTGTCCTACCAGGGAGGATCAGGACATTCATCGTGGCATAGCGACTCACCCCTTGACGCAGGCCTATGACTTCATTGATATAGCGAAGATGTATATCGAAATTAGCAATGGTGCCGCAAAGCATTGCATCAGCGTCATCGTTATTAACCATTAATGCACCAATCAACGTAGTTCTGCGCGATGCTTCTCGTGTTGCATATGCCGCAGAAATACCTTTACGTTGCATAATTTGATAGTACTGTTTCCAGTAATGTTCAATTCTAGGGTCAGTATTCGGATCGAACAACTCAAAATCGCGATGAGGTCTAATTCTTAGTCCCGCTTTTTCAATTCTCTCTTCCAGAACCTTCGGTCTTGCAATCAATATTGGTCTTGCAAGACCTTCATCAACAACGATTTGAACTGCACGCAAAACCCGCTCATCCTCTCCTTCACAATAGACAACTCGTTGAGGATTTTGCTTCGCCGCTAAAAAGACCGGCTTCATAATGATCCCGGAATGATAAACAAACTGCGTCAATCGATCTCGATATGCGTCAAAGTCATGAATTGGTCTCGTTGATACACCACTTTTGATAGCCGCCTCAGCTACAGCCGGAGCAATCCGAACAATCAGCCGTGGATCAAATGGCTTTGGAATAAAGTAGGTCGGACCAAATCTCATTTCCAGATTCTCATAAGCCGTTGCTACAACATCTGATTGCTCCTCTCTAGCGAGCTCTGCAATAGCCCTAACCGCGGCGAGCTTCATTTCATCATTGATTTCAGTAGCTCCTACATCAAGTGCCCCTCGAAAAATAAATGGAAAACACAAGACATTATTGACCTGATTAGGGAAGTCGGAACGACCGGTGGCCATTATCGCGTCCGGTCTAGCCTGCCGCACAATCTCTGGGTGAATCTCAGGGTCAGGATTAGCCAGCGCAAGAATCACTGGATTTTCGCTCATGCACTTAATTGCGTCCTCACTCAACACATTAGCTACTGACAAGCCGAGGAATACATCAGCATTAACCATTAAATCCGACAAACTTCGATCCTCGGTGTCCTGGGCAAACTGAGCTTTAATTTCATCCATCTCAATTTCTCGTCCCTGGTACACGACACCGTGTATGTCCGCGACGTAAATATTANTNTTNGGNAANCCNACTTNNACNANNAGTTTNANGCAGGCAAGNGCNGCCGCNCCNGCNCCNGAACAAACNACTTTGACNTCTTTNANNTCCTTACCAACNACCTCTAANGCATTTANNANAGCNGCNGCAACAATGATTGCGGTTCCATGCTGNTCATCATGGAANACNGGNATATTAANTTTCCNTCTNANCTCNTGNTCAATNCNGAAACANTCGGGNGCNTTNATATCCTCTANNTTAATACCNCCAAANGTNGGCTCTANTGAGGNNATAATTTTAATNANCTGNTCCTCNTCATCCTCNTTNATTTCCAANTCAAATACATCAATACCNGCAAACTTTTTNAAAAGAACAGCCTTNCCNTCCATNACNGGNTTTGCNGCGAGNGGNCCNATNGCNCCNANNCCAAGNACCGCACTACCNTTNGTNACNACNCCAATCAGATTAGCCCGCCCAGTGTAAATATCAACATTGGCTGGCTCACCTAAGATCTCTTCACATGCTGCAGCGACACCCGGCGAATACGCTAAAGCAAGATCACGTTGATTTGTTAATCCCTTAGTTGCATTTATCGCAAGCTTTCCAGGTGTTGGGTACCTGTGATACCGAAGTGCCGAGCGCCGAAGTTGTTCATCCATTAACTATTCTTTCCAAAAAAGTAAAAATCATTTTCATTAATTAAGAGAATAACGTGTTAGCTATAGCAGCTTTATCATCTTAATATGCGGTAAAGTGACGTGATTAAATTCGGCACCAGACTCATTAAAGCCTAGTTTTCCGTAAAAATCTTTAATCGATGTACGAGCGTTAAGTTGGATTTGGTGAACTCCGGATCTACGGCACCAAGACTCAACTTTCTCGTAGAGGAGACGACCAACACCTTTTCCCTGATAATTCGGCTCAACAACCATCTGTCGTAACTGACATCGCTGACAATGGTGCTCAATCACTAAAGCTACACAAGCACACACTTGCTCATCAGTACTAAAAATACCAAAATGATGTTGTGTCTCCTCAGCTTCGAGGTCGCACGCCGTCAGAGATAAACCGATCGGCATCCTAAGTTCACACTCCCGTAATTTGAGCATCTCCATATACTGAGTGCTCCCATACTCTACTTCTAAAAATTGCGTGGCGACTCTCCAATGATCACTATCACTACTTCTTATCTTTCTTAGTCTGATTAGTGTCAGAGGATTTAACCGCCTCAGCCGAAGCCTGCATCGCTTCTAACGCCGCCTTCTGCATTTCCAAGGTTTTTATTGTCATATCCACCATACCTAAATTCGTTTTCAGCCAATTCTCTACAACACGCAGTTCCGCAATCTTTTTTTCAATTTCGTCCGGATCTATCGTCGGTTGGCCTAATCCCGCAACGGGTATCCCAAGCGGATTGAATAGTTTCTGGAATTGCTCACCCCAGTCTTTTGCTCCAAAATCATCACTCATTTATCTTCCAAATATTATAAAAATAATTTACTCACATCGTAGGACCCAAAACCCACGGAGCAAACTCATCCTCACCGTAACCCCATTGTTCACTCTTAGACTGATCCCCCGAAGCTATTTCTAGTATACGATCAAAAATCTCTTGACCAATCTGCTCAACTGTAGCGGTACCGTCAACGATAGATCCACAATTAATGTCCATGTCGTCCTCTTGTTTATTGAACAAAGTGGTATTGGTCGACAACTTAATGCTCGGAGCAGGTTTACAGCCATATGCTGATCCTCTTCCTGTTGTAAAACAGGCAATGTTTGCCCCACCGGCAACATGCCCTGTTACAGATACGGGATCATAACCAGGAGTATCCATAAATACAAAACCCTTAGCTGTAACCTGCTCTGCGTATTGATAGACGTCCACCATACTTTGAGTCCCGCCTTTTGCAACTGCACCAAGGGATTTTTCTAAAATAGTTGTTAGACCACCGGCCTTATTCCCCGGCGATGGATTATTGTTCATCTCTCCGCCGAGCTTCGAAGTATAGTCCTCCCACCATTTAATCCTCTCAACCAATTTTTCTCCAACTTCTCGCGATGCAGCTCTTCGCGTCAGCAAATGTTCGGCGCCATAAATCTCCGGCGTTTCACTCAAAATAGCAGTTCCACCATTTTGAACTAATAGATCTGCAGCCGCGCCAAGTGCAGGATTAGCCGAGATGCCAGAATAACCGTCCGAACCACCACACTCTAGCCCAAGCATCAGATTACTGGCTGATGCTGGTTTACGCTCTATCTTGTTGGCGTCTGGCAGCATTTCCTTAATCATGTCGATACCCTGTTCCACAGTTTTTCGAGTCCCCCCAACTTCTTGGATTGTGAACGCTTTAAGTCGATCGCTTCGGGTCAAACCCTGGGCTGCTAGTAAATTGTTAATCTGGTTAGCCTCACACCCCAAACCGATAAGCAATGTTGAATAAAAGTTAGGGTGAATAGCATATCCTCCGAGAGTGCGTCTTAGATATTCCATGGGTTCGCCATCAGCCGCCATTCCACACCCAGTCCGATGATGTATTGGAACAACCCCATCAATATTTGGATAATCAGATAAGAACTCATCACTAAAAAACTTTGCAATCAATCGACACACGTGCGCTGAACAGTTAACACTCGAAACGACACCCAAATAATTACGAGTCGCCACCCTTCCATCTGACCGCTTAATCCCCATAAAAGTCGCAGGGTTAGGATTTAATTCGGTTGGTATGAAATCTTCACAAAAAGCATAATCCCGCTCAAAATCACCCATTGCCAAATTATGTACATGAACATGATCGCCAGGCGCAATCGCTTGAACTACAAAACCAATGATTTGGTTATATCGTCTAACGGGATCACCAACATGCAGCGGTCTCGTTGCCACCTTGTGGCCAGCAGGTATAACCCCTGTAGTTTTCATTTTTTCTTTCAAAATCTCCGTGCCCTGAGGTAATTCGGTCCTGGCGATCACGACATCATCCGCAGCATTAAGTCTTATTGTTAGGTCTGCTGTTTGAAGCATAAATCCACTCCTTGGTATTTGATTAAGTTCTTATGCAAAGCCGGACAATCTATACAGCGGCGTAAATACATATCCAAATTGTAGTATACACCCGGATACTTTAGTCAAAGTATGGGCAAACTCATACAACCGATAATCCGTATTACGAGCTGATCTCATGTAATTGTGTGGCAGAATATCGGATTAATTTAAAACTAAATGGTGTACGGTATGCCGTCTAACCGACTTGATGGAAAAACCATCTTTGTTACCGCAAGCGCTCAGGGCATCGGCAAAGCGTCGGTGATCGCTTTCGCTGAAGCAGGTGCTAAGGTAATTGCAACCGACATTAACAAAGAAAAACTTGAAAAATTAAAGGCAATCAGCAATGTTGAAACAACAGTATTAGACGTGTTAGATCAAAATGCCATTCGAGCTACAGCAGATCAATTTAATGACGTAGATGTAATCCTCAACTGTGCCGGTCATGTGCATCATGGCTCAATAATGGAATGTAGCGAAGAAGATTGGTCTTTCGCATTCAATATGAATGTAAAAAGTATGTTCATGATCAACCAAGCATTTATGCCACAACTTTTAGCCAAAAAAAATGGAAGCATTATCAATATTGCTTCGGTCGCAAGCTCAATCAAAGGGTTCGTTAATCGGTTCGCGTATGGGACTACAAAAGCTGCCGTAATCGGACTAACCAAATCAATAGCAGCCGATTATGTGGCGGAAGGCATCAGAGTGAACGCAATCTGTCCAGGTACCATTGACACTCCTAGCCTCGCTGATCGGATGGCGGCAACGGGAGATGTCGAGGTCGCGCGAGAGCATTTCGTAAGCCGACAGCCAATGAACCGTCTTGGAACTCCAGAAGAAATTGCTAATATAGCGGTCTATCTTGCTTCAGACGAATCAAAATTTATGACAGGACAAGCAATAACAGTTGACGGCGGCATCACCATCTAAATTCATAATAAAAGGACAATCCAAATGAAACTTGTACGGTATGGAGAATTCGGCTCAGAAAAGCCTGGCGCAATTGATGTGAATGGAGGAATTCGAGATTTATCGAATATTACTTCGGATATTGATACAGCATTCCTAAGTAGCGGAGGATTAGAGGAATTAAACAGCCTCGATCTAAATACGCTAGCCGAGGTGCCGGGTAACCCGCGCCTTGGCACACCTTTGACCGGGACATCCAAAATAATTTGCATTGGACTCAACTACTCTGACCACGCTAAAGAATCCAATATGCCAATTCCGACCGAACCAGTTGTTTTTATGAAAGCCATTAGCGCACTCAATGGTCCCAATGATGATGTCATTCTTCCGAATAAGTCAGTTAAAGGTGATTGGGAAGTAGAGTTAGCTGTTGTAATCAGTAAAACAGCAAAGAATGTCAAAGAATCCGATGCGCTATCGTATGTTGCCGGCTACACTATTTGTAATGATGTTTCTGAACGCGAGTGGCAACTGGAGCACGGAAGTCAGTGGTCAAAAGGAAAGAGCTTCGATACGTTCGCACCGGTGGGGCCTTGGCTGGTCACAAAAGATGAAATTTCTGACCCTCATAACTTAGCGATGTGGTTAGACCTCAATGGAAAAAGAATGCAAACTGGCAATACAAGTACCATGATATTTGGGATAGAGAAGTTAATTTCTTACCTGTCATACTTTGTAACATTACAACCTGGAGACATAATTTCTACTGGTACTCCACCAGGAGTAGGTATGGGAATAAAACCTGAGCCTGTCTTCCTCAAAGTTGGAGACGAAATTCGACTTGGCATCGATGGGTTAGGCGAGCAAACACAAACCATCGTCACCGATCAATAAAATACTGCAATTATATGGCCTGAGGACCTCATAACATTGCGAGTTTATATTTTAAAAACATGCCTTAGTCGAAAAAGTTAAATGTTCCATTACGGCAACGAATGAAAATTAACAGTAGCACTCCGGAACGCAACCAAGCGCCATGAGTCATGTAATCGAAGATACGCATAAACTATGCACTGCACCGATGCTTGACTGGTCAGATAGACATTGTCGTTTTTTATTTCGATTATTCGCCCCGCGCGCGATGCTCTACACCGAAATGGTCACCACCGGGGCGCTTATTTATGGGGATCAGACGCGACATTTGGATTTTTCTGGTGAGGAGCATCCAATCGCGCTTCAATTAGGTGGAAGCTCGATAACAGAGCTACAACAATGCGCGACGCTTGCGTCAAAATGGGGTTACGACGAAATCAATTTGAATTGCGGCTGTCCTTCTGAACGTGTTCAGAAAGGAAATTTTGGCGCCTCCCTTATGTTGGAACCTAAATTAGTCGCTGAATGTGTGAAAGCGATGCACGATAGTGCAAATGCCCCCATTACAGTTAAACACCGACTGGGTATTGATGAGTCAGATAGCTACGATTTTGTGTCCCAATTTGTTGGGACCATTCGTGATGCGGGATGCACAACATTTATCGTTCACGCACGAATTGCTATATTAAAAGGACTGTCGCCAAAAAAGAATCGCGAGGTACCTCCTCTCAACTACGAATTTGTTTATAAATTGAAACGGGAGTATCCAGACTGTACATTTATTTTAAATGGTGGATTGGACGAACATGCTCCTTACAATCAAATTATGCAAAAAGTCAACGGGGTAATGATTGGTAGGGCTATCTATCAATCACCCGAGTTTCTCGGCAAATTAAGCCAGTCTATTCATAACTGCGCACCATATAATTTGGAAAGTATAATTTCAAAAGTACATAGATACGCGATAAACCAAATTGGGGAGAAAGTGCCGCTAAAAGCAATCACGAGACATCTTTTAGGCCTCTTTCACGGTCAAAAAGGGGCAAGAACATGGAGACGACAATTATCCAATCCTGATCTACTAAGGGCTAACGATCCCGATTTAATTATGCGCACATATCAAGACGTTTTCTGCTCCTAGGGCATATCAGCGGAAATTTAAACTAAAACTATACGGGTTAGCCCCTGGAACACAGCCGAATAAGATTCCCTGGAACTATTAACCTAGTAGGTTTGCATCCCAGACTCACTGCTAGTTCCAATGTGGTGGCCTAGTCGATTGAAAGATTGACAATCTATTCAGCGCACTAAACCAACTGGCCAAAGCAGGACTGATAGATTTAGAAAATCCCAAATCCTCTTTACGTTCATCGAGACGAAACATAAGCGCCAGAATTGGAAACATAGAAAATTCAACCGAGCTTAATGTTTCAGCTCGAGTAGTTAGTGAAAAATAACTCTCAAAACTCTCAAGCTCTGTCAGTACTCCTGCAAGTGCATTAGAAATTTTTGCATCATCCCACTTTTCTTTAGGCGTAAAAAATGTAGCCATAAGTAGGCGTCTACTGGCAGGATCAAGATAAACATCAATTTCATTGATCAGTCTGCGACTGACTGTTCGCTCGTCGATATCCTTCGGAAGTAAATTAGAACCCACCGATGGATATTTATCCTCCAAATATTCAAGAATCGCCGCAGACTCATATATGGCCATATCGCCATCAACTATAACAGGTGCTTTGCCTCGTGGATTAAGAGCAAGATATGGTTCTGTCCTCAAGTCCCCTTTCTCGAATGAAACGTTAATCCTTTTATATTTTAGGTCCTTATGCTCTAATGCTAACCATACTCGCCAGGCAAAGGGAGAGCCTGATAAATAATAAAAATCAATCATAATCTTCCTCACTTACTGATTTATTTTGTATTTATGGTATCAAACAAATCTCCGGTCAAATGGCCTAACGTCCCAGACGTATACAATTGGCTAGTGCTTGATGAACGTGGGAACTGGCTAATTAAAAAAGAGAAAATATTTCATAAAGGTTTAATAGACTTTATCAATGCTCAATATACAGTGGACGACAAAGGAAGGTGGTTTTTCCAAAATGGTCCTCAAAGAGTTTTTGTTACGCTTGAATATACACCATACGTCCTTACGCTGGCTTCACACGATTCAGTAATCTATTTCAAAACTCAGACTAACGAAAATGTTGAGACAATCGATAAGTTATGGATAGATAACAAAGGTCGTCTTCTCGTCTCTTGGGAAAGTAATATCGGTTTAGTATGTGACCGTGATCTTCCGCTGCTAGCTGATAAGCTAAGCCATAATAATAAGTCCATAGATCAAATGGATCCGAATGAACTGGCATCGATTAGGCATCAAATACCATCAGGAGGCGAAACATCCCTAACGTTAATGATGAATCGAAAAACATATAATATTTTTTTTATCGATGAGGTGGAGGTTAGTAAATTATTTAGTTTCAATTTAAAACCTAATCCACCCGATGGCGATCCGGATTGCTAAAGAGCAGTAGTATGTCGTTTATCGTCTGAAGTTAATAAATCGCTTAAAGAGCGGCCTCTTCGGCAATGGTCATGAGTAGATCATCAATTTGTTTAAGTACTTCTCTAGTTTCTTTGTTTTCAACTCCTCTCGCAATGCGTTTAAAAGCCACAAAGGTCACCTCAGGTTGCCCATGTAACGTATAAACAGAGATTGCGTAAGGACAGAAAGCTAGAAGATCCGGCGAATGTCGAGCCATACGTCTCGAATACAGTGCGCTACAGAACTCAAGTACCTCTGCATTCTCATAGATCAGCTGAGTGTCTCCCAAATCTTTACCTGTTCGGGCCAACATACCACCCACGTCCGACGTGTGATCAACGACAAGCCCTTGGCTCTCAACGGCAAATATGACCCGTTCTTTAACGTCCTGAAATGTACTGTCAATAGCAATAACCTCTACCAACTCTGACGAGTCGCTCGCGCTGGATCCATTAGGAAAAAACGTTAAAGAGCAAAGACATGAAAAAATTAAATAGAGTTTTCGTCGCATGATTTGAATTGCTAAGATTGATAGACTGATAGGGTAGCGTGAATTAAACGGCAACTCAATAAACAAGAAACAATCCACCAAAAACCGAAAATAAATTCTCAGTAAAAATAAACTCGCAGATCAGCGGTCGATTGAATATCTATCCGCCAACCCGCGAGTATTGAGGACTAGCCAGGCCGGTTACCAGCAACCGGAAATGGCCAAGCTGCGGGCGCAGCCAAGGGGCGAGGTGCCGCTGCAGCTCGTCTGACTGGCTTCTTAGCTGGCGCTTTTTTAGCGGCTGGCTTTCGAGCTGGCGCTTTTTTAGCAGCTGGCTTTCGAGCTGGCGCTTTTCTAGCGGCTGGCTTTCGAGCTGGCGCTTTTTTAGCGGCTGGCTTTCGAGCTGGCGCTTTTTTAGCAGCTGGCTTTCGAGCTGGCGCTTTTTTAGCAG
>NHCB01000006.1 GCA_002167745.1 Betaproteobacteria bacterium TMED22
GAGCCTTTACTGCGGCCGAGGTAATGTTGACGATACGTCCAAACTTCCGCTCAATCATGCCGTCCAAAACTGACTTAATTAACTCAATAGGCGTCAACATGTTCGCATGTAATGCTTTTTCCCAATCAGCAATTTCAAAATCTCTAAAATTACCGGCTGGCGGACCTCCCGCATTATTAACCAATATATCGAGTTTCGGGCAGGCACTTAAGGCTTCCTTGCGTCCCTCAGCAGTAGTAATATCAGCCGAGACGGTTCTAACCTCAACCTCCGTATTCGCACCAATATGAGCTGCGGTCTCAGCTAAAGCCTCAACACCACGTGCGACAATCACAACATTAACACCCTCTTCAGCAAGCGACTCCGCGCATGCTCTTCCCAACCCTTTGCTACCCGCGCAAACTAAAGCCCATTTATCTTGAATTCCAAAATCCATAATTCCCCCATCACGTTAGAATAAATAATAATGTTGTAATCTTGCCACGATTATAGACGTCTTGTAGATCCAGTCATTCAACTGTAGGTATAATTTAATGCAACTTAAGAATCGGTAAATTTAATGAAAATTTGGGCACTTAATGTTTTACTCGCGTGCTCTATCCTTGTGGGTGGCTGCGCTACTGGACCAAACAGCCACGATCCGCTGGAGCCAATGAATCGAAAAATCTATCAATTCAATGAAACAGTTGATCAGATCGTGATCAGACCAGTTGGAAAAGCTTACACCTCGTTTGTGCCCTCTCTAGTTCGCACAGGCGTGAGAAACGTTTTTACAAATCTTGGGGTAATAAATACGACCTTTAACGATTTATTGCAATTAAAGATACGAAATGTACCCGTCGGGATTGCGCGCTTTACATCAAACTTAATCTTAGGGGTTGGAGGCATGTTCGATGTCGCGTCTGAGATAGGTATTCCATACTACAAAGAGGACTTCGGACAAACACTTGGACACTGGGGTCTTGAAAGTGGTCCCTATCTAGTCCTGCCTTTATTAGGTCCAAGCACTATAAGGGATGGCGCAGCAAAGCCTTTTGACTTTTACCTAGATCCGGTATCTCATATCGGCGATGACTCCACTAAATGGAACTTCACCGGACTCAGAATCATTGATACACGATCCAAATATCTCGGTTCAGAGGATATGCTGAGCAAATCTGCATTAGATCAATACAGTTTCATTCGAGATACTTGGCTGCAGCGACGCGAGTATCAAATTAGCGATGGCGCGCCGAAAAGAACTGAATCCAGCAAATACAGACCAAAGTCTTTTAGGGAGTTAGAACTAGAACTAGAAAATAACTAGCTCTTTTTCCTACCGGTTGGAGGCATAAAAAGGGCCGCAATAGGCTTTTTCTTCTCACTCTTATTAATGGCCGTCGACGCTGTTTTTTTATCAGTTGTTGTGTTTGGCACGCTGATGCCACCTGGCGCTTCATAAGGTTTAGAGAAAAAACTATCGTCTCTTGATTCTTCATCCTTGGCCCTGCTTTGTCTGATCTGCGTTGGCGCTGACGAACGTTTAACCCGTATCGGCTCAGTGACTTCAAGTTTTTTATTAATCAATTTCTCAATGGCACGCACTGACTCTTTATCCTCAGGCGTACAAAATGATATGGCTTCCCCCTTTTGCCCAGCTCGCCCAGTTCGCCCAATACGGTGAACATAATCCTCTGAGTTATGCGGCAAATCATAATTAACCACGTGCGGCAACTGCTCTATATCTAGTCCTCGGGCAGCGATATCGGTTGCGACCAATACTTTTGTCTTACCCGCCTTGAAATTATCCAAAGCAGCTGTTCGTTCGATTTGAGAGCGATCGCTATGAATCGCTTCCGAATGAATATCTTTATTCTGTAATTGTCGTGTCAACCGGTTTGCTCCCATTTTTGTATTACAGAACACCAATGCTTGTGAGACTTTACCTTCCTGGAGCAATTTGACGAGTTGTGTCGATTTATCCCGCTCTGCCACATGCAATACTGTGTGCTTAATTGTCTCGGTTACTGTATTTCTTGGGGCTACCTCGACCTTTACTGGATTTCTCAACCAGTCTCCCGCTAAACGTCGAATATCTTCAGAGTAAGTAGCAGAAAACAGCAAGGTTTGTCTCGTCGCAGGAATTAGCTCAACAATGCGCTTGATATCAGGAAGAAAACCCATATCTAACATTCTGTCTGCCTCATCCAGAACCAAGAACTCAACGGATGAAAATCGCACGTTATTCGTGCCTACGTGATCGAGTAATCGACCAGGAGTTGCCACCAGTATCTCTACTCCGGAGCGAAGCATAGCTACTTGTGGATTCATAGGCACTCCACCATAAACGCAGCCGACTCTGAGGGACAAGTGCTTACCGTAGCGCCTCGCACTCTCGTCAACTTGAGCGGCTAACTCTCGTGTGGGCGTCAATATAAGTGCGCGAACTGGATGCTTCGCCGGTGAAGTACTGGAATTAGCGTATCTAAGCAGCCGATGCAGCATCGGTAACGTGAAACTCGCTGTTTTACCCGTACCGGTCTGGGCAGCCGCCATAACGTCCCTACCATCTAATACATTTGGGATCGCCTCTTCTTGAATCAAAGTGGGCTGAGTATACCCCTCCTCATCAACTGCCTTTAGAATTACATCGTCAAGACCTAGATCAGTAAATTTCATTCATACCATTCGATTCGGTTAAGTTGTTGTCATTGAAAGAGCACCAAATGTTAAGGACCTTTTTCTGGCAGACAACGCGAGTGTTGGTTCGTATTGTAACGCTTTCAGCAAGGTAAGCTAGGATATTGGATTTCGCGCACTGGTAGCTCAGCAGATAGAGCATTCCCTGTCTTCAGGCAGATTGAACGTTCGATTCGCAAGTTAGTTCTTAATGACGTCAATGACTTGAGACCAAATGCAGCCAGCTAAGTCCGTTTAGTGGACTTTTTATGCAAGGATTGTCTGATAGAGAAATGTTCGATTGTAGTATCCGGCTCATCGGCAAACAGAGCAATCAATTAGACTTATAAAACAAAGCGTGCTATACCTAATTGGGATGATTAAACGCAAATCATCGCCAGCGTTAAAAAAACAAGAGATCCGATGAAAAGCTTAGTAATCGTTTTTTCCGCAATGCTCTTTAGTATGAACTATTGCCTTACATATGCCGAGGAGAGGATCGGCATTCTTGCTATAGCAATCGGAACAGTCAGTATTGTAAGAAATGAGGCACCAATATCGGCGGAACAAGGTGCTAGCGTTTTTCAAAACGATACGATCATTACAGGTGGTAAAAGCAGGGCTCAAATTCTATTACTTGATCAGACCGCTATCAACATTAGTCAAAAAGCTAACCTAAAAATAGATCATTTTGTAGTGGGAGGCTCCGAAGAGGGACTAAACGTTAAGGTAGGCGCAGGAACATTCAGATTCATCTCAGGCAAAATTGCGTCTCGTAACCCTAAAAAAGTCAATGTGGAGACACCAATTGCGACCATTGGTGTTAGGGGAACCGAATTCATCGGGGGGATAGCAACCGAATCGATTGTTGCCCTACTAGATGGCAAGATCAATGTAAGTAGCGATTACTCAAATCAATTAATTGAGATAAACGGCTTTGGAGTGATTATCGACTCGCTGGGAAACATCAGCACGCCCGTCCGTATTCCGGACGACACACTCAATGGACTTTTAGACGCAGTCTCTACAAGAGAAGAAATATTAAATCAAGAACAAGATGATGAGGAGGAGCCCCTAAATTCCGAGGAGCGCAAATCAGAGGAGGATGAGGAGCCCCTAAATTCCGAAGAGAGCGAATCGGAGGAGGATGAGGAGCCCTTAAATTCCAAAGAGAGCGAATCGGAGGGGAATGATGAGCAGTCCTTAAATTCAGAAGAGAGCGAATCGAAGGGGAATGATGAGCAGCTCTCAAATTCCGAAGAGAGCGAATCGGAGGGAAATGATGAGCAGCCCTTAAATTCCAAAGAGAGCGAATTAAAGGGAAGCAAAAAGCCGGTCACAAAAAGAGAAACCAAGCGATCTGGAACTCTATCCTCCAATAAAGATTCACTTGTCGCGCTTGAGTTTGCGAATAATGAAGCAAAAGAAAATAACTTTAGAAATATAGTTGCCTTAGCGAATGGACTGCGTTTTACTAATCCATTAAGAGCCACTATTACCGAAAATACCGTATTCGCTGAAGATTTTGGGACAAATATTCCATCGCGATATCACCTTCTTCATACAGGTCTCACCGACAGCCATCTATTTTCTATAGATCCAATATCTGGGGCCCTGACTTTTATCGACCGTCCTGACTTCGAAAGACCGAAGGATAGAGACCTCAATAATATTTATGAAGTAGATGTTTTCGCGGGAGCCGCAAGCGGAGCAGCAATAAGTGATCGATTTCGTGTTCAAATTACTGACTTACCAATGCTGCCTCTGAGTGATTTTAGTAACGAGCAAACACAATTTACACTGACAAGTGACTTGACGAATGCAGATGCTGTAATTTCCGCCTTGAAAGCTGAAAAAGACGCCCAAATGACACTCGTAACAGATTGGGAATCTTTTACCGGCGCAGGAGGGATTGATGGTTGGTATACGTATTCTCCGCCGACCGATTTAAGTTTCAGAGCTACTGGGCTTAATGTTCGCGGTCTAACACAGGATATTTTCCTCCGCGGAATCGAGGTGGTTTATAACGCGAGAACGCAGCTTATTGACGTGACAGCTATTGGCGATATGGTCGCATCGGTTGATGGAGCTCGGGCAGGCAACTTTGCGGTGAATTATGGATTAGGGTTCACTAATCGAAGTGTCAGTGAGGCCATTAGGGCAGGATTTACACCAGGTAATTGGAGATTTAGCACTTTGCCGGGATTTGGAGGACTGGAACCGGACGCAGATGATTTTATTTCCATCACCGACAGTCAGGGTCGCGACCGAAAAAATGACATCGCTATGATCGTTGATTTTGGTCAATACTTCGATGTAAACAAGAAAAGGGTGAATTACGCTGGCATTTATCAATCCGGCACTGACTCAGCCGGTAATCGGTTACCACTGACACACCTTCATATAACCACAGGACTTCCCACACTTGAGGAGAATGAGGACATAGGCGGGGGAACGCACCCAAATTCCTTTGGCGTTCAGTTGGGAGATGGTCACCTTCTGACAGGTGCTGGTGGATTCACCATCTTAAATGACNCCTCAGCTCAAACGGACTCACTAGGACAGCCATTTACCCCAGATGCGGAAATTTCAGTCGTCGAGAATCTCACCTCCGTTGGTCGAATCACCACTAATCGCGATACGACGACCTACGAGCTCCAAGGATGGATGGATAGTCATTTATTTAAAATCGATTCCTCAGGAAATTTGTCATTTAAGAATGCGGCCAATTTTGATGCCCCACAAGATACTAACGGTGACAACATCTACGCGGTGGGAGTTATCGCAAAAGATTCTCGCACAAACGTGCATAATCCAAAACAAGTGTTAGTTAACGTCACCAATGTCGTTGAGTCAACTTTACCTTCCACTCAGTTTAAAGGGGACGTAGCGGAGTTTACCCTAACCAATTTCGACGTTTCATCCCAAGCTAATTTACTAGCGGCAATAAAGGCACAAAAAGATACTGATATGAGCTCGGAAGGCAATTGGTCAGCCTTCACAGCGAGTGGGAATGATTTGTTTGGGGCTTATACAACCACGACTCCGCATAAATTGTCATTCCGAGCCGAAGGTGGTCAGGTTGGAGGTGTGACACAAGATGTTTTTCTTCGTGGGCTCGAGGTGGTATACGACGCAAGTACTCAGCTCATCGATTTATCGATTCAAGGAAATATGGTCGTCTCAATAAATGGCGAGAAAGCGGGTACTGTAGTTGATTTTGGTTTGGGCTTCACTGATAGAAGCGTGACTGAAGCAACAGCAGCCGGCTTAACTCCAGGTCATTGGCGATTTAGCACTCTTTCAAACTTTGGTGGAGGGCTTCTACCCGATGCGGACGATTTTATCTCAATAACACATGGAGGGACTGATAGAAGCAACGATATTGCAATGATCATTGATATTGGACAATATAAAAAGGCCGACGGTTTAAGGGTCAATTATGCTGGAATCAGTCAGGCTGGATCTGACGCATCCGGAAATAGATTAACTCCTACTACTCTCAGCTTAACTACGGGAGCTCCTACCTCCGTCGCCAGCGAGATTGCACAGAGTGCTACGCACCCCAACACATTGAATGTACGACTAGGCTCAGGATATTTTCTTACAAACGCAGGCGGTTTTACGTTACTGGATAATCCAATCATTCGTTTTGGTCCGAATGGACAAAGAATNGATGCTATCGCGTCTGTCTCAGTNCCTAGCNATNTCGNNGGCNCAGTAGGACAGNTAACTACAAATNGAGATCAGAACCGCTATGAAATTCAGGGGTGGCAGGATAACGGAAAATTTTCGGGAATCGATGGAAATGGACATTTAAACTTTAGAGGTGGGGATGCAAGTGATCCGTCGGACAATGATGGAGACAACACTTACGTAGTGGGAGTACTTACAATTGATGAGCGAACTAACACTCCTCAAGCTCGCCATATTCTTGTCAATGTCGAGGATGAAGTAAATGTTTCAATTCCAAAGAAAATAACTGTAAGAGAAAACAACTCGGGCGTTGCAACTCTACCTGCAAAAAATGTAAAAACTGGCGGAAATATAACATTTGAGTTAGCCGCACCCAATTCCGCTAGTAACTCCAATGAATTGTTCATACTAGATGCCGAAACTGGCGAACTGAAATTCAAATTTGATCCAGACTTTGAGACTCCAGCTGACATAGATACGGACAATGTCTACAAAGTAGCATTAACCGCAACAGATGGCGTTGCGGGAATATTGAATGAAATTCTGTCAGTTACCGTCACAGATGAACTGGAAGCGACTGACTTTTCAAGTGAAACAGGAGTGGTGCCAAATTCAACAGCGATAGCTCTTCAAGCGCTATCAAGCTGGGAAAAATTTTATGCATTGGCTCATTCTGGTATCTACACATTTAATTCAACAGGTGGATCCGGATATCCAGCTGACTTTAAACTAATTTACAACGCTAACACTAAAAAAGTTGACGTGAACGCTAAAGGAAATGTGCAGGCAATCGTTGGCGGCGTATCTGACGAGGTATTTTTTGATTTAAAATACACTGGTTATGACGTTAGTAGCTTTGCAACTAACGGTTTTGCTGCTGGTCAATTTACTTTAACCACAAACACTAACGCATTCAGCGGACTAGCTCCACGAGACGGCATAGACAACATAACGATAAGTGACGCGGCGAGCGGTGGCACTGATCTTAGCACCAAATTTCATATGCAGGTAAGCGCCCAAATTAAGCAGAATACAAACACCCAAAAATATACTGCTGTTGGGTCTGTAACCCATCGTGGCACGGACGCTAGCTTACAAAACCTCGCTCCAAGCGATACGGTGAGCATTGAACTTGGTTCGCCAGTGGTATCACCGTAACGGAAGCTCGGCCCAAAAGAGCACCTCTGTAAAGCGTCGGGGACTCTTAAGAATTTCTGCTCAAATGCAGAGGATATTACACGCGACCCAGTTAAACAAATGAGACACTCCATCCAAGTAATCAACCGGGCTATGATGTAAAGAGTTGAAACAGGTTGAACAAAAATACTTGGGTGATGTCGGCGAGTTTCATTAACTGACTAAACCCCCTGCTATCCTTGACTTTGTTAGCAGTATTTATGCACTCACACTAGGTTCGGGTTAATTCGAGGTGTTAAAATACGATCTTCAATATTACTAAAATATTGATTAATTGGGATTAGTTACAGCGCCCTGGTAGCTCAGGGGATAGAGCAACCCCCTCCTAAGGGGTAGGTCGGACGTTCGATTCGTCTCCGGGGCGCCATTAATTATTATCCTACTAGTTTTGATTACTAAACGATTACATCAACAAGCTGTCCAGATCAAGCATCTCAGCAACGATAGCCTCAGAGGACTCCGACATAAAAGGTATTTGACCAATGCATGGCACACTGAGGCAATCCTGCAAGGACTCTAAGTTTTTCTCTAAAAAACCAAAATGAGGGTCTATCTGATTGCCGACCCATCCCACAAGGGTAAGACCTCTTCTGAGAATCGCCTCGCGCGTCAAAACTGCATGATTGACGCAGCCAAGACGCAAACCGACCACTAAAATCACAGGACAGTTCAAATCAACAGCTAAATCTGCAGTAGTCCAATCTGCGTTCAACGGTATGTCGAATCCGCCCACACCCTCAATAAAAGCATATTGAGCATACCTCATCGATTCGCGTACCTGATTGAGCACAACGGCCCTCTCAATAACCTTATCCTCCAGTTCCCCCGCAATTTTTGGCGCGCAGGGAGTCCTAAACTGATAGCTACACAGTTTTTGTATATCGATATTGGGCTCACACACCTGACTCAGCCGCAAAACATCCTCATTGATCCATGTGCCATTCACCAAATCCTGTCCAGCAGCTACAGGCTTAANTCCAACACAACTAAACCCAGCCTGAACTACCGCGGATACTAACCCTACGGTTATCGTCGTTTTTCCAATCTCAGTGTCAGTGCCTGTTACAAAGTACTTCATAACTTAAGCAAGTTTATTAACAAGTATATGTAAGGCATCCATCAAACGATCAATATCGTTGACCGTGTGGTCCGCTGACAGGGTCAATCGAATACGTGATGTACCAGACGGGACAGTTGGCGGCCTTATGGCCGGCACGCGAAAACCTAATTCAAGCAAGCCCGATGATAAATCAATTGCACTTAGTACGTCGCCAACAACAAGGCCTTGAATCGGAGATGAAGACTTCGTAATGTGTAATCCAACATTAGACTGTGCTGAAACCATACCGGATAGGCCTTGTCGGAGATGACCCTCGAGAGATCTCAGATGATTCCTTCGACGTACACCTTCGTTTCCATGCATTAATTTGAGCGATGTAAGCAGCGCAAACGAAATTGCTGGTAGTGCTGCGGTCGTGTAAACGTAACTCCGTGCTCTTTGGAAAAGATAATCAATAATAGTCTGGTTAGCAATCACAAAGGCGCCCGATAAGCCTGCAGCCTTGCCCAATGTTCCGACAAGAATAATACGGCCACTTAGTTCTTTTTCATTTTCAAGACTACCCAGGCCTTTTTTACCGAGGACACCGTATCCATGTGCATCATCAACTATAATCCACGCATCATATTTAACGGCCAAATCAGACAACACACTCAAATCAGCTTGATCTCCATCCATACTAAACACACCATCTGTGACGATTAACCGTATGTCTGACGTATTTTTTTTGAGCATGGACTCTAACGCTTCATAATCTCGGTGTTTGTATATATTGACCTTGCTTTTACATAATCTTATTCCGTCAATTAAAGAAGCATGGTTAAGCTCATCAGAAAAAACCTCGCAGTCGCCTTCGCCCAAAACTGTCATAACAGCTAAGTTCGCCATATAACCAGTGGAAAAAGTAAGGCAGCGGTTATCAGGAATTATCTGGGAAAATAATCGACTGAGCATCATCTCTAATTGCTCGTGAGGTGCCATATGCCCACTGATCAAATGTGATGCCCCCGAACCGCCGCCCCATATTTCAATACCCTCTTTCAATGCATCTAAAATATCTGGATGGCTCGCAAAACCTAGATAGTCGTTAGAGCAAAATAAAGTATGCTTAGCCGATACCGAATGATCAGCGTTGTTAATTAACTGATGCGTTCCAGTTCTAGACTGTGCGATCCACTTTTGTCTTAGCATATTAGATTGCGCTAAAACATTCATCCTATCTTGTAATTTCTTGATCAACATCGGTTCAAAACTTTGTCAAGGCACTTAGCAATAGCGTCGGCTAGAAAATCAGCAAGCTCCTGAGAAAGCACATAGGGNGGCATCAGATAAACCGTNTTGCCAATTGGTCGAGTCAAAATCTCTTCCGTACGTCCTTGAAGATGAAATCGCTCCGCAAAGTTTTCCCCAGCATCTTTAACNTCAAATGCAAGGATCATGCCACACTGCCTGAGCCCTGAAATTCGAGAATCTCCGTCAAAACGACTAAATGCATGAGACAAAAATTTAGATTGTTGGTGAATAGTGTCCTCAAGGCCCTCATCGAAATAATCAAGTACAACGTTGGCTGCGGCACAAGCTATAGGATTACCCGTATAAGAATGAGAATGCAAAAACCCACGCGTGAAGTCATCACTTAAAAACGATTCGAAAATCTCTTCGGAGCTAAGTACAACAGATAACGGTAAATTACCACCGGTAATGCCTTTAGATAACAATACTGCATCAGGCCAATCTGCTTCATTCACCTGCTCCCAGGCAAAGAATGTACCTGTTCTTCCGCAGCCGACTGCGATCTCGTCTGCGATCAAATACACGCCATGTTGTCGGGTTAATTGCCTCACCTGACGCAGGTATTGTGCTGAGTGCATGGACATACCACCGCCACACTGAACACGTGGTTCAATGATCAAAGCGCAAAGTTCATGCCCTTGTTTCTCAAGCAAGTCCGAGAGCGCTTTTAACGCCTCGTTTTCATTATTTGCACGATTGTCTGGAGAATCTATGATGATCGTATCATTTAATAATGCTCGATATGAATTTTGAAATAACGGAACATCGGTAACAGACAGAGCTCCAATCGTCTCGCCATGATAACTATTCCGTAAGCACGCAAATCTTTTCCGAGCAGTCTGACCTTGAATCGCCTTAGCGTGGAAACATTGCTTGAGCGCGATTTCCACCGCACTCGAACCGTCGGATGCAAAAAAAACGTGACCCAGGTGCTGACCCGTCTTCAGTGCCAAGCGTTCGGCGAGTTTAACTGCTGGCTCATGGGTACAACCCCCAAGCATGACATGAGAAAGCTCGTTGGCTTGCNTGACAATGGCTTCCGTAATTCTNTGGTTTGTATGCCCTAGAATATTGACCCACCAAGAGCTTACAGAATCGAAATAACGATATCCCGACTCATCAAACAGCCAGCCATCGTGGCCTGAGCGAATCGCCAACGGCGGACAGGATTGTAGTCTTGCCATCTGGCTGCATGGATGCCATATGGCACTCAAACTTCTGTCTGATAATGAAAGGCGGGAATTACTCAAGGGATTAAACGATCCATATTACGTCCGATGTATGGCGATCATTATAGTAGTTCGATCAGGTCGATGCTGAATAAAAAAACATTGAAGTGGTCCTTTAAATCCATTTTTTTCGTCTAAAAACAATTATGATCGTTGTAACGAGACTGATCGCCAAACACCAAAATGCGAGATACCCAAAGCGCCATCCAAATTCAGGAATATATTTGAAATTCATTCCATAAACTGCCGCTAAAAAGTTTAATGGCAAAAAGACCATGCTGATAACCACCAAGCGATTAATGACCAGATTAGTGTTATGACTGGTCATACCCATATAAAGGTTAAGCGTCTCGGATAAGATTGCTCGCTCTGTGGTCGCGTCCCCAGATAATCTATCAAGCGGTATCGCTTGCCGCTCCAAAAACGGCTGAGCTGACTCTGAAATAAACTTAGAGCGACGATTGGATAAACCATCCACCGACTCCCTTGCAACAGCAACAGCATTTCTAAACTCTAATAAAGCAGCTGAGAGTATAGAAAAATCTTGAAAAATATCCTTATCTTTCGCATTCCGAATCAGTCGGTTTTGCATCGATTCCACATCACCGGCCAACTCTCCAAGAGTTTGACGATAGTCAAGAATTAACGAATCGACCAACTCGAACAGTAAGAAACCACCCGACTGTGCATGTTGATAAAAATCTTCCCGATATGAATCACATACGTGTTCAATAACACCCGAATGACCATCACATAAAGTGAATATAAAATTTTCGCCAATAACCAAATGAATTGGTTTAAGCGTCAGATTACGACCCTCCGCAGCCGCCTCCAATAAAGTGCAATGAATCGCACTGCGACCAAACCTTAGTACACCATGACCTTGATTATTAACAATACGATCTACAGTATCCAGATCGACGCCAACCATTTTCAGCACTTCGTATCCTGAATCATTCAGCGGCAAATGTCCCCAGCAAAATACACCTTCATCAATCCTGGCGGCGACATCTGATATGGGTACTTCATTAATTTCTTTTAAGTCAAAATTAAACGTGATCGCCATTCCTAACTCAAACTTGGACATCATGCGACGTTTCCTTTCAATATCAGGCTCAAAAATTTCCATTCGGTCTAACTAGACTGACTCCGCTATAGTATCGCGTTAACACATTAATATAACCTGTTGAGAGTTCAGTGGTGAATCAGTTTCAAAAAATAATGAAAGCCCGTATATTGAGTTTAGCCATTGTCTTATGGTTACCTTTAATAGCGATTGCTGAGGACAAGACACAGCATGGCTCAGAGATTGNAAATATTCAGCTACTAGAGATTCAAGCACGNTCTGGAGACGTGAAAACACAGGTACGACTCGGTGCGATGTACCGCGACGGGCTAGGTGTTACGCGAAACAGCCAAAAGGCTTTCTATTGGTTTCTCCAGGCTGCAAAAAAGAATAATGTGCCAGCGCAATTAAGAGTTGCAAAAATGCTCAAACAAGGTATCGGCACCAATAAAGACCACCAGTCCGCTTTTGTTTGGTTTAGTCGAGCAGCAAAATCCGGAAACGCTGACGCGTTAACCAATCTAGGTCAAATGCTTCAATCTGGAACCGGTACTCCGATCAATTTAAAGCAAGCCTTTAACTCATATATGCTTGCGGCGCAACAGAATCAATCTGAAGCTCAGTTTAACGTTGCACAAATGCTTTTTAAAGGTATGGGTGTACATAGAGATGAAAGCGAAGCAATTAAATGGTACGAGCATTCAGCGAGTAACGGTAACGTAGATGCGCAAAACAGCTTGGGGACGCTGTACCTGAAAGGCGACACCATTCCGAAAAATATCGACCGTGGACTAGAGCTCATTGTTAATGCCGCGAGTAAAGGTCATCCCGCCGCATTTCATAACCTCGGGCTCATCTACCAACTGGGATTAGGCGTACCGAGAGACGATGTTTATGCCTACCTATGGTTTGCAGTAGCCGCTCAATCAGGACACCGAAGCGCAGAGCGATTTAAGGAAGGGTTAGCATTATCCATGAATGCGGATGATATTAGTAGAGCTGAGACACTTGCCGCGGCTTGTAAGCAAAAAGACTTTAAAAAATGCATCTCTTTCTAATGGAGGTAAGACCTTTAGTCCGGTTACGCGAACCTCTAAATTTCAAGCGCCTCCAGTTCTGAGGAAATACTAAGCCACTCTTCTTCAGCTTCATTTATCTCCTTTGATAGGACCGCTTGATCATGCAAATGACCAAGCAACTCCTCCTTTGCATGCTCCTCGTACAAATCAGATTTAGCCAATCTATTTTCAACACGCTCTTTCTCAACTTGAAGTCGACCGAGTCGCTTCTCAAGCGAATTTAATTTTCTCAAGATCGGTTTCTTTAATGCGGAATGACGATTTCGCGCATCAGCCTCTTCACGACGCCGTTCTTTCCGCGAGCCCAAGGATTTAGATCCGCTCGACTCGGACCTATTGGTTTTTGCCAATATTTGACTTGAGTATTCATCCAAATCACTATCAAACTCCGTTAGTGCACCATCAGCTATTAAGTACAACTGATCACATACAGATGACAACAACGAGCGATCATGGGAAACAAGCACCATNGACCCCTCAAAGCTTTGTAGCGCTCGAGTAAGGGCGTAACGCATATCCATGTCCAAATGATTGGTTGGCTCATCGAGCAATAACACATTTGGTTTCTGCCAAATGATAAGGGCTAAGGCTAGTCGCGATCGTTCTCCTCCCGAGAATAAGCCTACCTCTCGGAACACATCGTCTCCAATGAATCCAAATCCGCCTAAATAACTTCTCAGTTCTTGCTCTCTCGTAAAACCGTCTAATCGTACAAGATGCTGAAGTGGATTCTCATATTCTCTGAGCTGATCCAAGGCGTTTTGTTCGAAATACCCAATTGAAAGATCCTTACTTTTAGTAACTTCGCCGCCAAGCGGAACGATCTGACCTGCCAAAAAACGGATGAGAGTAGACTTGCCCGCACCGTTTCGTCCAAGTAATCCAATCCGTGCTCCCGATCTAAGCTCAAAGCGGATATTTTCTAATATAGGCTTCTGATCATAGCCAATTGATACATCTGTAGCGACCATGGCCGGATCCGGACGAGACATCGGCTCTCTAAATTCAAAACTAAAAGGCGTATGGACATGGGCAGGAGCGATCACCTCGAGCTTGGCTAGTTGTTTCATCCGACTTTGCGCTTGACGGGCTTTTGTGGCTTTAGCACGAAACCGATCAACGAAGCGCTTCATGTGCTCAATTTCTCGCTGCTGTTTGATATACGTCGCTTTTTCTTGAGCAAGATACGATGCTCTTTGAACCTCAAAAGCGGAATAATTACCCTTATACGTTTTAAGGAAGCCTCCGTCGATATAACAAATTGAATGAACAACATTATCCAAAAATGATCGGTCATGGGAAATCAGCAACAGCGTACCCGGAAAGTATTTAAGCCATGACTCGAGCCAAATAACAGCATCCAAATCTAAGTGATTGGTAGGTTCATCCAACAAAAGCAAATCGGACCTGCACATCAAGGCCTTCGCTAAGTTAAGGCGCATTCTCCATCCGCCGGAGAAATAATCAACTGGGTTGTTAACCTCGCTAGCGACAAAACCCAAGCCACTTAATAATTGGTTCGCGCGCGCCTCAGCACCGTATCCATTAATCACGTTTAAGCGCTCGTGAAGTGCCCCTATCTGATCCGAGTCGTCGTTGCTCTCAGCATCCTCAAGCTGACGTTGTATGGTACGGAGCTCGGTGTCGCCATCGATTACATAATCAATCGCTCGTCGTTGGCCCATCGGGAGCTCTTGCGCAACATGTGAAATAACAAGCCCAGGCTGCAATCCTAAAGTGCCAGAGTCCGCCTGCATTTCGCCGAGTAGCAACGCAAATAAACTACTTTTCCCAGAACCATTACTCCCGGTTATTCCAATCTTATTGCGCGCATAAAACGTAAAACGAGCATTTTCAAAAAGAACCTTGTCGCCTCGCCGAAGCGCTATGCCATCAGCGGTAATCATGGATCACCGACAGCCTCGCTGTCTATTGATTGAGTACTTTATAAATAACACATCAATGATGGTGATTGTGACCAGCATCCGCCNTTGCTCGAACCGTAACCGGCACCTTCAGTTTCCCTGCATATTCAAAATCTAATGTTACGGTATAGGTCTCACCTGCCTTAAACGACTGAGTGAGCTCAAAAAGCATTATATGAAGACCACCTGGTTCCAAGCGGACAAATTGGTCAGCTGCTATCGAAATACCAGAATCAAGTCGTCTCATCTTCATGACATTATCTACCATCAACATCTCGTGAATCTCACTGACTTGCGCGAGATCCGTGGACACACTGATCAAACGATCAGCTTCATTTCGCGGATTGTGCATAGAGAGATAAACCGCGGTCGCGTCCACTCCGGGCAAAGGCTCTTTCATCCAACCACTCATAACATGCATATCATCGGAGTGCCCCATATTTTCATGGTGCCCAGCAACAGCTACGCAAGACCATACGCAAAACATCAATCCTAAATAACGATACATTGATACCCTCCAAAAATTTTATATTCGATTAGACGAACACTCANTATTAAAATTACAAAAATACACGCTCTATGAACCAGCCTAGACCTAATATCCCAACTGACGCGGATAATCCTAATGATATATTTCTTTGTCTTACCTCACCCCTTTCTGCATTAGAAAAAAATGATGCAGAAGTAATCAACTGCCAAAACATGACCGCAGCTAAAACTATCAAAAGTTGTCCGATTTCAACACCCACATTGAACGATGCAAGCGCCCAAATTAATTCTTCTTGTGGCAGACCAAAATCTCTTAATACAGATGCAAAGCCAAAACCATGAATTAATCCGAAAAGAAACGTAACCCAATAACGTCTAGATATATCCTTTACAAAAAAGTTCTCTACGGCTACGTAAATGATACTGAGTGCAATCAATGGCTCTATAACCTCTGGTGGCAATGCAACAACATTCAATACAGCCAGTGTGAGCGTGATCGAATGGGCGATTGTAAATGCCGTAACCACTTTAAATAATGGCCAAAAACTACGACCTAAAACGATAACGGCTAATAAAAATGCAATGTGATCAAAACCAATTGCTATGTGCTCAACACCCGAAATAACAAATTTTTTACCAAGATCCCAAAAAGAATCACTGTCATGTTCAAACCACACAGATTGATCTTTCGAACTTAAGAGCTTTACAAAGTTCTGGTCGCCNTCGATGCTGACCAAATGCCTTGATTGAGCATCAATTTCTTGAAACAGGGCCACGCTATAACGACTTGGCAGTAAACCCTGATCACAAATCCACTGCACACCAAGAATTAGGTGCTCACCATCGAAACGAACCCGACCCACTGGCGATGGATCTGCTGCTTCAGTTTTACAGAACAGACGATTATTATCCGTAACGTAATTAAATATATCTTTTGAGATTGCCTGAACCGCACTACTATCAACTCTAGAATCAGGTGCGAAGAGCTCTTGCTCAAGAGCGACCTCTAAATCTATAAGATTGATTTCGATCTCAGCGCTAACAATGCCATTTTCAAGAGTTAGCAAACTGCTGGATAACTTTGTCTGGTGCGCTGCACTGAGGCTGCAACTNAAGATTAACGATAACGCCAGCCAATACCGCTTATCCCATAACCGATGCATCAGATATATCTCCAATTACAACTGCTTAATGCTAGTAATCTCATGACAAAGATGACTATATTTCTTAATTTTATAGCAATATATAGTCCTCAGATTTCTCTACTACTTTGTAATAAAAATTAAGCGGCTCTCTTTGACGGTGACCACTTCTTTTTTTTGTCACGGCGAAATGGCACAACATCTCCTCGAGGTCTCGCATTCGAAGTACGTTTTCGTGGAGATCGCTTTTGATTACTATTCTTTTTCGCACCTGGATTTAACAAACGTTCAATTGCATTCCACTTACCTCGATCGCTTGGAGTAATGAAACTAAGGGCTGATCCAGTTGCCCCCGCTCGAGCTGTACGACCAATTCGATGCACATAATCTTCAGCGCACTGTGGCAGATCATAATTAATAACATGCTCAATGTGAGGGATATCTAAACCACGTGCAGCTACGTCCGTAGCCACAAGAATTCGATACTTTTTATTTCTAAATGATGCGATCACCCGGTCCCGCTTGTTTTGCTTTAAGTCGCCATGAATTGCGTTGGCACTGTGGCCTTCCTTAGCCAATCGTTTTGCCATCTTCTCGGTACCGTGTTTCGTTTTAACAAACACAATGATAGATCCATCTCGCTCATTCAGACTATCTAATAAAGACATATATTTTGCACCGTCACTAACCCGCATGGTGTCTTGTTTAATATTGGGTGCCGGTGCGGACGATTTACTCACTGTAATTCGAACCGGATCTCGTAAATATTTTTCGGCAATACGCGCGATGTTGGGCGCCACGGTAGCTGAAAACAATAAAGTCTGCCTTTGCGACGCTAGGAAACCCATCACTTTCTCAATCTGAACAGTGAAACCAGCGTCAAGCATACGGTCCGTCTCATCTAAAACCAGAAAGTCTGCATGCTTGAGCTTTAAGATACCTCGATCTAAATGATCGTTGATTCGACCTGGAGTTCCTACAATAATACGCGGTCGATCTTTTATTTGGCGAATCTGCTTTGACATAGAGTCACCACCAATCAATAAGGCGGTTTTTATGTTTCTTGATTTTCCCAACATCAGTCGCAACTGACCCAATACCTGTGTCGCAAGCTCCCGTGTGGGCGTCATTACTAACGCAGATCCTTGTGGATTAGCTAACAATCTTGCTATTAGCGGTATTCCAAATGCTGCCGTTTTACCTGTTCCCGTTTGCGCTGAACCGAGAATATCCTTACCCTCTAGCGCCGGCGGTATAGCCTCCACTTGAATCGGCGTTGGCTGACTGAACTTCATTGCCTGCAGCGTTTCTAGTAATTGATTGGGTAACTCCATATCCTGAAAATTTTTCATATTGCTTTCCTTATTGTGGACGTGCCTCGTAACGTTTTATCACGCTACCTATTCACGGCCTGATTCATGTATCTGACGTGCGTGCGCTTACCATTGCACTCATTATTCCAAATGCAAGATGCGCTTAAGATAAGGTCCTCTCGTCCAAAATTTGCCACTGCATGTGTGTGATTTTGCGATATACACCCTGAGGGTGTTGTAAAGGGTGATGCACCGTCTTAGCAGACGCAACAAACCCACGTTCATCGATGGCATGGCGCCATCGAGCATAAACTACTTCCATATTTAGTTCTCTTTCCCGCCAACTTCAAATAGAGAGTCACTATCCGATGACAGCCACACCATGTGGGTCGCCGGTTTACTCTTATTCAAACACTTGAGATCTAGCCATTAGCATGATCTTGGAGGAACCCACAATTTTTCGTGGGACCACGAAATACTTCTTACATTTCGCGGTTTTTGGTCAAGAGCAACAGAAACTCGGTGCCGAACCTTACCATCCTGCTAAATGCACCGCAAGCGGATAGAGGAATGAACCGGTTCACGGAAGACTAATCTATCGAGCCCAAATAACATAATGGGGGATGAACACCTAATTGGGGGGCAAATGGGGTTCCTAGAGCGAGTTACAAGTGATGAACGCAATAAAGATACTTGTTGCTTAAATGAGACATGAATGCCTATGCGTGGTATGTAAATATAAGTTTTTACAGCATCTTACTCATCCTACTACTGTGCGTTATGTTTTATCGTATCTTCTTATATGTTACAATGTAACAAATCGGTTAAAAAACAAACCGACTACCGACAACATAATTGGGAGACACATTTCGATGACTATTAATACTTTTCGATGCCTCATCGCAATAATGAGCTTAGTGGCTTTTAGCTCAGCTCACGCGCAAGAGGATGTAAGTGACCTACGGCAGGCTTTAGACGAACTTAGAAGTGAATACGAGCAAAGGATTTCTGATTTAGAGAAGAAATTAGAAATGGCTGTTCAATCTAAAGAGCATGCTGGATCTACAGGAACAACTAAATCAGTCGGAGGACGTACGATCAAAGGTAATATATTTAACCCGTCAATTGGTATCATTTTAAATGGTCAGTTTAAAGAATTTTCCAAACGAACAGAGCCAGAACTCAAAGGGTTCTCCGTAGGCGAAGAGGCTCATCGAGGTGACGGTGGTATGGCTTTAGACCATACTGAATTAAACTTCTCGGCTAATGTGGATGACAAGTTCTACGGTAGCTTGACCTATGCCATCGCTGAGCATGAAGGTGTGGTAGAAACCGAGGTTGAAGAGGCTTACATTGAAACACTTCCCGGTGCGGGCGCTCCAGCAAAATTTAAATTCGGTAAAGCGCTTTGGGCTATAGGCTATTTGAACGAACAGCATGCGCACGTTGATGATTTCGTTGGCCGTCCACTTCCATATGAAGTCTATTTCAACGGCGCTTTTAACGACGACGGTATACAGATCAGCAAGATCTTGCCAACGGACGTTTACCAAGAGGTCGGAGTTGGGTTATTCCGAGGTAACGACTTCCCATTTGGCACGACCGACAAGCAAGGTATTGGTGCAACCTCTTTATACTATCGAATAGGTGGTGACTTGGGCGTTAACGGCACCTGGAGACTGGGCGCATATAGGCTTGATGGCGAAACTGGAGGCCGTGTAGGAACAGAAGATCTCGTTACATTCATCGGCGATACAGATATCACAGCATATGACCTTCGTTACACTTATGCACCGACTGGAAACGAAGCTAGCCAAGAAATTACCTTTACTGCGGAGCACTTTTCACGTTCTGAGGTCGGAAACTATACCGGCACTGGAGCCGAAGCCTTTGCCCAAACCGACATTAACCAAGACACCAGCGGTTATTATGTTGCAGCGACTTACAAATGGATGCCTCAAGCACGCGTTGGCGTGAGATACGCTGCTATGACTTCTGACAATATCGTAGGTGGCACTTTAGACGGCACGGTTGTGGATGGAGATGGATTTAATCCAACTCAAACAGATATCATGTTCGATTGGACAAATAGTGAATATAGCCGGATCCGACTGCAAGTTGGCTCAGAGGAGGTCACTCGCGGTGAAAATGACGACTCATTTATTCTCCAATACATCATGAGTTTTGGTGCTCACAGCGCTCACAAGTACTAAAGACATACCTTATGATCGAAAAAAAACCGCGGGTCGCCGCGGTTTTTTTTCGTCAGAGCATAACGATTTACATCCAAACAGTAACAGCTAATCTCATAACGGAACGTCATAGGATAGTTCAAGCAATCAATTGGCTACGGTGAATCCTATTGAAATCAAAAGCGAGACAATAACCTTGTAATAAACGGATAAGCGTTGCCGGAGAGAAATGGTAAAACGAATAACCACTTAGGTTTTTTCTTTATCGAGATCCCGCTATCGGATCAAAGGTTTACGCGAAACAAAAAAGGGGAGCTAGCGCTCCCCTATCTGTTGCCAACTAAACTCAGTACCTACCACGTAGCGACTGGGCTACCAATTGAGCCTGTAGCACCTACGATTGGCACAGGAGAGTAAGTCCACATGAATTGGTATACACCTGCTTCCACCATCCCATCCAAGCTAAGGTTCTCTTGAATAGCTACACCATGTCTTGCCAGTAGAAACTGATGCACACAAAAAACACATGCTGGATCTGGGTTAGGTACTGCCTCAACAGCCCAAGTATCCGCTCCGACAACGCCGACTTGACACTCCTCTGTGAGCCACCGCGCTACTTCCATGCCAATACCCGGCTCACCAGAATTATAAGTGGCGTTATCAGTGGCCCAATACTTGGTCCATCCGGTTCGGAAAGCAATCGCGTCCCCGGATTGGCACTGATAATCACTCATCCCTTGACGTTTTAATGCGGTTTTCACATCAGCCATGGTAATGACATCACCCTTCTCCATAGCTTCTACACCTCTTGCATTAGCAATGTCGATTAAGATTCCTCGAGCGATGATAGGGTTTAGATTCTCTGTGCCTAATTTTACCAGCCCATACGCACCTTCCATCTCTTGAACGGTTACACCGTTGTAGAAACGCATTTCATTTTTATCGCCATCTGCGCCTACCTGAACCCCAATGTGACCTAATCCGTCATACTGAGTCCCGACTTGACCAATCTCTGCAGTCAGCATTTCGTCGTACCACATCACTCTGTTTGGACCAAATGGACCTCCAGTAGGTGAGCCCGGAATCCTTAATGCAAATGTACGTGAACCAAAAAGCGGCATTTTTCCAGAATAAGGCTGACCAATTTTCATCGTCTTGCCTTCTTTCACTTGGGCAATCGCTCTTTTAACAACCTCAGGTTTTTTATACCAGTTTGTTGAACCCGCCTGATCGTCAGCACCCCAAAGCGGATTTGGCCACCATTTCTCTCCCAAAGGAGTCTCCATATTGGTACCATTTACCCAAGGTTTTCCAGCGCAAGACTTCCAGTCCTCTACCGTGCACGCGAAAGCGCTACTAGCGGAGATTCCAAGCAGCACCGAAACTATCGTAGCTAAATTTCTAATTTTCATCTTACTTACTCCTCCCAAAGTATTGATCTGATCGACCAAGGTTTATCTAGTTTTACTTATCTTTATCGTAATAAGGCTTGTGATGATTACGAATATACTGCTCCACTTTCAACATCTTACCTTTGAGAAGTGCCAGACTTGTTCTAGCCTCTCGAAGATCCTGTCGCGCCGCTTGTTGATACAGTTTCTGCGCACGCCTTAAGTTAAGGGGCACTCCCTCACCAAATTCATACATCAGACCCAGTTCGAACTGTGCTTCCGCATGCCCGGCATCCGCCGCCTCTCTGAACCAAAGAGCTGCCTCACGATTACTCTTTTCTACCTTAGCCCACTCATATCGATATGTCATTCCCAGCTCATATTGCGCCTGACTATCTCCGTTTAACGCCCGCGTCTCCACGGTTTCAAGGCTTTTATTAGCCCTTTCTTGCGCGTCAAGTTTCTTTTTGTACTCTAGATAACCCGCGATGTCGGCGGCCTGTGTGGTTTGCACGGCAAAACCAGTAACACAAACTACTAAAGTCACTAGAGTAATAACCAAATTTTTCATGAGTTAAAGTTCCTTGTTTGTCTCAACCCCGGCCACATGACCCTAAGCGTCAGATCATAGTACTCAGAAAATCTCCAATTTCATAATTTGATAAGGTTAAAATACCATAAAATCTATAGATACGTTATCACATCACGTGGGTCCGATATCGCTTAACTCAATCTAAACCTTTCCTGGCTCGTAAATAGCTGACAAAGGATGGCAATGCCGCCGCGATAAATGATGCTAAAAATACCATTAGAATCATATGGATACTATTTTCTGTGAAGATACTTACGTTAATATGCAACCCAAACTTTTCAACAAGATAATCACGAGAAACTAACAAGGAACCCATGAGAAGAAGCGATCCTAGAATTACACCGAACAACGTAATAAAAAATGCTTCTAATTCGACTAGAAAAAATAGAAAGCGTGGTGGCGCGCCAATGACACGCAATAAATGAATCTCTTTCTGCCGCTCACGGATCGAGGCCAAGAGCATCGCACTCACGCCAAGGCAGGCCGCTAAAAACACTAATGCCGAAACTAACAGTAAAGTCTTCTCCAAGATCCCCATCATTTGCCAAAGCTCTGAGAGGGCGACACCAGGCAAAATAGCAAGTAATGGCTCACCTTTATAGTTATTAATACCTCTTTGAACACGGAAGGTTGCCATCTTCTCTTTAAGGCCTAACATGAAAGCAGTGATACTTTTCGGCTTAAGATCTATATCATCAAAATTATCGATAGGGGCCGATGAATTAGGAATTCTTACCCCATGCTGCCAATCGATGTGTATCGCCTCAATTCCTGCCAAGCTTACGTGTAACGTTTGGTCAACCGGAGTACCAGTGGGTCGTAATATCCCCACGACGTCGAATGGACGGTCCTCATGCAAACTAAAGCTAGTCGCTGCCACACCATGGGCGAGTACTAACCGATCCCCTAGTTGATAATTCAACTTTCTAGCGACCTCAGCGCCCAAAACTACATCAAACAAATCTTTAAAAGCCCTGCCATCCTTAAACTCTAGTAACTGCTTATCGCTGTAGCTGAAATACTTAAAATAGTCTGTTGACGTACCCAGCACACGATAACCCTTGTGTGAATCTCCAAGCGAAATGGGTATAGCCCAATCAACTTTACGACTGGACGCAACTTTCTCGTAAGTTTCCCATCGGATATTGTTGGTTGGATTCCCCACTCGGAAGACCGAGTAAAGCAGTAAGTTGACACTTCCAGTTCTTGCGCCAACGATCAGATCAACTCCGGAAACGGTATTGGAAAAATTCTCTTTAGTCTGATGTCTAATGTGCTCTACGCCGAGCAAAACAAAAATGCTAACCGACATAGCTAGGAGGGAGACTAATACTGAGCTTTTTCGATCCAACAGACTCTTAATGGCAAGACGAATAAACATCTAGGACTGCTTCCCAACGAGGTTAATCTCATTCAGCGAAACAACGCTATTGAAGTGCGTCGACAACGACATATCGTGGCTTACGAGCAATAAGGTTATTTTATGCTCCTTCACGATGCTCATAAGCAAAGACATAAAAATATCTCGGTTGACCTGATCCAGAGACGAAGTCGGTTCGTCCGCGATCAATAGCTGAGGTTTATTGATGAGCGCTCGGGCAATCGCTATTCGCTGCTGCTGACCGATACTTAGATTTCTGGCCGGCTCACTCCATTCATCTACCGATATGTTCAAGTCGGCCAATAAACTCTTAATTTCCCGCTCAAGCGTTTCACCTCCTTGGCTAGAACCGAACGCGCTAGCGAGTTTAATATTGTCGATAGCGTCGAGATAAGAAATTAAGTTGAATTGCTGAAATACGAAACCAATATTTTCCGCCCTGAATTTATCTCTATGCCGAACAGACATTTCATTTAATGATTGACCAAACACGCTCACGCTACCTGTTGTTTGTATCAAACCACTTAGCACGTTCAGCAAAGTGGATTTACCTCCACCGGAAGGTCCATGTAAAAAAGTCTTTTCACCCTCCGCAACCGACCAAGAGGAAATATTTAAAACCATTTTCCTGGGTTGACTTGGATAACAATATTGCGCATCTTTTATGGTGATAGTCATGGTAGTCTTATACCCAAGTTTAAGATTTCACAGTGTTACAATATAACAAATTTGTAGCGACATGATGATCCAAAAAAGGGATGATTAAAATGCGGTCTTCCAACCTAGTGGTGCTAATGACCAGCGCCTTGTTGCTCACTTCTCAAAATGAGACAAAAGCACAGGATCAAGGTGCCGATTTATCGGCATTTGAGGTAATTGAGTGGACTCAATTAATGCCGAAGGAAGATTTAGAAGCACTTCAGAACCCTCCGGACTACATAATGGACATTGAAGAAGGCTCTGAGGAAGATAAAGTAGTAAACCAAGGTGAACTATCGACGGATATGTTTTTTGATGACGAATATCAAAGAGCCCTTTTATCAACAACAGTAGTTCCAGAGATGAACGGAAAGGCGATCCGCATACCAGGGTTCATCGTTCCGCTAGAATTTAATGACGATAAAACGGTAAGTCAGTTTTTTCTAGTACCTTTCTTCGGTGCATGCATTCACGTGCCGCCACCTCCACCAAATCAAGTGATTCATGTCACTAGTTCAAATGGCGTTGAACTTGAGAATCTATATACACCTCATTGGATTTCAGGTGTGGTAAATTCCATTTACACTGAAAACGAAATAGCGACAGCAACCTACGCTATGGATGCAATAAGTGTCGAGGTTTACTGGGAAAAATAACGACACTTTCCGTTCAAAAAGACGACTAACTAAAAATAAATCGTCTTTATCCGCAGTTGGTTTTATCGTGTTGCTGACACAGCTTGAAATTAGTGAAATGTCCCCAAGCAATTAATCCGGCACCAAGCAGAGTAAGCAGCTTCTCACCTGTTTCGCCGACTAGGCTTTCTAACAAAAGTGCTGCGATCAAACTGATTAAACCAAGTAAACCTAAACAAAATATCTTATATCTTTTGTGTTTTTTACACCCTAAAGTCAACGCGAAGACACTGATTGGTAAAACGGCAACGACCATCCAAACATGGAATGTCTCGCTCTCAAGCGGCAATGACGCAAGGCTAGGCAATACAACCAATAACACAGGTACAAATAGGCAATGCACAGCGCATACCAAGGAAAGTCCGATAGATGTTTGATCTGTTAAAGCCTGAATACTTTTCATAACTTACCCTCTATGTCTATTACCAGCCGCAGGACGATCAAGCTAAAATGTTACAACCTTTCTTACATCAATCTCAGTCATGCTCACTAAGGACCTCTTTCGACCCGGGGATACCCAACCTACCGTCGATACGATATCCACTAAACCGAACCAAAATAACGAGGAAGTTTACCTATTAATTAACCTTCAACCTTGACTCAACTGGAGTTAAAGTTACCCCTCCCTGTTTCCCTTCCTTCAGCCACATCGTTCTTATTTCTTCAATTCCCGGAAATAACTTAAAAAGATGAACTTGAATCTCAGCTAATGTGGACAAGTTCTGACATTTAAAATGATAACCGGCAACAATATCGCTATGCGCTTCATGGTCATCATGCGCTTCATGGTCATCGTGTGCGCCCCCTAAAACTCCAGAGACGTCAACCGAGGAATCAAAAAGTTTGCATGTGACATCTATAAAAGTAAAAACTGTATCGTGTTGCTTAAGAGCTGCAGCTGCGCGCTCTGCAGTCTCAATGTCTATTGCGGATTGTGCCTTATATTCAAAGCCCACTATATTCATTGAGGGTGATTCAAATTCTATTTGGATTTCATTTCCCTCAATTGCTATCGTCAAATCCGACATTCCATGCACATGAGCATCTAAACTACCCTCTTCTGCTCTCGACTCTCGCGTGCTAAACGATTGGACGACGGTTATTAATCCAATCACCAATAACGTCACCTTCAATATATGTTTTACATCTAGTCCCATGTTAATGCTCTCCTTCTCTATCTCGATATTTTCTCATTGTGTAAATAACGTCATTGGAAACCGCATGCAGCCAACGCCCCAACGTCCCGACTAAACCTTTCGGGATTGGCTTACAATTTAGTTGTGTCTACTTGCCCAGCATCCCCTTTAGAAAACCTAGAACCAACCAATGCTGAAAAGATGCCAAGAATTCCTAGGCCCGCGTAGGTTGTTACCAATACTGGACCTGTAGGTGCATCGAGCATTGCAGATAAAGCAATGCCAATAACAATAGCTGAACCGCTAAACAACCACGCCCATAACAACCGCCGACTTTTACCAATGGTCACTAAAGCAGGCAAAATAAGACTTGCGAACACCACATAAATTCCGACCAGCTGGACCGATGCGGTAATCGTTAAAGCGAACATAAAATAAAAGCCCACCCCTTGCCTCACACTTGGCACCGCCATCCATGTAACTAAAATAGCAATAAAAAATGGCAGATGGAGTATGACGTCACTCATAGAAGCGAATAATATTTGACCAGACAGAAGATGCTTTAACTCCTCATCGCCATGAGGATTATTGGTCAACACTAAAATTGATAAAGACGCGGATAGAACGAAAAAAACACCAATCCAGGCTTCTTGCTGCTTTGGAAAATGCTTTTCGATATCTCTAAAAATCAGCCCACCAATAAGGGCAAAAGATAATGCACCCAAAGATGGGCCTAAAGCGAATCCGGTGGGGTCCGAATGGACATGATTCTGCTGACCATAGACTGTGCGGCCCAACGTCTCAACAACGATGTAACCCAACCCTGCTATCTGGGCAATCGCCAAATCAATAAAAATTATTCCTCGCTTTAAAACTTCAATACCGAGCGGCGTATGCACTGAGGCTACCATCAAGCCGACTAAAAGTGCCGGCATTACAATATCCAGTAGCTCAACCATAAATATATTAATTCAATAAAAGTTCTATTGTTTGATCATAAAGCGTAAATAAATCCGTCGCTTCTGATGATCCTCCGATTGTATAAGGAAGCGTTATCACACGCACATTTGTTTTTTTGGCCACCCACTCATTTGGGCCATCCGGATCATAGGGTGCAGTGATCACCGCAAGCGGAGGAGTTTTTTCAATAACGGATACAACCTTTGCGAGATGACGCGCAGATGGTGGAATTCCAGGGCGCTCTTCAAGAGAAGTCAACGTATTCATCCCTAAAAATTTCAACAGGTAACTAAACGATTTATGGTGAGTAATAACACTTTTACCTTTTAGGGACTCAGCAGCAATTATCCAATTCTGCAAGGCAGTCGCCCATCTTGCATTGAAAGACTTTAAGTTACTTTTATAAATTTCTGCGTTATTCGGATCTAGTATCGATAAACGTGCTTCGATGAGTGCCGCTGCCTCTATAATAATTTGAGGATCTAAATGAACATGCGGATTACCTTGAGGATGAATATCACCCAAACTACGATCTAAAACGTCAGGTATCTCAATGTTTGTCACGTAATCACTGATCAACAAATGGCCAGGTTGACCAACCTGGACCCCTTTATTGCCATTTCGGAGTAATAGCGGCAACCATCCGACCTCAAGATCAGCCCCAGAGCAGACAATTAAGTCTGTACGCCTTATTTTGCTCATCAAGCTTGGCTTAACTCGAATAAAATGTGGGTTTTGCTGCCCATGGGTTGCCGAATCGACCTTAATTAAGTCGCCACCAATCTCCATGGCTAGCGACTCCCATTCCGGCTCACAGGCTAGAACAAAAGGCTTTGCATGCGCTGTATTGATACTCAATGCAAATATAAATGCGAGTGCGGTGATTATTTTCATTCTTGTATTATCCCCTGAATTAAGGCCCGAATTAAAAAAAACCCTAAAATGGTAGAAGAGGAGATTTCGTTGCGAAGAAATCAGTCACCATCTCAAGGTTATGAGCTGTTAAAGAGTCAGACTACTTGCGCCACTTAACTCTCATTCAACAATAATGTTATAACATATCATTTATGAATTGCAATAGTTTACCTCCGGCACTAACGAGCACTAAAGATCTAGTAATGGGTCACTCACCACTCGTAGATACAATTGACTAGGGGTTCCGCGTAAGGAACAAACAACCGGTACAATACTCCTAAAAGATCTCAATACTCTCAAAATAGTCTGATCTATCGTCGCGAGCCGCCTATGAGTACGACATCTAACATAAAGAAAAGCATCTTAGTTCTGTCGATCAGCTTTACGGTAATGGTCGTTGAGATTCTAGGTGGCTATGCCTTTAATTCGATGGCATTGTTGGCGGACGGATGGCATATGGGTACGCACACCATCGCGATCGGCATCACCGTGCTCGCTTACGTTTATGCCAACAAGAAATCAAATGATTCCTCCTTCACCTTCGGGACATGGAAAGTCGAAATACTTGGTGCCTATACCAGCGCTCTACTTCTAATCGTTATTGGCCTAACGATGGGCTACGAATCAATAGATCGATTATTCAACCCGAAAACTATCGACTATGGATATGCGATTGCGACAGCGTTTATTGGTCTGCTTGTCAATGCGGTGAGCGCACTCATTTTAGGACACCACTCACACGACCACCATCATGGACATAGTCATGGTCCAATCCATGACCATAAGACTCCTTTGGAAACCGACCTCAACCTAAAAGCCGCTTATATTCACGTGATCACGGATGCGATTACCTCCGTATTAGCGATCGTAGCACTGATCGCGGGTTTATTATTTGGGTGGAATTGGATGGACCCCCTGATGGGGATTGTTGGCTCGATCCTCGTGCTTTTATGGTCACGCTCGTTACTAAAACAAACAACAAGGATTCTCATTGGCTCCGGCAGTCAAGATGGAACGTTGGAAAACCTTCGTAACAAAATAGAAAATATAGTTACTAGTGTTGCTAAACTTAGAGACCTACGATTATGGAGAACGAATAACAGCCAATATGCTTGCGTTATCAAGGTTCAAGGGAGCGCAGAGACTGCTATTCGACAACATCTCGAGTTAGAGCTCTCAACACTACCTATTTCTTACTTCGCATTGGATGTCCATCCTGAGTCAGAGGAACAAGACAACTTGGACGGGTCAATTCAAGCGAAAGAGAAAGCCTAACCTTAAGCGATTCAGCCGAACCGCTTGGGGACAAAGGTCGAAGATGTCAGTGGGGTGGACGATGGGGCTCGAACCCACGACCACCGGAATCACAATCCGGGGCTCTACCAACTGAGCTACGCCCACCACAGACTTCATCAACGTCAGACTACAGAATCCAATGGCACGCCCGACAGGAATCGAACCTGTAACCCCCAGCTTAGAAGGCTGGTGCTCTATCCGGTTGAGCTACGGGCGCAACTCGAACGCCTAAGCCGTCATTACTGGTCGGGGTGGAGAGATTCGAACTCCCGACATCCTGCTCCCAAAGCAGGCGCGCTACCAGGCTACGCTACACCCCGACTGAAGGGCCGAGACTATATCGCCTCATGCCCCATACGTCAATCTGACAGGACTAATTTTACATCTAAAATTGCATTAATGAGATAAATCTGATATACACACCTCTTTTTTCAAATAGCGAATATTTTTTAAAATAAAAGCGCCATGGCCACTCCAAGAAAAAGCACAACAAAATCAAAATCCACAGTAAAGAGCGCATTTAAGCCTTACACCCCTAAAAAAGGCGAGGCGTATATGGGCACAAAACAGAAAAATCACTTTAAGAAAATTCTGCTCGAACTTAAAGGACAACTTGGTGCGGACATTGATAAAACCGTGCACACCATGCAGGACGAAGCCACTGTCTTCGCCGATCCAAATGATAGAGCGAGCCAAGAATCAGATATGGCATTAGAACTGAGAAACAGAGATCGAGAACGAAAACTCATTAAAAAAATTAATGAAACAATTGGTCTAATCGAGGCAGGTGACTATGGCTACTGCGATTGCTGCGGGATTGAAATCGGTTTAAAAAGGCTCGAAGCACGACCAACAGCCACGATGTGTATTGACTGCAAGACGTTAGATGAAATCCGCGAAAAACAAATGGCTAAATAGTAGCCGTCTAAGAACGTCTATATCATCTGTATCAAAATACAAAAAAGCCATCTTAAAGATGGCTTTTTTATTATATGGACAAGTTAACCGTCACACCCATATCTCTTAAGCGATTCGCGAACGACTTTAACCAACCGCCGTCAAGAGGTGATAACCGAGCTGCCTCAGGCTGAAAGGAATCTCGAGCAAGTCCGTACAGAAGAATTCCTTTAAGCGGAATACCACTGGTCTTAACCTCATTTATCAGCTCACAGTAAGCGTCCAAATCAGAATCGCTGGGATTTAAGCCGTCCAGCTTAAATAAACACGTTTGTATCCAAGTCGGGCAAGCGTTTGCAGATGCTGCTAAATTCGTAATGATCCGAGATTTACTGACTTTAGTATCATTGATTAATCGTGCACCCTTCCCTGTCGCGCGATCAATCTTGTACCAAACTTCCCCGTTTATACTAACCAATTCTTTTACGCCCCGAATCACTTTTGCTTGATGCATTAAACTACCGTTGGTGATTAAAACTGTTTTCACCGCGTCAGGAACATTACCCCTCGCCCTAACATCATAAACCGCTTGAACAGCATCTAAAAAATTCGGAGCGACCGTCGGCTCACCATTACCTGAGAAAGCGATATCATTTAAACGACGCTGCCCCTCTGGCACCTCGTCTTCCAAATATGAACCCCTTAAAATTTGATCTAGAAAAATACTTAACTCGTTCTTAAGTAAATCCAAATCAACTGGTGGAGGCGCCCCACGGATTAAATCTGGAACCTGGCAATAAATGCAACGCCAATTACACGCATTGTTAGTATTTAAATTAATACCTAGAGATACGCCACCAGCACGCCTCGAAACGACTGGATACACATATTCGAATCCCTCTTGAAAACGACTATGATCTTTAGTAGTCAGCATATCGGTCTATTTCACCTGATTATTTAGCCGCTAATTGATCAGAAGGGTTCAGATCATCCTCTATCAACTCCATCGGCTGACCGTGCGGCGTACGTTCGGCGACTCGTGTCCAACCTGCTTGGTACTGCTCTAAGCCTTGGATCGAAATAATATTTTTCTTAATCAAAAGTTTTTCTAGCGCGCTGAGTACGTAAACATAATAATCGACTCCGGTATCGAGGTGAGAAGCGTCAAACTTAATTTCAGCTGCCAGCTCATCCGCCCACTCTGACCAAGTAATTAAACCCCGCTTTTCAAGAGATACCAGCATGGCAAACGTGTCCGCCTCCCATGGCTCAGAAAATGCGGGGTCTTTAATACTGTCTGGTGAACCTATTGAAAATAGTTCCCAGGAAAAGTCATCACTCATATTCAGGTCTCGACAAATAAGGCTCAAATGCATCGACTAAATTGCTGACAGTTAAATCAGTTGCCTCGCCCCAAATCTCACATCCCTCAAATTCAACGGTATACAACCATTGAGGGGCCTCCTTTCCATGACTCACCACTGAATCTGGAAAAACATGTCGACCTCTAACAGCAATGATGGTTCCGATTTTATCTCTTGCATAACGAGGTAAGCGAGTATGCCCACTGACATGCAGCTCTTTAGTAATTACGGCATCCCCGACACAGAACTTCGGATCTTCGGTCCCTTCACGCTCGAAATTTCCTCTAACGAATGCCTTACCAATATCTTTAGCTGTCAAGGGATTTAATGACTTCGACAGGCGTCCGGTCTGACTAATCCCCGTTAGAAACTCCTCCTCATTGAAAAGACCTCGCTCAAGAGCGGTTGCAATCAACGTATGAGCCCACCGTTCATAGTAAGACCAAGATAGATATTCCATAGGGTGAATCCGTTCTTGCGCATGCCGAAACACATCGATGTTCCATAACCCCAGATAAAGAATCGCCCTCTGAAGGCCAAGCATAGTGCCCTCCCAGGCGTCATGGAATACCGGCTCATTACGTTCCGGCCTGACAGGACCAAAGTTCTCCATACCTCCGACATCATGAATACTATCCATTAACGTCTCGCTCAGTCAGTGATAACACCTCTCCGGTACCAATCATGCTATCTCTTGTAACAAGGTTAGCTAGATCCGGTTCCGACATTGTGTCAGCAAAAGCTGGCATTTGAGGTATGACCAAATAACGCGTTTCCGCAGTTGAGTCCCATACCCTTATTTTTTTATCTCCTGACAACTCCATACCAAAGTCTTTGAGCACCGAACGAGGTTCACTGACGATACGCGAGCGATAAGGTGCCGACTTATACCAAACGGGCGGCAAGCCCAAAACATCCCATGGATAACAGGAACACAAGGTACAAACGACAACGTTATGAAGCGAGTCACTATTCTCAACCGCTATCAAATGTTGTCCGACCTCCGGAAAATCCGATTGCAAATTGATCGCTTTAGTAGCGTCCTCCAATAAGGCTCGTTTGAACTGTTGGTCGGTCCACGCGCGTGCCACGACTCTGGCTCCGACATGGGGTCCCACTCTACGTTCAAAGTGCTCGATAATCTGATCGATCACTGCGCGCTCGACTAAGCCTTTTGAGACCAAAATTGATTCGAGCGCTTTAACGCGTTTTTGAATATCGGTAAGGGTTGACTCCTCCCCATGGGCGTGGTCGTGACGATCCAGGTCGGACATGATTGATGTTCATTCTCACTATTTTTTAAATTAACCGACATCATAAACTGCTCGAGCAACGATGTAACCCCGCAGCCCAAAAATAATGGGTAAGTTACGCCAGACACTATTTCGCAACCGCACCAGAGATAATGGTTGACCTATTAAATCAACACAATGCATGACAAAGCGTAGAATTACGCATCTCAGGACTCTAACTATGTCAATAGATAAAACTTAGTATGCATCAGATGGTCTACCACCTATCCGTTATCAGCCACCCCAAAACCACAGAAATCGACACTTCACGACATTTTTAGTATGAATAAACCCCATGTAGTTATCATCGGTTCGGGCATTTCCGGCCTATCTACTTGCTGGCATTTAAGAAATCATGCCAAAATCACAGTTATAGAGAAGGCGAACTATCTGGGGGGGCACACCCACACCCACAGGCTTAATATCGACGAAAAACCTATACAAATAGATTCCGGGTTTATTGTATTCAACGATCGGACATATCCGGGTCTACGTGACTGGTTCTCCACGTTAAAGATAGATAGCCATCCGGCCGATATGTCATTTTCAGTTTCGCTTGGAAATGGAGAGTTTGAGTGGGCAGGCTCAAATTTAAATACGATCTTCACGCAAAGGCAAAGAATTTACGACATTGATTTTCTAAAGATGCTTCGGGATATTCTACGTTTTAACCGAAACGCGCCCAAGGATGTAGCTCGGTATGGCTCAACAGAAAAGGCGACTATTAGTCTTGGAGAATACCTCGACCAAGAAAGGTATGACCCATATTTTCAAAGTCGATACCTCTTGCCAATGGCAGGCGCGATTTGGTCTTGTCCAATCTCGGAGATACGCAAGTTTCCTCTGAAGTTCTTTGTCTATTTTTGCGAGAATCATGGTCTCCTATCAATACTCAATCGTCCTCAGTGGTTCAGCGTAAAGGGAGGAAGCAAAAGTTATATTGACGCAATGCTTTCGTTTACCAAAGATAATGCCATATCATTTAAAAAAAATACCCAAGCGTTATCAATTAAAGATACGTCCTCAGGACTCGAGATCACAACTCAAGAGATCAACAAGAAACAATATTTCATTAATTGCGACCATATTGTCCTTGCATCTCATGCTGATGAATCGGCAAAAATACTTAGTCCAATGGACCACGCGATGACTGAGCAGCTATCAAAGATAAAATTTCAAGTAAATACCGCTGTCATCCATGAGGATGAATCGTTGATGCCAAAATCAATAAGTGCATGGTCATCTTGGAATTATTTATCCCATGCCGCAATCGAAGAAAATCCTCGTATTGCAGTAACGTACTTTATGAATAAGCTTCAAAATTTACCAACCAATAGAAATTTGTTTGTTACATTGAATCCCCTAAAGCGAATAAATCCAGTCAAATTATACAAATCTATTCAATACTCTCATCCCGTAATGAATCAAGACAGAGAGACTGCCGCCAAACATATTCAAAATCTCCAGGGTATAAACAACATTTGGGCGGCAGGCGCTTGGATGGGCAATGGTTTCCACGAAAGCGGCTTTCAAGCGGGACGACAAGTGGCCGAAAAAATCATCGAAAACCATAATTGATGGAAAATTATCCCCAAATTGTTGAAGGATACGTGAGTCACGAACGGGTTAGCCCACGCGCTCATGCTCTTACATCAAAAACGTTTTACTTGCGAATACCCATTCGATCAGTGCTACTCAACACCGAGGGGCGCCAATCGAGTTACGGTAACTGGATTTTTGGAATCAATCGAAAAAGCTTAATTTCAATTCACGACAAGGATCATGGCTCAGGTAACAATATAAAAAGTTGGCTATCTGAAACACTCAAAAAAAATACTTTAAAAGATGTAGTTGACGGCGAAATCTGGTTGGTGTGTTTTCCTAGAGTTATGGGCTATCAGTTTAAACCTGTTAGTTTTTGGTTTTGCGAAAATTCTAATCGTGAGCTTGTAGCCGTTTTAGCCGAAGTCCATAACACCTTTGGAGAACGACATACGTATATTTTAAAGCCCGAAATAGGTCGACGTCGGTTTGACTCTGGAGACGTCATCTCCACACCCAAGTCCTTTTACGTATCACCATTTTTATCTGTCAAGGGTCACTATCAGTTTCAATTTAACTATAACCCAACTACCCATCGTGATTTTTCACGCATAGATTACTACACCGACGAACTGATTCTTAAAACTTACATGACCGGGATAGCGGTGCCATTGACAAACCTTTCTGCGCTTAAAGCTATACTTAAATACCCCTTCATTACTTTAAAAATTATCATTCAAATTCATTGCAACGCATTGATTTTATGGGTAAAGAAAATACCATTGACACTATCCGAAAGAAATAAATGAAAGGTATCAAAGCAAGCCTGTGGGTAAACATTACATTTAAACTCCTAAACCGAATCGAGGTTGGACGTATAGACATCACGGATCCGAACGGTTTAGAACACAGTTTTGGTAATGTTGGGGAGCAAGGGTCCAAACCAGCCGTAATAATGGTTAGTGACTGGACTATGTTTCGAAGCATCATCCTACGCGGAGATATTGCGTTCGGAGAAACATACATGGATGGCCAATGGACTACTCCCGACCTCAATCACCTACTCTGGGTCATAGGCCAAAATAGACAGCCATTAACTACAGCCATAAGGGGTTTTAAATTTGCGAACGTGCTAAATCGCCTTCGCCATTTACTAAAAAAAAATACAAAAAGTCAAGCACGACATAATATCGAAGCGCACTATGATCTCGGTAACGACTTCTATCGATTATGGCTAGATGACTCAATGACTTACTCAAGCGCAATTCGTCACGGAAATGAAGAAAAAGCAACCGATAGTCTCCAAGAAGCGCAGCGCTTTAAAATCAGGAGGGCCATATCCCAATTGGGTTTACTTTGTGAGGAATCAACAACTCTAGAAATTGGTTGTGGTTGGGGGGAATTATCAAAAATTCGGTTAGAAACTCGTCCAGGACAACACGTCGGAATTACACTCTCCAAAGAACAAAAAGACTGGACGCGAAAAACAATAAAAGAAGCTGGATTGATCGGTCGAAATACTACGTTGTTGCAAGATTATAGGGATGTAAGCGAGCAATATGATGGGATTGTTTCTATTGAAATGATCGAGGCAGTCGGAAAAGCCTTCTGGGGAACCTTTTTCGAGACGCTTAAAAACTCATTGAAACCTAATGGTCGCGCCGTAATACAAGCAATCACTATTGATGAGAAACTGGCTGGAAAATATCAAACAGGTGTTGATTTCATCCAAAAATATATCTTTCCAGGCGGAATGCTCATGAGTAAGAGCCAATTAACCGCTCGGGCTGCGCAACACAAATTTAATGTTTTAGATACCTACGAGTTTGGGAAAGATTATGCTTGGACATTACAAGAGTGGCTCAAGCGGTTTCAGCAAAATTGGGGGGCTATTGAGGCACTTGGGTTTTCTGCTCGATTTAAAAGAATGTGGGAGTTCTATCTTTGCTACTGCAGATCAGGTTTTATGAATGGTGACATCGATGTCGTACAGTACACCCTAGCCCATTCACCGATAAAAGCGCCCAACAAAATTGACGAATCTAAACATTAAACATTGAAACTCACCCAACCCCAAGCACTAAAGTATGGCTTATCCGGTTTGCTGGTCTCGTCAACAAGTCTTCCTTTATATATTCTTGTGCCAAGTTTGTATGTGAAGTCATACGAACTATCACTAGCAACAATAGGTGTTATCTTGATGGTGATCCGATTACTAGATGCAGTAACCGATCCATTCTTTGGAAAGCTAATAGACAAGACCCTCAATCGAAAAAAATTTCAGTTGTGGGCTGTTCCATCTGGCATCTTAATGACTATCGGATATGCCGCGCTCATCAATCCACCCGGGGGGCTCAGCACCGATCTTGGAATCCTTACTTACATGGGATTTTGTACGCTCATCACATCAACTGCCGCTGGCGTCTTTAACGTGACAATACAGGCGTGGCCAATTCAGTGGACCTCAAATACTTTAGAACAATCAGAATTAGTGAGCCGAAGAGAACAATTCACGCTTATTGGCATCATCGTTGCCTCAACCCTATCTACAGCCACCAATTCAACGATGTTTACTGCTTATTTATTGGTTTTAACTATTATCACGAGTATCGCTATCCTAAGTCTTCCAGCGGCTCGAGGCGCCTCAAGTTTTCAAAACGTATTTAATTGGGGTCGCTTACGCTCAATGACACTACTCATGAGCCCTTTGTTCATCAGTGCTTTAGCGAACGCAACAGCGGCAACCTTATTTATGTTTTATGTTACTGACTACCTAATGCTAAGCCAAGCAAATGGAGGAAAACTTCTCGCCATTTATTTTATTTCTGCTCTCGTGGGAATATGGCTTTGGCAAAAAACCATGACGAACCGCAATACAATCAACGTATACATGTTAACTGTTTCGATGACGATCATCGTGTTCGTACCGGGATTTTGGCTGAACCACACTAATGCAGGATTGTTCACTTTAATCTGTATTGGTACTGGATTATTTGTAGGTGCCGAACTCGTCTTATCCTCAATGTTATTGATCAAAAGAATAAAATATATAAATCAGGAGGATAATTCAGGAATCATATTGGGTACTTGGGGTCTACTAATAAAGTTAGGGCTAGCATTGGCCGCAGGACTATCGTTACCACTTTTGAATTTATGGGGCTATCAACCGGGACTAACGAAAGGACATGAAGGTTTAGCGCTAACCTACCTGGCCACACCCATTATTTTAAAAATACTTTCTTTAATCCTTTTAAGTATTCACAATCATCAAAATGGTCATATTTACGCACCGAATAATTACTAGTCTCAGCATTATTACTTTAGTTCTCACAATCACTGGGTGTTCTCATGAACAATCACCAAAACAGGACACAAATACAATGACAACATTCGATCTCGTTGACTTTTTTTCGGGAACCACCATAGGTTCCGGGTTCGTTCAGGATAGATCAGGTGAAATAATCAGAACGTTTGAAGTCGTCACAACGGGGGACTTCAATAACGACTCAGGCACATTGAAAGAGGTGTTTACTTGGAATGACGGTGAAATTGAGAATCGAACATGGACCCTTAGCCGCACCGGAGAGACGGAGTGGTCGGGTTCCGCGCCTGATGTTGTGGGTACCGCACTAGGCAAAATAAAGGACGATAAACTTAGGTGGTCCTACACGCTGACACTTAAGGTCGGAGGGAAAAATGTTAATCTCAAATTTGATGACCAGATGTGGATCTCTAGAACCGGCGTTATGGTTAATCACGCTAAGTTCTCCAAATTTGGACTTCATTTGGGTGATGTGGTGGTTAGCTTCCGCAAGTAGCTATTATGAAAAATGTTTAAATCAAATGTTCCCATCCATAATTGGTCTACTCGTCGCGTTTGGGTAATTGGCGCATCAGAGGGTATCGGACTTGCCCTCGCCCACGCACTCAGGATAAACAACGCAGAAATTATCGTCTCATCTAGGAATGAAACGAGGTTAAATGAAGAGTTCTCAGGTATGGCTAAGGTCTTACCCATGGATGTTACTGATCACGAACAAGTGGCAAACTCAATGGACATTCTGATTGCGGAGAATGCGATGCCAGACACAGTTTTTTGGTTACCCGCACTTTATCACCCTGGAAAACTCACCAATATAGACCCCGAAACGACAAGAAAGCGACTGCAAACTAACATTGTGGCTGCCTTCAACCTTTTTCCTAGAGTAATACAGCACTGGCATGCCACTCCATTGGTCGATAAGAGCTATCACTGGGTGTGGTTCTCAAGCTTGGCCGCGTACAGGGGACTTCCCAACGCCTCTGACTACGGTGCGAGTCGAGCTGCCATCTCACATTTAGCACAATGCGCACATATCGAATTAAAGGCCAGCAATATCGACGTCTCACTCGTTTCACCAGGCTTTGTGGATACGCGCCTCACCCAAAAAAATGATTTCAAAATGCCACTATTAATGACACCAGAGCGAGCAGCTCAACTCACTCTTAGGGGCCTCAAAAAAGGACAATTTGAAACTCATTTTCCAAAAAGAATCAGCTTAATATTTAAATTGCTGAGTATTATTCCGATTGGCTTGTACCTAAAGCTAATGCGGATTTTTAAGTAAATTTTTCTTCACTAAACAAGCTAATTGAAAGAACACGAACAATACAAAACTCACAATTAACAGTTTTGACTAGAAGCTCATATTCGTAACAAAATAACATTATTGATGACCTATTTGAATCGAGTTAAAAAGATCTTAAGTACGATGAGACCAATATCCATTTAAGGTAAAATAACCGAGGGCCTGAAATCGAAATGAAACAATTCATGAGTATAAATAGGAAGCACAAGGGATCCGCCCACATAGTGCATATGTTTATGGTTAAAAAAGCGGTGTCACAACTTCCAAATCAATTAATTGGACAGATATGGAAGTAAAAGATAACGAAATGATCTACCCCAAGATTTATATTGATTTCGAACGCGCACGATGGTCGTTTGATGATATTGATTGGGAGCAGTTTGACGCATCACAGCTTACAGACGAACAAGCGCTTTCAATAAAAATGAATGCCATTACGGAATGGGCAGCGCTACCTGCTACTGAAATGTTCTTAAGGGACAACAGACATGACAGTGACTTTTCAGCGTTCATGTCTATTTGGTTCTACGAGGAACAAAAACATAGCTTAATACTCATTGAGTATCTGAGACGGTTCAGGCCAGACTTAGTTCCGACTGAGGAAGAGTTACACCAGATTCGGTTTGAATTTGATGAGGCGCCACCACTTGAAACCTTAATGCTTCATTTTTGTGGTGAAATTCGCCTCTATCATTGGTATCGACGAGCTGCAGAATGGCATACCGAACCTGTCATCCAATCGATTTACAACACAGTAGCAAAAGATGAAGCTCGCCATGGAGGCGCCTATCTTCAATTCATGAAGAAAGAGCTCAAGAACAATACAGAAGAAGCGCAAAAGGCATTTACCAAAATTGGTGTGCTCATGGCCTCGGCAAGGCGGACAAATCAAGCGCTCCATCCGACTAATCTGCATGTTAACGAGGCTTTATTTCCAAACGACACCGTGCAAAGCAGAATGCCTGAACCTGGCTGGCTCGAGCATTGGCTGGACAAACAAATTCAATTCGATAAAGCTTGGGAAAGTAAGGTGTCTGGACGAATTTTGCAAAATCTAGGGATCCTTCTCAAACAGACGTTTAATTCCGTGCAAGATCTTAATAAATTTCGAAAGTCTCTGTCCTCAAATTCGCCTCAAAACTCGATTGCCGTATAAAAATCAATAGGAGATCGCTCAACATGGCTGAGCAAAAATGGCGAAATGACGGCGTTCAGGTTATTCCGAATCATAAACTCGATGACAACGTACCATCAACACCTGGAATGGACCGGAAGGCGGCTATTAATTTTGCGCGAACTGGTGCGCAAAAGTTATGGGCGGGAACTGTCTCAATTGAAGCTAATGCCAAAACAGGTGCACACCATCATGGACATTTAGAAAGTGTCATTTATGTAGTGAAAGGTAAGGCGAGGATGCGGTGGGGGGAGGCGCTTGAGTTTCGTGCAGAGGCTGGTCCTGGCGATTTCATTTATGTCCCACCTTACGTCCCGCACCAAGAAATTAATGCCAGCAAAGATGAAGTGCTGGAGTGTGTGTTGTGCCGCAGCGACGGTGAGGCTGTTGCTATCAATATCGATATCCAGCCGATCGAACCACCAGAAGAAGTCCTATGGATCGATCCCACTCATCCCGAAGGCGGATCATAGTTTAGCGGCTCTGATACCGATTAACAGCTTATCAACTTGGGCTGGTACTGCACCACCAGTCAGTCGTCTTCACCTTGTTTCTTAAACTCCTGAATCGTCATTATGGCACCAAGGATCGTAAGCGCCGAACAAAAAATGCCAATAATCAGAATTAGGTTATCACTCACTTTTTCCCTCCCTTTAACGCCAAAACGTTGAAGTAAATACCAAAACAAAGAATTGAAGGAACCCAAGTTGCAGTAAATAAGCCTTCTTCTTTATTTCCCGAGAACCACAAGTACGCTGAAACCGCAAAAGAAATTAAAACTGCTATTAAGATAAACATGTCTGAAATTTTGACCATTGACGCTCTCCTCTTACAATAATTTTTAAGTTATTTTTCCCAAAAACCCCATGCAGCTACCATCAACGCCCCTACTGCCAAACCAGCATGTGAGCGCAACATCGTTTCCCCGGGGATTTCGAACACAAATGGCACGTAGTTTAAAATCCCTAAAGGGAGCCACGCTGTAAACAGCCCGGCACCGGTCACTGCCAACCAGCCAAGTCTCGTTCTAAATTTCCCTCGCTTCACTCTAACTCCTTTTCACTTGCCTGTAGCAACTCCGACTGACCCAGTACTAATTAGTTCACTGTGAGAAATTTTTAGTGCTGTAGGCCTCGGGGTGAGATCGCGGCTCAAACAGGACAAAATTATTGAGCCTAATGGCGGAAGCGGTGAGATTCGAACTCACGAAGGACTCGCGCCCTTGCCGGTTTTCAAGACCGGTGCATTCAACCGCTCTGCCACGCTTCCAGGCGAACATTATCCACTATTTCATATAAATTCACCAAGCGAAAATCACAAAAATCGCTCTCATTTATTTATAATAGAAATATAGGTAGTAATGACCTCTGCGCGTTTTAATGCAAAATCACTGCGCGCCGAATTTAACTTTCTAAAATAAGGAGTTTTACACCAAATGCAATCAAACATTCCTGCTCCATCCACTGGTGGCATCTTAGGAGCACAACAATTAAAAGTCTTGAGAAACACCTATCTGCTACTAGCCCTCACCATGGTTCCCACAATTATTGGAGCATTTGTTGGTATGGCCAGCAGCGGTATCGTTTTCAAGCATCCCATTATGAGCTCGCTTATCATGTTAGGAGCTGTCATCGGCATCCAATATGCGATAGCTGCCAATCGAAATAGCGCCCTCGGTGCGGGATTACTTCTAGGCATGACATTCATTCTGGGATGGTGGCTAGGCCCCATATTGAATATAGCGCTATCTCTAAGAAATGGTCCAGAACTCATTGGGCTAGCTGCGGCAGGTACCGGCGGAATTATGGTGGTTATGAGCACAATCGCGACCACATCTAAACGTGACTTTAGCTTTATGGGCAAATTCCTGTTCGTCGGAATGATCGTGTTGATATTGGCCATGTTCGCAAATATGTTCCTCCAAATACCAGCGCTTGCCTTAACAATTTCATCCCTCGCCATAGTCGTGTTTTCCATGTTTCTTTTACACGACGTTAGCCGAATTGTGAATGGCGGAGAGACAAACTACATCATGGCAGCTACCGGCGTTTATATGAGCTTGTTCAATATCTTTGTAAGCTTACTCCATTTGCTAATGGCTTTAGCGGGTAACAGAGATTAACCTAAAGCTATATGCGCATTAAGAAAAGGTGCGGCCATACCGTGCCTTTTTTTGTCTTACTACTTAACGAATAAGGCTATGGATTCCACGTGAGATGTATTTGGGAACATGTTAACAATACTCGCAGACATTAACCGATAGCCATGCTCATGTACCAGAGTACCAGCATCACGCGCTAAAGTTGCCGGGTTACAAGAGACATAAACAATTTTCTCCGGGCCACCGGTTCCGATATTTTTTATCAACTCCATGGCTCCATCTCTCGGCGGATCGATTAGTAACTTATCGACCGACTTGAGAGACTTGTAAGCCGGACACCCTTCTAAGAAAAGATTAGCAGTCTCAAACTTACAAAGGTCGCTTAATTCGTTACGAGCAGCGTTGTTTATCGCTCGGTCAATTAACTCCTGATTAGCTTCAAGGCCGATGACCTCAGCACCGCTTCTAGCAATCGCCAAAGAGAAGTTACCGAGCCCACAAAATAAATCAGCCACCCGATCAGTTGGTTTCAGGTCGAGCATACTCATCGCCCGACGAACTAATGTCAAATTAATATCAGAGTTGACTTGCGTAAACTCGGATAAACCAAATTCAAATGTCAGATTCATGTCGGAGATACTGTACGTGAGCGTCACCGCCTCAGCAGGATATAGTTGAGTTAACGTTGCGGGACCACCACGCTGTGTAAAAATCACAACATCATGCTTCGCCCCGAAAAGCTCTAATGCACTCACATCATCGGCACTAAGATCTTCTAGTATCCTAAACGCCAATACGTTAACGTCATCTCCACATGCCACCTCTATTTGCGGTACCCGCTCACGAATAGAAAATGATTGGATCAAAGACCTTAACTCTGGCAACAGATTCGAAATATGAGGAGGCAGCACCTCGCATGAGGTCATATCAACAACATAGCTCTTACCTTTCTCACGAAAACCCACAAGCGCTTTTTGTTTCTTTATTACGTAGCGGCTAGAAAAACGAGCCCGAGATCGATAATTAAATTGTGGGCCACATATCGGGGACAATATCTGCTCTGGTCTGACACCGCCGATTCTGTTCAGGGCATCTTCCAATACCCTTTGCTTAATGGCCAACTGTGTTTTGGCGTCAATATGTTGAAAACTACATCCTCCACAGACACCAAAATTTACGCACCTAGGTTTAATACGAGCAGCAGAGGGAGATCTGATATATGTTGAGACTCCTGTCTCATAACTCGGTTTGCGTCGCCTAATATCTACGCCAACGATTTCTTGAGGAAGCGCATTTTCAACAAATACAACCTTATCGTCATTTCGCCCAACGCCACGCGCTTCGTGATCAACAGACTCAATTAAAACCTCCATACTAGTCTGTTGTTAATTCCAGGATTCCAAAAATTGAGACCAATGATCTCCGCTCAGTGTCTGTATATGCGTTTTCATAAGATCGATCTCCTCATCATAAACTGCCGTACTTATAACCCCTCGCATCAACTGAAAGCGGACGTAAACTAAATAAGTATTCACCACATCTGTCTCGCAATAATTTCTGATCTCGACAAGTTTTCCCTCTTGATATTTCTCCCACACGCGACCACCGGACATACCAACCTTACCGGGGAAACCTAATAATTGGGCGATCTCATCGAGTGGAGCATTAGCGCGCGGTTGAAATCGAGCGAGCACATCCATTAAATCGAGATGTCTTGCATGATAGCGACTTATATAATTATTCCACTTGAACTCACGATCATCCTCACCCATATCCCAATAACGCATTGCGCTAATACCACCTATCAAGCACCTATAATGAAGTACGGGTAAATCAAAACCAGTTCCATTCCAAGATATTATTTGAGGAGTGAATTTTTCAATCCCGTCAAAAAAACGCCTAATGAGCTCTGATTCTGGATCTTCTAAATCACCCAATGACCAAACTCGGATTTCATCTTTTGCTCTCAACACACAAGAAATCGCAACGACCTGATGCAGATGTAGCGGAAGAAACTCTGAGCCAGTTTTCTCAGCACGTTCTTTAAATGCGAGGCTAGCAATCTCCTTGTCGCTTAAACCTTCATCGTAATTTCTTATTCGACGGATCCCGACAACATCGGGAACCGTCTCTATGTCAAAAGTTAAGGTCGGAAACATCGTGTGGACGATTACTCTGCTGGGAAAACACCCGTCGACAGATATCGGTCACCTCGATCGCATACGATTGAGACGATAGTCGCATTTTCAAGCACAGCCGATAATTGTAGGGCCGCCCACATTGCACCACCAGCTGAGATGCCTGCAAATATACCCTCCTCTTTAGCCATCCGACGGGTTGTCTCCTCCGCGTCCGCTTGCGATACTTCCATTACTCGATCAACACGACTGCGATCAAAAATCTTAGGTAAATAAGCCTCTGGCCACTTTCTAATACCAGGTATTTGTGATCCATCTGTCGGCTGACATCCAATAATCTCTATTTTTGGATTTTTGGACTTGAGGTAACGCGACACTCCCATAATCGTCCCAGTAGTTCCCATACTAGATACAAAATGAGTGATTCGTCCCTCTGTCTCCTCCCATATTTCTCGACCAGTATTATCGTAATGAGCTAACGGATTATCAGTATTAGAGAACTGGTCCAAAATAACGCCTTCTCCCCGCGCTTGCATGTTTTCAGCAACATCACGTGCGCCCTCCATGCCCATTTGCTCTGAAGTCAAGACGAATTTTGCGCCAAAAGCAGCCATCGTTTGTCTGCGCTCTATCGATAAGTGCTCTGGCATGACCAAAACCATATTATATCCACGCATCGCAGAGACCATGGCTAGCGCTATACCCGTATTACCCGAGGTCGCCTCAATGAGGGTGTCTCCAGGTTTGATACGTCCAGACTGCTCCGCCCTCATAATCATCGATAGCGCTGGCCGATCCTTAACCGATCCTGCTGGATTATTACCTTCCAATTTACCCAAAACAACATTAGAAGTATCGCCCGGCATTCTTTTTAACTTCACCAACGGCGTGTTTCCAACTAAGTCATCAATTGTTTTATAAGACATATTTATTATCAGGATTTAAAAAAATTGCTCTGAAAGAGGAAATCAACATATGCGTTGACTCCAGACTCAACATCATGAAATCTGACATCTGATCCAGAAGCTTTTAAGGCCTCTAAGTCCGCCTCAGTAAAACTTTGATACCGAGATTCCAAACCTTCTGGGAACGGTCTATAGGTTACTATCTCCTCGCTCAACATCTGCTCAAGTGTCAACGTCTGATTTCCATATTTTGCTCTTACTGAGTTTATTGTTGCCACGGCAACCTCATTAAATGTCTGTGACTGACCGGTACCACAATTATAGATACCCGATCGATCCGGATTATCTAAAAAATCCAAATTTACGTTTACGACATCATCAACGTAAATGAAATCTCTTCTTTGTTCACCCGCCGCATATCCCCCGCTGCCTTCAAATAGCTTTAACGCTCCGCCTTCTAACATTTGGGTACTTAAATGATAAGAAACAGATGCCATCTGACCTTTGTGCCCCTCTCTGGGCCCATAAACGTTAAAGTATCGCAAGCCAACAATTTGCGATTTAGCGTGGCCTAATCTACTTCTAACGAGCTCATCAAAAATCAGCTTTGAATAACCATAAACATTCAAGGGAGACTCGTTAACTCCGTCTTCCTTGAACTCAGTGTTTGCTCCATATACCGCCGCTGATGACGCATAAATAAATGGAATTTGCTTTTCTGTCGCAAAATCCAATAGCTCAACCGAATACTGGTAATTATTATCAATCATATAATTACCGTCCAACTCCATCGTATTCGAGCAAGCCCCTTGATGGAATATTGCAGAGACCTCGTTATCAAATCGGTTTTCACGAATAAGTTCACGAAATCGGTCTTTTTGTAGATATTGTTTAAACGTGCAACCAATAAGATTTTTAAATTTTAATGAGGTCCCCAGGTTATCTATAACCCAAATGTCTGTTACTCCTCGTGCATTCAAACCTCGTATCAGATTCGAACCAATGAAACCTGCGCCACCAGTTACGATAACCGTCATGTTTTAGTCATCCTGAGCAAATAGCTCGCTAAAATTCACTGTAGCGGTACCAAGCTTACCGACTACAATTCCCGCTGCACGATTCGCGCAGGTTACTGATTGATCAATCTCGCAGCCACCTCCTAACATAACCGCCAAAATTCCTATTACCGTATCACCAGCACCGCTAACATCATAAATTTCTTGTGCCGAGGTCGGAAAGTGACTTATATTTTCAGCCTGATAGAGACTCATTCCTTCTTCGCTTCGCGTCAGAAGAACGCCATCCAAATCAAGATTGTCACGTAATAATTGAACCTTATCATTCAAATCGTCTTCAGAACTCCACGAGCCAATTACATTCCTCAATTCTGCTTTATTAGGAGTGATGTAAGAGGCGCCACGATATTTCTCAAAATCAGTTCCTTTAGGATCTACAAGTACACATTTACCTGATTTTGTCGCCAACAAAATCATGCGTGTTATGTGCTCCAATCCTCCCTTTCCATAATCTGAAAACACAATCACATCTGAATCTTCTAAGAGGGCTGCATACCGCTCGAGAGTTTGATCCAATACCTCATGAGCAGGAGAATTCTCAAAATCAATTCTAACTAATTGTTGATGTTGTGCGATCACTCGAGTCTTGATCGTTGTTGAAAGTTTTTTATCAATAATAATTTGAGAATCAATATTATTATTATGAAGCAGAGACTCCAATTCATCACCCTCTTGGTCCTCACCTCTTACCGACAGCAAAGTAACTCCTACACCCTGTTTGGCAATATTCAATGCTACGTTCGCGGCACCGCCCAAGCGATATTCAGTTTGGTTTACTCGTACCACAGGGACTGGCGCTTCTGGAGAAATCCGATCAGCAGTTCCAAACCAGTATCGGTCTAACATGGCATCTCCAACTACGAGAATACGAACAGTTTTTAATCTTTGTTTTAACTCGTTAATTTCCATGTCACTTAGATAGAAAACTTTAAAGCGGAAAGTTTACCTGCTTTTTGAGTCCTCCAAAAATTCATGCAACTCCCGTTATATCGTCGATTACGCGCGTTAACACCCCTACTGGATCCTCCGCTTGGATAATTGGACGACCAATGACCAAGTAATTTGCCCCTTCCTTTATCGCTTTAATCGGACTCATTACTCGCTTCTGATCATCATTAGAGACCCCCAAGGGACGAATGCCCGGTGTTACTTTAATGAATTTAGTACCTAGTATCGATGTAAGTTCGCGCGTCTCATTAGCAGAGCAAACCACCCCGTCGGCTCCGGAAGATTGAGCCAGACCCGCTAATTTTTTTACCAGTGTCTCGGGAGCAACGTCAATCCCTATGGCTCTTAATGCTGCCGCATCCATTGATGTTAAAACAGTCACTGCGGTCAACAAAGGTCGATCAGATTCCATGCCAACACCTCTCCGAGCAGCGGCTATCATTTCCGAACCACCTAGGGCGTGCACATTAACCATCCAAACACCAAGGTTTCTAGCCGCAGCGCATGCCCGCTCGACTGTATTTGGAATATCATGGTACTTCAGATCGAGAAATACGGAAAAACCCTTCTCAACTAAAACTTCGACTATTCTCGGGCCAAGTGCAGTAAAAAGCTCCTTACCCACTTTAAGACCACAAAGCTCTGGACTTATCCGCTCGACGAAATCCATTACACGTTGTTCACTAGACAAATCTAATGCGACAATAACCTTCGATTTCATGCTGGCACTCCCTTTGCCGACGATGTCAGAGTATAGGTATCCCACTGTCTACATGCTGGGCAACGCCAGTAATGAGCATGCGCTAGAAAACCACAGCTATCACAAATATAGGCTTCCTCTTGACGATATTGCTTCGCCATCTCAATAAGTAAATCCACATCCGCAGTCGAAGCCTCAGCAATGTCGTTTTTAATTGACTCGAGTATGGGTATAGCCCAACCTACATCGGTTGTTGTCTTCAAAAATTTTCTAGCTAAATCGCAAGCAGTCACTTGGCCCTCTAGCTCCATGCTCATTTCAAAAGTCTTAACTAACAAGTCGTGGCTGGAAGATAAATCTATGAGTTTTTTAAATTTATCCAGACACTGATTTTTAGTTCCAAGCTTATCGTGACATTCAATAAGCGCATCTGAGACCAGCCCAATAAAACTTGATGATTCTAACTCTAACTGAGTCAATTCATGAATAGCCTCTAGATAGCGACCTTGAGACTTTAATACTTGTCCTAGCGCAATCCGAGGTCTGGGGGCTTGAGGATCTACATTTAACGATTTACGCAACCAATCTATAGCTTTCGCGTCATCGCCATCGCAATGATGTTGTGAACTAATTTCAACCATGAAGTGCGCGACTTCGCTGGCATAAGACTGGCCACTGGCCAACTGCAACTGATTCGCCACGTCAACCGCTCGATGCCATTCATTCTGATTCACGTATAGATCGATGAGCAATCTCAGTGCCACGGCTTTATATTTCCCCGTGCCTACCCGTTTAAGAAAATCTTCAGCACGATCATACATGCCAGACTTAAAAAAATCCTCACCGACAGCGAGCACCGCACGATTTCTTTGCGCATTTGTGAGATCCGGTCGGTCAAGTAACCCCTGGTGCACAGCTAGAGCTCTTTGAATCTCTCCATTGCTTCGGAAAAGGCTTCCAACAGCAAACTGTAACTCTACAGAATCAGGCTCATTAACAGATAGCTTCACTAAAACATCTATAGCCTTGTCCCTCTCTTCATTAAGTAGGAAATTTAATCCCTCAATGTAGGTAGATGGAATGTTTTTAGACTCGTTTATCAATTGCTTAACGTCTATTTTAGCCGCCAGCCAACCCAACAAGAAAAATGAGGGAAAAGCTAATAGCCACCAATTCTCAAAATCCATCGGCTTAACCTCCGAACTATTGCGATTTTTTTGTACTAAGTTTACCTACCCATGACATTGTAGATCCTAATGCCAAGCCTAAAATAAACACTAAAAATAACAAGACCGCGAGAGGTAAATTAAACTCGTAAACATTAGCGAATCGCAACGTCACCATTTCAAAGTTGTACACTGCGAAGACCAAAATCACAGCAAACAGTACTAACTTGAATAATCCAGATACAAATCTAATCATGTTCAGCCTTCTGACCGATAAAGAACTTAGGGATATTCATAAAAAAAGCGATCGAAAAAATTCGATCGCTCTGAATAATCCCCCTCAATCAAATTAATATCAACCCCATCAAAAATCTTGATTCATCATCTGAGAGACCGAATTCACTCGATCTTTCAATTCCTTACCCGGTTTAAAGTGTGGCACGTACTTAGCTGGTACCGCAACCTGCTCACCACTTTTAGGATTCCTGCCGTTACGCGGTGGCCGGTAATTAAGAGCGAAGCTACCGAAACCTCTAATTTCAGCCCTGTGACCTTTTTCTAGGTTTGATCGTATTGCCTCGAGTACCAACGCAACAGAATAAGAGACGTCCTCCTCTTTTAGCGCTGGCAATCTGTTTGCTAGTTTTGTAATCAACTCAGATTTCGTCATGACCGTCTATGACCTCTTTCAATTCATTCAGGAATAGTTTTTTTAGTTATTTTCCATTTTAGCTTTAAGCAACGCACCCAAGTTTGTAGTGCCGGCATTTTGTCCGTCGCTATCTTCTGAATGTTTCTTTATTGCTGCCGCTTCTTCGGCAGCGTCTTTAGCCTTAATTGATAAATTAACCATCCGAGTCTTGCGATCGACCGAACTGATCATTGCTTGAACCGTTTGCCCTTCAGAGAATGAGTCAGCTGAAACACCCTTATCTCCAGAAAGATCACTCGTCTTAATGAACCCTTCGACGTTATCACCAAGATTAATCAGAACGCCTTTCGCATCAACTGCTTTAACGGTACCATCCACTATCGATCCTTTTTCAAACCTTACCGTCACATTTCCAAGCGGATCATCCTCCAGTTGTTTCACTCCAAGTGATATACGTTCTCGCTCTACATCTATCAATAAAATAACAGCCTCTACCTCATCGCCCTTCTTATAGTTTCTGACTGCATCCTCCCCTGCATCGGTCCATGACAGATCAGACGTATGCACGAGTCCGTCAATACCACCTGGAAGTCCGATGAAAATACCAAAGTCTGTAATGGACTTGATTGCGCCCTTGACGCGATCACCTTTTGCTGCGCTGGCAGCAAACTCATCCCAAGGATTAGGCGTGCATTGCTTCATGCCCAGAGAAATACGCCGACGGTCCTCATCAATCTCTAAGATCATGATTTGCACTTCATCACCTAGCTGAACCATTTTCGATGGATGAACATTCTTGTTGGTCCAATCCATTTCTGAGACATGGACCAAACCTTCGATGCCCGGCTCAATTTCAACGAATGCACCATAATCAGTTAGATTAGAAATCTTACCGAACAATCGGGTCGTTGCAGGCAATCTTCTTGCTAATCCAATCCAAGGATCTTCACCCAACTGCTTCAAACCGAGGGAAACACGACTTTTTTCTTGGTCAAACTTCAGTACTTTCGCCTCTAGTTCGTCACCAATATTAACAACCTCGGAAGGATGCTTCACTCTACGCCAAGCCAGATCAGTGATGTGCAGTAGACCGTCAATGCCGCCTAAGTCCACAAAGGCACCATAGTCAGTAATGTTTTTAACGATTCCTTTCACTACTGCGCCCTCTTCCAGGCTGTCTAATACTTTCTGGCGCTCTTCTCCCAAACTGACCTCGAGTACAGCACGCCTTGAGACCACTACATTATTTCTACGTCTATCGAGTTTAATCACTTTAAACTCTAGCGTTTTATCCTCATACGGAGTTGTATCTTTTACCGGTCGAACGTCGACTAATGAGCCCGGCAAGAAAGCTCGGATACTGTCCAGGTTGACCGTTAGCCCCCCTTTTACACGACCGGATACGAAACCTTCAACAATCGCACCCTCCTCCATCGCCTTTTCGAGACTCATCCACGCGGCCAACTTCTTGGCTTTTTCTCGCGATAACTTAGTTTCCCCATATCCATCCTCGATGGATTCAATTGCCACTGAGACATAATCGCCAACTTGCGCCTCAAGCTCCCCTTTGTCGTCCTTGAATTCATCAAGCGCTATATAACTCTCGGACTTTAAGCCCGCATTCACGACTACGAAATTATGGTCGATGCGCGTCACTTCAGCTGTAATCACTTCGCCTGCACGCATTTCTTGGCGCTGCAAGCTCTCTTCGAACATTGCTGCAAAACTTTCGGTTATTGGGTTTTCTATATCAGTGGTTGTCATAGGATAAATTTCTTGGAGAACGTTAACTTAGTGCGTTAGATTCTCACGATTAAGGTTAAAAAAAACCGCAGTTTACGCGGATCCGATAGCGTTATTTTCGACTCATCTACTAGTCAAAACTGTAAATGCGTTGCAAACAATTTGAACGACTTCATCAATACTTTTTCCAGTACTATCAATCTCAATTGCAGACTCAGCTTGCCTCATTGGAGATGAACTTCTAGAAGCGTCTTCCGAATCTCTTTTAGCCATTTCCGCGGCAACACTCTTCATTTTAACACGCTCACCGCTTTCTACCAACTGTGCGTAACGCCTGCGGGCCCTCTCCTCCAATGAAGCCGTCAGATAGATTTTTAACTGAGCATTTGGGAATACTGTGGTGCCCATATCCCTACCATCTGCGACTAATCCTGGCGCATGACGAACACTTCGTTGAATGTCATACATGCACCCCCTTATGACCTCATTTTTAGCCACCTTACTTGCTGCCATAGAGACCTCTTCTTCTCTTATTCGCTGAGTGACATCTTCGCCATTCATCAGAACCTTTTCGCCAGAAACATCAATCCTAATCTTTTGCATCAGTGCCTCAACCGAGCGTGGGTCAGTAAGATTAATACTTCCTCCCGCATTTAAGTAAAATAGGCCCACAGCTCGATACAATGCGCCGCTGTCAAGGTAAGAAAATTCGAGTCGCTCCGCGACTTGCCTTGCCACAGTACCCTTGCCTGAACCACTTGGTCCGTCAATTGTTACAACTGGTGCTTGCAGCACTGATTCCATTTTCTCGAAAAAGTCCGGAAACGTTTTATGGACGCATTGAGGATCATTAATTGTAATATTTACACCTGCAAAAGAAATTAACGTAAAACACATAGCCATACGATGATCGTCATAGGTGTCGATAGCGACACCTTCATTAAAATACTTTGGTGGCTCAATCTCCAGACCATCAGGACTTTCAATCACATTCACCCCAAGCTTTCGCATCTCCGTGGTCATCGCAAAGAGACGGTCGGTCTCTTTTACACGCCAGTTTCCGATATTCCTCAAACGACATGGGCCATCCGCAAATAATGCAATGATTGCCAACGTCATCGCCGCATCTGGAATATGATTAAGATCTAAATCAAAAGCCTGAATAGGACTATTATTATCCATCGCTACTGATAATCCTTGGTCTGTCCAACCAACTGTCGCACCGATACCAGACAGCACATCCAGTAATTGGATATCTCCTTGAATGCTATCTCTGATGACATTCTTTACGAGAACCGGACCACCACCGAGCATCCCAGCCGCAAAAAAATACGAAGCACTACTGGCATCCCCCTCTACCTCATACCTCTTTGGTCCTGAGTAGTACTGCCCTCCCTCAATTTCAAATTGCTCCCAATTGTCATTCGTCACTTTAATACCAAAAGAATCCATCAGATTTAACGTCAACTGGACATATGGTTTGGACACCAAAACCCCATTAATTTTTACAGTAACTCTTTGGCCTGCAAGAGGTAGCGCTAATAACAACCCCGTCAAAAATTGACTCGAGATATTGCCATTAACAACAATTGGTTGTGAGAAGTCCAGCTTCTCACTTTTTTTAATACGCAAAGGCAAAAAAGTTTTTCGGTCCTCGTAATGAATAACAGCACCAATACCCAGCAACGCTTCGACTAGGTCTCCGATTGGTCGCTCATGCATCCGTGGAACACCGCGTATCGTATATTCGCCGCTTCCTAGGGCTAAAACTGGAACTAAAGTCCGCACCGCTGTACCAGCATTACCTAAAAAAATATCTGCCTTGATCCTGGGAAATGCGCCAGAACAACCAGAAACACGCGTGATATCTCCCGCAATATCAATATCCACACCTAATGCTCGAAGCGCGTCAATCATGACATTCGTATCATCCGAGTGGAGCAGACCCTTAAGTTCTGTTTGTCCAATTGATAATGCCGCTAGGAGTAACGCACGATTTGAAATACTTTTTGACCCCGGAACTGATAATTTTCCTCCCGCTCCGAAGGGTGCATTTAGGACGATCGAATGATCGTCTCGAGAAACAATCATTGATTCGACGCCCAGTTATTTCGCGCTACGGCCGCAGCATCAAATATTCTCTGAACTGCTTCATAATCTTCTGACTGCAATAATTCTCGAATTTTTTCTAAGCTCAGAATAAATGACTCGACATCATGAAGAATGGGGCTACGGTTAGCCCGACAGATATCCACCCACATTTCAGGAGAGCTGCCCGCAATACGTGAGAAATCACGAAACCCACCTGCGGCAAAATCGAATAATTCCTCTGCATCGTCTCGCCGATTCATCATTTCAACCAGCGCGTATGAAACGACATGAGGAAGATGACTAACCGCAGAGAAAATTTTATCGTGCTTCGACTCAGACATCTTGCTCACAGAAGCTCCGCACGCTTGCCAAAGTCTTTGAACCAAATCAATAGCAGTATCGGTAGTCCTATCTAAAGGACATAGCACCACATTTTTCGCTTCAAATAAGTTTGGATCAGCAGCCTGAGGTCCAATTTGTTCGGAACCAGCTATCGGATGTCCAGGCACTACAAAACCTGCACGCTCGGGCATTATTCTTTCGACCAGTTTTCTGAAGTCGCCCTTTGTGCTACCAACGTCAGTTATAACAAATTCAGCATTTGGACTTAACTTTATTTCTTTCAAAATCGTTTCCACTTGCTTAACTGGAACGGCTACTACAACCACGCTCGCGCTTTCGATACCGTGTTGAATATCCATTGCAACTTCATCAATCAAACCATGATGATGAGCATACGTTAGATTTTTTAGTCCCCGGCCTACTCCAACAACTCTGCCAACCGCTCCTTCGCGCTTCAAACGAGCAGCAATCGATCCGCCAATTAAACCCACTCCTATAACCGTGAGTTGATCTATGTAGAATTTATCCATAAAGACTTCGTCAATCAGCTAAACTATTTATGAGACTCTCAAGAGCGACACAGAGTCGTTCATTCTCGCTTTCAAGACCAACACTGACCCGCAGATGATAGGGCAACCCATATCCACCAAGTGGCCGAACGATAATCCCGCGCTCTAATAATTTTGTGTATACCTCGATACCTGCTTGTTTGAATTCAATCGTTAGAAAATTACCGTGAGAAGGAATATAAGCAAGCTCAAGTTTCTCTGCTACCGAAACAAGTTGTCGCATTCCAATATTATTAGCCTGAACAGAAGCTCGCACAAACGCATCATCTGACAGCGCCGCGGCAGCTGCTGCTAAGCCATAACTATTTACGTTAAACGGCTGGCGCACACGATTTAACACTTCAGCAAGACTTGGATTGGCCATGCCATAACCAACTCTAAACGAAGCTAATCCGTAAATTTTAGAAAATGTACGCGTGACTAAAAGATTAGGAAACCTCTTAATCCAATTCACACTGTCAGATTGAAGGTTCTCAGGTAGATACTCGTAATAAGCCTCATCAAGGATAACCAAAATATGCTCAGGCACGCTCTCAATAAATCTTAAAATTTCGGTAGGCGGAATAAAAGTACCGGTCGGATTATTTGGATTCGAGATAAAAATAATACGAGTATCGTCTCTAATCGCATCGTACATACGTTCAAGGTCATGGCCATAGCTCATCGAGCGGACCTCAATGCCCTCCGCAGCTCTAGTTTGGGTGGCGAGTTTATTAACGACAAAGCAAAACTCCGAATAAATCGCAGACCGATCATGATCTAGGAAAGCGATTGCAGCCATTTCTAAAATATCGTTCGATCCGTTACCCAAAATCAAACTATCCAATGGAATACCTAACTTACTGCTAAGTCGATTTTTCAGAATGTATCCGCCACCGTCGGGATACCGAGCGACCTCGCTCAACTCCCTACTCACCTCCTGAGCAACCAACTCACTACAACCTAACGGATTCTCGTTAGAAGCTAACTTCACAATGGTCTCGGGATCAAGTGAAAGCTCTCGAGCGAGCTCTTCGATTGGTTTACCTGGTTGGTAGGACGCGATGTTCTGAACGCAATCTAGAGGTGTTGGAAACCTTGACATAAAAATTAGAAATGCAAATCAATATTTAAATGGTCTTAGGATAAGACCCAAGAATCTTGAAAAACCCTGACTTCATCTGGACTTCTGCTAGTGCAGCCTTCATAACCTCATCGTCTTGGTGTCCCTCTAAATCGATAAAGAACATATATTCCCAAAGACCAACGCCGGAGGGCCTGGACTCAAGACGGGTCATACTGATGCCGCTCTTGGCAAAAGGCTCCAGCACGTTAAGAATCGCACCAGGTTTATGCTGCGCCGCCAAGACAATAGATGTCTTGTCAATCCCCGAGGCTCCAACTGCCGACTTGGATATCACACCGAAACGTGTTGTATTGTCTGGCTTGTCTTCAATTGAAGAATGAAGAACAGACAAGCCATAGTGATGTCCGGCAATTTGACTGGCAATCGCAGCTGAACGCTCTTCAGAAGCAACCATTTTAGCTGCGGTCGCGTTACTCGCTACAGGTATTAGCTGCGCAAATGGAAAATTGTCTCCGAGCCATCTTTGACATTGCGACAAACTCTGAGAGTGCGAAAATATTTTCTCTATATCTTGTGGCTTTTCATTACTGAGTAAGCTGTGTCGCACTGGCAATCCCACCTCGCCAGACAGCGTGAGGGATGCCTCAAAGAGCAAGTCTAAGGTTCGACTAATTGCACCCTCCGTTGAGTTTTCGAGGGGTACGACTCCATACGCAGCAGTACCTGAGCCAACTGACTTAAATACCTCATCGATAGTGTGGCAGTAGACGATGCATACCTGTGAGCCAAATTGTCTTACGACCGCCTCCTCACTGAAGGTCCCAGCTGGGCCTAAACAGGCAATACTCAGCAGTTCCTCTTGTGCACGACAAGAGGAGATAATTTCCGTGAACAGGTAGGACACTGTGTCATTCGACAAAGGTCCATTATTTGTTTCATGCAGTCGACGATGGACTTGAGCTTCCCGCTCTGGGCGATATATAACCCCTTGCTTTTTAGCCTCTCCGACTTGTCTAGCGAATTCCGCGCGCCGATTAAGCAGGTCTAGCAATGAATCATCGATAGCATCGATCTGTAGCCTTAGATCTGAAATGTCGTCGTTCATCAATCCTCTCTATGCTCCATTTAAGTAACGGACGCGCTTTACGCCCTCGATATTCCTGATGGTGTTGAGTACATCATCTCGGACAGAGTCATCGACGTCAACCAAGGTGATCGCAATCTCATTCAAAGATTTGTTAATCATATTGTGAATATTTAGCTTCGCATCACCAAGCACTGTTGAAACCTGACTTACCATGTGTGGCACGTTCTCATTAATTACAACGATTCTATATGGTGACTCACGAGCCATTAAAACGTTGGGGAAATTGACCGCATTAACCACGTTTCCATGCTCTAGATAGCCACGAATTTGATCAACCACCATGGTTGCACAGTTTTCCTCAGCTTCAACCGTGGAGGCCCCTAAGTGAGGTAACGCGATGACGCCATCAACGCCAATTAATGATTCATTAGGGAAGTCACAAATGTATTGCTTTATTTTTTTCGCCCTTAGTGCTGCAACCAGAGCGACGTTATCCACAACCGCTCCCCTTGAGAAGTTTAATAAAACGGTATCGGCACTCATTGATGCCAAACATTTGTCATCAACCAAATTTCTGGTGGCATCATTCAAGGGCACATGTAGAGATATGAAGTCCGAATCACGCACCAAACTATTTATGGATGCCGCCTTGACGACACCTGAGGGCAAACCCCATGCGGCGTCTACAGTGATTCCGGGATCGTAACCCACGACTCGCATACCAAGTCTCAAGGCAACATCAGCCACCAAACTCCCAATTTTACCCAATCCTATGATGCCTAGAGTTCGGCCTGGCAATTCACGCCCTGCATATGTTTTTTTACCTTGCTCAACATTTTTGGACAGTTGACCATCTAAAGTTAAGTTGCTAACAAAGTCTATGGCACCAACAAGGTTCCGGCTGGACAGCAACAAACCCGACAGCACCAACTCTTTAACAGCATTGGCATTAGCTCCAGGTGTATTGAAAACGGGCACACCTAAACCCGCAAGTCGAGAGGTGTCAATGTTATTCGTACCCGCTCCAGCTCGGCCTACAGCCAACAAGTTCTTGGAGGGTTCAAGCTCCAATAAATTTGCGGATCGAACCAAAATCGCATGAGGGTCTTCGATTTCTGTCCCGTAAGCGTAAAGCTTTTCGGGAAATTGACTCAGTCCCGCGTGAGCAATATTGTTTAACGTCTTTATCCTATAACTCTTATCTGGCGACATTACATCTTCCTTAACCGTATTTTTTCTCAAAATGCTGCATGAAATCAAGTAGCGTCTCAACTCCCTCAATAGGCATCGCATTATAAATAGATGCGCGAATGCCACCGACAGAACGATGTCCCTTTAGTTGTAACAAACCACAATCTTTCGCGTCCTTCAAAAATAAATCCTCGAGAGTTTCATCACGAATTCTAAATGGAATATTCATACGAGACCGGCAATTTTTAGGGACTGGACTTCGATAAAATCCAGTTAAATCAATTTGGTCATAAATCATATTTGATTTCTTAATATTTTTCTGTTCGATTGAAGAGAGTCCACCCTGCTCTTCGAGCCACTTAAACACCAGTCCGGCGACATAAATGGCGTAGGTTGGAGGCGTATTGAACATGGACTGATTATCGGCCTGAACTGCATAGCTGAACATCGATGGCAAATCCGAAGAGACACGAGCTAATAGGTCTTTTCGAATGATAACGATTGTTAAACCAGCCGGACCAATATTTTTTTGAGCACCCGCATAAATAAGACCAAATTGAGATACGTCAAGTGGGCGAGACAAAATGTGCGAAGACATATCAGCAACTAAGGGAGATGGCAAATTAGGCGGATAGTCATGAAACTCGACCCCACCAATCGTCTCATTTGAGGTGATATGGACGTAGCTAGAGTCTGAACGCAAGTCCCAAGAGTCATACGAAGGCACGTCTGCAAAATTTCTGTCCTCCGACGTCGCCGCAACATGGATCGAACCAATTTTTTTACCCTCTTTGATGGCTTTTTTCGACCATTGGCCGGTACAAATATAATCAGCCCCTCGAGCGTCGACGAGTAGGTTCATTGGTATGATGGAAAACTGAGTTGTGGCGCCCCCTTGCAAGAACAACACTTGGTACTCGTCGCTTAATCCAAGAAGTGAATTCAATGTTCGCTCTGCGTCTTCGGCTATACTCAGAAACTCTTTACTACGATGACTCATTTCCGTAACGGACATTCCCGATCCTGACCACTCAAGCATTTCCGCCTGAGCTTGCTCCAAAACCGCTCTCGGTAAAACGGCTGGACCAGCGCTAAAGTTATATATCGTACTCACACCAAACCTCAAAAAGTAAATTTATCGTTAAGGGTAACGCCAGTAGACTCTGACGTTACATACATAAAAGCCTATCCAGTCGAACCCTCTTCATCGACCAATCCTTCGTCTTCAACCTGCTCTTCGACTTTTACTAACCCAGCTAATTTTTCGTCCGGACCCAAGTTAATGAGGCGCACCCCTTGCGTCGCACGCCCCATCTCACGTATCTCGCTGACCGAGCTACGGATTAAAACCCCACCGGTAGTGATTAGCATGGTCTCATCCTGTTCAGATACTAACTTAGCGGAGACCACCCGACCATTCCGCTCACTCGTTTGTATGGCGACCATTCCTTTTGTGCCACGACCGTGCCGTGTGTACTCCACGACTTTAGTACGTTTTCCATAGCCGTTTTCGGTAGCGGTCAATACACTTTGGTCTTCGTTATCCACAACGACCAAAGAGATAAGTGCATCAGTATCTGGCAATCGCATTCCTCGAACACCTCTGGCAGTCCTTCCCATGGGGCGAACATGATTCTCGGAAAATCGAACAGCCTTACCACCGTCCGAGAACAGCATAATGTCATTTGTTCCATTTGTAATCGACACGCCGATCAGGTGATCGTTATCCTCTAAATCTACCGCAATGATACCCATCTGCCGTGGACGAGAGAAATGCGATAAAGGAGTTTTTTTCACGACACCTCTGCTGGTCGACATAAAGACAAAATGGTCATCGTCAAATTCTTTAACTGGCAAGATCGCAGTGATTTTTTCACCCTCGGTCAACTGAAGAAGATTCACTATTGGTTTGCCTCGACTTGTGCGACTAGCCTGAGGTACCTCATAAACCTTCAGCCAATACATGCGTCCTAGATCCGAAAAACACAAAATATAGTCGTGTGTATGCGCAACAAATAAATTATCGACAAAATCATCCTCTTTCGTCTTTGTCGCCTGCCTACCTCGCCCCCCGCGCCGCTGAGCCTGATAATCACTTAATGGTTGCGACTTGACATATCCCGTATGCGACAAAGTAACAACGACGTCCTCAGGCGTTATCAGATCTTCCAAGGAAATATCTTGAGCGTTAGCCTCAATAATACTCCTTCGATCATCTCCAAAATCAAGTCTCGATTGCCCCAGTTCCTCTTTAATTATTTCCTTAACCCGAATGGCATTCCTAAGAATATCTTCCAAGTCAACAATCGTATCAATCACGTCTCGATATTCCTGCTCGATTTTCTGTTGCTCTAAACCTGTAAGCCGTTGAAGTTGCATCTCTAAAATTCGCTGAGCTTGAGTTTCAGACAAATGATAACCATCGTCTTTCAAGCCATAGGCGCCCAGCAGATCCGCATCTTCTCCCAGTCCGCGTGCTAGAAGTTCTTCCACAAGTTTTGAACGCCACACACAACCTATAAGAGCCGCCTTTGCCTCCGGAGGAGTAGGCATTGACTTAATTAATGCCACAATCTCGTCAACATTAGATAGCGCCACAGCCAAACCTTCCAAAATATGGGCTCTTTGTCTGGCCTTACGTAATTCAAAGGCTGTACGCCTTGTTACTACCTCTTTACGGTGGCGAACAAATTCCTCAATAAAATTCCTAAGATTAAGTAGTTTGGGCTGGCCATCCACCAAAGCCACCATATTCATCCCAAACGAATCCTGCAGTTGGGTATCTTTAAATAAATTGTTGAGGACTACCTCGGCTATCTCGCCACGCTTTAGCTCCAATACAACACGCATACCCGACTTATCGGATTCATCTCTTATCCCGGAAGGCGAAATACCTTCAAGCCTCTTATCGCGAACCAATTCTCCGATTCGGATAAGCAAAGAGGACTTATTCACTTGGTAAGGCAACTCGTCGATAACGATGGCTTGGCGACCCCCTCCTCCATCAACATCTTCAATATGAGTTTTGGCGCGCATTAATACTCGACCACGACCGGTTCGGTAAGCTTCTTTAATTCCTGCAGTGCCGTAGATTATTCCTTTGGTTGGAAAATCTGGAGCAGGAACAATGTCCATAAGTTCCTCCAAGCTAATATCTGCATTATCGATTAGTGCGAGACATGCATCAATGACCTCGCACAAGTTGTGAGGGGGAATATTTGTTGCCATTCCCACCGCAATACCAGACGAACCATTAACGAGTAGATTAGGAATCTTAGACGGCATAACGAGCGGCTCGAGCTCTTTACCGTCATAGTTCGGTCCATAATCCACTGTTTCCTTGTCTAAATCAGCAAGAATTTCTCCGGCTAGCTTCTGAAGCCGACACTCTGTATATCGCATGGCTGCCGCATTATCACCATCGACAGAACCGAAATTTCCTTGCCCGTCAATCAACGTGTATCGGAGGCTAAAGTCCTGAGCCATACGCACCAAAGTATCGTATATCGCACTATCGCCATGAGGATGATACTTACCCATAACCTCACCGACAACTCTGGCGCACTTAACATAAGGTCGATTCCACTGATTGTTAGCTTCGTGCATGGCATATAGGATTCTGCGGTGAACTGGTTTAAGCCCGTCTCGAACATCTGGCAGCGCGCGTCCGACGATCACACTCATTGCATAGTCCAGATAGGAACTGCGCATTTCCTCTTCTAAGCTAATCGGCAACGTCTCTTTTGCAAATTGATCCATGCGACCTTTCTTAACAAATTAGGCTCAAATCTGCCGAATTGATCGAGTTGCTGAACAGCGTCAGAATAACGCAATTCATGGCGGCTCGATCCCTCTAATATTAACCTGTAAGGATACCACACCTAAGGGTGTCTTGAGGACTAGTTTAGGTCGTACGGTATGAGATAAAAAGCTAACTTTTATTTTTTGAAAAACTCGAATTTTGTCGTATTTATGACCCAGAATGGATAACATGTAAAAATATCTTTAACGTATCTTATGGTCCAAGAAATTAATGAACACAAATGTCGACCCATCGGAAATAAAAAAATTTGAAACCTTGGCTCATCGATGGTGGGATCCAGATGGCGAGTTTCGGCCACTGCACCAAATAAATCCACTGCGCATCAATTACATCGAGTCACTAATCAGTTTAGACGACAAAAATATTTTAGATGTCGGATGCGGCGGAGGAATCTTAGCGGAAGGGTTGGCGACAAAGGGCGCGCATGTGACTGGTATTGACATGGCGGACAAAGGCTTGGGTGTTGCAAAACTTCATTTGCACGAAAGTAAGCTAAACATCACATACGAAAAATCATCAGCCGAGGATTATGCCGGAGAACACCAGGGTATGTTTGACGTTGTTACTTGTATGGAAATGCTCGAGCACGTGCCCGATCCAGGTAGCGTAGTTCGAGCCTGTTCTGAATTGGTCAAACCAGGAGGATGGGTCGTTTTCTCCACAATTTCTAAAACGCCAAAAGCTTTTTTATTCGCCATAGTTGGGGCGGAGCATATCTTGCGATTACTACCCAAAGGAACACATGAGTACAAAAAATTTATTAAACCTTCAACCCTAGCTAAAATGGCACTAGAATCGGGACTAGAGGTAGAAAAAACAAAAGGGATGGGGTATAACCCAATAACGCGGGTTTATTCACTTAATGATCAGCTAGACGTTAACTATATCCTCGTGGCCCGGAAATCAAATTAGTTTGACGCAGTCACCAACAGGAGATCGATTTATGCACAGGCTTATCAAACAATGCTCATATTTTGTACTTTCTTTTTTGGTCATTTCACTTTCAAGCTGCGCCTACGGGCCACAATTCATCAATCTTGATCCAAATGTCGTCGGACCTAAAGATCCTAACTTTTATAAGACTGAGCAAACATCAGTCGTGCTGACCGTAATAGACTCCCGACCAGACAATATTCTTGGCGCAGCGGGCGATGACTCGGCGCGATTTGATATCACACTCAAAGGCGATGCTGCGACAGTCCTCCGAGCCAGAATAAGCTCAGCGCTTGAATCCAGAGGATTGATTTTAGCTGGAGACTCGAATTCGAGTTTACCGAAGTTAATTCTAGATTTACAAAAACTACAACTTAGCTCCTTAAAAACGAAGCGATTCGGTTATGTCACCACATTAGATTTAGCAATCGTCGCTTCCATAGTTAATGGAAATAAAAAATACTCCAAACGTTATAACGTCGGCACAGAAAAAAAGATGGGCGGAATATCATCATCGCAAAACAGCGAAAATATGGTTAACGACGCGGTGACGCAAGCGCTTTCTGCAATCATAAACGATGAGGCCTTATTTCGCGCATTCGACCATCAATACCAAAAATAACTTAGATAACATAGAAATTCAAAGGTAGTACGCTAGTCAGCTCTCACGGGATCGTTTAAACTACCCCAGTTGGGGGCGACCCGGTTTCGACGTGGGTTGCGAAACAGCTCGGTGCATGCCAAGGTCCAGTCACCTTGTAAATCAGCTGGAAAACGTATAGTCGCAAACGACGAACGTTACGCTCTAGCCGCCTAATACCGGCTAGACTCCGCACCAGCTTTCTCTCGGGTTGGGTTGGGAAACTAACAGCGGAGTCATAAACGAGGGATCGTGGCATCTGGGGTTACTTCAGATTCCATTAAATTTAAGGTAACTCGTTGTCTTCAGGGTTGTCGATCAACCTGAAGACGATTAAATCCAATGATCTGACTAAGCATGTAGTGCCGACTGCAGAGGGCTTGCGGACGGGAGTTCGATTCTCCCCGCCTCCACCAAATACGAAATTCCAACTGTTATCAGTTGGGGTTTTTTATTGCGTGCAACCCGCGTCTACTTCAGCGTATAGCGGCCGAAACGAATGTGGCCATAGGTGGTCGTCTGTATTCGGATGCGTTAAGTGAAGCCGATGGTCCAGCAGGCACCTATTTAAATATGATGCAACACAACATTGGTTCGTTAATCACTGCGCTTAATTCACCTTAATGGCGCCCAGACGGGCGAGCTCTGGCTGCCACGAGTTCCCAAGGAAGTATTACGTCCTGGCGCATTGGAAATTACAAGTAAGCTTTTGAAGGATGTAAAAAATACATAATGTATCGTCGAAATAAATTTTCTAAATTTTACATCCTTTGATTATCGCTATACAGTATCTAAAACATGCAGTCGGAGTTAATAGTTAACGGAGCAACACACCATGACCAATATAGATTCGGTCCTCAGCCACGCAGAGGAATACTGCCAAAACAACAGGATTCGCTTGACTCCAAAGCGCAAGCAAGTGCTATATGCGCTCGTTAAAGCAGAGAAGGCCCTCTCAGCCTACGAATTGATTGAGGAACTTAAACGCAAATTCAATAACGTTTTACAACCAATGTCTATTTATCGCATCTTAGACTTCCTAACAGCAAATCAACTGATCCATAGATTGAGTACGGCAAATAAGTTTATTGCTTGCTCGCACATCACTTGTAATCATGCCCATGAAGCTCCGCAGTTTTTAATCTGCGGGAGTTGTCACAAGGTAACTGAAATCAATATTGATAAATCATTAATGTCTACCCTCAGGGAAAATATACAGAAAGAAGGATTCAAGTTGGTCAGCCCACAGTTAGAGATGAGTTGCATGTGTGATGACTGCGCATCAGGTATTAACTTAATATAGCGGACCAAAAATCTAGCGTGAAGAGACCTAACGCTCAGTAGAAGTGCCTCTCGCGCAAAAGCGTTGCTCGCCAAGCGATGCGTTCACCCTCCAAATTGTAGCTCTGCCATTCAGAGGCCCATCAAATTAAATAATTCTTAGAATTTCAGTTGGCTATTTTAAAATTAGTAAACACTAAAAAATACTAGGCGAATACAATTTGTGCCGTCGCACTTTCGTGCTCAAGGCAGCATCCGTCGGACCACTCCATCCCGAAGAACAAACCAATGATACATTGCTGCAAGAATATGTAAGACGATCAACCCCATCAACAAATACGACAGATCATGGTGGATTGACTGCAAAAAATCACGTATCTCAGAATCATTTGAGCCCATTGGCGGAATTTTAAATAAGCCAAAATACGTCACCCCATACTTCGTAAATTGGGAAGCAGCAAAACCCACGATGGGCATACCAATAAGACAGACATACAATAAACCGTGGGATAACTTCGACATAAAAACCTGCCATCTTGGCATCGAGGAAGGAAGTGCTGGTGGCGGGTTCTTATGTCTCCACCATAATCGAATAAACATCAACAATCCTGTGGTCACTCCGATTGATTTATGCAAATTAAAAAAGAACGCTCGGTCTGGATCACCCTTAGGAATGTCGCCCATATACATTCCCAAACAGATCAAAATCAAAACGAGTATTGCTACCATCCAATGAAGCAGCATCGAGAATTTGTTATATCGCTCTTGCCCAAAAATCATTTTTTCCTCTCTATACTCGATTGTTCTAAACAATATCAATTATCGGGGTCGGCTGACACTATACCCCGATCATATTAAAGTAATAAATATTCAGAACGAAAAAAAACCGCCCAAAGGCGGCTTCTTCTAGATACTCCGAAAATCGAATTAACGATTAGCGATGTACATTGTTACTTCAAAACCAAAACGCATTTCTGTGTACTCAGGCTTGCTCCACATATTTATCTCCTTGTAATAAGTTAATCAAACCAAATCTAACGTTCTTGATTATCCACTTCCCCGCACCTAATGCAACTCTGACTTTTCTTAATTGTACCTAGTGAAAATCATTAGAGAAAATCTCACATATAATAAAAAGCACATAGAAACAATTAGTTATAAATCTATTAAGCCAGACCTCATTGCTATAATAGCCAACTCTGCGCTATTCGATGCACCGAGTTTTTGCTTGATATTGTACAAATGCGTACCAACAGTACGTGGGCTTAAAGACATCACGTCTGCGATATCCTGAACAGATTGTCCTCTGGCAAGAGAGATAAATACTTTAAACTCTTTCTCACTTAAACTATCGACCGGATCCTTATTGCCGGACACTTGTTCAACAGCAAGTTCCTGAGCAATTTGCGGTTCTAGATAAGTTTTGCCCCGATAAACCGTTTTCACCGCATCAATCAAAGCATCGGCTGCGCTGCGCTTAGTCAAATAACCAATCGCTCCTGCCTTTAGCACTCTTCGCGCATGCATGACATCCTCATGTCCCGACAATACGAGAATTTTTTGATGTACTGCTTTAGCCAATATTCGGTCAATAGCTTCTAAGCCACCTATACCAGGCATCGAAATGTCCATTACCAGCACATCTGGTTTGTGCGTCTGAAACGTACGAACGGCTTCCTCACCACTATCCGCCTCCGCCACGACCGATATTTCCTGAGCACCCTCTAGTAAGAGTTTAAAGCCCATTCTAACGACCGCATGGTCGTCAACAAGCATGACTTTAATCACGTCAGTTCCCATAAATTCCTCAAACATTGATTACACATCAGATATCTCATCCCCGATCTCAATCTTCATATTTGCTGTAATCAGCGTTCCTGATCCTCGGTCAGATTCAATCTTGATATCCCCGTTAAACGCTTGAACTCTCTCCCGCATTCCTAGAAGACCAAATCTTCTAGACTCCGACACATTCACGTCCAGACCTTGACCATCATCTTGGACTCTAATCAAAATATGAGCAACATTCGATTCAATTAATCCTGTAGAGACGGCAACTGAAACGTGATTTGCCAACGCATGTTTCGCTGCATTTGTTAAGCACTCTTGAATCACGCGATAAACCGTGATGTTGACATATTCATCGTAACGATTAAGGTCGCCACCAAAATCCAACTGCAGTTCCAAATCCGGGTTCGCTTTACGATGCTGGTCGCACAGTTCGGTAATCGCATCCTCGAGTCCTAAGTGATCTAGTGCGCTCGGTCTCAGCTCCCTGATAATCGAATGAACCATATCGTAGATTCGAGAGGTCACATCAACAATTGTTATTGCATTTTGACGCGTTATCGACTGTTCTTCAGACTCTCGGTTCGCAATTGCTGTGCCTATAGTTTTTATTGCTGTTAAATTTTGGCCCATTTCATCATGCAGCTCGCGCGCGATCGATTTGCGCTCCTCCTCCAATTTCTCCTGAATCAATTGGGTTAATCGTTTATTTTGCTGGAGCTGCATCTCCGCCGAAATACGGCTTTTGTAATCCGTCATGTCTCTAAGCACACTGATTTGCCCTACAAGCTCATCAGTGTCTGGGTCTACAAGAGGCGCCAAGGAAACCTCCACATCAACCACCGTACCGTTTTTCTTGAGCCTTTGGCATTCATAATGCTCAATTAATCGAGATGTCGAGACACGATCTCGCATCGAATCGTGCACCTCCAGACCTTCAGCGGGCACTATGCTTTTAACTGAACGACCAAGAATTTCCTCTGAATCAAAGCCGAAAAGTCTCTCAGCGGAAGGGTTCCAAAACGATACATTTCCATCTAGATCACAAATCAAAATCGCGTCGCTTGACTGCTGCGCAACAAGAGCAAGTCTTGCGTTTTGAGCCAAGGCATCATGAAGGTTTGTTGTCATGCGATTGAATGTGTGACCAATAGCATCAAACTCTGGCAATCTATAGTCAGGCAAACGTATCGACAAGTCACCCTTCTCCAGAAGTGACATCGCCGATAAGATGCCCTTAAGTGGACGCATCGCACGTCCTAATAAACTGAATATTGCCAAGTTCAAACTCACAAAAAATACAAGCAATATCACACCGAATCCTCTCAGCTCATCCCAGGCGTCAAGAACCGATCTAGATGAATCGGGCGTAATCACAATGTAACCGAAGGGCATATTCAACTGGAATTCCCTGTCGCCCGGAGACATTAACCTAGAAAACCATTCTGGTGCCCAGCGTCCTTGTTTATAAACAGAGGGCGGAGACTCATAGACGAGCACATCAGATTGATCGTAAAGCCTTATCTCATTAGCACGAACGCGTCCAGCTCTCTTTAAAAAGCCTGCTAGTCCTTCAACTGGATCGACTCCTTCTATGCGTGGACGTCGACTGAGTGCAACTGACTCCAACAACTGAACGGTAACTTTCGTTCCCGCTTCGATTTCCTCTTTAATCGATTTTCGGCGATCATCGATTAAAATAAAAGCCGTCACGAAAAGAAAAATGACCGCGATAAAAGAAATCGCTGCATTGACTCGAAATCTAATACCCATGGTTCGCCTGTAGTCGTTTTTTTAGTAGCTCCATCTCATCGGCAAGCGCTTCAGCAATTTTTGAATTCCATGCGCCGTGACCACCGGAGCCAATTACCTTCAACTTTGATTCAGGTAGGACCTCATGCAATCGGTGTGCCGTAAATGGTGGACAAATCATATCCATACCACCTTGTACAAGAATCGCGGAGTTCTTGATCGACGCTGCTTTCTCTAGTAATTCACCTTTTTTAAAAAAACAGTAATGCTTTAAATAATGCAGTTGGACTTGCGCTCTCGCTAATTCACCGTCAGATACCTCAGTCTTATCCTGACCCGTTTTATTTATGTTTTCACTCCCCAACATCATTGACTGCATCTCATAATCAAGCCACCGACGACAAGCCTCGTTGGCGATTAAGCGATCTGTTGAATTTACTCGTTCGTAATAATGGCTCACTAAGTCACCCGAGCTATCCCACATTAGTTCCTTATGCGCTGCCGGCATGAAGCGTTTTAGTCCATCAGTGAACCATGCTACTTCCTCACGCGAACCAAGAAAGATCCCACGCAGAACCAATGTTTCGACAGCCTCTCCATGCTCAGCAGCATAAGCCAGCGCCAGAGCACTACCCCAAGAACCCCCAAAAATTACTGCTTTTTGATTCAGACCCAGTGTCTTCCTGATTAAATTGATATCTTGGATCAGATGCCAAGTCGTATTGTTCTTGGTTGATCCTTTTGGTAGCGATTGACCACAACCCCGCTGATCAAACAGTACGATGTCAAAGAACTTGGGGTCGAAATACCGTCGATGATTTGCATTAGTGCTGCTCCCGGGCCCACCATGCAGAAATATGACGGGGATACCGCCCTCTCGACCGGTGCGCTCTAGGTAGATACGGTGTCCGTCATTCGTATCAATCAAGTCACTAAAGTTCGGTTTAATTTCTGGATAAATAGGCACGATTTCGCTTACATGGCTTGTGAAAAGTTAATTTACGATGAACGGCACCGTTAATGACGATTTACCTCCCGGCGGAGCCGGAATCAACTCGTCATCAGCCAGCCGCTTTATTAGTTTTAAATAGTACTTGTCAAGACGTTGAAAATTACTCTCTTCCGAAACCTCCCAACGCTCTACCCTACCTTCATCATTGAAAAACAGGGTGATCTTAAATTTTTCTCCTCGGTGCTCCTCTCGAAGAGGTGAACGAGTTCTTCTAATATCCGCTGCAATCAATTGCTGTATCGATGAGTGTATCGCACTACGATACTCCTCAACGGCTTTTTGTTGTGATAAGTCCGGCTCCTGTGGCTGCGGTAAATTAACTGGCTGCGGTAAATTAACTGGCTGCGGTGGAGGAACTGGCTGCGGTGGAGGAACTGGCTCAATGGGTATTATCGGAGCTACAACTGGCGAGGCTACCGGCGACGGAACTAACGGCTGAGCCGAATTAACTGGTTGAGGCGGGGTAACTGGTTGAGGCGGGGTAACTGGTTGAGGCGGAAAAACTGGTTGAGCCGAAATAACAGGCTGGGGCCTTTTTACGGGCGCTAACGGCACCACCGCCTCAACAGGGACTGTCGGTTGTACCGGCAGCTCCAATGCTTGGGGAGCCATCGGTTTATTTAATGGCTCACGGAATATGAGGTTTTTTTGGGGGACTCGGGCAATAACTGAGGAGCGATTTTCAGGTACCTCAGGTGGTGAACTGTCTTCAATCAATGGAGGCGAAGGGATCTCTGGAAGCTCGGGAATCAACTCTGGTAATATTGGTTCAACACTCATTTTTGGCTGAATATTCTGAGGCACTGGTGAAGGTGTCGCTGGACGCGAAGGGATAATTGGTTCGACTACTTCCTCGGGTGGGGATTTTATCGACTCAATAATTTTCGGGGCAGAATCAATCTGAACCGTTAAAATATCGCGTTGATCTTCAATACGCGCCGCAAATTCAGGCACAGTCACTACAACAAGCACATGGAGCAACAGTGAGCCCAAAAGTCCCCAGAGCATACCGCCATTGTAGCCATTTAAAGTTCCTACAAACATATACCTATCAAACGTCCCAATTACTTCTCACTTTAATCCCAATCCGCACGACTTTACAGGTTTAAACTAATGATAATCATGAGAAGGATTTGCTGAATTTTCTGCAGAGCATCTCTAGCAACCGCGTCACAATCTTGTTGTCATGGGACTTAAGTAACAAAAAAGCTCACTCTGTGAGCAATGAAACTGTAGCGACATGACGGCTGGTACGCAACTGATAAGGTTGCCGATCGGTCTAGTTTAATTTTTTTTGGAGGTATTTAACATGTGGACAAAGCCTGAGTATACCGAAATGCGTTTCGGTTTCGAAGTCACCATGTACATCGCAAACAGATAATTTCTGTTTCGAATGTATGTGAAGGAAAGCCCCTTATCCAGGGGCTTTCCTTATTAACTTAAGAATTAGTACATGTATAAAAGGTAATACTTATGAGAGTAAGAGTTCTCGGTTCAGCGGCCGGCGGCGGATTTCCACAATGGAACTGTAATTGTCCTAATTGTGACGGCTATCGCAAAGGAACGATTAATGCCACGCGCCGCACTCAGTCTTCGATTGCAGTGAGCAGCAACGATGTTGACTGGCTTTTGTTTAATACCTCTCCGGATATTCTTACTCAGATTCAAGAGTTTCCTGAAGCACAACCAGCACGATCAATCCGCGATACCGCGTTTAAGTCAATTGTCCTTCTAGACGCCCAAATAGATCATACAACCGGTTTGTTTATGCTCCGAGAATCGAAAACGCCTTTAAATATCTACTGCACAGATATGGTTTACGAGGATCTCACCACCGGAAATCCTATTTTCAAAATTCTAGAACATTACTGCGGCGTTAATTGGCATCAGATTCATACAAACGAAGACAATTCATTTCAACCGCAAGGCATTGAAAACATTCGAGTAAAAGCAATCCCACTTTCAAGTAAGGCACCACCTTATTCACCACACAGACACGATCCTCATGAAGGCGACAATCTAGGGATCTTACTTGAAGACATTTCAAATGGAAAAAAGATATTTTACGCACCCGGTCTTGGACAAATAGAGCCTCATATTAAGCCTTACATGGAAGCCGCTGATTGCCTTATGGTGGACGGAACCTGTTGGACAAACGATGAGATGAAGTCACTTGGAATCGCAAATAAAATGTCGCTTGACATGGGCCATCTTCCCCAATCTGGACCAGGAGGAATGATCGAAGTACTAAGACCTCTGCCAGCCCAAAAAAAAATACTCATTCATATCAACAACACTAATCCAATTCTGCAAGAGGACTCTGAACAACGCCAAAAACTCACTGAAGAGAAAATTGATGTTGCTTATGACGGAATGGATTTCGTCGTCTAACTCATTATTTAAAGTTTCAAAAGAGGTTTGCTGTGAGCACACAAGACAATAGCCCGTGGTCAGTTGAAGAATTCGAACAAAAACTCAGGGCGAAAGACAAGAGTTACCATATTCATCACCCCTTCCATATTGCAATGAATGGAGGCGAATGCACGAAAGAACAAGTGCAAGGATGGGTTTTAAACCGCTTCTATTATCAAATAATGATCCCCATCAAAGATGGCGCAATTTTGTCAAATATGCCTGACAAGGAGCACCGAAAATTGTGGATTCAACGAATCCTTGATCACGATGGCATTGATGACGACGAAGGTGGAATTGAGGCGTGGATTGCACTGGGTGAGGCTGTCGGTTTAAATCGGGAGGAATTGGTTTCTCTAGAACATGTCACACCGGGTGTAAAATTTGCAGTTGACGCCTATGTTAACTTCGCTCGAAAGTCTCCATGGCAAAAATCAGTTTGTTCTTCCCTCACCGAATTATTCGCACCAACAATTCACAAAAAGCGCTTGGATTCGTGGCCTGAGCACTATCCTTGGATAGAGCTTGAGGGCTACAAATATTTTCGGAAGCGACTCTCTGAAGCAAGAAGAGATGTCGAACACGGATTACGGGTCACCTTGAGCCACTTTAAAACGCGAGAAGAACAAGAGGAAGCGCTCAGTATCTTACAATTCAAAATCGATGTATTGTGGACGATGCTGGACTCGATACATGTCACTTATGGCATAGGTCCTAATCGAGTTGGCGCAATAGAGAGAATGGAAAAATGAGCGACGGCACCTTAGTAAAAGACAAACTTCTATCGCTTCAAAAACAATTCAGGTTTCAATGGGAACCTGCGCAGGAATCCTACGTATTATTATATCCGGAAGGATTGATCAAACTTCCTGGTAGTTCTGGAGAGATCATGAAACTAATTGATGGATCGAAGAGCGTTGATATGATTGTCGCTCATTTAGAGGAACAATTCCCAGGGGTTGACCTCAAGGACGACGTTTTAGACTTTTTGGAGCACGCATATGGAAAAAATTGGATCCTTACCGATGATTAAACCCAAAGGACCTTTATGGGTTAACGCGGAAATCACATATAAGTGTCCGCTTCACTGCGTCTTTTGCTATAACCCGCTTGACTACGCATCCACGTTTAAATCTGAACTATCAACCGAAGACTGGTTAAAGGTATTTAAACAATCCCGTGATTTAGGCTCAGTCCAATTGGGGATATCTGGTGGAGAGCCACTCATGCGGGACGATGTAGAAATTATGGTCTCTGAAGCAAGTCAGATGGGCTACTACGTCAATTTATTAACCTCAGGAATTGGACTCACAGAGAAGCGGATTTCAGCTTTCAAAGAGGGAGGGCTTGGTCAAATTCAATTATCCTTTCAAGATTCCACAAAAGAACTCAATGATTTTTTATCAAGTACCAAAACGTTTGAATTAAAATCCAAAGTCGCAAAGCTGATTAAAGAGCATGATTACCCTATGGTGCTCAATGTTGTTTTGCATCGTTTGAATATCGACCACATCGATCAAATTTTGGAAATGGCCGAGGCTATGGGAGCAGATCATGTCGAGCTAGCAAATAGTCAATATTACGCCTGGGCACTGAAAAACAGAGCTTATCTTATGCCAAGTGAAGAACAGTTACGGAAGGCTGAGGAAACAACTAATCGCTTTCGCGAAAAAATCGGCAATAAAATGAAATTATACTTCATTGTTCCAGATTACTACGCGAACAGGCCAAAAGCTTGTATGAATGGTTGGGGCTCTGTGTTCTTAAATGTTGCGCCAGATGGTCTAGCGCTACCCTGCCATGAAGCACGAATGTTACCTGGCTTAACCTTTCCAAACGTCAGAGACCATGATATGGAGTGGATATGGAATGAATCTCCAGCATTTAACGCCTACAGAGGCGACTCTTGGATGAAAGAACCGTGTCGTAGTTGTGATGAACGAGCTACAGACTTTGGTGGCTGTCGATGTCAAGCCTTTCAGTTGACAGGTGATGCGGCAAACACTGACCCGGTTTGCGACAAATCAGAGCACCACCATATAATCACTGAACAAATAGAGCTTGCACAGAAACCTCAGCCACCAGCGGCGGATATTAAACCAATTATTTTTTATCGAGACGATAAAAACTCCAAGGCGTTGATTGAAGAAAACACCTAAATCGCAGCGTAAGTAAATACGTTACGTTGCAAGAAATGTCGGCCTAAAACCTATCGAATGATCCTTGCAAAAAACATAACAAAAAAGTACGGTGACCAAACAGCTGTTGATGAATTGAGTCTAGACATCCCACAAGGGCAATTTTTTGGGCTCTTAGGTCCGAATGGATCAGGAAAAACAACTTCAATTCATATGCTATCGACATTGATTCAACCCACCAGCGGTTCAGTCTATGTCGATGGAATAGATGTACAAAAAAGTCCACGAACAGTTCGGAAAAACATCGGTCTTGTATTTCAAGAATCGGCGCTAGATCGAACGTTATCCATCGAAGAAAACTTATATTTCTGTGCAGGCCTACATAATCTTAGCAGGCAAGTAGTCAGCACAAGAGTGGATACATTATTAGAACTTTTTGAACTTCAATCTAAAAAAAATAATGCTGTTGGCAGCCTCTCAGGCGGTATGCGTAGAGCGGTTGACATTATACGTGGTGTACTCCATGAGCCCAAAGTACTATTTTTAGATGAACCTACTGTCGGTTTAGATCTCCCCAGTCGGCGCAGAATTTGGCGTTTCATTAAACAACTTATTGATGAACAACAGCTAACAGTTGTTCTTACGACACACTACCTTGAGGAGGCGGCGCCTTGCGATAACGTTGCTTTTATAAAGGAAGGAGAGCTTGTTTCGGAGGGGGCTCCAGAAAGGCTAATTGAACAGCTTGGGAAAATAATCATCGAGATCAACGGGTCAAATGTCAACGAATTCGTCAGACAGCTTGAGCTCAAGAAACACGAATATATGATTGAGGGAGATTCGCTACTAATTCGGATTAGAGATTCTGAGACAGAAAAAGTAGAGTTGATACAGAATGTCCTGCGTAACCAAGCAGAAATAATAAGCGTACGAAAAGCTAATTTAAATGATGTCTTTCTTTGGATATCAAGTAACGATCACGGGTTAAAATGATGTTCATAGCATTGAAAGTAGTACTTGACCGAGAACTCAAAAAAACCTTTCGTCAAAAATCACGGCTACTGGCTTCAATGGTTAGACCGCTTATTTGGCTATTTGTAATTGGCGGCGGCGTTGGCTCAATCATGCCTGAGGGTAATCAACAAAACTATCAAGATTCTATTGTTCCCGGGATTTTGGGAATGACTCTTTTGTTTGGTTCAATGCTGTCTGCTTTAACAACTGTATACGACAAAGAATCGGGCGTTATGAGAATGCTCATCATCTCACCGATGCCAAGCTTTGCGGTGATTCTCAGCAAACTCGCTTCATCCACGTTAGCAGGACTTGTACAAATAGCCATGCTTTGTGTATTACTTTTTGCCTTGCAAAAATTGCACTTTAATCAAATAAATTGGATTCTGTTTATATTTGGGCTTGGCCTGACTGCTATCGCGTGTTCAGCACTAGGACTCATCACCGCAGTCGTTTCAAAATCACTTGATAACTTTGCCGCAATAATGAATTTTGTCATCTTTCCGGTTTTCTTCCTCAGTGGTGCGTTATACCCTGTTGATAATTTGCCTGCGGTCCTTCACTGGATCGCAGTTGCCAATCCATTTACTTATGGAGTAGATCTCATAAAACACTCGATCGAAAGCACACAAACTCAAACAGACTTCCCTCTACACGTAAATACTTTAGTTTTGACCACTTTTTCAATAGGAGCTATCGGGTTCGCTAGCTGGAAATTCACTCAAGAGTCCACATTAGCAACTCTTATTAACAAGCTAACGAGTGGAAAAAGATAATATAAAATAATTAAAAACGAATAATCGAGAAGCCTTTAGTGTTGATGGCCATCCGTTTGATGGGCGTGGCCATGAGACAACTCTTCTTCCGTTGCAAATCGAACGTCATGAACTTTGCACTTAAACATCAAGCCTAAACCGGCTAGCGGGTGATTACCATCCACGACGACCTTTCCATCCGCAACATCTGTAACACGAAAAACTGCTTGCGACTTAGAACTCTCATCATGACCTTCAAATTCCATACCTATCTCAACAGTTCCTGGAAATTTTTCCTCAGGCTCTAGATGAACAAGTTTTTCATCATAGTCTCCAAATGCTTCCTCTGGTTCGAGCTTAATATCGACCGTATCACCAAGCGTCTTTCCGTCAAGCGCCTTCTCAACAGCTTTAAAAATACCCTGGTACCCACCATGAAGGTACGCGATCGGCTCCGAGGTTTTTTCAATTAACTCGCCATCTAAATCAAATAATTCGTAAACCAAAGAAACCACAGTATTTTTACCAACGTCCATAAAAAACTCCTAAACAAATAAATCTAAGCTAGTAGCATACAAAATAAACGCTCCTGACACATAATCAACCATTAAGATAAACTTTTTCCGACTTATATCCAGATCACCAGCACTCTATGAATTATCAACAACACCTTGGCGGACTGACCGCACGCACGTTCTTGAGAGAACATTGGCAAACGACACCATTACTGATTCACAGCGCAATCAATACACGCGACTGGTCCTTAACTTTAAATGATTTAATAGAGCTATCCCAGGACAAACGGTGCTCAGCCCGTGTAGTCATAAGAGATGGGGCTCAATATCATGTGAGTTATGGGCCTATTACAAGACGCGCGTTAACAAAACTACCCAAAAAAAATTGGACCTTATTGGTACAAGGCGTCAATTATGCACATGATGGTGTAGCTAAGCTTCTCGGTCTTTTTTCATTCATTCCGTTCGCAAGACTTGATGATGTCATGGTCAGTTATGCGTCTCCGGGGGGCACTGTAGGTCCGCATTACGACTCTTACGATGTCTTTCTCCTCCAAGGCGCTGGAGTCCGTCAGTGGCAGGTAGGCAGGCCCCGCTCTCTGGACTTAATGCCGAACCAAGAAATACGAATACTGAAATCATTTGTACCAGATGGAACCTGTCAAGTACGCACTGGCGACATGCTCTACATTCCACCGAAATTTAGTCATCACGGCGTAGCTATCGAGCCATGCCTTACTTATTCAATAGGATTTCATTCACCAAGTTACGATCATATAAAAAGCGAGTTTCTTCATTATCTGGATCAAGAAATCGAATTACCCGGGTTGTTTACAGACCCCAAACGGAGAGAAACGACAACACCAGGACTAATCCCTAGTGACCTTCTTCAATCAATTGAACAAAAAATCTCAAAAATTAGTTGGTCCCCTATGGACATATTGAAATTTACGGGTGAATTTCTAACGCAAGTCAACAACAATAACCTTGTTAACGTAAAAAAAATGGAATCAAAGACTAGATTCCTGTCCCAATTAAAAAATCGTTCGTATCAAATCAATGCCAATATAAAATTTCTATACCGAGAAGGCCTCGGATTCATAGCTGGTGAGGCATTTCCCATTCCGAGATCCGAACAGGCGATGTTCAAGTCATTTGCTAATCTTAGGGAAATTGAGGGTAAAAACATTAAATCGACTTCTTTTTTTGCGCAGACACTATTCAAATGGGAAGTACTGGGGTATGTAAAGAAAATCACAAAGCGAAACTAATTTGGTAAGCCTAGCGCTCGCCAGTCCACACCCAAGTCTTGCGTCGCAATATCGACGCGCTCTTCATTCCACCCTAAGGATCGAGCAATCATTGCGCGCACCAAATCAGGATCATTATTTTCTTTCGACAAATGAGCTGCGACCACATATTGAAGATTAGGCCCCTTAATGCACTCTAACAAGTCAATTGCTTGAGTATTATTGATATGTCCAAATCCTCCGGCAATTCTTTGTTTTAGTGCCTGAGGATACCTTGAGCGACTCAGCATATCCTTATCGTGATTGAACTCGATAAATAATGCAGAACAACCCTTCAATTGCCCTATCATGTGAGGTGTAACCGAACCACAGTCGGTCAAAACTCCCAACTTATTATCACCGCATAAAATCGCAAATTGACTGGGCTCTCGCGCATCGTGAGGAACGGGGTAAGGTTCAACTATTAAGTCTTTAATTCGGAAAGCGGCATATCCTTGGATAAGCTCGACGCTCAACTGTCCCTCCAAAGAAGGACTCGCTAAAAGGGTACCTTGCGTACAGTAAACAGGTATTGAGTATTTATGTGAGAATCCGGCGACACCCCCGACATGATCTCCGTGTTCATGGGTGACGAGAATCGAATCAATCGTAACGGGATCAATATGAAGTCGCTCCAAGCGACGTTCAGTCTCTTTTATGGAGAATCCACAATCAAGGAGAATTTTCGCTTCATCAGATACAACGACCAAGCCATTCCCCTGGCTACCACTGCCAAGGGAAGCGAATTTAAGAGTCATTAAATTTTCTATATCTATCCGAGTTTTTCTTGGAGAACCATCAAAATTCGTTTTGCTGTGTCCGCCCGAACCTCTAAACCTGTTTCATCAAAAATCATCACCATACTGCTTTCTGCATCTCCACTCACTGATATCTGGTAAACGGCTGTCTCGGTGATCTTGTCATCCTTCCAGAATTTAAGACGCTCCAAACCCCTCTTAACCGCTCTGCCATCTGGATCATGGTAGCGCACAAAATATAGCCCTCCCTTCTCTTCTCGGCTTTCCACCGAGGCACCAATAGAGAGAAGAACAATACCGACTCTATCCCAAACTTTGGAAACCGAGTCAGAAACTAATAGGGCATGTTTTGCATTAGGCAAATCAACCGCAACGATAGTTGAGATTGGTTCCAATTCATTCGAAATACCGCTTGCAGCAACTCTCTCTTCTGGCAGCCCAAGGTACAACATTAACTCGTACAACATTTTAGCCTCAACATTAGGATCTCGAGGCAAATCCACCCAAAAAACTTCTCGGTTAACCGGATTAGAACTGACAACCTGTTTTTTCCCCTCATGACTCATGAAGATTTCAGTTCCACCGTTTTCCACGCGTTCCACGCGTGTCCAAAATTTATCTCTCTCCGGAATCGAATAAGCTCCAGGAAGTATCTTTTTAACGAGCGCTTGAAATTGGTTAACGCTTCTTTTTGAAGTATCTTCAGCCCAATCTGTTTCGATTATTCCAGTAATCGGTGATTGATCGGCGATCAAAAAGCCTTTAGCCATCCAGAACTCCGTAATGACAGGCCATATCTCCTCTACGGGACGATCCACAACTAGCCAGCGATACGTACCCTCTCTGCCAATATTGATATCAGGTACTTGAGGTAAAAGATTTGTAGTCTTACTTGCAGCGCTCGTTTGATTTTCTTGGGAATATTTCGAAAAGGTTGCTTCACTCCCTCCCGGAATATCATATCGCTCGCTTTGCTCTATCGAACCTAGCTCCGGCGGTATCGCGAGCGGCTCTGTTCTTGCGCCAACGCCTGAAGACTTATAATCAACTTTTCTCTTTTCAGAAATCGTATCGCATGCTCCGAGGGCAAATGCTAAAACTAATGTTAGCAAAAGCCTGTGAAAAAAATGAAAATCCATATCTACATTACTCATCATTTTGTTGAACCGTTTAACGTTAGCTACTTTATTCAAATCTTAACTCCTGCATGATCGAGAGAATCAAGTACCGGTTGGTGAAATTTCTCGCCTAAATCTACCAACGGAAGTCTGATGCCATTTTGAATTTTACCCATCCTCTTCAATGCCCATTTCACAGGTATGGGGTTCGCTTCAATAAAGAGATTTTCGTTTAAAAGTGAAATTTGATGATTCAGTGACCGAGCCTTTTTAAGGTCTCCTGCCACCACAGCTTCACAAACATCCTGAACCTCTTTTGGCACAACGTTGGCGGTGACCGAGATCACACCTTGTGACCCTAACATCATAAGAGCCATAAATGTCGCATCGTCCCCACTGTAAACAACGAACTCCTCAGGAGTTTTGTTAATCAATTCAGCGCCTCTAGCCATATCTCCAGTGGCGTCTTTAATGCCAATTATATTATCGATTTCGGCGAGCTTAAAAACAGTTTCATTCTGAAGATCAGCGACCGTCCTAGACGGGACGTTATACAAAATATGAGGCATATCAACGGTTTCGGCTATTTTACAAAAATGCTGGTATAAACCCTCTTGATTCGGCTTGTTGTAATAGGGCACGACCGATAGACTCATGTCCGCTCCAACCTTTAAAGCATGAGCTGACAATTCAACAGCTTCAGCAGTAGAATTCGCTCCTGTTCCTGCAATGACAGCGACTCGATTCGATACATGCTTCACCGTATATTCGATTAACGTCGCATGTTCATCCACGTTTACGGTTGGCGACTCTCCCGTCGTACCCACAACGACAATGCCACGCGTCCCACAATCGACATGCCAATCGATTAGATGCCCCAAAGATTCATAGTCTAAACTACCGTCCTCAAACATCGGGGTCACAATTGCAACCAGGCTTCCGACTAACATTGATTCCTCCGGATCTCTAGAAAATTGATACATAAATATATAGCGTATTCTACCCTAATCACTCATCTAAAAAGGCTACTTCAGAGTAGTCACTGTTTCCAGAGACAGCACAAACCCTTTGAACAAGAGCCGGTTTGGGACTGCTGATTCTTCCAGCCTCGTAGATTAAAATGTGAAGTTTTTTATAAGTCACGTCGATTAACTCATTAGGTCGCAACAGAAAATCTGGATTGCTTGGTCGACCAAAACGCTCATTACCCAACATGAAAGTTTCATAAATCAAAATTCCCGACGGAGAAAGCGTGTCGACTATATTTTCTAGTATGGGACGGTAGAGATAATTCGTCACTAAAATGGCATCATATGTACGGTCTGCAAACGGCCAAGGCGCCATCTCTAGGTCATACTCAACCGTATGGATTCTCGGAAGCGACGATATTTTCGACAGTGCTTCTGGATTTTTATCTAGAGCGGTAACATCATGTCCTTGGTCAGCAAAATAACGTGCATGTCTTCCTGACCCGCAAGCCAAATCAAGGACACTGGACTCTGGCCTTAGCAGCTCAGAGCATCGCTTGACCCAGACGGATGGATTTTGACCTTCATGCACGTTGATAACTTTCGATGAATACAAATTTGGAGGACAAAAAGCTGAAATTTGAAGTCGATGGGGGTATTATAATCTACGTTAAATAGTTAAACATCTATTTTAATTTGGCAATATCGGTTCGAGGCATACCATACAGTCGCTTTATTTCGCATTACCTCGTAATTTATTAGTTATGCAAACAATGTACTTTAAAAACGTATCAAAACGTTTCGGTCATTTGTCTATGACTATCGCTGCATGTTTATTACTCTGGGGATGCAGCGCCGTGTCTGTTTTAGCACCAGTTGAAAATACAGCAAGTAACGGCGTAGTTCGTTTTTATCAAGGTGGTAACTCACTTAAGATTCAAGTCTATCTTAAAAACTTGTCACCACTCACCGCTTACACCCTCAGAATTCATCAAGTCGGAGATTGTCGCGACCCTTTAAAAGGTAGTATCGGAGAGCCATTTGACCATACAACCTACAACTTTCAAAAAGAACCGATTGAAACAAAGCAGATAGGTAATCTAGGTGACGTAACTGCTGACGAAAATGGCTCCATTGAATTCCACTTTACAGTTTTAGGGTCTAAATTAACCGGACCGCGCAAGGACAGCATACTCGGAAGATCCCTAATCCTTACAGCCAAAGGGCAGGATGAGACTGCGAGTCGACCCATTGCCTGCGGTTTAATAAGCAAAAACGCCACACTCTAAATTAGACGATGATGGTTCCCGTATTAGTTCCTGGAGATCCATTTCCTCCTACCAATAGCGCACTAAAAGATCCGGACGGTCTACTGGCCATAGGAGGTGATTTGTCCGTGAACACATTAATGCGCGCTTACAGATCAGGTATTTTTCCCTGGTTTACCCGAGACCAGCCAATTCTCTGGTGGTCGCCCGATCCCAGATTAATACTTTTTCCAAAAAATTTCAAAATCTCCCGATCACTACAAAAAACATTACGGAAAAACACATATCAAGTCACCACCAACCAATCTTTTTTATCAGTAATAGAGAAATGTGGGCCGAAAAGACATAGCGACTGCGAGAGTTGGATTACTGAAGAAATGATAGTCGCATACACAAAACTATTCGAGCTTGGGATCGCCAAATCAGTCGAAACGTGGTTGAATGGAGAGTTAGTAGGTGGATTGTATGGGTTATCTATAGGGCATGTATTTTTTGGGGAATCTATGTTCTCCATAGCACCGGACGCCTCTAAGGTCGCTTTAGCAACTTACATTGACATTTTACTCAACGAGAATGTATCCATGATCGACTGTCAAGTATACTCTGCACACCTCAGTTCTTTGGGCGCCGAGAACGTTGATCGGCAAACATTTGAAAGAATGCTTTCAGAATTAATTCCTTCAACAAAGACAGCTGAATGTAGAAGTGTGTAGTCATGAGCAACTTTAGAGATCTACCTATTAATCAACTACAATTTTATGCGACCGCTCCGTATACGTGTAGCTACCTATCCAACCGTCTCGCGAGATCGCAAGTAGCAACCCCCAGTCATAAAATAGATGCTTCCATCTATTCAGACCTTGTGCAAGTAGGCTTTAGACGAAGTGGCGCATTCACGTATCGTCCAATATGCGATTCCTGCTCGGCATGCGTTCCAGTCAGAATAGATACCGAAAACTATAAACCCTCTAGATCACAAAAAAGGGTAATAACGCGGCATGCCCACCTAACAAACGACATAGTAGATTTGAAAAACTCAGCAGAGCATTACGATCTTTATCTGAAATATCAGAGCGCGCGTCACAGCGGAGGAGGCATGGACCAGGATAGTCGGGAGCAGTACCGACACTTTTTACTTCAAAGTAACGTAGAAACAAAACTGGTTGAATTTCGCGACTCAAACACTGTCGTAGCTGTGAGCATTATAGATATTCTCGAAGATGGATTATCATCTGTTTACACCTTCTTTGATACCGAAAATAAATCAGCCAGCTATGGCACGTACAGCATTTGTTGGCAGATCGACTTATGCAAAGAAATGGGACTTAAGTACCTATATCTCGGTTATTGGATCAAAGAAAGTAAAAAAATGTCCTACAAAACTCACTTCCATCCATTACAGGGACTTATTCAAGATCGTTGGATACCGCTAGAATCATTGTAATTTTAGAGATACATGTCTTCGACCTTTTACAAAATCTCAAAAAAATCCTCTTCCAACTGGACCCTGAGAAAGCCCATGATCTTGCGCTATGGAGTCTCAAAAATTTAGATGCGTGTGGCCTGTCGCTGAACAATAAGACAATCGTGAACACTCCTACGAACGTAATGGGTTTAACGTTCAGGAATCAAGTAGGTCTTGCGGCAGGATTAGATAAAAATGGAGACTTTATTAAGCCATTACAAAACCTTGGCTTCGGTTTTATTGAGCTCGGGACTGTTACCCCAAAACCACAACCTGGAAATCCAAGACCTCGGCTCTTTCGCGTTCCAGAAGCGGACGCATTAGTAAACCGTCTAGGCTTCAATAATAAAGGTGTTGATTACCTAATCGAACAAGTTAAAAGCGTACAACGAGATTCGATCATCGGCATCAATATTGGCAAAAACAAAACAACGCCAATTGAGGATGCTCACCACGATTACGAGTACTGTTTGCGAAAAGTTTATCCTCTGGCAGATTACGTAACGATAAATATTTCCTCACCCAACACGGAGAATCTAAGGAGCCTTCAAAGAAGTGATAATTTACACATGCTCCTCAAACGCATCAGCGCTACACGTGAGGCGCTTCGGACTTCCCTTGGAGTCATGAAACCTATTGCTATCAAGATTGCTCCTGATTTAGATGATTTTGAATTAGAAAATATCGTAGAAGCTGTAAGAACCTATGAATTTGATGGCATTATCGCTACTAACACTACAACACAAAGACCCCATAGAGAATTCAATAATTTGTCTGAAACAGGGGGGTTAAGTGGCGGCTTATTGACCCAAGCATCTACTCAAATAATTCAAAAGCTTTCTAACTTAACGCAAGGCTCGATACCCATTATTGGCGTCGGCGGCATTCTCAATCGGCAAGATGCGCTGGATAAAATTAGCGCGGGCGCCTCACTTGTGCAAATATACTCTGGTCTAATTTACAATGGACCCAGGCTAATCAGGGATTGTGCGCAAGCGATTTCACTTCTTCGGCAACCTGGTAAGTAACAGACGGGCAAACCTTCTACATACATATGGCCTCAAAAAAAATTGTAGACAGTATCAACGGTATATTGCCCCAAACGCAATGTCAGAATTGTGGATATCCTGACTGCTACACGTATGCAGATGCCATATCGAAATCTAAAGCAAAAATAAATCGATGCGCACCAGGCGGCAAAGAAGTCATCCGAGATCTTGCTGAATTAATGAACACCTCTATCATCCCACTCGATAAAGATATTACGGCAACAGATCTTGAGTCAACTGCATTAATTGACGAGCAATTCTGCATAGGTTGTGCTTTGTGTATTGATGCGTGCCCAATTGATTCCATAATAGGCTCAGCAAAAAAAACTCATTCGATTTTAAACTCACTATGCTCAGGTTGTGGGCTCTGTCTTCCGCCTTGTCCGACTAGCTGCATCGAAATTGTACCTCTTGATAATACCTTGACGCGAAATAAGCCTTCAAGCCTTCAACTTATAGAGCTCGATCAAGTCTCACGCTCTGACCTCTGGAAAAATAGATACAAATCTAAGCAATCACGACTCGCAAAACAGAACTTGGAGATGAGTAAAAAAACTCCTCAAAGCAACCAAAATTCATCAAATATTAATAAGATCAAAAGGATCTCTGCCGCTATGGATATCGCTCGAAAGAAACTTATGGAGTCCTATCCCAATTAAATAAATACGATAATACTCATGAACCTATGAACCGGAATAATCGCACCTTAATCTTTAAAAGGTTAGCCGAACAAAATCCAAATCCTACGACCGAGTTGATTTATGAAAGTACATTTGAACTGCTGATCGCAGTAATATTGTCAGCCCAAGCGACAGATACCAGTGTTAATAAAGTCACAAGACGTCTTTTCAAAATTGCTAATACTCCGGACTCAATATTAAAACTCGGGCTGAATAGCCTTACAGAGAAAATTAAAAGCATTGGGCTCTACCGCAACAAAGCTAAAAACGTTATTTCAACTTGCCACCTATTGATCGCCGAATACCACGGAGAGGTTCCGCGAGATCGACTTGCACTCCAATCACTCCCCGGCGTCGGCAGAAAAACTGCAAATGTCGTGCTCAATACGGCATTCGGAGACCCTACGATTGCAGTAGATACACACATTTTCAGAGTCTCAAATAGAACAAAGCTCGCACGAGGGAAAAATGTTGATGAAGTGGAACAGCGTTTATTAAAAAATACTCCTAAACAATTCTTAAGGAATGCACATCACTGGATTTTATTACATGGTCGATATGTCTGCAAAGCCAGAAAACCAGATTGTGAGTCTTGCATCATATTGGATTTATGCGAATACAAAGGTAAATTGATCTAACGAAAAAAAAGCCCCGAAAATCGGAGCTTTCAAGAACTACCTTTAACTCATAGGCCGTTACTTTGGAACTGACAAGGTGCTATCCTGAATTTCAAAGTATTTACCCAATGCTTCCATCTCCGCTGCTGAGAGAGCACTCGAGAACGCTGACATGACAGCATTATTACGAATTCCAGTTTTATAATCCATCAAAGATTTAGCTATGTAGTCCGCCTTCTGCCCACCTAACTTCGGTGCTCCTAAAACCATAGCGTTTCCATCCACACCGTGGCAACCCACGCAAACTTCCCCAACAATCTGAGCGGCATCTCTCGGCGCACCATCTTCCGCCTGAACAGACCAGCTAGAAAAAGCACCTATTACACAAAAAAACATAACCAATCGGTTGAACATATCCTTCAACTCCCCTTAACTGAAACTAACTTAAATTTTTAGTAATAAACCTCAAACCTATTAATATTTTTAGTCACCCGAGTAGTAAGCTGCTAAATCGTTTATATCTTGATCGCTTAAATTGGACGCAATCGCGTGCATGGTCTCATTAGTTCGATCACCGTCTCGATAGGCCTTTAAAGCAATAACTAGATAATCATAGTTCTGCCCTCCAATCTTAGGCACAGAATAAACCGTCGGAAAGGCTGTTTTGAATCCGGTAATACCATGACACCCTTGACACTGCGCATTGAGCTGCGCGCCCGCTTCTGGGTCACCAGCGGCGAATGTGGTTGACGCCGCGGAGAGCGCTACACAGCCCACTACCCTCAATAAATTAGTAATATTTTGCACGTTTCAATCCCCTGTAAAATTCGCAGCAAAACTGTATCGGATACCCTCCCGTGAGTCAATGGCCTGCAGCCAACGGTCACAGTCGATCAGCTCCAATTTCTAAAGAATCTGTGAAAACAGTATCATGCGTATCTTCGGCGCGGACCGATAGGGTTCCCTCAGACTGTGGAGAAAAGTAGAACTTAAATATAGGGTTATCCGATAGAGAGAAGTTAATATCACCGCTCATAATTGATTTTCCATTGTACTCAACCGCAACTTTATCAATAAAACGTGCGGCATACCCAGGTTCTAGATCTGACGCGAGAGTAGATTCATTCGGATGTTTTATTTGGAATTGGACTAAATTTGGCTCGTTCAACCTTATTTGATCGTCCATACGAAATCGCATTTTTCCTAGTAACGGATCATTGGCGTTTTTACCTGAAGGCGCTGAACAACCACCAGCCACCTGAACCCAGCGCTGGTCCATGTAAAGTTCACCCGTGTTCGTTTCGACGATTGCGCGAATAAAACTAAATTTCTCAAAACGCAGGCGAGTTTCTAGCTTAACCTTCCCTGCCTCTGGTTTAAACCTGAAGACGCCTGCAGTTGGGATTGGATTTCGATCAATAACCAGATACAGTTTTTCTATAAATTGTTCCTCTGTTTGGTCCATAAGAGCATTGACCATGATCGGCACTGTCGAGGAGTCATCTAACTTCGTATTTAAGTAAAGCGCTAATACATCATCACTACCATCTTTTATCTCTCGCTCACCAAACATCAGTTTTTTTATCATAATCCACTCAGGGATACTCGTATGATCTGGCTCGGGGAACGGCGTCGCAACGGCCAGCTGACTGAACAATAAAGTCATCCCCAAAAACGTTAGTATCTTTTTACCAAAATTCATAGTTTTTATCCTTAGTCTTCCCACTCTAAATCAGTATAACTCGTTGTTACATTTCTGCGGTGATAGAGCTCAAAGTTGTGCCACTTATCGCGCTCGGACCATCCTACAGTATTTACAGCATCCATCAGTGACACGTCGTTTTTGATCGCCGCCCGCACTTCCTTCAGCAAAACCCCGAGATATCCTCGTTGCTCACGCAGTAATATATGCCATGGTCGATCCAGCGGTCCATGGCCGACAACATAATGCTTAACATCAAGATTCTGAAGCTCCTCTAGCACCTCATCATACTGCCTTATGTTTGAGTCTAGTATTGGAATATGCTTGGAAAAAACAATATCTCCGGCCCAGAAAGTCCCGGTCTTTACATCAGAAACACTCACATCATGATCAGTGTGTGCATAGTCCCAAGATTTAATCTCAACCAATCGATTACCAAGATCAATAGAAAGAAGGCCGTCCACTGGAGTGATCAATGTTGCATCAACAGCATGATCATCAGTGTTACTGACTCCTAAATACTGCTCCAACGCCTGCAAATAAAACTTTGACCGAGTACGTATTTGCTTTGGTAGCCGATGATGGCCGTATACAATTACCGAATCATCTTGGATGAATGCATTGAGACCAAGCAAATGATCTGGGTGTACGTGCGTAATAATGACAGCACAAATCGGTAAGGATGTGACCCTATGAATGGCTCTTTTTAACGCTAACCCAACATGCAAAGAGCTACCGGCATCAATGACGGCAACACATTTATCTCCGACGATAAAGCCGATATTTGCAATATCACCCCGATTATCTGCACTGTGTGGCGGGAAAAGACCAACATGCACAAAGTTGCCGGCCGCGACCTCTTGAAGCTCATAGCTCGATGGCTCGTGCATATCATGGGCGAATACTAGTCGGCCTGCCATCAAATATACAAGTAGAATCTTTAATATCGATGTTGATTTAAGATGAATTGAAATCATAAATTAACGACTTTTGGCTTAATTATAAGAGGCGATGGATTGCAGCCTAAAAAAAAGAAATTCTTTGGAGGAGTGAAAAGAAAATTTAATCTCGTTAAATGTCGAGTTTTAGTTGTAACATTAATTTTTCCTTTCTGCACCGTATCAGCTGAAATCCTGAAACTGGAACAAAACGTATGGACCCTTTTAGGGGATGGATACAGCATTAATGCCGACAATAAAGGGAGAGTTACAAACATAGGATATATCGAGACGAAAGAAAGCGGCATCATAGTCAATACCGGTATCTCACACAATCATGCCAAGCAAATAATGCTAAAGATCAGTGAAATATCGAACAAAAAAAAGTTAAATGCAATCATCACCGAGGGTACACAAAAATTTGCCCTTGGAGCGTTAAGTTTCGAAAAATTCGGGGTGAAGACCTACGCCCACCCAAGGGCTACCTCTCAAATGGCTCAACGATGCATCTATTGCATACAATATCTAGAGGAGGCTCTTGGTAAAGAGGAAATGGAATATACTGGAGTTGATTCGCCAAGAAATATTAATCTATTGGATCTAACATCGCATGGTTCTATGAGCGACGTAATAGTCATTGATCACGGCGATACAAAATCATCAGGCTCCATAATGGTTTACCACACTCCATCTGCAGTACTATTTGCTGGTGACATAGTTTTTAGTCGGGTAGTTCCCAATATTAAAGAGAGCAACCTTGTTCAATGGAAAAGATCACTTAAACTTCTTCGCGAATTACCTATTTCCGTTATCATTTCCGGGGTTGGGCCGAAACTAAAAAAGTCAGCAATAGACGACTCTCTAGACTACCTTGAAGCGCTAGACGTCGCGACTAAACGGCTCTATGAAGAGAACCAAGACCTACTGAGTGCAACAAAAAATGCAGATCTACCTCAGTTTTCAAATTGGAGCCTGTACAATGAGCGTCACTCAAACAACGTAATGTATCGCTATCTTCAAATAGAAGAAGACGAACTAACCATCAAACAACAACCAGAAATCCAGAACTAACTCTATTTAGGTAAGGCCTACTGGCAATTACGATTAGACGGATCTGAACTGCAGACACAATAATTATGGGTAATCGACTTACGAAAATTTATACCAAAACCGGAGATACTGGTTCAACCGGACTCGGGGACGGCACAAGAACATTAAAATGCAGCGATCGCATCGAAGCAATTGGAACGGTTGATGAACTGAACTGCATTATTGGAGTACTTTTATGTGAAGCGCTTCCAGACGAGATATCTGAGTTTTTCACCAAAGTACAACACCAATTGTTTGACCTAGGAAGTGAACTCAGCGTTCCAGGTTATATCGCATTATCAGATGAGAGCGTATCAACAATCGAAAAAAAGCTTGATGCTATTAATCAGCATTTAAGCCCACTAAAAGAATTTATATTGCCAGGTGGATCCCGCCCAGCTGCACTATGTCACCAAGCCAGAGCCGTTTGTCGTCGCGCTGAGCGGTGTGTAATCCGCTTAGAACAAAAAGATCACGTATCAGAATTCTCAAGAAAATATCTAAACCGCCTATCGGATTACTTATTCGTTGCCTGCCGATCAATCAATCAATCATTGAACGTCAAGGACGTGTATTGGGCAAGTCATAGAACTCAAGGCAAGTAAGATGTTATCTTTACATATCATCTTAAAATGCTACAATTTTGGTACACAGTATCTCAAGACCATCTAAAAACCGCGGACTAAGACGCATCAAAAGGTCTGGATCAGATTCAATACTCTTCAAAGCGATAGAGCGATGAAACCAGCCCTTAGAGCTCGCTTCCAAGTCGTCAGTCAGCTCTAGACCGGTTAAATTTAAAATCAAATCAGCCTCTGATAAGAGCATAGTCTCGATAGAAATAGAGCCTGCAGTAAACGGATATTTTTCTCCAACGTTAGTGACTCCGCAAAGCTTAAGTGCTTCGTTAATATAGTGATCGTGGCCGATAGTAAAAATTGGCTTATCCCAAATTTTGATAAAAACTTTTCTTTCATGATCGAGATCTCTCTTATGATCAAAGCTCGAAATTCTATTTTTAATCGAAATAATAAGCTCATCAGCAATTTTTTCTGTTCCGAAGAGCCGACTGACCACAGCAATTTGATGTTCAATATCACTAAGATTACTCGCCGAAAAAATATGCACTGGGATACCGAGGCTTTTCAGTTTTACTATATCTGGCCTCCGGTTACCCTCTTTCCAAGCCAGTACAATTGTCGGCTCCAGATTGATGAGTGCTTCAAAATCGATTCCATTAAATCCACCGACAATCGGGTGCTTGGTAGCCTCAACTGGATAATTAGTTCCTGCCATAACGCCTACCACGTACCCACCTGCACCAGACGCGTACACAATTTCTGCTAGATGGGGAGATAAGGTTACAATTCGATGCGACTTATCCGATTCATCCTGAGCCAAAGACTCCCGCGTCTCACTGAGACTGACACCAAGAGTAATAAACGCGAAAAAGAAAGATAGTATTCTCAATCTTATCTGCACCGATCAAGAAAAAACCCTCGAGATCGAAAACTTCTCATGAGAGATCTGTGCCACCCACTGTAAGGCCATCAATACGTAACGTAGGTTGCCCAACTCCTACCGGAACGCTTTGACCATCCTTGCCACATGTACCTACACCAGAGTCAAGGGACATATCGTTACCAATCATAGATACCCGGGTTAAAACATCTGGACCATTGCCAATTAATGTTGCGCCCTTAACAGGCCTGGTAATTTTTCCATCCTTTATAAGGTAAGCTTCAGAGGCAGAAAATACAAACTTACCACTAACAATATCGACCTGACCGCCACCAAAATTTGTTGCGTATATCCCATTAGGAACAGAGGACAAAATCTCGTCTCGCTCCATCGTTCCATTGAGCATGTACGTATTTGTCATTCTAGGCATGGGTACGTGAGCATAAGACTCACGGCGTCCGTTGCCCGTAGGTGGCACTCCCATCAATCGCGCATTTAACGTGTCTTGCATGTAACCGCATAAAATACCATCTTCAATCAGCACAGTTTTAGCCGTTGGCGTACCTTCATCGTCAACAGAAAGCGAACCTCGTCGGTCCGGAATGGTTCCATCATCCACCACTGTCACACCTTTCGCAGCAACACGCTCACCAATACGTCCTGAGAAGGCGGAGCTACCTTTTCGATTAAAGTCACCCTCCAACCCATGACCAATTGCTTCATGCAATAAAATTCCCGGCCAGCCTGAACCTAAGACAACCGTCATTTCACCGGCGGGCGCAGGTCCAGCATCCATATTGATTAGTGCCTGATCGACTGCTTTTTGCGCATAATCCTTTAATCGCTCATCGTTAAAGTAATCGTAAGAGAACCGGCCACCACCACCAAATGAACCTTGTTCTCGGCGGCCTTTATGTTCAATAATTACCTGGATAGACAAACGAATCAGAGGTCTAACATCGCTAACGATATGCCCGTCAAGCCGGGTTACTAAAATGGTATCGTGAACAGCCGCCAAATTGGCAACGACTTGGGTGACTCTCGTGTCAATCTGTCGCGCATAGCCCTCTATCTTCTCCAAAAGACGTATTTTTTCTTTATTTGAAAAACCGAGTAATGGATCTTCGCTGGAGTATAGAGGCGGCGATACACTTACTCTCGTTGGCATTGCCTGCGTCGTGCCTTGATCAGCAATCGCTTTTGTTGCGTCTAAAGCCGAATGAATCGCCGGAATAGAAATCTCATCGGTATAAGCGAACGCAGTTTTTTCATCAACGATAGCGCGAGCACCTACGCCTTGGTCAATGTTAAAACTCCCAACTTTGACGATTCCATCTTCAATGGACCATGATTCCGATCGACTGTACTGAAAATACAAATCTGCGTAATCAAGTTTCCGAGTTGCAATGCGGGAAAACAAATTAGGCAATGCATCCAAACTAAGTCCTCCAGGACTCAAAATAACTTCACTCGCATGCTCCATATTTCTATCGCTAACATTCATATTTCTTTTACCACTGGTTAGTTTATTTATTTATTTATTTATTTATTTATTTAAATATATCTTTTCAAGCTTGTAACTCAGTATTACTCCCGCGATCCACGTTGTACACGACTCACGTCTGGTTCACTCCAATTGCCCTTTACACGATAATGCCTTGTCGCAATCCGATCAAATGGGTTGCCGAGCAATTTTTGCGCCAAATAAGTCGCTAAACCTACTGCTGGATTCGCCGCGACAGCTCCTGCCACTGAAGCAGCACCTGAAATTTTTGGCGTAACGAAAACCTCTAAATCCTGCTCCTTCTTCACTAAATTCGCCGTACCGGCAATCGCTACTGACGCGGAAGTACCATCCATGAGCAGTTTATCAGTTCGCGCAGTTCCATCTGAAACAACCACCTCAGAGGTAATATAATCGAAACTGAATCCCGATGAAAACACATCTCGAAAATCAAGGGTTATACGCCTTGGTAGTGCCTGTAAACTCAGAAGACTAATAATATGCCCGGCTCCAGGATTAATTTTCAAAAACCGTCCGTCCCGTACCTCGAGGTTAAGTGTTCCATTTAACGTTTCCAAATCTAATGAAAACGGACTACCTTGCCAACTTACAGAACCAATAAGCCTCCCAACACCCCCATCCATATGCTCCGTACCGTCCACACTAAAGAGATACTGACCAACATCTTCCACGTTAAACTCTACATCATATTCAGCACGTGGCTCTAAGCCAGGTCGCCATTCCCCGCGCATAGTCAGCGTTCCAACATCCGTGATGGTGGAGAGTTCACTAATATCCCAGCGCCCATTGCTCGGTGTCGCTTGAAAGGTAACTGCGCCTCGCCGAAAACCATCAAGTTCAAACTCATCAATGACTGCATCAATAGCTATTAGCGGCAAATCAACTTCGCCTTTTTTTGTTACAAGTTGCTGTCTGGAACCTGATCTTGCCATCGCTAATCGTGTCATATAGGCAGACAGCTTAGCTTGATCAGTACCATAACCACTGAACGCAATCTTCCCTGATGCTTTTTCGCTGTTAATAGAGAATAAACCATCATTCTTTAAGAACTGACCATTGACCTTAACGTTGTCGTACGCATAGCCAAACACATCAACACGATCAATTTGCGCATCAACCAATACAGTCATCGGGGAAAAACCACTTAAACCCTCTTTCTTTCTCTTATCAAAAAAATGACGCCAGCCATCCACATCTAATTGAGGTATTTTTCCTCCGATAAGTAAGACGTTGTCCTCAACGAAATTCGCACTATTAATAGTTCCTCTTACTAGATTACGATTAAAAAAAACAAAATTTGCGACTTTACTGTTACTACTTGAGAAAGTTATTTCGCGAAGGCCCGATTTTTTTGATACGTATCCAACCTTCAAGGGTTGCGTCATACCGTCTAACCTATCTAGAGGGCTAGGCAACTCCGCGACTAGACGCTCTAGTCCGAGACTGAGATCCATTTTAAGTTCATCTGGTCTAAACTCTAGGACTCCCGATGATTTGATCTGGCCAGACAACTCGATTGGGAACCTAAGATAATCCATAAACGCCTTAGCAGACACATCAGACTCGAATTCAACCCTTCCCAAGCCGCGCTCCACAGGCTGAGAAGCAAAGGTGGTCTGACTGTCAAATATTCGGGCCTGCCCGGCACGAATAGTCATCGCACGCTTATTAAATTCGACCAAAGTCTCGAAATCTTTGAACTCAGGCGCTCTGTCGGTTATGTTCAGACTTGAGCCGGCGAGGTTGATCACACCATTCACCTGTGTGTTTTTACGATTCGAGAGCGGAATCCTTAAGCTTAGGTCAAGCTTTCCGAATCCTTCGCCAACCATGTTCTTGAAAACACCCTTAGTGGCCTTATTAAGCGGACTCTCGTTCACATATCGAACCAGATCTGCAACTGTTGCTGTGGCCATTCCACTCAACGTGAGAGCAGCCTGAGGTGTACCAGTTTTTTCGATTTTAAGCGAGCTATCGGACACATCAACTCCAAAAATATTAGCATCGGTCGGGGAAAAAACTATTTGATGATCCTTGTAACTAAAACGACCACTTATATTTTCTACCTTAGGCCAACCTCCACCAATCTCGATGCCCCCCTGCTTAACGTCAGCATCGACCTCAAAATGAGCTCCATCACGAGTAAAAAAAGAAGTGGACATTTCCCCCGTCGCCGTTATCAGTACATTTTCAGCCGTACCTGAACGCACACGCTTTTCGAGCCACTTCTTTGTTTTCTGTAACTTTTTAGGTAGATAAAAAGGCAATCGACTTAAATCAATCCTATTGACTTTCACCTGAAGATCGAGAGTCCCTTCCTCAAGACCTTTAAACACATTGGCTCTTGCTGCAGCAGTACCCGTGAGGTCCGCGTTTAAGAATGAGACATCGGTCATATTAATCTCCCATTCTCGGGAGATTTTTGTTCCGGTAAACATCGATTTAAACTGTGAGAAATACAACGGCTGTGAGAAAAACACCGATGCATCGAGTGTCACATCACTTGAATCAATATCGACTATAAATTCATCTTCCCCATATTTCACAGCGCCAGTCAATCCTTGAATTCCAGGGTGTTTCTCTGACGCATATAACCCAACATTATCAAAACGTGCTTGTAAAGCGATGTCCTTCATTGAAAACGGTCCGGCACCCACGTTCCATGAAATGTCGATCAGATTCAATACCCCACCTGGCAAAACACGCTCCATTAAAGCCATGTAATTTGGATTTACTAATACGCGGCTACCAAGTAATTTACACAAATCTAGAGATAAGTCACGAGTTACAACTTGATTTCTCCCAGATACAAGATCTCTGTCTACTTGAATGACGTCTAAATGCGCTGATAATCCACTATCAAATAAAGCAAAGACATCAGAAAATGTAATCGCCTGTTTGTCTTTAGAAGAATTCCAGGAAACCTGAAAAGAGCTTTGAGACACTCCTAGCGGACTAATACCTTCTGACCGCTTAAGCGAAAAATCACTCACTCGCATGTCCATAGCAACAGACTGAGACTTCGTGCCATCGATATTAGCGATACCCCGAGAACTCAGAACGGATTTATTCATCTCGACTGAAGATGGAAGCCAATTTACAAATGGAGACATCCGTAAAGCAGAAACTTCCCAAGAGACAGCCCCCTTAAAGGTGGCACCATCGGTAAGTTCTAAAAGATTCGAAGTTTCGACACTCAATGTGATTGCCTCGTACCAACTATTTTGGGCTTCACTCGTTAGAACAATACTCGTGTCATCTTCTGTGAATTTCGCCACCAACAACACATCATTGAATGTCATGAAATAATTATTTGAACGCTCATCCGTAAAAGTAAGCTCACCCCCTAAAATTTCGACCTGGTTTTGCCGAACCAGCCACTTCAGTATAGATCCATCGTCTATATTGCTCATTGGGAATAATCGCTTCCCGCTAATCCATATTGCGTTATTTATATCTCTTTTGATCGCAAGACTCGGGCTAAATAACTTAATTTTTAAAAGGTCAATGTCCCCCCATAACAAAGCCATCGTGGATACACGAACTTCAAGCCTATCTAATTCGAAAAACGAGTCTCCTTGTTTATCAGAAACATCGACATCGTAAAAAGTTAAATTTGGATGCAACCCGCGCCAATGCGCTTCGATCGCACCGAGTCGCACAGTTTGTTGGGCAGAATCAGACAACCTTTGAGATATCCATTCTCTGTGATTATCAATGTTCGGTATTAGATAGAATCTGATAGAAGCAATGCCGGCCAAAAGCATAAGAAGAAAAAGGACCAAAAGGACCCAAATGATCTTTAAAGACTTAAAAGAGGACTTTCTTTTATCTTCAGAGTTATTCGATAGACTCAAAGTGCTATCCCAGTCGATTCGCTGCAATTAAGCAACGCAGTAAGAATTTGGATACATACCGCAAGACTAAACAAATTATGACCTTAAATCTATCTGGTTTATCATTATTCCTGATACTTTGAGGCGCGTCTCACAACATCGAGTCAAATATGCGCTAAACTTTCGGATTTTAAATTAAGGCAAACTAAGCCTCACGGGGGATTATAAGACATGTCCATGGCAGATAGAGACGGGACGATTTGGCACGACGGGAAGATGGTGCCATGGCGCGACGCTACAACCCACGTGTTGACGCATTCATTGCATTACGGATTAGCAGTTTTTGAGGGATTAAGAGCCTACGACACTCCTAAGGGGCCAGCAATTTTTCGTCTCAAAGAGCACGTCGATAGACTTTTCGCGTCCGCACATATTTATATGATGCCGATGCCTTATTCCAAAGAAGTGATAGAAAAAGCCTGTAAAGATGTTGTAAGAGAAAACAATCTAGATTCATGCTATATCCGACCAATCGGATTTTATGGGTCTGAAAAAATGGGAGTCTCTCCAAAAGGCGCAACGGTGCACGTCTCAATTGCGGCTTGGCCATGGGGGGCCTACCTTGGAAGCGAAGGTATTGAGAAAGGCATACGCGTCAAAACATCCAGCTTTTCAAGACACCATGTCAACGTTACAATGTGTCGAGCTAAATACTCTGGCACCTATGCCAATTCAATCCTTGCGAATCAAGAGGCTATAGACGAAGGTTATGATGAGGCCTTGCTACTCGACGTAGACGGCTTTGTTGCTGAAGGTGCTGGGGAAAACTTGTTTATTGTGAAAAATAATACGATTTATGAGCCTGAATTAACGTCCGCACTGATGGGTATTACGAGAGATACAGTGCTCACCCTTGCGAATGCAGAGGGCATTAAGGTTGAATCAAAACGACTAACTCGGGACGATATATATACTGCCGACGAAGCATTTTTCACAGGCACCGCTGCAGAGGTCACACCGATACGAGAATTAGATCGACGCGCCATAGGAAGTGCAACACGTGGGCCAATTACCGAAAGAATTCAAAAGCAATTCTTTGATATTGTTAATGGTAAATCTTCCACGTATGACAAATGGTTAACGTATGTCTGATCTTCCTGCCACACATGAAGAGGCTCGCCAGACAGGCTCCGCTTCCACAAGTAAAACCTTTAAAATCAAAAAATCCGACTTGCCTCTATCTTGTCCGCCTGCATCGATCCCTGGATGGAGTCATCACCCACGTATTTTTTTAGATTTCAACGGTAAACAGGCGACATGTCCTTACTGTGGCGCACGGTATGAGCTAGATTAATTGTATGGAGACTCCATTCCACTTAGCAAACATGAAATTGAGACTTACCTAAAGAGAATCCGTATCTCGCTCGTTAACAAAAAACTGGTGAACAACTTAAAAAACGTTAACCGCATTCTTATTATCGCACCATCATGGTTGGGTGACGCGGTAATGACTCACTCCCTAATTCGCAAACTGGCACAGACACACTTAAAGGCGTCAATAGATGTCTTCAGTGCTGATGCGCTTAAGGTTATTTTCAAACAAATGCCGGAGATTGATAGGGTTATCGAAAACCCGTTCAGCCATGGAGAATTTAATATAAGAGCCCGTTTACGTATCGCGCGCGAGATCAAATCATGCGAATATGATGTCGCCTACATACTTCCGAATAGCCTTAAAAGTGCATTAATCCCTTTTTTTGCAAAAATTCCTAATCGCGTAGGATACACAGGAGAATCAAGATACGGGTTAATCAATCGCAGGCACGTTGTCGATAAAAACAAGTATCCGTTACTTGCCAGCCAATATTTACAACTCGCAAAGATTCATCCACTCGACAATCTCACCCTAGATGAGTATCCAGCCTTGACGGTCGACCAAAGCGAGTCAATGCAAACGCTGAAAAAATTTAATGTCGATCCATTTCTGTCATACATTTGCTTGTGTCCAGGAGCTGAGTATGGACCAGCCAAACGTTGGCCCCAGCGACACTTTACAAAATTGATACACAGACTCTCCGAAAAGCAATTTGCCACTATCACTTTAGGCGGTAAAAATGACATCAAAATTGGCGAAGCGATCCACGAGAATAGCCAACAAAAAATGCAAGACCTTACCGGTAAGACGACCTTAAATGAGGCGATTCATCTAATTGCACGAGCAAAATGCGTCGTTACCAATGATTCCGGCTTAATGCATGTGGCGGCGGCGCTAGACAAACCCTTAATTGCGTTATTTGGGTCCAGTTCTCCCAAATACACTCCACCGCTTTCAGATAAAGCTAAAATCCTTACAAAATCTTTACCATGCTCTCCTTGTTTCAAGCGAATATGTCCGCTTGGACATACCAATTGTCTAGAGGATATTACAGCGAATGAAGTCTTCATGAATATTTCAATATTGACCGAATCAGAATAGGGGACGATGTCTGACGACGCCAAAAATTCTGGTAATTACCGCGCTCCAAAATGGCTTAAAGGATCCCATTCACAAACTATTTTTCCGTTCTTACTGCTATCTCCAAGGATCATTCATTACGAAAGACAAACAATTGAAACTCCAGATGGTGATTTTTTGCATATCGATTGGGTCAACAGAAATAAAAATGCACCATTAGTGGTTGTTTTACATGGGCTTGAAGGAAGCTCTAAAAGCCACTATTCAAAAGCATTGATGAAGTATGTAAAGGCTTTAGATTGGACAGGCTGTGTTATTCACTTTCGAGGTTGCAGCGGTATACCGAACCGTCTACCGAGAGCCTACCACTCGGGAGACAGCGACGAGCTCGAGTGGCTCATTGCTTTACTACAGAAATTTAACTATGAAAAAATATTTATCGCTGGATACTCGTTAGGTGGAAATGTGCTGCTGAATTGGCTGGGCCGATCAAAATATCAAAATAATAAGTCAATCATTGCTGCTACCTCGATATCCGCTCCTTACGATCTAACCGTTGCCGGAAATAGACTAAGCATGGGAATAAACAAAACTTACGGCCATCATTTTCTTCGGACACTCAAAAAGAAAGCGGTGCGTAAAATCGAAGACCATAAATTAAACATCTCAATTAAACAAATCATGAAATGTAGGACACTGAAACAATTTGATAACTATTTTACTGCTCCATTACATGGATATGCTGATGTAAATGACTATTGGTCAAGGGCCAGCAGTAAACCTTTCCTCTCATCTATTAAAAAATCTACAATGATCATTCATGCTGAGAATGATCCATTCTTGCCAGGAACTGAGCTCAGGACACTCACCCAAAATAATGGCAAGATTATATTGAACTTAACAACCAATGGTGGCCACGTTGGCTATACTAGCGGATCATTTCCGGGTCACATCGATTGGCTGCCAAATCAAATTATCAGATACTTTAAGGAATTCTTATGACGATAGATCCATCTATTTTTAAAGCATATGACATACGTGGTGTCGTCGGAACCTCCTTAACAATTGAAGGCGTAGCGTTAATTGGTAGAGCAATTGGTAGTCATATTGAGAATGGTAAACCAGTCTGCGTTGGCCGAGATGGGAGACTAAGCGGCCCCTCCATCGTCGCATCCCTGATAGAAGGGATAACATCTGCGGGCATCGACGTAGTGGATGTAGGACAGGTAACCTCCCCAGCATTATATTTTTCAACTCATGAACTGAAAACAGGCAATGGCGTAATGGTCACTGGCAGCCATAATCCACCGGAATACAACGGCCTAAAAATCGTACTAGATGGCCACGCTATTTACGGTCCACAAATTCTAAGCCTTCTCAAACTCATAGAAACGGAAAAATTCAACACCGGTCATGGTAACGTCACCACCATAGATATAAATGAACGATACATGAACCGTATCAAGAGTGATATTAAGCTTACTCGTCCAATAAAAGTGTCAATTGATTGCGGCAATGGAGTCGCAGGTTTATACGCAAGTGAAGTTTTTAAGGCTCTAGGATGCGATGTAAGCGAACTTTTCTGCGACATTGACGGAAACTTTCCAAACCATCATCCTGATCCCTCCAAACCAGACAATTTAAAGGACATTATTAGAGATGTATCTGAGGGAGAATCTGAACTGGGTTTAGCGTTCGATGGAGATGCCGATCGACTGGGTGTTGTAACTAAAAATGGAGAAATTATTTATCCAGATCGATTGATGATGATGTTTGCCGATGATTTACTCACAAGGCATCAAAATGCGGAAATCATTTATGACGTTAAGTGCTCTAGAGATCTGGGGAAATGGATAACGAAACGTGGGGGCCGACCCAAGATGTGGAAGACTGGACACTCTCTGATCAAAGCCGAAATGAAACGATCGAATATACTACTCGGGGGTGAAATGAGTGGTCATTTCTTTTTCAAAGAAAGGTGGTTTGGTTTCGACGATGGGATTTACGCTGGCGCCCGCCTTTTAGAATATCTAAGTAAACAACCATCATTAGAGCGAGCGTTTAAAGGGTTGCCTAAGTCCGTTTCAACGCCAGAGTTACAAATCCAATGCGCAGAAGGTGAAAATTTCTCATTAACTGAAAAATTGAAGACTTCGGATTGCTTTTCTACCGCTGTAGAAAAAATCACAATGGATGGAATCCGCGTTGAATATCAAGATGGATTTGGATTGGCCAGAGCGTCAAACACAACGCCAAGCATCGTTCTTCGTTTTGAGGCAGATACCCAAGCCGCACTTAAACGAATAATAAACGAATTCCAAAGCGCGATTGTGGAGGTTGCACCGCACCTTTCTTTCCCAAAGGGTTAAGCCAGTCAACCACCCTTTAATCTGCGCGCTCGGATATCCATCCTGCAACCGAATCGATAGCGGCGCTCAGTGCCTCTGGGTTTGTTCCACCCGCCTGAGCAAGGTCTGGCCGACCACCACCCTTTCCTCCAACTTGATTAGCAACATGATTCACCAAATCGCCTGCCTTAAATTTCTTGGTCAAATCATTAGTCACGCCGGCAATCAAAATAACTTTTTCATCGCTCACGGATGCTAATAATATAACTGCAGATTCCAATTTAGCTTTTAACTGATCGACCGTCTGGCGCAACAACGAAGCATCTGCGTCAGGTAAAACAGTCGCTAACATATTGATCCCTTTCACCGATTTAGCCTTAGCAGCTATATCCTCACCTTGACCTGACGCCATCTTTGATTTGATTCGAACTACCTCTTTTTCCAACCTCTTAACATTGTCGATCATTTGATTGAGTCGATCCGCTGCCTCGTCTGGTGCCACCTTTAATAACGATGAGATATCAAAAAATTGTTTCTCTCTCCGATGAATGTAATCGAGTGCTGCCTGTCCGGTGGTAGCCTCTATTCTTCTTATCCCTGAAGCAATACCGCTTTCAGTTATTATTTTAAATAGTCCGATATCTCCAGTTCTTTTAACATGAGTGCCACCGCATAATTCGGTGGAAAACTCTCCCATCTCAATGACTCGAACCTCATCACCATACTTTTCACCAAACAAAGCGACAGCACCTGTATCAATCGCTTGGTCATAGCCCATCACGCGAGCCTGGACATTCGCGTTACCCCGAATGCTGGTGTTAACTGCGCTTTCTATCTCTACGAGCTGGGCAGGCGTAATGGGTTTGGGATGCGAGAAATCAAAACGAGTCCGATTCTCATCTACTAGAGATCCTTTTTGTTGCACATGATCTCCAAGGGCATCACGTAACGCAGCATGGAGTAGGTGGGTAGCCGAATGGTTAAACATCGTTGACATCCGAACAGCAGCATCGACCTCTGTAGCGACTGAGTCGCCCACCTTCAATTCACCACTGGACACATCGCCGTGATGCCCAAAAACTCCGGCTTGAATTTTTTGGGTATCCGTCACACGAAAGGTTGAATAAGGCGATGCCTCTGTTGAGATACAACCACGGTCGCCGATCTGGCCACCAGACTCAGCATAAAAGGTCGTTTCGTCTAGCACAACAATACCTTTATCTCCTTTGACTAAACGACTTACTAGACTGCCGTCTTTGTATAAAGCGATCACTTTCGAACTAGTAACCAATGACTCATAGCCATGAAATTGGGTATTGCGTCCCTCATATTCTATGCCCTGAGTACTTTGAAACTTTGATGCGGCCCTCGCTCTTTGTCGCTGCTCTTCCATCGCCGCCTCAAAACCAGAGAGGTCAATCTGAATATTACGCTCACGAGCTATATCCGCGGTCAGGTCGACGGGAAAACCAAAAGTATCGTATAAGCGAAATACGGTTTCACCGTCTAGCATCTTGTCTTCTCTTAGCAAAGCAGACTCCAGCACACTCATACCTTTTTCAAGTGTTTCGGCGAAGCGGCGTTCTTCTTGAAACAGCACCTCAGAGACCTGTTCTTGTGCGGCGGTCAGCTCTGGGTATGCCGCACCCATCACATTAACTAAATCAGTAACCAAATTAGAGAAAAATGGTTTTGATTGGCCTAATTTGTAACCGTGTCTAATTGCTCTTCGAATAATACGTCTCAGAACATAACCTCGACCTTCGTTACTAGGAATCACACCATCGACTATCAGAAAAGCACACGATCTAATATGATCAGCGATAACTCTTAATGAGGCACTTCCAGAATCTTCACAACCCGTCTCACGAGCGACCCCATGGATCAATGTTTGAAAAATATCAATCTCATAATTGGAGTGTACTTTTTGAAGGACAGCTGCCATGCGCTCCAAACCCATACCCGTATCTACAGAGGGTTTGGGAAGTGGTTTCATGACACCTAATTCATCTCGATTAAACTGCATAAAAACTAAGTTCCAAATTTCTATGAACCGGTCACCATCTTCATTTTTAGATCCTGGCGGACCACCTTCTACATCAGGCCCATGATCCCAAAATATTTCAGAGCACGGGCCACAAGGTCCCGTATCTCCCATTTGCCAAAAATTGTCGCTTTGATACTTTTGCCCGCCCGGCTTATCGCCAATACGAACAATACGCTCAGGTGGGACTTTAATATCATTAGCCCAAATCTCATATGCCTCGTCATCAGTCGCATAAACTGTTACCCACATCCTACTTGGGTCTAATCCAAATTCTTCAGTTAACAAACCCCAAGCTAATCGTATTGCATCTGCCTTAAAATACTGTCCAAAACTAAAGTTACCGAGCATCTCAAAAAACGTATGGTGCCGCGCGGTATAACCTACATTCTCCAGATCATTATGCTTACCCCCTGCGCGAACGCAACGCTGAGAGGTTGTAGCGCGCGTGTAAGAACGCGTATCATGGCCAAGAAATACATCCTTGAATTGCACCATACCTGCATTTGTAAACAGTAATGTAGGATCATTTCCAGGGACCAATGGGCTACTTGAGACAATAGAATGTCCACTGCGCTCAAAGTACTTTAGAAACCGCTCTCTTATTTCATCACTTTTCATTCGCTTGTCTTTATTTTCCTTATTGGCACTTCTTTCACAAATTAGAGATCATTCTGATCATCAGTACAATTCGGATCAGATAATACCGCTCTCACTGTGGATTGGTCGAAACCCCGATTCACTAAAAAACGGGCTTGCTTTGCCCAAGCAGATGGGCCATCTGGTTTCACACTATATTTTTTTGTCCAAACTAATTTAGCGGCATCAAGGTCTCCCTTAAGAACTTCCTCTCGGTACTCTGAAATTATAGATTTAGCCACGCCCCTTGACTCTAAATCCTGAAAAATTTTTCTCATGCCGAACCGATGGCGCTTGGTACGGATATATGCCTCAGCATAGCGATGATCATCAAGCCATCCATTAGACTCGAAATCGTCAAGTATTTGTTCTACCTCTCGCGGATCAGCCTCACGCAGTAAGAGCTTTTTACTAAGCTCCAGGCGCGTATACTCTCTCCGACCCAATAACCGCATCGCCGCTAATTTTAGCGATTCTTCCAATAAATATCTCCTGAAACTTACTCCTCAGAACTCTTATCGGGTGTCGAGGCGATAGCGGGTCTAACCCCAACAATCTCACGCACTTTATTTTCAATTTCAGTGGCCATCTGAGGGTTCTGTTTTAAAAATTCTCGAACATTATCTTTCCCTTGCCCGATACGATCGCCATTGTAGCTATACCATGCGCCAGCCTTATCCACTATATTGTGCTTTACGCCAAGATCAATGATTTCACCTTCTCTGGAAATTCCTTGCCCATATAGAATATCAAATTCAGCCTGCCTAAAAGGGGGGGCAACTTTGTTTTTAACTACCTTAGCTCGGGTTTCGTTTCCGATAATTTCATCAGATTTCTTAATCGCACCAATTCGTCGAATATCAATTCGAACAGACGAATAAAATTTCAATGCATTACCCCCTGTTGTTGTTTCGGGGCTACCAAACATCACACCGATTTTCATCCTTATCTGGTTAATAAAGATAACTAAGGTGTGGGAACGCTTTATATTTGCAGTCAGTTTTCGCAATGCTTGAGACATTAACCTAGCCTGCAAGCCCATTTGAGGCTCACCCATTTCACCTTCAATTTCCGCGCGAGGCGTAAGAGCCGCCACAGAATCCACCACCACCACATCAACCGAACCCGATCGAACCAGCATGTCCGCAATTTCCAATGCCTGCTCACCATTATCTGGCTGAGAAATTAATAAATCATCAATATTCACACCAAGTTTAGTTGCATATTCAGGGTCTAGTGCATGCTCTGCATCAATGAAAGCCGCTGAGCCTCCTATTTTTTGCATCTCCGCAATAACGGAAAGTGTCAGCGTAGTCTTACCAGACGACTCTGGTCCATAAACTTCCACGACTCGACCTCTAGGCAAACCACCAATTCCTAACGCAATATCAAGGCCAAGTGAACCAGTTGATACGACCTTCAAGTCCGGATTAACGTCCTGCTCCCCAAGCAACATAATGGAGCCCTTACCAAACTGCTTCTCAATCTGAGATAGTGCTGCCTCAAGCGCTTTTTGTCGATTTTCATTCATAATATATTCGAACTCCGGATGTTAATGGGTTAATCGTAATAAGTAAGATTATCGCACAGCCATGACAAGTCTGAAGCAATGCCAATAAAAACAATTATTCACCAAAAATATTAATAATTACGGCTTATCGTAAGTTAAAAATAACTCTAAAAGTCGTAAACTCTCCACAACCGACTGCAGACGGACTTTCTCACGATCACCAGCGAATAAAAACTCCTTTGTCCTCAACCCTTTGACTTTGTCCCCAACGGCAACCCAAACCGTACCCACAGGCTTATCAGTGGTCCCTCCACCAGGTCCCGCAACCCCACTCGTGGCGATTGCGCAATCTGCTGTCGTTTTGCCTAATACTCCGTTTACCATGTTTTCAACGACAATCTCAGATACGGCACCAAATCGATCAATCGAAACTGGATCCACACCTAATTGATCTATTTTTGATCGATTTGAGTAAGTCACGAATCCTGAGTGAAACCAAGCAGAGCTTCCTGGTACCGCAGTGATAGATTGCGCCACCCATCCACCAGTGCAAGATTCAGCAGTACCGACAACCAAGTCTCTATCCATCAGCAAATCGCCTAAACGCTTACTTATCAGCCGGATGTCCGCTTCAAAATGGGAAGTCATCATAAACTAGGCTCTTCTATGCAGGCACATTAATGAACATCAATAAAATCATCATTAAGAAAAGAGTATATCCAGCGGCAAATAAATCATCGAGCATAACGCCCAGCCCACCTTTGACCCTCTGATCTATTTGACGAATCCCGAAAGGCTTAACAATATCAAAAATACGAAATAAGACAAAAGCTAAGATGTGGAGATAAAAATGACCCGGAATAAACGCCAATATGACTCCAAAAGCGACAAATTCGTCAATCACGATCGCTGAATGGTCCGATTCGCCCAGAACTTTTTCAGAAGACGTGCAAACTGCAATACCCAAAAAAAACATTCCAGTCCAAAAGACAAGTAACGCATATTGAGAGAAAAATGGGCTTAATGCATGGTGTATCGGAAACGCAATTAAAGTACCCCATGTACCTGGCCCTGGACGAATCAAACCAACACCAAAACCACACGCCAAAAACAAATGCGGACTTTTAAATAATCGTGCTATCAAATCTAATTTATTTTCTTTTTGCAAAATGATCAAAGCCCCTTTGAAAGCTAACCGTCAGTTCCTCACCATCATCTCGTACGATTACACCCGATCCACTCCTTACCTTGCCAATTCTAGTTAAGGTTAAATCTAACTCACGGGCAATATTACCTATTTGCTCAGCCGCATCTGTGTTAGCTGTGAATAACAATTCATAATCATCTCCCCCTCCGAGAATACAGTTCTTAATATTTTGATCCCTTCTCGACGAGTTTAAAACTCGATGCGTTGGTATCGTTTCAAAATCAATAACAATTTGGACATCCGATTCATCTGCCACATGCCAGGCATCAGCGACTAATCCATCTGAAATATCAATCGCAGCATTTGCAATTCCTGCTAACTTTTCTCCGAGCTCTACCCTAGGGTTAGGCTTATGCAATCGAAGCAGGAAGTCTTCCTCATCCTTTTTAGAGAATCTAAGCGTACCCTCTTGTATCGAAAGACCAACAGCTCCCAAGCCAATCAAACCTGACACCCACACATCATCATCAGAGATGGCTTGATCCCGTCGCAAGGCGTCGTCAGGATTTACAGAGCCAATTGCTGTGAGGGTTATCGACAAGACATCTCCCTGCGTCGTATCACCGCCAACCAAAGTCACGCCATATCGATTCAGCAGTGAGTAAAGACCCTCCGAAAAACGCTCTATCCAAGCTTCATCAGAAAACGGTAATGTGATGGCCAGTAAAACATACTGAGGTGTAGCTCCCATCGCAGCTAGGTCAGATAAATTGACAGCTACGGATTTAAAACCGATCGAATATGGATCCTCGGAAGATAGAAAATGGGTTCCACTCACCAAGGTGTCGGTAGTTATGACTAAATCTCTACCTCCTCCAACGTCAATTAACGCCCCGTCATCTCCCACGCCAAGCCGAACACCATCAGCGTGATTATCAAAATATCGTTGAATAATATCGAACTCGGAAGCCAACCATGGACCTTTATTTTCTATTAAAGCAGTTTATGTTCCTCAACTACGTCCTCTATTCATCGACTCTTGATAAGCTTTGTTGCGGCATCTGGGTTTGACCTAAACCTCCAGTATTGATGAGGCCATTTGACGCATCAATAGTAATCTGGCCAGAACAGGTGTGTTGCCCATCAACGTTCAGCCTAGGATTGCGGCTCACGACAACCCTTCAGATAGCGGTCTAAAACACCATTGATGTACTTATGCCCGTCGGTACCCCCGAACTGCTTCGCCAGTTCAACACATTCATTAATAACCACCTTAAAGGGAACCTCGGATATCTCATTAAGTTCAACCATCGCAATGAGTAAAATAGCTTTCTCTATTGGGGATATTTGAGTTAGAGGACGATCTAAGCAGGATTCAATATTCCGATAGTGCTCATCCGCCTGATGAATAGCAGCCTGTAAAATATCGCGAGTATAGTTTGCATCGGCTTTGTGATACTCCTCCTCCTTTAACAGAGTCTCAACAATCCGTTCAACATCCACCTCATTTATTTGCCAGTGATACAAGCCTTTGACCGCCAGGATACGCGCATACCTACGACTACCTTTCATAAATTTTGTCCAGTAAACTCACCATCCCCACTGCGACATTGGCACACTCTTTGGATTTCTGCTCCATTCGCTCCAGTACTTGGTCAATATTTTCGCAAGTCAAAATTCCATTAGCAATAGGCGTGCCAGAATTCAATTGCACCTCTAAAATTCCTCTTGCGGATTCATTAGCGACAATTTCGAAGTGATATGTCTCTCCCCTAATTACAGACCCAAGCGCTACCAAAGTATCAAAGTTCCCTGCCTTTGCCATAGCATCTAAGACAATGGGAATCTCAAGCGCCCCAGGGACTTCAACGTTAGCAATATCATCCGGCCTAACTCCTAATGTTACCAGTTGATCGACACATGCCAGGTGCATACTATCAGCGACGCTCTTATTGAATTGAGCAATGACGATGCCAACTTTTAAACCCTCACCGTCCTTTTCATCAAGCGCTTGTTGCTCTAAATTTTGCAAGCCCATTACCCCTTAAAATTTCGTAAGACCATCAATCCCGAATTTATATACTCTGATTTACTTAGATATTTTTTCTTGATAACCAACAATTTCTAAATCAAAACCAGTCATACTCGGCATACGCCTTGGCGTTGCCATTAGACGCATACGCCTCACTCCTAAATCTTTCAATATTTGAGCACCAATTCCATAATTGCGAAGATCTAACTTAGGCGTCAACTCCTCCCTTGGTTGTAAATGTCGTAATAACGCGGCCCCATCTTCAGTACGATGAATTAATATCAAAACACCCTTACCAACCTTATTAATTGTAGTTAATGCGTCATCGAAGCGCCACGAGTGAATCCCGCTATCTTTATCCAGAAGGTCTGCAATCGAGAATGGTTCATGGACACGAACCAAAACTTCATCCGACTCGACAAAGCTACCCTTGACTAGAGCTAAATGTACCTCTTTGGAGATACGATCCCGATAGGCCAGCAGATTAAAGGATCCCGCTACCGTATCAATAGGTCGCTCCAGCACACGCTCAACTAACGATTCATTCTGCCCTCGGTAAGCAATTAGGTCAGCGATTGTCCCTATTCTAAGGCCGTGCTGGCGGCTAAACTTTACCAAATCGGGTAAACGAGCCATCTCTCCATTCTCTTTTAGAATTTCGCAGATTACAGATGTCGGTTGGAGTCCTGCCATTAACGCTAGGTCACAACCAGCTTCGGTATGTCCCGCTCGCACCAAAACCCCACCTTCCTCAGCTTTCAAAGGGAAAACGTGTCCTGGTTGAACTAAATCATCAAAGGACGCGTCAGGAGACGAAGCCACTTTGATGGTTTGAGCTCGATCAGCAGCGGAAATCCCTGTCGTAACACCCTCTGCCGCCTCAATAGAGACGGTAAAATTAGTTCCCATCCGAGATCCGTTAGAGCCCACCATCGGTGTTAAATGTAGATGTCGACATTTATCCTCAGTCAAGGTTAGGCAAATCAATCCTCGACCGAACTTAGCCATAAAATTTACAGCCTCTGCGGTCACATGCTCTGCCGCCATAAGTAAATCACCCTCGTTTTCTCGATCCTCCTCATCAACAAGAATAACCATTTTCCCTTGCTTTAGATCATCAACAATTTCAGGTATCGGACTAATATCGGTTGTCATATTTGTTTGGCACTACTTAAGAGTTTCTCAGTGTAACGAGCCAACATATCAACTTCTATGTTCACATAAACGCCAGCCTTAATAAGTTTCAAATTAGTCATACTGATCGTATGCGGCACAAGGTTTATCAAGACCGAATCCTCGCCATCATGATTCACAGTCAAACTCACACCATTTATTGTTATTGACCCTTTTTTAACGAGATATTTAGTAAGGACTGGCGGTACTTTAACAGTTGTCTCCCAATTACCGTCTATTTCATCTACAGCCACTACTTTACCAATCCCATCCACATGACCGCTCACCAAATGCCCGCCAATCAGTGAGCTTAGCGTCATTGCACGCTCTAAATTAACAACATCTCCAGGAGATAAACCAGTGACTAAGTTAAGAGTCTCTCGTGAAACATCAAACTCTAAGAATTTATCGCCTAAGCCTATGGTGGTTAAACAAACGCCACTCACGGCGATACTATCTCCCAAGTTGACACCATCCGTCTCAAAATTATCACTGGTAACCCGTAACCTGGCCGACTTTCCGATAACATCACATCGCTCAACGAGCCCTGTACACTCCACAATTCCTGTAAACATAATCAAAATCTAACCGTCACGCGAAAGTCCTTACCAATCGGAGTGATATCAATAATATTTTGCTCGAGAACTTGTTCCATGCTTTCGAGCTCGTCGAGAAAAAACATTCCTCTGCCCTGCGCACCTAAAAATTTCGGCGCATAATAAATAATCATTTCATCAATGAGATCTCGATTAAGTAACGCGCTGTGAAGATTAATGCCGGCCTCAACTAAAACCTCATTTATCTGTTGATCAGCCAACTTAAGCAAAAGCGTATCCAAGTCAACACGACCCTCTGCGTCTGGCAACACTAACACGTTAACACCCTTTTCAATGAAGTGATGTAATTGCTCCTGCTTCCTGATTGCTGTAGCAACAGTGACGCCAGGTGTTTTAAATAGATTCGCGTTCAAGGGACTTCTTAGCCGACTATCAACAATCACTTTGCCCGGTTGTCTATTTGTCTCAACATGTCGCACAGTCAACCTAGGATCATCTTCAACGACCGTACCTACACCCGTAAGCACAACACATGACTGTGCTCTCCACTTGTGCGCATCTGCTCGAGATTCTTCCGACGTTATCCACTGACTTTTACCATTTTCCAATGCAGTTTTACCATCCAGGCCAGCTGCAACTTTGATTCGCACCCAAGGCCTACCAGACCTCATTCTTTTAAAAAAACCTAAATTCAATTCCTCTGATTTTTCACTTAACACATCTCCCAACACTGAAATACCGTTCGCCACTAGATACTCCATGCCTCGCCCGTCGACGATCGGATTGGGATCCTTAGCCGCAAAAACAACTCGAATTATGCCAGCTTGAACTATCGCATCGACACACGGTGGCGTTTGACCATAATGCGAACATGGCTCTAAAGTCACGTATAGCGTCCCACCTAACGCTTGCGCACCAGCTTGTTCAAGTGCAATCACTTCGGCATGCGCCGAACCAGAATTAACGTGCCAGCCCTCACCAACGATATCATCATGGTTAGTAATAACACACCCTACTCGAGGATTTGGTGTGGTTGTATAAAGTCCCCGGGCAGCTAATGCCAAGGCCCTTGACATGAAGTATTCATCGTTATGCTGGCTGTGCGTTATTGTGCTCACGGTTTCTGGACTTCCTTGAGAACATCTCGGAAATCCTCTTCGTCTTGGAAATTTCGATACACGGAAGCGAAACGTATGTAGCCAACTTTATCCAACTTTTTCAACTCTGCCATTACCAACTCACCCACACGTCGCGACTCAATCTCACGTTCTCCCAGCGATAACACTTTTTGGATGATGCGATTTACTGCATCTTCAACTAGATTAGCTGGTACGGGACGACTATGAAGCGCACGAGAGAATCCAGTGCGGATTTTTTTTTCGTCAAAATCCTCACGGCTACCGTTAGATTTCACTAAAAGAGGCATGCGTAGCTCCACGGTCTCATACGTTGTGAATCGCTTATCGCAAGCCACACAACGACGACGGCGACGGATGCTGTCGCCAGCCTCAGAAACTCGCGAATCTATGACCTGAGTATCTTCATAACTACAAAACGGGCATTTCATATTTCAGCTCCGTCATAAAATGAATTGTTAATCATCCATAAACTGGGTGACGTTTACATAGACTTTTAATTGCATCTTTTGTTCTAATTATCACATCAGTATCTTCCGGGTGATCAAGGACGTCTGCAATTAGATTAGCTGTCTCAAACGCCTCCTCTTGACCAAATCCTCTTGTCGTCAACGCAGGTGAGCCAATGCGTATACCGCTTGTCACGAAGGGAGACTCAGGATCATTAGGAATCGCATTTTTATTTACTGTAATGTGCGCGGATCCAAGGACATTTTCTGCGATCTTACCGGTGATTTTTTTACCCCTTAGATCAACTAAAAACATATGACTATCGGTTCCACCTGAGACAATTCTCAAACCACGCCGCGTGAGGACATTCGCCATTGCCTTAGCATTTGTAATCACTTGTTTTTGATACGCAACAAACTCCGTCGTCAAAGCCTCCTTAAAAGCAGCCGCTTTCCCTGCGATAACGTGCATTAACGGACCTCCTTGATTACCCGGAAAGATAGAGGAATTGACACGCTTCTCATGCTCCACTCCAGAGAGAATAATTCCCCCTCTCGGACCGCGAAGCGTCTTATGGGTTGTACTTGTAACAAAATCCGCAATACCAACCGGCGTTGGATATACCTTAGCCGCAATCAGTCCAGAGTAATGCGCCATATCAACTAAAAAATAAGCTCCGACAGCCTTAGCAACATCTGAAATACGGGCCCAATCAATAAAAAGTGAGTAGGCTGATGCGCCTGCAACAATCATCTTAGGCTTATACTTGTGAGCAAGCTCTTCAAGTTGTGCATAGTCGATAATTTCATCTGCATCCAAGCCATAACTGACAAAGTTATATATCTTTCCACTAAAATTTACAGGAGATCCATGTGTTAAGTGTCCTCCGTCTGCGAGCGACATCCCAAGCACCGTGTCACCTGGCTTAAGTACAGACATGTACACTGCAGCATTAGCTTGACTGCCCGAGTGCGGCTGAACATTCACTGCCTCGGCACTAAATAGTTCTTTAGCGCGATTAATTGCCATGACTTCTACATGATCAACAAACTCGCATCCCCCGTAATAACGCTTACCGGGATAGCCCTCAGCATATTTATTTGTGAGCAAAGATCCTTGAGCCTCTAACACCGCAGGACTCGTGTAATTTTCGGACGCAATCAATTCGACATGATCTTCTTGTCTTTGAACTTCCGAGCTCATCGCACCCCAAAGTTCTGGGTCTGTGTCTTTAATACGATCTTGGTAACTAAACATACGACATCAACTACCTTATTATTTGAAAAGGTAATTTTATCATTGCGCGCCGCAGCATTGCTGATTGCCACGAATTTATCTCAATAACATCGGCAGGTTGGCAATCGCCACCTGAGTTATTCAACTTCATTGATTGAGCTTTTCTATTTCCTAGATTGCTCAAAAGCCTTGAAGAAAGGCTCTAATGATTCCCTCTCAGCTTCCATCGCAGATTTGATTTCGCGCGTCGTATCCTCCATATATCGGAATACCGCCCCCATCATTGGTATCGCGAGCATTTTCCAATACTCTGGGCCAATACAAAGCCCGTTATCCGGACTACATGCAATAAATGTATATGCCTCTTTCTCACCTGCCTTCCAAGTGATCATTTCATTTGGCAATCGCTTTTGCGCTTCTTTTTGGAGCGCCTCAAGTTCTTTACGTGTTTCCTCTAGACGATAATCCCAGCGATCGGTAAACGTGTAATAAAAAAGTGTCGTCGATCCAAGATACCACTCCATCAAACCTCTTTGAATGGCACCGTGTTCAGTTTTAAAGTGCTCCGCAATGTACGACGCCTGCTCACCAGTAAAGTTATTAGCAGTGTATTCAGTCCAGATTGTAGTGAGCCAATCACCAGAGGTAAATTTATCTCGTAACACCTCATCGCCAATATCTATCAAGTGCTGGACAGCTCGCTCAAATTCGGGCTTATCTCGCCACCACTCTTTACCTAGGCCACGCTCACGCCCCCACTTTAAAGAAAAGTTTTTAGCTGCTTTCACAACCTGCTGACGAACCATGAGTTCGCCACCTCTCAAAATCAAAGTTGTATCATGAGCGTCGACGATTGCTTGAACCGCATCCTTCTTCAGCTTAATCGTTTCCGAATCTGAGTCGAGCGAATCTGACGACACTTGTGCGAATACTGATAACCCAACCATAAGACATGGGACTAGTAAAAACTTCGTCAATTTATTTCGCATCACCGTCTATCCCCTAAAGTTAACGACCAGCAAATGAGCCATACATTTTTATTTCTGTTCAAATATAAACTCATCCACGAGCACCCTCGATTCTTTGATCGAGCTCAAGGACTAGGATAAACGAAAACTCATGCATTAAAAAATAAATACGATCAGCAGCTTTCATTATAAAGTCCATACATTACAGCTGACACACGTTTACAATTAAGTGTAACTTTTAATTAACTCACAAACATCATGACCTCCATTCAATCAACACAATATGGCAACGTTCCACTCCCCGACGGAATCGTATCTCGTAAGATTCGAAATAATAACGGGCTAGAGATGCATATCCTTGAAGCTAGTCCGGACGATAAGAAACGACCGTTAATTATTCTCGCCCATGGATTTCCCGAACTTGCCTACAGTTGGAGACGTGTCCTTCCAGCGCTCTCATCGCTCGGCTATGTCGTTGTGGCTCCAGATCAACGCGGTTTTGGCAGAACAACGGGTTGGAGTAGCCGATACGAGGATTCGTTAGCGCCCTTTAACGTAGTTAACTTAGCACGAGATATTGTTGGATTAGTTAGAGCACTCGGCTACCAACAAGTCAAAGCCATTATCGGCCATGATTCTGGGTCGTATGTTGCTGGAACTTGTGCGTTGATCAGACCAGATGTGTTCCAATCTTGCATCATGATGAGTGCTCCTTTTACTGGAACATCCCCCATGATTGAGAATTCGACATCGGGCTCAAAGCGTCCATCTCTAATTGACCTTGAGAAGCAATTAAATTTACTCGAGGAGCCACGAAAACATTATCAAGTTTATTATTCCACAACCTCCGCAAATAAAGACATGATGAATGCTTCGCAAGGACTTCATCAATTTATAAGAGCTTACTACCACCACAAAAGTGCCGACTGGAGTAATAATCATCCGTTAAAACTCTCCTCATGGGACCCTGAGTTAATAGCCAAAATGCCGACCTATTACATCATGAACAAACATGAAACAATGCCGGAGACAGTTGCACCACACATGCCAACCGAAACTCAGATTAAAGAATGTCATTGGCTGACTGATGACGAACTTTCTGTTTATGTCAATGAGTACGAGAGAAATACCTTTCAGGGTGGACTTCAGTGGTATCGATGCACCGTTGAAGGCATCAATCAGACCGCGATGACACTTTTCGCTGGCCGCCAGATCACTGTACCGTCTCTTTTTTTATCGGGGAAAAATGACTGGGGTATCTACCAAACCCCGGGTGCCATAGAACAAATGCGCGACCACGTGTGCTCATCGATGAAAGATATAGTCCTAATTGATGACGCTGGTCACTGGGTTCAACAAGAACAAAGTCAGGCGGTGATCGAAAACCTCTCAGATTTCCTAAGGACACGATAAATATGTCATTTATTCATTACAACGTCTCTATGGACGAGGCTTATGCTCACCTCTACAACATTACATGTGACGTTGATACTCACAATCATGAAGAACTACTCATATCCTTACCTGCTTGGATACCCGGTTCATACCTCATCCGAGATTTCGCAAAAAATATAGTCCGGATAAAAGCATTCTGCGGCGATAAAGAGCTCGAAATGCCGAAACTCGATAAAGACTCTTGGTCGATCCAAACCCACGGCAAACCGATTACACTTTATTATCAAGTATACGCTCGAGACCAGTCCGTAAGAGCCGCATATCTTGATCAATTTAGAGCGTTTTTTAATGGCACGAGTTTATTTATAAGAATTCACGGCTTAGAGTCGAACGACCATACCGTAACTATTACAAAACCGAGGTGGCTCGATAAGACTTCAAACTGGAGGGTAGCGAGCTCGATGGACAAGGTCCAAGTCGACAGATCTGGTTTCGGAGATTACACAAGCCCATCCTACGACGCATTGATTGATCACCCTTTTGAAATTAGTGAATTCATCAAATCTACATTTGTAGTCGAAGGGGTACCTCATGATGTCATCGTCACAGGATGCCCCCAGGCAAATCTTCGTAGAATTTGCAGCGACCTAAGATTAATTGTTGAAACACAAATTAAATTTTGGGGAGAGTTACCCATCGATCGATATACCTTCTTGGTAAATGCAGTTAGTAATGGTTATGGTGGCCTTGAGCACTCACATTCGACAGCGTTAATCTGCTCTAAATCGGATTTGCCTTTGGATAAAAATCAAAATATTGATGATAACTATTTGCGATTCCTTGGATTATGTTCACATGAATATTTCCATCTATGGAACGTGAAGAGACTTAAACCCGAGACATTTTCACCATACAATTTAGCGAAAGAAAATTACACAGAACTATTGTGGGCATTTGAAGGAATCACGTCCTACTATGACGATCTTATGCTCTTAAGGGCAGGACTAATAGACAGTAATCGTTATTTAAGCTTGCTTGCCAAAACCATAACGACAGTCAAAAAAACACGTGGGCAGTCGAGGCAGACATTAGCAGAATCGAGCTACTACGCTTGGACTAAATTTTATAAACAGGATGAAAGCGCTATCAATACTATTGTCAGCTACTACACGAAAGGCAGTTTGGCGGCGCTCTCGCTCGATTTGCACTTGCGGGCAAAGACAAAAGGGCGCTTCTCGCTAGACAATGTTATGAGGGCGCTATGGAAGCAGTACGGGAGGAAAAATATCGGCGTTCCTGAAGATGGAATCGAAACGGTAGCCTCTAAGGTTTCAGGTTTAAATCTAAGCAGTTTCTTTGACCGAGCTATTCGCTCCACTAAACAATTACCGCTAAAAACAATATTCAACCATGCGGGTATTAAGCTGGAGTTCACTGCGCCTCAAAACGCCTCAGACAATGGAGGACTTATCAAACCATTTAGCACTTCAAATTTAATGCAGATAAAGCATGATTTAGGGTTCACGTATACCGACACAGCACAGGGTTTGCGCGTAAAACAGGTGTTTGATGACGGTGCCGCACAGCGATCTGGACTAGCACCGGAGGACATAATTGTGGCAGTCAACCGTCAAAAGCCTTCAAAAAATAGCGTTCAAAGAATTATTGATTCGGAGAAAACAAACTCCACTGTTCCCATTCATATCTTTAGGGACGACGTCCTACACAAACTAAAATTTACAATCGAACGGATAAGCAAAGACATCGCTCACTTGCAAGCAGACTCTCCTAGCAACTCAATATTTAAGGCATGGCTAACGTAAGAGATCGTTATACTCAAACCCGTGTTAATAACATGGCAATGCCCTGTCCCACCCCAATACACATCGTAACCAGCGCATAAGTTGATTTTGATAGGGAAAGTTCTGTAGCCGCCGTTAACGCGAGTCTAGCGCCACTCATCCCAAGAGGATGCCCGAGCGCGATCGCTCCACCGTTCGGATTCACTCTCGGGTCTCCGTCCTCAATACCTAACTCCCTAGTAACGGCGAGCGCTTGAGCCGCAAATGCTTCATTCAACTCAATAACATCAACATTTTCAATAGAGACATTCTCCCTAGCCAAAAGCTTTTGAGTAGCTGGCACCGGACCGATCCCCATCAATCTTGGCTCAACTCCTGCCGTAGCAAAGCCAACCACACGAGCTAGTGGTGCCAATTGATTTGCTCGCATTGCATTTTCGTTGGCTAGAATCAGCGCGCAAGCGCCATCGTTTACTCCTGATGCGTTACCTGCCGTTACTGTCCCTGAAGCATTAACGATAGGCGAGAGCAGAGCAAGTTTATCAAGTGTGGTTTGTCGGAGGTGTTCATCTTTTGAAAAAACAATTGGCTCACCCTTTCGCTGAGGTATTGAAACGGGGACGATTTCTCTATCGAAACGACCACTCACTTGGGCGTTTAACGCTTTTTCTTGAGACAGCAAAGCAAATCTATCCTGGTCCTCACGACTAACATTAAATTGATTAGCAACATTCTCTGCGGTTTCTGGCATGCTATCGGTACCGTAGAGCTTCTCCATTTTAGGATTGATAAAACGCCATCCAAGCGTAGTATCGAAAATTTCATTGGTCCTTGAGAAAGCTTGACTTGCTTTTGGCATAACGAACGGAGCTCTTGACATGCTTTCTATACCTCCCGCCATGACCAGTTGTTGCTCTGCCGATTTTATTGATCGAGCAGCAATAGAAACCGCGTCTAGCCCAGAACCGCATAGCCTGTTAATCGTACTCCCAGGTATGTGGGGAGACAATCCGGACAATAGCGTCGCCATTCGAGCTATATTTCGATTGTCCTCGCCAGCTTGATTCACGCAACCAAAAACCACGTCATCAAGTCGATCCCAATCCACCTTATTCAACGAATTTTTAAGATGTTGTATCGGCACAGCGGCAAGATCATCAGCTCGAACAGAAGAGAGCCCGCCTCCATAACGTCCTATTGCCGTGCGAATACCACCGCAAATGAAGACTTCCTTCATGTTATTTATCCCTTTTTGATCTATCGATGAAATTTAATATACGCCAGAACGTTAACATCGTATCATCTTGCAATCGAATTACTCCCTGATTCTTAGTCCGATCTTTAATACGGTACCACTGTCATCAACTTCTTTAGCTACTAACTCTAGAGGCCCAAAAAAAACACGATCGCCTACTACACATTCGTTTCTAAAGCGTATCCGCATAAATTGTGAGAGTGTCATCCGCTTCGCGGTGCTCGGAACTTCACCACCATACATATCCGCCACATCATCGATTATGGCGTCGCCGTTGAGAGTAAAGTCACCAAAGTATCGGGCTTGCTCTAACTCAGCAACCTCGTCAGTTGGCAATAGCATCTGGTTCACAAGTAAGACTTTCTCTTGCGGTGATATCACGTAGATGGAATCACCCGCCTCGATGACATGTTCGTCAATGCGATTAACTGGCTCTTCCCCCCGAAATGCAGCAATGAATCGAATCCCATCGGGAGCCATCAAGCTGTCTATACGGCGTTCAGTAATCGGACTATTTTCCGCTATTTTATAACCTAGAACTGTAAGATCGGAACTCCCGGGTACCTCTAAACTTTCGGCGTAATACGGCGCATTTTCAACTGGCAACTTCAACTTTAACCATTGCGCACATGGAACGACAGTCCACCCCTGAAAAATCAAAGAAAATAATACGGTTACAAAAGCAACATTAAAGTAGAGCTCCGCATCCGGCAATCCACCGAGGACCGGAAACGTCGCGAGCACGATAGGCACTGCTCCGCGCAATCCAACCCAGCTGATGAATAATTTTTCACGCGCAGGAAACCGAAATGGTGACAAACTCACCAATACTGCTAACGGTCTTGCGACAAAGACAAGCAGTAAGGCAACAACTACGCCAACCGCCCAATATTCTGTCAACGTGGTGGGAGTCACCAATAACCCAAGCATTAAAAATAAAGATATCTGAGCCAACCAAGCAAGTCCATCGTGAACCTTACGAATATTGTTAGCTGCATGCGCTTCGGTATTTCCGACAATAAGACCTGCAATGTAGATCGCCAAAAAACCACTTGCACCCATAGTCGTCACTAACCCAAACAAGGCTAGCCCGCCCGCGGCTGCCAGCAACGGATAGAGGCCTGCCGTTAAAGAAATCTTACTAATTGTCTTGGATAGGAGCTGCCCTCCTAACCAACCAAAAAGCCCTCCGACACCAAACTGGTAGAGAAATTTCAGGATAATCCCTAGACCTTCAGTATCGTAATTACGTTGAGCCCCCTCAACGAAAATTAGAGTTAGAAACACTGCCATCGGATCATTACAACCAGACTCTATTTCTAATGTCGTACCAACGCGTTTTTTAAGTTGCAACCCCTTCGCATGCAACATGGAGAAAACAGCTGCAGCATCGGTCGATCCCACAATTGCCCCGATCAATAAAGCCTGAGCCCATGGAAAGTCCAGTAACCAATGAAGACCCGCAGCAACAACTATAGTCGTCAGTAATACGCCGAAAGTTGCAAGTGACAGAGCGGGTCTCAAACCGACTTTGGAACTCTCCGCCCTCGCTCTCATACCGCCATCGAATAGAATAATCGCTAGTGAAATTGAGCCTACTGCGTAGGCAACTTCAAAACTTTCAAATGCTATACCGCCAATTCCCTCTCGGCCTGCCAGCATACCAACACCGAGGAACACCAACAACAAAGGTGCTCCGGCCCTCGAAGCGACGCCACTTGCCAGAATGCTGACCAAAAAGAGCACCGCACCTGCGAAGATTGCGTTATTCGTAAATTCCATCTAAAAAATCAGCGTGAGTAATCCTCAAAAATTAATCGTTAGAATTATGAAAAATAAAAACAGGACGGATCTTTAAAAGGATTAAGCGAACAGCCTACTACCGTTCTCAATTAAGACATATCACAGCATAGTCGAATTATCGAGGAGTAACACTTAAAATTAAAAATTTTCGGCAATTTACGACATATTTTCTGTTAATAAGAAGCCAAAGGTTCCCGTAATCGGTATAATTTTTACATTCGCAAAAATACATTTTGCATAGTGAAATTATAAATTCATTTTGTATGGTGAAACCAAAGACCCATACAAAGTTTCCAAAAGAAACTAAAAAGATGGGTGACACGGTTTTATGAAAACGCTTGGCTCGTATGATTACGTAATCGTTGGCGCTGGATCGGCTGGTTGTGTTCTAGCAAACCGCCTTAGCTCAGATGAATCGAAATCTGTTTTACTCATTGAAGCAGGATCAAAGGATAACTATTTCTGGATTCCGATCCCTGTTGGCTATCTATTCACAATTAACAACCCTCGAACTGACTGGATGTATAAAACATCCCATGAAAAAGGGCTCAATGACCGATCTATAGGCTACGCCAGGGGAAAGGTTCTTGGTGGTTGCACCTCAATTAATGCGATGATTTACATGAGGGGGCAACGTTCGGACTATGAGCGGTGGGTCGGTGCTGGAAATCCAGGTTGGTCTTGGGATGAAGTCCTACCTTACTTCAAGGGTATGGAAGATTACGTACACGGCGCTAACGCGCATCACGGGTCCGGAGGAGAGCTTCCTGTGCAAGAGCGGCGCGTGAGTTGGGAAATTTTAGACGCCTGGCGTGATGCGACAGAGGAAAAGGGAATACCTAAAATTCCAGAATTTAACACCGGGGATAACTTTGGTAATGCCTATTTCCAAGTCAACCAGAGAAACGGCACACGATGGAATGCCATGCGCTGCTTTATTAAGCCCATCAAAAATCGAAAAAATCTAACCATCCTTAGTGATGCACATGCAGAAAAACTGGTTTTCGACGACTTAGAGCAAGAAACACCAAAAGCCGACGGTGTACAAGTGCGCGTGCTTGGAGACATGCATGGCGTAATCAAAGCGAAGCAAGAAGTCATTTTGTCGGCTGGCGCTATTGGCAGTCCGCAGATCTTGGAACTATCCGGCGTGGGGAATGCAGCCCATCTTGAAAAATCAGGTATTAAAGTAGTAAAAAATATTCCTGGCGTAGGAGAGAATCTACAAGACCATCTGCAGGTGAGAATTCAGTATAAACTCAAAAATACCATAACATTAAACGACCGTTATAAAACGCTTTGGGGGAAAGCAATGATGGGCCTCGAATATCTATTCTTTAAGTCTGGCCCCATGACCATGCCACCATCGCAGCTTGGCGCCTTTGCGAAAAGTGATCCTGACCAATCATCAGCAAACATTGAATGGCACGTCCAACCATTGTCTTTGGAAAAATTCGGCGAACCACTCCATGACTATCCCGCCGTCACACCATCTGTTTGTAATTTAAGGCCCACCAGTAGGGGAACGGTCCACATAGCCGATTCAAGTCCTTATACTCATCCAGATATCAGCCCAAATTATCTCTCCACCCCAGAGGATAAAAAGGTTGCCGTTGATTCAGTGAAGTTTACTCGCCACATCATGTCAGCCGAAGCACTTAAACCATTTAAACCAGAGGAAATATTACCTGGGCCGAACATACAAAGTGATGAAGAGATATTAAAGGCTGCAGGCGATCTGGGTACAACAATTTTCCATCCAGTTGGAACATGCAAAATGGGAAATGATTCCCTTAGCGTCGTAGATCCAGAGCTAAAAGTTCACGGGATAAGAAACCTAAGAGTCGTCGATGCATCTGTGATGCCAACGATCACATCAGGCAACACCAACGCACCAACAATGATGATCGCTGAACGTGCAGCTGAATTCATCCGTAATACTGATAAGTAACAATAAAGAAGCGCTCACTCGTCACGAAGCAGAGTGATTGGCCGTGAGTCCCTTCATGAATTGTCGGATTCTCTTAGCATTCTGACCTAAATCACTCCTGCCAACACGTGATTTAGACCTCACGTCAACCTCTACCTTGGCCCCATCGATTGCCTTAAGCCGAATAACCATATCATCCTGAAAACCGAACAGCCATGTGGTCGCGACTGCCTCAACACGACCGGCAGCAGGCTCCACACTCACGACTTCTAAATCCATGTCGTTCAAAACGTCCTCTGCCAACTTGATCATACTTTCAATGTCGCCTTCTAAAACTAACGTTTTAAGCTCCGGGTAAGCCCTGCGTTGGAGCTTTGCAACCTCGAGTCCGTCGTACTCAATTGAATGCTCTTCCGCGGACCTCAATTCTTCAACGACAACGAAATCGGGAGGATTTAAAGTATCGGTCGTAATATCATGGATGTAAGGATTTGCGTCTAACGTCTTCTTCCAGCTATACGGCACGTATACCAACACAAGACAAATCGCAATACCAATGCCTCCAATGATCGTATCCGCTCTCGTTTTGGTTTGGATAAAAAACATACAAGCCAGTAGGACTAACAATGTGGCGCCAGATAAAAAGAATGACCATTTCAAGATTTCAAAACCTGTCCTAAAATGCCACAACCCAAACCGGTATCCCAAGCCAGATCCAGCAGCCGCAACTGCGCATAACAGCGCCACGATAAAGCCTATATACATGATCCTCCTTTGATTCCTCGCTCTACTTTGCAGATGACTACTGAACATACTTAGCTCACAACTGAATTAGCAATGTACATCGTGTATTCAATCCCAACATTAGGACTCCTCGCAACATAGATTTAAATATTAAATTCTTGATTGTTGAGTCTACTCTAAAAATAATTAAGAAATCATCTATCATTCACACCAATCTTATACTTTATGTCGATATTATCTTATGGATCTGCGATTTTATGTACTCGCCGCTGCCGCATTCCTCTCGGGGGCAAACCTTAGAGTTTTCGACTCGCTATTACCTAATATTGCGGCTGAGTATGGAGTTAGCCACGCAGGAGCCGCCATTGTGGTTGCCGCGTTTACCCTTGCATACGGATTATTTCAAATTTTTTACGGCCCAATTGGAGATCGCTTTGGCCGTCTACGAACCGTATCGATAGCAACTGCGATTGTTTCAATTGGGTCCATTGGGTCAGCTTTCTCACAGAATTTAGATTGGCTAGTCGCGCTGCGTTTCCTAACCGGAATTGGGGCCGCGGGTATTATCCCCGTCTCACTTGCTTGGATCGGCGACCACACAAAGTACGAAGACCGTCAAATTAGCCTTGGAAACTTCATCACCTTTATATTGTTAGGACAGATTTTCGGCCCATCACTCGGTGGCGCTTTAGCCGAATTGTCCTCTTGGCGGACTGCCTTCTATTTCTTTTCGATTGCATTTTTTATTATGACTGTAATACTCTCAGCCTTCGATTTACGTTATCGTAAGCTATCGGAGTCAAACGCAGCCCCCTCTTTCACACTCAATCCTGTGCGAACTTACGTAAGCATCTTCAAAAACTCTTGGTGTCGGACCATTCTGATCACAGTGTTTCTAGAAGGAGCTTTATTTTACGGTAGCTTTGCGTTTGTCGGCGCATGGATACAGTCGGAACTAAATCTGAGTTACATGACTATCGGCCTATTACTCTCAGGTTTCGGTCTTGGTGGTATTTTCTACACAATTTCTATTCGAAAGTTCCAAGCGATACTGGGTGAAGTGGGATTTATAGCCACCGGAACCGTCATCTTATTTATCTTTTTAATGGGCCTGACAATTACAGATTCAATAGCACTGGTGGGTCTTTGGTGTATTTTAGGTGGATTCGGCTTTTATATGCTGCACAACACGCTACAGACTAAAGCGACAGAAATGTATCCAAAGGCTAGGGGGACCGCAATCTCAGTATTTGCCATGAGCCTATTTAGCGGCCAAGCAATCGGTACTATTGTTTTCGGGATTTTATCAACAACGTACGGCTACACCATCAGCTTCTTCGTTACAAGTTTTGGCATGTTGGCACTGGGAGGCTTCTTTATGAAAAAACTTAAAGCTAACTTACCGGTCAATTAGACCCCAGGGACATTAGATTCCCTAGGGTCAAATACTGGCCAAGTTAATCAAATTATATGGCTTCTACAATGCGCATATCACGAATAGCGGCATCGCCCATCACATCAAGGGCTACCTTATATGCGGAACTGTCGTGCGTTGCCATAGCTTGCTCAACGCTATCGAACTCAATCATTACGACACGCTGGTCTTTTCCCGCCTCATAAACTTTTGTTGGCATACCTCTAGCAACAAAGCGTCCTCCTCCACTCTCTACCGCTGGTCTCGCCAATTCTGAGTATTTTTTCATTGCCTCAGGATCATTTATTGAATGGTAAAAAGCGATCCAATAAGCTTTTGCCATATTTTTCTCCTCTCTGTTATTTAATCGAACTTACCGAAAGCCCTGTTAATTTTAGACCAAATCACCTACTTTTTGCAGGGATACTCGCCCGAATCTTCCCTGGCGGTAATCGGTTACCACCAATTGCGCAGCCCTTTCGAAGTCGACGTATCCACCTTTGGAGCGCATACCACGTTTGTCTCCAACTAACTCTATAAACGCTACCGCATCCATATCACTAAGTTTGATTTTGTATCGCCTCACAAGCGCGTCTGGATACCTTCTTATCATTTGTTCTATTAAAAAAATCGCCGCCTCTTCAATATTGTAAGCGTTAACGCCGATTGCATTATTTACCGCAAGAAGAAGACCAGTTTCTTCAGAATCTACTTTGGGCCACATTACACCTGGACTATCGTAAATAATTAACTCATCGTTGACCTCATAGCGAGTAATCATTTTAGTGATGGCCGGCTCGTCAGCAGCTTTCGCTTTTGATTGGCCTAAAAGGCCATTTAATATCGTCGACTTACCAACATTAGGAACCCCAGAGACCATTAATCTCAGTGGTTTAATCGCATCGACCCGATGAGGCGCTAGCTTATGACAGGAATCGATAATCTTGCGTACATCGTGTTTGGACTTTCCGATAATTGGCAACGCGCTCGCCGACGAATTGACGTCCATAAAATATTCTATCCAATGCGCGGTAACAGCTTGATCTGCCAAGTCAGCCTTATTTAGAATTTTCAGAGCAGGACGCTGCCTTTCTTTGCGTAACTCATCAAAAAGAGGATTCATACTAGCCGCAGGCATTCTTGCATCGAGCACCTCTACAACAACATCTACCGAAGCTAATGCGTTACTTAATTTACGCTTCGCCTGCGCCATGTGGCCAGGAAACCAATTAATGAGCGCCACGATCTTGGAATAGTTAAATTTTAAAGAACTCGCTCGATGTCATTAGAGGCGAGGTATTACTCTTCATCAGAATCGTCATTAGACGCTGCCTTAGCCTTACCACCAGGCTTTCTACCGGGAGCTCTGGGGGGAACATGAGCGGAAAGGCGATAGCTCATTCCCTCTATTTTTTTATCACCACTAAACCGAGTCACGTGACAACAAATCACGGCACCCGTAGATAGCAGCTCGGCTAATTGTTGTTCGAGCTGCGCCTTTGGAATTTTTAACGCTTTCGCAATGTCAGCATCCAATTGCTCACCTTGAGTTCTCAAATACTTCAGGATATTTTCGCTCATGTATTTACCATTAAAAGTTGCAGTAATAATTATGAAAGCCAACTTGAGTCTGCGCTCATCAAGCCGGCCATTCAAGTCATAACTTGAAAATTGAAACTAAATCACAAATCCTATTACATGCGTACCTCCTCGGTCCGAGGGAACGAGTTAATACATTTATGAAATAACGCTTAAGCGTCTACACGATCTATTTTCGTTTTTCCAGCCTCTGGATTTGTAAGAGAGCATGACCAACCAGTGACTTTGGATGAACTGTATTCCGGTGGCAACCGTTTGACAATATTGTCCATTGATGCCTCTGCAGACGCGTTGCACGCATCTAGAGTCTTAACATTCGGATTAAATAAAACGTAACTGATCTCTTGGCCTTTTTCATCTTCTAACAAAATTTGCAAAAATATCCCTGATTCATCTGGAGCCTCTATGGACCCATCATCAGATGGTTCACTACATCCAACTAAAATGATCATTGAAAATATGCTCAAACCGATACCTAAGAACCTGAACATCTGCTGACTACCCTTCCTTATTATTCAGGCTGATACTTTATCAAGATTCCCACCCTCTTGATAGAGGATTAAAGTTCAGCACCACAATTTCGACAAAATTTAGAATCTGTAAGATGCCCCTCACTAAGACACTCACCACACGTCCTTGTAGTAGGTTTATCCCTCTGGAATACGAATTCAGCACTAACGATTCCAGTTGGCACAACAAGTATTCCCCAGCCAAGGAGCATCGTAAACGATGAAACGATTCTGCCAATATCAGTCTGCGGAAAAATATCGCCAAATCCAACAGTAGTCATTGTCATTATGGCCCAATATACCGACATTGGAATACTCGTAAACCCGTTCTGGGGACCCTCAACGACATACATGACCGTTCCCATTATCAGCACCACCATACCAACGAAGGTCAAAAACACTAAGATTTTTCTTCTTGAAGAGTAGAGGGCCCGTCCTAAAGTCGCGTACTCAGTCACATAGGCTGTCAACTTCAATAATCTAAATAGTCGTAACAACCTAAGCACACGGATATCAATGAGAACGTGAATACCAGGAGCAAGTAACGCTAAATACGTAGGAATAACTGCCAAAAAGTCTACGATGCCATAAAAGCTGCGCATATAGGCCAACGGCTTGGGTGCGCACCAGAGCCTCGCAACATACTCAATAGTGAATATAACCGTAAACATCCACTCTAAAATCAATAACTGCTGACCCCAACTTGAGTGAATAGAATCGATACTGTCGAGCATCACTACAGTAACACTCATAACAATAAGCCAAACCAACGAAAGATCAAAAAACCGCCCAGCTGGCGTATCCGCCTCAAAAATAACGGTGTAGCAACGCTGCTTCAATCCATCCTCTGACAACTGCTTCGTTAGCATTTCATAGTAACTATAGTTTTTAAGAATGATTACGCTACATTTAAGCCAATAATTGCTGACTTCGTTTATCGAGAATTGATTTCGCCTCGGCCATCGTACGTTCAACCAAATCTTTGCAAGATGGTATGTCATTGATCAAACCTACGACCATTCCGCAGGACCAAACACCGGCTTCCATTTCACCATCAAGCATAACTTTTGGATATACACCGGCGACTTGGTCTAGCACATCATCAATTTTAATATTATCGCCAAGACTACTTTCCTTCTCCAAAAGTTTTTGCGCAGCAGTGTTATTCAGCACACGCTCCGTATTGCGCAACGGCCTCATGACCAACCTCGTATCTAGTTCGGTTGCCTCCAGTAATGCCTCCTTTACATTTTGATGGCAAGGAGCTTCCTGTGTTGCCATGAACCGCGTTCCCATATTTATCCCATCAGCACCAAGGGATAGTGCTGCCACTAACGAGCGGCCATCTGCCATCCCGCCGGATGCGACAATCGGAATCTCAAGCTCATCTGCTGCTCGCGGAAGTAATATAAAATTAGGCACGTCGTCCTCTCCTGGATGACCACCACACTCAAAACCATCAACTGATACCGCATCACATCCAATAGACTGAGCTTTTAATGAGTGCCTCACCGAAGTACATTTATGAATAACTTTCACTCCTGCCTCTTTAAGTTCGGGCATCACTTGCTGAGGGTTACGACCAGCAGTCTCCACAACTTTTACCCCCTCTTCCACAATAACCCTGACATAACTCGGATAATCCGGCGTTGCTAGAGATGGTAAAAAAGTAAGGTTTACCGCAAAAGGTTTATCAGTTAGTGTTTTACATTTGCGAATTTCAGTCCGCAAGTCCTCAGCCGACTTTTGAGTCAAACCAGTAATGGTACCCAGCCCACCCGCATTGGATACGGCAGCAGCCAGCTCGGCAAACCCAACGTAATGCATACCACCTTGAATGATTGGATAGTCGATCCCTAACAGCTCAGTAATACGTGTTCTCATTTTCCTGTACCTTTTAACTTAATAAATAACAACAAATCTTTTGAAAACTCCAAATCCCGTGTAAATTAGATTCCTCACCAATATTGATAGGGCTTAGTCACCATGTCAGCATACCTGATTGCAGAAATTACGGTTCTAGATCCAGACGGATATGAAAGATATCGTGCCAAGGTGGGTACCTCTCTTTCAAACTATAATGCGAAATTTCTCGCTCGTGGAGGTGCTTTAGAAAAGTTGGAAGGTAGCTGGTCACCTCAACGACTTGTAATATGCGAATTTCCAGATATGGACACCATTCGAAAGTGGTACGCGTCTCAGGAATATCAAAAGATCAAGAAACTAAGGGACGATACTGCCTCATTCAACATTGTTGCCGTAACTGGGATTTGACGACGCAAACGAGCAGAAGACCCTAACACCAAAAAATCAACGATCTTTCTCACACATTAGAGAGTTTATAGGGGCCCTTCAATTTTTTTGGGAGTACACGCCCCATGCGCGCGCGCCGCAAGAAGTGATGCTCGAATTTTTCCCCGGATAGTAAAATCGCGTCTTCTTTCTGAGCCCTTGGTGATCGGCCTATAACTCTAGCTGCTCGCTTTGCTATCACACTAACAACCGAAAGTTTATCTTCATTATCTAACCCCATCACAATTATTCCTCGACCCTTAGATAAAAATTTCATCTCGTCAGCGGCGAAGGCAAGAAGCTTACCTTTCTCAGATACCGAAACGACGTAACGATCCGCTTTCTGACTAAAAAATTGTGGTGTGATTGGTACCTCATTAGAAGGAATCGTCATAAAGTCTCTACCCGCTCTTCGGTTCGATACCATATCTCCTAACTTAGCAAAAAACCCATAACCTCCCGAAGTTGCTACAAAAACGCTATCTTCTAATGATCCAGCAATACAATGCATAACTTGTGCGCCATCCTGTAAATCCAACAAAGATGACGCTGGTACACCATCCCCCCTCCCCGAAGGAAGAACATTTGCATCAATGCTATAAGCACGACCTTTGGAATCTAAAAAAACGACAGGATCTACCGTGCGACTATTAATAATTGAAGCTAGACCATCCCCTTCTTTGAAAGATAAACTGCTCGGCTCAACATCCCATCCTTGACGCAAACGGATCCAACCCTTTTTTGAGAAAACAACCGTGATAGGGTCGTTGGAAGTCTTCACTTCCAAGACAGCCTTTTCCGATACTTCTATGACCGTGCGTCTCTTATCCCCAAACTCCTTCGTGTCGGATTGTATCTCTTCTATAACGAGTTGCTCTAGTCGGTCCTTATTTTTTAATACTGCCTTATATGCTTTCTCATTTTGCTTTAAGTTTTTAAGCTCCTGCTCCACTTTTATATGTTCTAGTCTCGCTAATTGCCTCAACCTCATATCTAAGATGTCATCCGCTTGGCGATCCGATAAATTAAAAGTTGAAATTAAATCTTGTTTGGGTTGCTCAGAATTTCTGATTATTTTTATAACCTTGTCGATGTTCAAAAGAACAAGCAATCGTCCCTCTAACACATGAATACGATCCTCAACCTTTTCTAAACGAAAACGCGTCCTTTTCGTAACCGTTTCTCGTCGAAAATCAATCCACTCCCTTAATATATCGAGAAGGTTCTTTCCTGCCGGACGGCCATCTAATCCAACATTGACCAAATTAACAGACACATTAGTTTCCAAACTGGTTCGAGCAAGTAACGCGTTTATAAAATCGCCCTCATCGATCTTAGATGTCTTAGGCTCAAAGACCATACGCACTGGGTTGACTCGGTCCGACTCGTCCCTCATCCGATCTAAAACTAACAACATGGTTTGCTTTTCTTTTTGCTGGGTAGCCGTTATTGACTTCTTACCTAAACGAGGCTGCGGATTCGTAATCGCATCAATTTCCTCTTGAATCTTCCTAGCAGAAACACCCGGGGGTAACTCTGTGACAACCAACTGCCACTGACCTCTCGCCAATTTTTCAACCGCCCATCTGGCTCTCACTCGCATGGCACCTCGGCCTGTACTGTAAACTTCAGCGATGTCAGAAGTACTAGTGATAATCTGAGCGCCACCTGGAAAATCAGGACCTTTGATGTATCGCATAACCTGCTTAATGGTCATACTGGGCTTTTTGATAAGCGCAACGACCGCCGAAGACACCTCACGAAGATTATGGCTAGGTATCTCGGTCGCCATTCCTACCGCAATACCACTGGCGCCGTTAAGCAATAAAACAGGCAGCCGAGCTGGTAAAAAGCAAGGCTCCGTAACACTCCCGTCGTAGTTAGGAATGAAATCGACAGTCCCTTCTCCCAGTTCATTAAGTAAAATTTCAGAAAATTTAGTGAGTCGGGCCTCGGTGTACCTCATAGCCGCCGCATCATCTCCATCTCTGGATCCGAAATTCCCCTCACCATCCACCAACGGATAACGAAGAGTAAAATTCTGGGAAATACGCACTAATGCATCGTAGACCGATGAGTCCCCGTGGGGATGAAACTTACCTAATACATCGCCCACAACTCTAGCTGACTTTTTTCGGGAATTTCCTGCAGTCGCGTTCATCTCCCACATCGCGTACAAGATCCTTGATTGAACCGGTTTTTGGCCATCAGCAAGCCGCGGTAGAGCTCGATCTTTAACCGTCGCAATAGCATACTGTAGATACTGAGTCGAGGCATACCGCCCCAACGGAATTGCATCGGCGAAGTCCAGATGCTGCAGCGGCGCGAAGTATTCCGGGAGCGTGTCAGTAGATTTTCTCTTGGACTGAGTATTAGATTTCTTGGCTGACTTATCTACGACTTTGCTCATTTCAAATAACTCTCTCTGTTGACTCATGTGTTTACTCTTATGCAATCAGCTTAGATCATTTCATTTCAAATGAAACGAGAAATCTAGCAACTCGTTACTACCGTCTGACAGGCTAAATCGCCAAGCCCCAGCGGGCGCTTCATCACTGGATCGCGCGTTGTATCCAACGCATCCAGAGGCAAGGCCGTCTTNAACCTTGAATTTTCTAGGGACGTTGTACCCCTTATTAGGCCAACCACCATCGTCAGAAATTTCAGGATGGACCAATGATTGCGTCAGCATATACTTATCATCATCGAAAAAATTCACGAAGACTTCGAAACAAAATCCAAATCTAACAACTTCATTAGCAGGAATAAGTGTGGTTGTCTTTATGAGNTCTNTATTTTTGTTATAAATCCCGTATTCCGTAATTGTGGCATCGTTGGCATAACCATTAAATCCTACTAAGCCACATAAAATAAAAAGTAAAGCCTTTAAACAGAAGACACGTTTATTCATGAAAAATCTGCCTCCACCAAATTACCAAAAGTCTCCATCCAGTTTCTACGCTGACCNGCNTTCTCTCGAGCCATCATCATGNCNAATATATCCAAGAGACTCTTCCATCACATCNTCATANGTNACNTNNAANACNCGTCNAGTATCNGGATTTAGNGTCGTATCCCANAGCTGATCNGGACTCATCTCNCCCAANCCTTTNAANCGACTAACCGACCAGGANTCNCGNTTTACACCCTCNTCAACTAANTTTTCNTCTANNGTNNTNAGCTCAACTTCATCNAAAACNTAGAGCTTNCGNNNTGGCTTNCTCTTNCCTTGTGCNGGAACATCAATTCTAAATAGCGGTGGTTGTGCAATGTATATGTGACCACCTTGGATGAGCTTCGGGAAGTGACGAAAAAACAAAGTCAATAAAAGAACTTGGATGTGCGCGCCATCAACGTCCGCATCCGCAAGAATATTTATTTTGTTGTATCGCAGATTCGATAAATCTGCAGAATCACCCAAAACATGATGGTCGACCCCAATTGCAACAGCAATCGCCTCAATCTCCTTATTCGAATAAAGGGAATTTGGTGCATCCTGCCATGTATTTTTTGGCTTACCCTTGAGTGGTAAGATTGCCTGAAATTCTTTATCCCTAGCACCTTTAGCGGAGCCCCCTGCGGAGTCACCCTCAACGATGAATAGCTCATTCCGAGCCGGATCCTCAGAGGCACAATCTGTTAACTTGCCTGGCAAAACAGCTACCCCAGAGCTCTTTCGACGTTCTGTTTTTTGAGCTGACCGCGTACGTTGAGCTGCTTGGCGAAGCACTAACTCAGCAATGCGTTTCCCTTCGTCTACGTGTTGATTTAGCCATAATTCAATTGGATCTCGAATCATCTGGGAAACGAGCTTAAATGCGTCCCGAGATATCAACTCATTCTTTACCTGTCCTTTAAATTGTGGATCCAGGATTTTGCATGCAAGGACAAAACTAGCTCTACTCCAGACATCATCTGGCACTACTTTTAAACCTCGTTGGCCCATTGCATGGTGATCAATAAAGCTCTTTATAGCCTGATAAACGCCGTCTCTCAGCCCCGACACATGTGTGCCACCTTGCCTTGTAGGAATCATATTGACGTAAGACTCACTAATAACTTCTCCATCTCCCGTCCAAGATAATGCCCACTGAGCACCCTCCCCTTCCGCAAATGAATCAGATTCTGATGAATTGGCGATGTATCGTTCACCAAAAAATGTGGTCGCGACAGCATCCTGGTCGGTCATAGCTTCGGCAAAATATCCCTCGATTCCTTTGGGAAAATGCCAGCTCTGAAGGTCGATCTCCCCATGCTTTTCTAACCCCAAAGAAAAGCGAACCCCAGGCAGCAGCATCGCCTTAGCTCTGAGTAATGCGGTGAGCTCAGAAATATCGAATTTAACACTATCAAAGTATTTTGGATCCGGCCAAAATCTAATTCGAGTACCTGTCTTACTAGACGGTAACTTTTTATGTTTTTTTAACGGCGTTTTAATTTTTCCGTTTGGACCGAATGTAATTTGATAAAGCGCGCCGTCTCTCTTGACTTCAGCCTCCAACTTTGACGACAGTGCATTACTGACGCATACACCGACACCATGCAAACCACCAGCTATTCGGTAAACTGACTCGGAATCTGTCTTCCGAAACTTCCCACCTGAGTGTAAGGTCGTAAAAATAACTTGTATCGCGGGAATTTTCTTAGTTTTATGAATATCAATCGGAATACCTCTGCCGTCATCAACAACTTCAGCAGAACCATCCTCATAGATCGTAATCTCCACATTCTTTGCGTATCCGGCGAGCCCCTCATCTGAAGCGTTATCGATGACTTCCACTAAAGCATGATTTGGATTAACGGGATCGGTGTACATCCCCGGTCGATGTAAAATAGGCGTTAGATCCTCTAGTATTTCAATATCGTCAGCTGTGTATGTCGTCAGTTTCTTACCCATATACCCTTTTACTTTCACTCATCTTCAAATGGAGCATCCAGTTACATTTTTCACTTATAAACGCGTGTCGAACTATGTTGGTTCGCCAGTGTAACTGAGTTTTAAACTGCAGCAACAATATCGTTATCTGCCCATTTCAACTACGACACCCGGCTTAGACCTTAGCCTTGGAACTGGCTTAGATGGTTTACTAGGGTGCAATAAAGGAATCTTTACGAACTCATCTTTGATAAAATCAACGAACAATTTGACTTTACGAGGAATCAATCTTGTTGAAGGATAAACAGCTGAAATCCTGATCGGATCCGGAGCATAATCGTTCAAGATTGAGACTAAAGTACCATTCTCTATTTCCTCCTTAACAAGTAGAGCAGGGATCAAAGCAATGCCCACACCATTAATTACAGCATCTCGAATTGCGTATCCGCTATTTGCTCTAAAATTACCTCCGACTTTTATAGATACAAGACCGTTGGCATCACGAAAGGGCCAGACGCTCGAAAAAAGATGTGTGTACGTAATGCAGTTATGGATTTTTAGTGCGTTCGGAGTTTGAGGCACACCGTGTTGCGATAAGTAAGATGCAGACGCTACGCAAACCCGCGCACTACTCCCGATATGTCGGGCTACTAACTGAGAATCCTCGAGCTCGCCGAATCGGATAGCCACATCGAATCCCTCCTGAACAAGATCAACGTAGCGGTCATCTAAAGACAAGTCGACTCCCATCCCCGCAAACTTATTTCTAAATGCAAGTAGTAACGGAAGCATATAAATTTGACCAAATGCCACGGGACTGCTAATGCGAAGGGTACCAGTTGGCTTATTTTGTAGGCCAAGTACCTCCGTTTCTAGCTCGTTAACGTCATCAATAATTCTCTGACAACGCTGAAAGTATTCTCTACCTGCATCCGTCAATGAAATTTTTCTCGTGGTTCGGTTCAATAACCGAACTCCAAGGCTTTGCTCGAGTCTATTCATGTGCTTACTGACGGAAGGTTGTAGCATATCCTGCTCCCTCGCAACAGCAGAGAAACTTCCAGTCTCGACAATACGAACAAACAGCTTCATTAACTTGAATCTATCCACAATATGACCTATATATGAAAATAACGAATATATAATACCTAATTACAATTATTAGTTTATATAAAAGAATATAAAGATATAAAAAATATTTAAGATATGTATTGACGCATCGCAACAATTGCTATAATGTTTTAATTGTTCTCTTTAATCTCCTCCTCCAAAAAAGAGAAATTTTATAAGCCCTCCCTTGTGAGGGCTTTTTTTTGTTACGCAACATAATAGTAATTATTTGGTATGTTGAAAGCACTTCACAATAAAAGTCATATATATTCCAAATGTGAATATATTATATTCATCTGGTCTATATTGTATTACTTTAAGAATAAAATTACCATTCAAAACGTGGCATACACATCGAATCCTTGTGGGTTTGTCATGATATCTCTTTAATTACCTCCTCCCTAAAGAGAGATCCCTTAGCCCCCCACTCCCCCTGGGGGGCTTTTTTCAGGAAAGTAAATAAGTGTTTAAGAGGCGTTTTGGGCTAATCGCAATTTCCGGTAAAAATAACTAAAATGGCATCAACCCTCAATATTTATGGGGCAGTTTCAAGAATAGTTGGCATATTTAAACGCACCAACAAGACAAAGTTTATGGCAGAAGTATTTGGCTCGAGTTCAATTATAAGAAATAGAATCGCAGCTCTAACGGAAGAGCACCGCGGTCTTGACGGGGCTGTCAGCGCCTTGATTGAATCGCATAAACCCGACGAATTACACTTAAAGCGAATGAAGAAACGCAAACTTTTGTTAAAAGATGAGATTCTTCGACTCCAAAAAATGTTAGTGACTGACGTACCCGCATAAAAAAACCACCGCGAGGGTGGCTTTTTTATGCTCTGTTAAGCATTAGCCTAAATTATCAGTTACCGCACCCTTTGAGGCGGTCGAGACTAAATAGGCGTATTTGGCAAGTAATCCGCGCTTGAATCGAGGCGCTGGTTGTTTCCAATTGCTCCTCCGCCTAGTGAGTTCGTCATCGGACACCTTCATCTCAATTAATAACTTATGTGCGTCAATCGTTATCTCATCACCCTCCTCAACCAAAGCGATGTTACCCCCTACAAACGCCTCGGGCGCCACATGCCCGACGACCATCCCCCAAGTCGCTCCTGAGAATCGTCCATCAGTTAAAAGCCCAACCGACTCACCGAGTCCGGCACCAATCAACGCAGAAGTTGGGGCAAGCATCTCTTGCATTCCTGGGCCTCCTTTGGGCCCTTCATAGCGAATCACTAACACATCTCCAGCTTTTATCTTACCGCCCATGATTGCTTCCATTGTCTCCTTTTCAGAGTCAAATACTCTTGCTGGGCCAGTAATGACAGGGTTCTTTAATCCTGTAATTTTAGCTACACACCCTTCTGTTGCGAGATTACCTTTTAATACAGCCAAGTGACCTTGCTTATAAAGAGGTTTATCAAATGGTCTGATTACGTCTTGCTCCGGAGAAGGCTCGCTCGGGATCTGCTCCAGTTCCTCAGCGATAGTACGACCAGTAATAGTCATACAGTCACCGTGCAGCAAACCATTCACCAATAACATCTTAAGCACCTGGGGAACACCGCCAGCCTTATGCAAGTCAACTCCAACATATTTACCTGAAGGCTTAAGATCACAAAATACTGGTGTTTTTTGACGAATACGCTCAAAGTCATCAATGGTCCAATCAATCTCTGCCGCCGATGCGATCGCCAAATAATGTAGGACAGCATTTGTAGAACCGCCCGTTGCCATAATTAATGAAACCACGTTTTCGATCGATTTTTTAGTGATGATATCTCTTGGTCGGATATTATTTTTTATTGCATTGACTAAAACTCGACCAGAGTCTCCTGCTGAATCCGCCTTCTCTGGATCAACTGCCGCCATCACCGATGAGCCCATCAAACTCATTCCCAATGCTTCAAAAGAGGAAGACATAGTATTCGCTGTAAACATACCCCCACAGGCTCCAAAAGTCGGACATGCATTTTTTTCAATACCAACAAAATCCTCTTTTGAGATTTTTCCAGCACTAAAAGCCCCTACCGCTTCATAAGCGCTTGCAATCGTTAAATCTTCGCCTTTCCAGTTACCCGGTTTAATGGTCCCACCATACACATATATCGCTGGAACGTTCATTCGCGCTATAGCCATCATGCCGGCGGGCATATTTTTATCACATGCTCCAACAACTAGCACACCATCCATCAACTGACCATTGACCGAAGTTTCAATTGCATCTGCAATTACCTCTCGTGAGACCAACGAATATTTCATACCATCAGTTCCCATACCAATACCATCGGTTACGGTGGGAACTCCAAAAACCTGTGGCATACCATTTGCCTCTCGAATACTTTCCATTGCACGATCGACGAGCGGCTGAATACCTGCGTTGCAAGGGTTCATATTAGAATGTCCGTTGGCGACCCCGATGATTGGCTTCTGAAAGTCATCATCCCCAAAATCTACAGCCCTTAACATCGCCCTATTGGGTGCGCGCACATCACCACCCGTAATGATCTTACTTCGCCAATTGTCAGCCATTTTCAGTCTCCCCTAATCTGGTTAAATTTATAGCTCCAAAAGATAACAAATCTTGACTAAGAGTACCTTTTGAAATTTATTGGTATTCGTCAAACTACACGCATAATTCATCTTAAATTGCGAATAAAGCGCCCAAAGACAATATTATTTAAATTGTCAGCTCTTTCGATGTCAGGGTCTAATATATTATTACGCTAATTTTAATATATAATATATATATATGGAGTTACGACACCTGAGATATTTTGTGACCGTTGCAAGCGAACTGCATTTTGGGCGTGCCGCACACAAGCTTCACATCTCCCAACCCCCGCTTTCGATGCAAATCCGGGACTTGGAGCGGGAAGTTGGTGTGGAGCTCCTCTACAGAACCAAAAGGAGCGTGTCACTCACTCAAGCGGGTAGCGCCTTTTTCGATGAGGCAAAAGATATTTTGAGACGGGTGAATCACGCCAAAACCTCAGCACAGCAGGCGGCAAGAGGCGAAATAGGCGACCTCACTATAGGGTTCATAAGCGTCGCTGATTATAATCTTCTTCCATACGTTCTCCGAGAATTTCAAAAAAAGTACCCTTCTGTTTCACTTGGACTGCGAGAGGCGACGACAGACACCCAGCTTACAGATTTGCGAAACGGCGTTATTGATCTTGGCTTTTTACTACCGCCGGTAAATGCCGAAGGAATCAAGTCATTTCTGATCGCAAAAGAAAAACTGATCGCAGTATTACCAGCGAACCACCCCGAGGCAACAGCTAAACACGCAATTTCGATAAGATCGTTAGCATCTTCTTCCTTTATTATGACGCCACGGCAACATGCGCCAGGGTTGTACGACAGCATTATTAGATTTTGCGAAAAATTTAAAGTCTATCCACACATCGCGCAAGAAGCTATCCAGATGCAGACAATCGTCAGTTTAGTCTCAGCAGAGATGGGGGTTTCTTTAATCCCCGAATCAATACAGAAACTTCAACGAACAGGAGTGGTCTATAAGGCAATAAAAGAAGTTACACCTACCATTGAGATTCATTTGGCGTGGAAAGAATCCAATCAATTACCAAGCTTAGATAGATTTTTGGAATTCACCAAAAAATCCATGAAAACATACGAAAAAGACTGACAAAATGGTGACAAAAAGACTTCATTCCGAAGAAGAAACATTGCTATTTGGGGAAGTAATAGCCAAGGGTTTAAAAGCCGGAACATTTTGCTCTCTTGAAGGATCATTAGGGGCCGGAAAGACTTGCGTTTCGAGGGGTATTTTACGAGGAATGGGACATACAGGTCATGTCAAAAGCCCTACTTATCCCCTGGTAGAAATTTATAATTTAAAAACGCTAACCATCTGCCATTTTGACTTTTATCGAATCACCAACCCTTTAGAAATCCTGGAAGCAGGCTTTAGAGACATGTTTAGTGGGACAAATATTTGTCTCGTTGAATGGGCCGAAAAAGGAAAAGGAGTGATACCACGGCCGGACATCACCATATCCCTAAGCTTTAACCAAGACTCAAGAAATGTTTCAGTAAGTGCGATCAGTCAACTTGGACAACAGTGCTTGGAGGGACTACTGTAATGCTTCAACAAATCATGAGAATTCTATTATCGATATTGCTGTGTACCAACCTCATCAATGGAGCAATATCGGCAAATGAGGTGAAAGACTACATTGAGTCAGTCACGTATAAGCGCGATAAAAAACAAGCTCTAATCGAAATCAAATTCTCTCGAGATACCAAATATCAATATAATCAACTTCAAAATCCTGATCGCCTGTACTTTGACTTAGAGGTCTCAAAAATCGATGCAAAACTTCGCTCACTCGTTACGTCAGTGAATAAGAAGACTGGACTGTTAACTAAAGCAGTCATCGCGAAGAATAAGCCAAGCATTGTGCGCATCGTTTTCCAACTATCGCCCGGTATTAACACGCGCGTTAACGGCAATAACCGCATAATAAAAGTTCTCGCATCACATAGCGAAATTCCCGATCTGATTGATAATTTTTACCAAGCTGAATCCACCCAAACAAAAAATAAAATATGGGAAAAAGAGCAATACGTAATCGCCATTGATGCAGGGCATGGCGGTAAGGATCCCGGAGCAGTAGGACGCAAAGGTACGACGGAAAAATCTATTAATTTATCTATCGCAAAAAAACTAAAAAAATATATCGATAAAGAACCAAATATGAAAGCCGTTCTGACAAGAGATAAGGACGTTTACGTCAAATTACGTGATCGGATAAAAAAAATAAGGAAACATCAACCCACTATTTTTATATCTATCCATGCCGATGGCGCTAAAAACAAAAAAGCGAGTGGATCTTCAGTTTTTATCCTTCCACGCAAAGACGAGGTCGCGAGTTCTCGTTACGCGAAAAACCTTGCCGAAAAGGAGAATGAAATGGACCTGCTGTTTGATCCTGATATTGATAACAGAGACAAAGATACTCAAAAAACCATCTTAGACCTATCTCAAAACGTAACACGGTACCTGAGTGAAAGACTGGGTACGAGCGTACTTAAGCGCGTCGGTAAAGTTAATAATCTCCATAAAAAGAAAGTTGAAAAAGCAAACTTTGCTGTATTGAAATCGATCGATGTATGTTCAATTTTAGTCGAGACTGCATTCTTGAGTAACAGTGAAGAAGAAAAACAACTAAGGACTTCAGCTTATCAAGATAAGCTTGCTCTGGCGATTCTCAGAGGTATTAAAGATTTTTTAAAAAACACGCCACCTGAACAACTCGGCGTCAAGATATCGAGAAATTAATTGCTTACACCAAACGACGAGATGATAACTGGGATACTTCTAGCAGCTGGTATGGGCAAACGATTTGGTTCTCAAAAATTAATGGCCAAACTTCCATCAGGGACACCAGTTGCAGTTACCTCATGGAGAAATCTAGAGACGGCAAATAAAAAATCATTCGCCGTGATTCGACAAAACGATAGCGAACTTAGGTCATTATTTGAAGATGAGAATATTCCCTTTGTTGTTTGTGAAGACGCACATATGGGCATGTCTCGCAGTCTGTTAACTGGCATACAGAGTAGTCTCAAATCAAGCGGATGGATTATCGCACTGGGAGATATGCCATTTATAGATCCGAAGACCATAAAGAAGATCATTTGTGATATGTCGAACATAAAACATAAAACAATATTCCGACCAATATTCCAAAAACAGGCAGGAAACCCAGTAGGATTAAATCGCGAACTCCTTAATGAATTAATGACTTTGAAGGGCGACCAGGGAGCCCGAGAAATAATCAAAAGAGACAAGCGCAGAATTCATCAGATTCCTGTTAACGATAGCGGCATCATCAAAGATATCGACACTCAACGAGATTTACTCGAACTCAATAAAGATTAAGTGTATTCGCCGTCCCAAGAGCCGGGTTGTAGCGAAGCATCTCGGCCGTCATCGGACACCTTTGGTCTATTGAGAGAAAAAGTATTTTCTGGCGTTACTTGACAATAATCCATATAACCCATCCGCCCCATTAATCCTGCTTTTGCCGTATCAAACAAACCACCTGAAAGATACTCATCGTCAATAAATACGCCCACTACAAAGCCTAGAATCATGCTGTAGCATGATGCACTTTCATTTTCAGGGTCTTTAGGGATTGGAATCACTTTCCACAGTTTACACTCAAGCGCCGCAGGACTATCAGCAATACGGAGCGGCGCCACCAAACGAGACTGAACTGATTTGAGGTTAGCCAAATCAAATTCATTAACGTCTTTGGAAACAGTGGCTGAACTCATATTCATCTGATCGCGCAAACCATAGGTGGCGAGCGAACAAACGAACTCCTTGGTCTCCTCTATATTCAATAGCGTATCTTTTTTTTGATTAGAGGAAATCATCACCATTGGGGGTGAGTCACTAACAGCATTAAAGAAACTGTAGGGCGCGAGATTTACCTCATTTTTACTAGACATCGTGGAAACCCAGCCTATGGGTCTCGGAGCGACTAGTGCTTTAAACGGATCATGCTCAAGGCCATGATCATTTGCTTGCGTTTCATAAAACATATATGAGTCACCTCAGTTTTGGACAGTAGCAAATTAATCCAGCGCCTTCAAAATATCTTCTACCACTTTTTTCGCATCACCAAAGACCATCATCGTCTTATCCATATAAAATAATTCATTATCCAGTCCCGCATAACCAGAAGCCATTGACCTCTTATTCACAATGACGTTACTGGCTTTGTATGCCTCTAGAATCGGCATTCCATAAATCGCACTTCCTGGTGTTCTAGCGGCTGGATTAACCACATCATTGGCTCCCAACACAAACACCACGTCAGTTTGACCAAAATCACTATTAATGTCCTCCATCTCAAATACTTGATCATAAGCAACTTCTGCTTCAGCAAGCAAAACGTTCATATGTCCTGGCATGCGCCCGGCCACCGGATGAATCGCATAACGAACCTGAACGCCCTTGGCTATCAATTTCTCAGTCATTTCTTTGACAGCATGTTGCGCCCGAGCAACAGCTAGGCCATACCCAGGAACAATAACTACAGAATCAGAGTTGCCTAAAAGGAAAGCAACATCATCGGCGCTACCAGATTTAACAGGCCGCGCCTCTGATGAACCGGCTTGAGCACCCTCTTCTGCACCAAAGCCGCCAAGAATTACGCTAAAAAAGGACCGATTCATCGCCTTACACATAATATAGGAGAGAATTGCCCCGGAAGAACCCACTAAGGACCCTGCAATAATCAACATTGAATTGTTTAGTGAAAATCCGATGCCAGCAGCAGCCCAACCAGAGTAACTATTCAACATTGAAACAACAACGGGCATATCCGCTCCGCCGATTGGAATTATTATCAGTACGCCCAATACGAAAGCAATCGCCATCATGATGACAAATGGTAGCCACTGTTGCGTCATGAAGAACCATACACCACAACCCAACATGAGAAGTGCTAAGACCAGGTTCACCAAATGCTGGCCTTTAAAAACAATCGGCGCTCCTTGAAAAATTCGAAGCTTATAACTGCCGGATAGTTTTCCGAATGCTATTACTGACCCAGAGAAGGTGATCGCTCCGACAAATGTCCCAACAAAAAGCTCAAAACGATTGCCAATTGGAATAAGTCCGTCTACCAATTCGATTCCCAAGGCTTTAGGTTCAGCAACCGCGGCCACAGCGATGAACACGGCAGACATACCAATCATGGAGTGCATAAAAGCAACCAATTCAGGCATTTTTGTCATCTCAACACGTTTAGCCATTATCGCACCAAGTCCTCCACCAACAACCATTCCTCCAAAAACATTTAGTAAGCCCGATTGAGCTTCGCCAGACAATTTCAGTATGAGGGCCACTGTCGTTAGCACTGCGATCGTCATGCCAGCCATCCCAAAAGCATTTCCCAAACGAGATGTATTGGGGTGCGATAGACCCTTGAGCGCCTGGATAAAACAGACTGAAGCGAGCAAGTACAAGAGCACTACGAAATTCATACTCATTTTGAAGCTCCTTCAATGACTTTCTTTTGTTTCTTTTTAAACATTTCCAACATACGTCTCGTTACCAAAAACCCACCAACGACGTTAACTGAAGCAAGAGCAACCGCAGCTAACCCCATAATTTGACCTAGCAGGGTTTCAGTCAGCGCTGCCGCCAACATGGCTCCAACAATCACAATTGCCGATATTGCGTTTGTGACAGACATCAGAGGCGTATGTAGGGCAGGAGTCACATTCCAAACCACGTGATAACCAACGTAAATAGCCAACACAAAAATAATGAGATTGATAATCGTTGGGTTAATAACTTCCATGTGGTGACTCCCTATCCAAAAAATACTTTAATCAGAATTTGACGACACCAAGGTGCCAGATACAATTTCATCCTCTAGGTTTAATGCGAAGGAACCATTATCTTGATTCGTGATCAGTTCCATAAAATTTAATAGATTTTTCGCATATAAAGAACTCGCATCAGACGCGACACTCGAAGGAATGTTGACGGAGCCGATCAAGGTAACACCATACTGTGTCGAAACTTTATTCGCTTGCGTCAATGGACAATTCCCACCTTGCTCAGCTGCCATATCGACAATTACAGAACCAGGTTTCATAGACTTGACCATTGCCTCGGTCACCAAAACCGGTGCAGATTTTCCAGGAATAAGGGCGGTGGTGATAACAATATCCGCTTGTTTCAATCGCTCAGCAATTAAGTCGGCTTGACGTTGCTTATAGTCCTCACTCATTTCTTTGGCATACCCTCCCTCGCCTTTGGCAAGCTCTTGCTCATCATCTGTTAGAGGGACCTCAATAAATTTTGCGCCTAAAGACTCAACTTGCTCTTTCGTTTCTGGTCTCACATCGGTGGCTTCAACCACAGCTCCCAAACGTTTCGCGGTAGCAATCGCCTGAAGACCTGCAACACCAACGCCCATCACGACGACTCTCGCAGCTTTTATCGTTCCGGCTGCAGTCATCAACATGGGCATAAGTTTCGGATAAGCATGCGCCGCCATTAATACTGCTTTGTATCCAGCCAAATTAGCCTGCGAAGAAAGGACATCCATTGATTGAGCACGAGATATTCTCGGTAATCGCTCCATTGAAAAACCAATCACGCCAACTTTTTTTAGCCTCTCAATAGAGACTTCATTGTGGGGTTGAAGGAGTCCAACCATGACTTGACCGCGCTTTAATAACTCTGCCTCCTCCGGCTCAGGACTTTGGACTTTCAATAAAAGTTCCGCTTGCGCGTAAACCTCAGCCGCGCTATCCACCAAACTTGCACCAGCTGCCACATATGTCTCATCGGGAAACGACGAATTTTTCCCAGCTCCTGCTTGAATGATGACTTGATGAAGTCCTTTGGATACGAATTTTTTGACCGTCTCTGGAGTTGCTGCGACACGATTCTCACCGTCTACTATCTCCGCTGGAATTCCAATTAACATCAATAAATACCCTTCCTCTTTTCATCGAGAAAAAATTTCTCAACCCGCAAGCTAGATATTCCTCGCTTGCATTCCGCCCCCTTGCAAACACTAAAATACTCTTGACTTGCCTAACCTGAACTAAATTCTACATTAAGGAAAAATTAGTCGTTCAAATTCTGTACCATTAATCATTATGTCTTTAATAAAACCTCTACCGGATATCTTAATCAGTCAAATTGCAGCCGGAGAGGTTGTTGAACGACCTGCTTCACTTCTTAAAGAATTATTGGAAAACAGCATCGACTCAGGTGCTAACGAAATTAACATTGCCATCGCTGAAGGTGGCATGCGCGAAATTCGTGTTTCAGATAACGGTCCAGGGATTCCAAAGAATCAACTTCCATTGGCATTATCACGACATGCAACAAGCAAAATAAGTAGCCTAGCCCATTTAGAGTCAATAACTAGCCTTGGATTTCGAGGAGAAGCTTTAGCATCAATTGCTTCTGTATCGCAGTTAGTTCTATCCAGCAAACATCAAAGTGACACTCATGGCTGGGAAATCAGGGCCGAAGGGAGTCGAGTATCCGAAGTCAGGCCCTGCGCACTTGAGCAAGGCAGCATTGTCTCCGTTAAAAATCTCTACTACAACACCCCTGCCCGCAAAAAGTTTCTTCGAACACAAAACACCGAGTATGGTCATTGCGACGAAATATTCAAACAAGCTGCACTCGCTCATCCAGCTATCGAGTTTTCAATTTCTCATAACGGTAAGCTTCGCCGAAGAGCGAATACCAAAAAGATTGAAACACGAATTCGTGAAGTTCTTGGCACTGATTTAACTGATGCGAGCATTTGGGTCGAAGAAGGTACCGAGAACCTATATATCCGAGGGTTTGTTCAACAACCAGCCTATGATAGGGGCACTAAAGATACTCAATATCTTTTCATAAACGGTCGATTCATCCGCGACCGAGTAATCTCGCATGCAATAAGGCAAGCTTTCAGCGATGTCACACATCATGGCAAATCAATTTCATACATTCTGTTTATTCAAATTAACCCGAAATTAGTCGATGTAAATGTGCATCCGAGAAAAACAGAGGTACGTTTTCACCAGTCCCAAGCCATTCATCAATTTGTTTTCCATGCAATCGAAAAGAAACTCTCTTCAGCGGAGCACGTACCTAAAAAAAGTACTCACTCATTTTTTTCAGACCAAGGTGCAACAATCTCACCACAACACTCCCGGCTACAAAATAATCTCGCATTTACAATGGATAAAAGAGGGAGACCCCTCACCAGCCTTGACATCTCACAAAACGCTGATTCTCCAGATTATGATGAAAAGGAAGCAACCTCGACAGATATTTCAGATTGGAATCAGGTTGACGAAAATAAACAACATGATTATCCCCTAGGTTTCGCGCTTGCCCAACTCAGCGGAATATATATTCTCACCCAGAATCGGGAAGGTCTCATCATTGTTGATATGCACGCCGCCCACGAGCGAATTGTTTATGAGCAACTAAAAACTGCACTAGATTTAAACGAAATTCCCAAGCAAGCACTATTAATTCCCATTGACGTCGGATTAGATCTTACTCAAATGGCAGTCATACACGAAAATGCGTCTCTATTAAACACGTTAGGATTTGAATTTTCCATCTCCGGCCCCGAGAACGTCGCGATAAGGGCGATACCCTCTTTTCTCGATGCAAGCAAAGTATCTGCATTAGTAACGAGCGTCATTAACGACATAACCGATTTCGGCGCCACACGAGTTCTACAGGAACATCGAAACGACATACTATCGACATTGGCATGTCATTCTGCGGTCCGAGCTAATCGAAAGCTCTCAGTGGAAGAGATGAATAACTTACTTCGAGATATGGAACGCACCGAGCGGTCTGACCAATGTAATCATGGTCGACCCACTTGGTTTCAGATTTCGCTGTCCGAGCTTGATCATAGGTTTATGCGTGGCCAATAGTCACATGAGCACTCGCATGTCAGTCCATAGTTCGAGATGAAAAAGGACGTTGTACCCGAGGCAATCTGCCTCTTAGGCCCAACGGCCAGCGGCAAAACTAGTATCTGCATCGAACTAGCCCGGCATTTTCCAATTGAAGTTATCAGCATAGATTCCGCGCTTGTCTATCGTCATATGGATATTGGAACGGCCAAGCCAAATGCCGAGGAATTAGTACAGTGTCCTCATCACTTGATTAATATTCTAAATCCAAACGAGCACTACTCCGCCGCAAAGTTCAAACTAGAGGCAGAGAGAATTGTTCATGAAATTACTCTCCGTGGCGCGATCCCAGTGCTTTCCGGAGGCACGATGATGTACTACAAAACACTCAAGACTGGCTTAAATAAATTACCCGAGCGGAATACCCAAATTCGCGAAGTGATTGACTCGGATGCAAAACAACACGGATGGCCTCATATTCATAACCAATTACGTAAAATAGATCCTGAAACAGCACATAGACTGAACCCTAATGACTCTCAGAGAATTCAGCGCGCAATGGAAGTATTCCAAATAACGGGCGAACCCATGAGCAAACTACTCAACAAACCAGATACGAAAAAAGGCTCCTTGAATACAATCGATATTGCGCTTGTGCCTGAATCACGGACAACATTACACAAGCACATTAATAGTCGATTCAAACAAATGATTAACAAGGGATTAATCGATGAAGTAATCAACCTTAAGAAAAATTGGAAACTGTCGTTAGACATGCCTTCGATGAGATGCGTTGGTTATCGACAGGTTTGGGAATTTCTAGATGGACATTACGATAAGGATACTCTAGTCGATAAAGGCTCTGCAGCCACTCGCCAATTGGCCAAACGGCAGCTGACTTGGCTGCGTAGCTTTACAATTGACCATGTAGTTGACCCGTACGAACCTGATACCCAATCTTGTATTCGACAAGTCTTACAGACTCTAGAACGCTGAATTAGGAATCACGCAAACGTTTTGCCGCAACCAATGTGTCGAGTGCACCATCGCTCAGTTGCACAATCAATCGATCGTCTACGCAAACAGAGTCAGCACTTCTCACAATATCGCCCGCTGTACTTCTCACTATTGAGTAACCTCGACATAGAACTTGCTCAGGATCAAGGTGAGACAAGCTACTCTTCGCAATAGATAAACGCACTTGCAATTGACTAATAATGCTAACCATTTCACGATCCATTCGTTTTTTCCTATCTTGGAGTAATTCTGAAGAACGATTAACATCAGGTCTCGCCCGAGAAAGCTGACCCTTCTTAGCGATTAAACGAGTTTCTTGTCCGCGTAGTAATCGCTTCATGCCGTTGTTGAGCCTTGTTGCCAATCGATTCAACTCATGGACGTAAAAAATATTTTGTTTGCCTGGATGAATGAGTCGACGATTTAAGTAATCAATATTCTGCTGACTTGCATCCAGCTTACTTAGAATGTTTTTAGTCATTCTAGCTAAAAACCTTTGAAGATCGAGGCTGATTTCATCAAAAGCAGATACTGCAGCGGTCGCGGCGGCCGTCGGCGTCGGCGCACGATAATCGGATACAAAATCAACCAATGTAGTGTCAGCTTCATGCCCAACCCCAGAAATAACAGGAATTGGGCATCGAACAATTGCTCGGATTAGGTCTTCAGAATTAAACTCCCATAAATCTTCAAGGCTGCCGCCTCCGCGACAAACGATCAGTCCCTCAACCTCCAAACGGTCGCTAGCTAGCGTAACCGCTTCTGCCAGTTTTTTACCGGCTCCGACACCTTGCACCGGTGAGGGATAAATAATTACTGATACGTTGGGCGCACGATCGGCTAACGTTTTACAAACATCTCGAAGTGCAGCAGCGTCTCGTGAAGTAACGACCCCTATTGTTTTAGGGAACCGGGATAACGGAATCTTGTTACTTAAGTCAAACAACCCCTCGGCCGCAAATTTTCTTTTTTGAGTCTCGTATAACTCAAATAAACGACCAAGACCAGATTTACGAACTAGTTGCGCGATTAATTGGAATTCCCCCCTTTTTTCGAACATTGAGGGAGCCGCTAATATTTCCACCTCAAGCCCATCAGAGATATTAAATTCAATATCACTCGTACGAGAGCGAAATAGGACACATCTAACTTGACTCAATTCATCTTTCAAAGAGAAATAGCAATGACCTGATGCAGCTCGAACAAAATTCGAAATTTCACCTCTAACCCAGATCTCCGAAAAGTGCCCCTCGATCAATGATTTGACTGTTTTCGTAACTTGATAGACAGACAGGACTTTAGATTGAATGCCGCTTTCACTCATATTGCTCACCAGTAAAATTAATTTGGACGTTATAAGCACGCATTCTATGGTAAAAAACATGACCTGGTTAAGTAAACTATTGACATTCAACGAACTTTTTTTGGTGAGTAATCCACAAGCGTCACAATTTGGTAAAAAATCATTTATAAACACGAGTTTAACTTAAAAATTTAGATAAATATATGATTTATATACATATTTTTTATTTCGGGGTAATTATGCTCAGAATTCGTCTGTGAAATATGACTATTTAACCTCCATTGACATGAATTTACCCACAAACTTATCCACAGTCGGCACACAAAAACTATTGTTAAGTCTTATACTTAACATCATTTACATTTTATAAAGTAAAAATATACAACGTTGAACTTGCTGGTAGTAACTCCGACGTTTAAAGTGGTGGCCTAAGTAACTAGTACCCAAAGGTTTATATCGTGATCGAAATCATCAAAGCTGCCGGATGGCCAATTTGGCCGATTATATTTTGCTCTGTCATTGCGGTAGCAATTATTGCTGAACGCTTTTACTCGCTAAGACGCGAGGCCGTGGTTCCCAAAAACTTACTCGGCGAGACAGTGAGCAAACTAAAGACGTCAGGCGTAACTCAGGACCTCATATCAAAAACTGAAGCCTCTTCACCACTAGGACGGGTGTTCGTCGCAGGGTTAAAAAATCTAGGAAGCACCAAAGAGGTAATGAAGGAAGCGATTGAGGAAACTGGTCTTGAAGTTGCTCATGAGATGGACCGCTACCTTACTACTCTTGGAACCATCGCCACAATGGCGCCGCTACTAGGCTTATTGGGAACAATCATCGGGATGATTGAAATTTTCGGCGCATCCACGCCTACCGGTATCACTGATCCAGCTCGGCTCGCACATGGTATTTCAATTGCGCTTTACAACGCCGCATTTGGAATTATCGTAGCACTGCCAAGTCTCGTATTTTATCGCCACTTCCGATCAACAGTAGATTCTTTAATGGTCCAGATGGAACTACAAGCGGTAAAACTAGTAGAAATGACCCACGGTAAAAGAACTGACTAAATTTAATTATGAATTTTCGACGAACCTCTTTTAGAGAAGAACCCGACATAAATCTGGTTCCATTCATTGATGTCTTAATTGTAATTGTCATCTTCTTGGCTGTCACAACCACGTATTCAAAATACGCCGAACTAAAAATCAACCTGCCGGTGGCTGATGCAAATACCGTTGATCAGCCTATCGATAAACTTGAAATCGCCATCTCGCAGGCTGGACAATACTTTGTTAATGGTCGTGAAGTGCCCATGGAAAGTCCAGTCCTTTTCGCAGAGATACTTCGGCAAATTGCAGGTGCGGGCTCTGACCCTGTAATCATTATCAGCGCTGACTCTAATACAACTCATCAATCGGTCATTTACACCATGGAAGCCGCTCGATTAGCCGGCTATGGACGCATCACTTTCACGACGCAAAAGAACTAAACTGATTGCTATGCCAAGGCATTCGTCGTTAGCCAAATTACAACAAGAATTACAACATCCTAAACCAATGGGCGTCTTCCTTGCTGACATAAAGGACTTAAAATAAGTGCCACGCTCATGGGCGCGCCTAAATGCGCTATCAATTGCCTCATTGCCTCTGGCGCTAGTTTTCTTGCTATTAACTGCGGCTAGGCGACTACTATTTCGTATGGGCATACTCAATTCAACAAAAATTAACGTGCCCATCATCGTTGTGGGTAACATCACCGTGGGTGGAACTGGAAAAACACCAGCAGTAATTGCAATTGCTAATGCCCTAAAGGATTCGGGTTTTACCCCGGGCGTCATCACAAGGGGTTACCTAGGTGATGGAACAGAACGTGAAGTTACAGATATCAATACCTCATCTGAAGTTGGCGATGAAGCCATTCTCATCTCACATAACGTTCCTTGTCCGGTCTGGGTTGGGCCTAAGCGGGTTAACAGTGCACTGCAACTGCTTAAAAAGTATCAAAATATAAATGTAATAATTAGTGATGATGGACTACAACACTATGAGCTAGAAAGAGACATGGAAATCGTAGTGATTGATGGGGATCGTAAGTTTGGAAATGGTCTACTACTGCCCTCTGGGCCCCTAAGGGAACCAACGTCAAGGATTCGAACATGTGATCTAGTCCTTATTAATGGAACAGATAATTTAAACCTAAATGTGCCAACGATCAGTATGAAGCTTGTTGGAGAAACCTTTCATAAACTGTCTGACCCGACAATTACGTGTAACGCAGCCGATCTGTCTAAAAATCCAGTTACGGCCATCGCTGGGATTGGAAATCCAGAGCGATTTTTTCAGCATCTAAACGCACTAGGTCTTCGACCCAACACCAAACCCTTTCCAGATCATCATGAATACTCCGCTGCAGACCTCAATGAAATTGAGCATGATATCGTCATAATGACTGAAAAAGATGCGGTAAAATGCAGAGATATTGGGGGGAAAGAGTGTTGGTTTCTTCCAGTCAGTGCACAATTCGAAGGCCAACTCATTCAAACCATCATAGAGAAACTTAAAAGTTGTCATGGATAGAAAACTGCTTGATATATTGGTATGCCCTATATGCAAAAGCGATCTAGATTTACAATCAGAGAAGAGTGAATTAGCGTGCAAACCATGTAAACTCGCTTTCCCGATCAAGGATGGAATACCAATTATGCTAGAAGAAGAAGCCCGCCAAATTCTTGTCGACTAACTAGCCAAACATCCTGAGATAGTTGTGAATTTTAAAGTCGTCATCCCTGCTCGCTTCGAATCTACTCGATTTCCTGGGAAGCTATTGTCCACGATAAATGGACAAACAATCATCAATCACGTCATTAACGTCGCACAAAGGTCGGGAGCTTCAGAAGTGATCGTGGCGACCGATGACGAACGTATTGCCCAATCAGTAAAAAATCCTGAATGCGAGGTAATCATGACCAGCACAAATCATCAAAGCGGGACTGATCGCATCGCAGAAATAGTAGAAAAAAAGAATTGGGATTTAGAGGATGTAATCGTCAATCTGCAAGGCGATGAGCCATTTGTTCCTGCTGAATTAGTGACCTCTGTTGCTGAAGCATTAGCGGTTACGTCAAGCGCCGCAGTTTCAACAATATGTTTTCCCATCACAGAACGGGCAGATCTTTTCGATCCCAATCTAGTTAAGGTTGTCATAGATCATAAAAATTACGCCCTTTACTTTTCTAGAGCACCAATCCCTTGGTCAAGAGATACCTTTTCGGCAGAAAAAAAAGCTCTTCCGGTTGACTATGCTGCATTGGGTCATATTGGAATTTATGGATATCGAGTAAAATTTTTAATCGAGTATGCAGACCTGCCTCATAGTCTGCTTGAAAATCAGGAGAAACTAGAACAATTAAGGATACTGCAGGCAGGACACAAAATAATTACCGTACTGACTCATACTCCGCCTGCGCCGGGAATCGATACTCCTGCCGACCTTGAAAGAGCGCGTCAGCTCGCCAGCACGCTATAATTTTTGTTTTAAATTTAATAAAAAGTAAAAAAAACTATGGTTATGCCTTCCGAGATTAACTAAAGAAGTGACTAACAGTAAAATAAGGAATCAAAGTGAGATTAATATTACTTGGACCGCCTGGGGCAGGCAAAGGCACACAGGCGACTTATATCATGAAAAAGTACGACATCCCGCAAATCTCAACAGGAGATATGCTGAGAGCCGCAGTAAAAAACGGGACAAACTTAGGACTTGAGGCTAAGAAATTCATGGATTCTGGAGGGCTCGTCCCTGACGCAGTAATCATTGGTCTTGTAAAAGAACGAATCAGTCAAGAAGACTGTGCTAATGGCTTCCTCTTCGATGGCTTTCCCAGAACTATTCCTCAAGCGGATGCTTTGAGCGACGCCGGTGTGGATATTGATTATGTAATTGAGATTGATGTTGACGACGAAGAAATTATTAACCGTCTGTCAGGGCGCCGCGTGCATCCAGACTCTGGACGAACTTACCACGTAGTATTTAACAAACCAAAGCAAGAGGGCATAGATGACGTCTCTGGAGAACCACTGGTACAGAGGAATGATGACATGGAAGAAACAATCAAGAAACGTTTAGAGGTTTATCACGAACAAACCGAACTTTTAATTGGTTATTATTCCAATTTAGCTCAAAAACTAGACGGTTACGCACCCAAATATGCAAAATTTTCAGGGGTCGGGTCACTAGAATCGATACGAGATAAAATATTTGAAACCCTTAACTCTGAGTAATCGGATTCTCACTAAACCGTCCCAAAACGCCATTAATAATAAGTCCTCTAGTTCATTAACTATTTAGGTAATACGATGAGAAAACCATCCAATGCTTTTTATGCACAGTCTGGCGGTGTTACCGCTGTCATTAATGCTTCTGCTGCTGGTGTCATTGAAACGGCCCGAAAGAACAAACACAAGATAGGAAATGTTTATGCTGGCAGGAATGGCATCATTGGAGCGCTAACTGAAGATTTAGTGGATACATCAAAGGAATCCGTAAGCGCAATTTCGGCGCTTAAACATACTCCCGCGGGCGCGTTTGGATCTTGCCGTTATAAACTCAAATCACTCGAAGAAAATAGGGCTGAATACGAACGCTTAATAGCTGTTTTCAAGGCGCACAATATTGGATATTTTTTCTACAATGGAGGAGGTGACTCAGCCGATACGTGTTTAAAAGTATCGAAAATATCAAAAGGATTGAATTATCCAATACAAGCGATACACATACCTAAAACTGTAGATAATGATTTGCCGGTCACAGACTGCTGCCCTGGATTCGGGTCAGTTGCAAAATATGTTGCCGTTTCAACTCGGGAAGCAAGTTTTGACGTAGCCTCTATGGCGAAAACATCGACTAAAGTTTTTATTCTTGAAGTGATGGGACGACATGCAGGTTGGATTGCAGCGGCTGGCGGGCTCGCTTCCACTTCTGACAGCCCGTTACCTATTATCATTTTATTTCCTGAGGTTATTTTTAACCGTAAGAGGTTTATCAAAAAAGTTCGAGAAAAGGTCAGGAAGTGCGGTTATTGCTCTATTGTTGTCTCAGAAGGAGTCAAAGGTGCAAACGGAAAATTTTTATCTGATCAAGGCCTCACAGATGCCTTTGGACATGCCCAATTAGGAGGGGTGGCACCCGTCATAGCGAATATCATTAAAAATGACCTTGGGCTCAAGTATCATTGGGGCGTAGCAGACTACCTCCAAAGAGCAGCAAGGCATATCGCGTCTAAAGTTGATGTTGATCAAGCTTACGCACTTGGGGAGTCAGCGGTTAAGCTTGCAATGCAAGGTCACAACGCAGTAATGCCTACAATTGAACGTATATCAGACAGTCCGTACCGTTGGCAAATTAGCAGCACGCCGTTATCTCGAGTGGCTAATGTAGAAAAGAAAATGCCAAAAAAATTTATCAGTAATGATGGCTTTGGCATAACTCCAAGTTGCGAACGTTACCTTAAGCCGCTCATTAAAGGCGAAGCCTACCCACCATTTAAGGACGGGCTACCAAAATATGTTGTACTAAAGAATAAATTGGTCGCTAAAAAAATCGGGATGGACTTCAAACTTTAGTGGTTTTTAAGAGTTAATTGTTATTTTCAGGTACAATTCTGCGCAAATAAAATTTAAAAGAAGCGCCTCTCACTTGAATTTTTGGGAATGGCTGCTGAGGAATTTAGGGTATTTGGCCGACCCTTATCGGCCACTTAACTACAAAAAGTAAGGGGGGACGTTGATGTCTTCAGGACTCGTGATAGCCTTAGTTTGCTCGATTGTAGCCGTAATTTACGGCGCACTTTCAATTCAATGGATTTTGCGCCAGCCAGCCGGTAACAGTCGGATGCAGGAAATTGCCACCGCGATTCAGCAGGGTGCGCAGGCTTATCTAAATAGACAGTATTATAGTATCGCCGTTGTCGGTATTATTTTATTTGTTGCGCTCGGATTCGCTCTTGATTGGTACACAGCCATAGGCTTTCTGGTCGGAGCAATACTCTCAGGTGCAGCGGGATACATTGGTATGTTTATCTCTGTTCGCGCGAACGTGCGGACGGCAGAGGCAGCAAATAATGGAATCAATGCCGCCCTGAATGTTGCGTTCAGGGGTGGGGCTATCACAGGCATGTTAGTGGTTGGTCTTGGTCTGCTTGGAGTAGCAGGTTACTTTGGTGTTGTCTCCCACCTCACTGGGGATACCGATGAAGCATTACATGCTCTAATTGGTCTTGCTTTTGGTGGATCGCTAATTTCGATATTTGCCCGATTAGGTGGCGGCATCTTTACTAAGGGCGCTGACGTAGGAGCAGATCTAGTTGGTAAGGTTGAGGCAGGGATTCCAGAGGATGATCCAAGGAATCCAGCGGTTATCGCCGACAACGTGGGTGACAATGTTGGGGATTGCGCAGGGATGGCAGCCGACTTATTTGAAACTTATGCGGTTACTATCGTAGCAACAATGCTACTGGGTGGGCTCATGATGGGTGACATGGGTGAGACTGCAATAATTTATCCCCTTGTGCTTGGTGGCGCATCAATTATTGCCTCGATAATCGGAACCTTCTTCGTCAAGGCCTCCGAGGGCGGCAGTATCATGGGCGCGCTCTACAAAGGAGTGATTGTCTCCGGCGTTATCGCTGCCGTCGCATTTTACTTTATAACGGATTCAATGATGGGTAGCGAGGCTATCAACCTGTTCTATGCTGGCCTGGTTGGACTTGTTTTAACCGGTGTTCTGATTGTTATCACTGAGTACTACACCTCAACTGAATACGCACCCGTCAGGCATGTTGCAGCAGCATCAGAGACTGGTGATGCAACCAACATTATCGCTGGCTTAGGCGTATCAATGAAATCGACGGCGCTTCCAGTGCTGGCAGTATGCGTTGCTATCGGCGCTTCTTACGGTCTGGCGGGACTGTACGGAATTGCAATCGCAGCAACCGCTATGCTGTCTATGACAGGTATGGTCGTAGCTCTAGATGCCTACGGTCCTATTACTGATAATGCGGGCGGGATTGCTGAAATGGCAGAGCTGCCCTCAAAAATTCGAGATATTACTGACCCACTAGATGCCGTTGGTAACACTACTAAAGCTGTGACCAAAGGTTACGCTATTGGGTCCGCTGGATTAGCTGCTTTGGTTTTATTTGCAGACTATACAAATACACTTGAATCAGCGGGCAAACTGGTTGAGTTCTCTTTATCAGATCCTGCAGTCATTATTGGCCTATTCCTTGGCGGAATGATCCCTTACCTTTTCAGTGCCATGGCTATGGAGGCTGTGGGACGTGCAGCGGGTTCCGTGGTTAATGAGGTAAGGCGTCAGTTCAGAGAAATTCCCGGCATTATGGAAGGAACAGGAAAACCTGATTACTCAAAGGCTGTTGATCTCCTGACTCGCTCAGCTATTAAAGAAATGATGATCCCATCCTTGCTGCCAGTTCTTGCCCCAATTGTGGTGGCATTCGGCGTGAATTGGCTGATGGGACCAGGCGAAGGAGTTAAAGCTCTTGGTGGATTACTCATAGGAACAATTATCACCGGTATATTTATCGCGATCTCAATGACGACAGGTGGAGGCGCTTGGGATAACGCAAAAAAATATATTGAAGATGGCAACTGTGGCGGTAAAGGTTCTGATGCTCATAAAGCCTCTGTAACTGGAGATACTGTTGGTGACCCATACAAAGATACTGCAGGCCCAGCGGTAAACCCACTGATTAAAATCATCAATATCGTGGCGTTGTTATTGGTTCCACTTCTTTAGAAGACAACTTAATAGCGATAAAAAAGGCTCCTATCAGGAGCCTTTTTTATCGCTGAAGCAAATCAGTCATTTTTCTTAGATTGCTGAATCCCAGCGGTCACAGCCAACCGCATGGCTTGCTCGCGCGGCATATCGATCGGCGTGAGCTGGGAGCGGGGTACAAATATCGTGTACCCGCCGATCTGGTAACTCATCGGAAGATAAACTGCAACACGACCGTCAGGAACCATGCCAGGCGGCAAATCAGAAAATTCTTCACGAGTCAGAAATCCCAGGAGCCTAACATCCAAATTCGGCATATCTACCATTACCACCTGGAAATTCTCGCCCTTGTCATCGCCCGCAAATAGTCCAAAAAACTCCTTAAGAGCGCTATATATCGTCTTTATTAGAGGTACTTTCAGAAAAAATCGCTCAGTCAAATTAAAGATACTGCGTATGACATATGCACGCATTAATATGCCTATTACAAATACTGCGGCACAGCCAGCAGCAAGTCCCATACCAGCAACATACGTTCCTTCAGGTAGGATCATTTGCAATGGAGAGACCATAAAAGACTCTGCTGTCGTAAACAACCAAACCAGTAGATAAATAGTTGCCAGTACAGGTAAGGCGGTGAAAAGGCCCGTCAAAAAAACTTTACTGATGAACTTCATCACGGTCATGCTCCCCTAAATAAGTAAGAACTGCTCTCTTTAAAACAGTATATTGTGATATTGATAACTGTTTATGCGACTAAAATCAATGTTGGTCGAATAAAAATTTGAAGTCAGTTAAGCACCATTAAACAGCTAGAGTAATACCTTGTGCACTTTACCTGAATAAACTCTTGAGGGCTTTGCCAGTAGCTAGAGAGGTTTGCTTAGCCAAACGGTCTGGCGAACCTTGGAACAGCACATAACCACCCTCTTCACCACCTTCTGGCCCTAAATCAATCACCCAATCTGCGCTGCCAATCACGTCAGTATTATGCTCTATAACTACAACGGTCCCTCCCGCATCAGAGAGCCGCCTAAGTGTTTCAATTAACTTCTCAACATCCGCCATATGTAGTCCAACAGTAGGTTCGTCGAGTACGAATAATGTTCGATTTTGCCCAGACTGCCCAGAGCGATCATCAGTATCAACTCGAAATTTAGATAATTCTGACACTAGCTTAACTCTTTGAGCCTCCCCCCCTGACAAAGTGCTACTGTGTTGACCAAGCCTTAAATAGCCCAAACCTAATTCATTCAGTAGGATAAGTTTTTTGTTAATTCTCGGATGCGCACTGAAGAGCTCCGCAGCATCTTTGATACTAAGATTCAATACATCCGCTATTGAGTGGTCGTTATACCGAATCTGTAAGGTATCTTTACTAAACCGGTCACCGCTGCACACTTCGCATACGGTTCGCACATCAGGTAAAAAATTCATCGCTATTTTTTGTATTCCTTGGCCTTCACAGCCCTCGCAGCGACCGCCTTTAGTGTTAAAGCTAAATCGAGCGGAACCATATCCTCGGACTCGCGACTCGGTTGTCGCTGCAAATAGCTTTCTTACCTCATCCCAGATGCCCGTATAAGTCGCAGGACAAGAACGCGATGTTTTGCCAATAGGTGATTGATCGACTTCAATTACTCTAGAAAAATATTGCATTCCTGAGATATTCGAACAATCTGAAAAACTTTGGATTTGAATATCTGGTTTAGATCTTGAGACAAATTGATCCATGTTTGCCCGTAATACGCCTCGAATCAGACTGGATTTACCACTACCCGATACGCCCGTAATTACAGTTAGATGACCAATAGGTATTTCGGCATCAACGCTTTTAAGGTTATTACGTGTTGCGCCGTTGATTTGTATGAAATCAGTTGATTTTTTAACTCGATTTTTATCGCTGACCGAGTTACATTTCTTCAATGTTAAGTAACGCCCTGTGATGGAAGCATCATCGCGCATAATCTCTAAGGGAGAACCGAGCGAGATGATATGCCCTCCCTCACTACCCGCACCTGGTCCTAAATCAACTACAAAATCAGCTTGCTTGATTGTGTCCTCATCATGTTCAACCACTACCAAAGTATTCCCATTATTTTGAAGATGTTTGAGCGCTCTCAATAGCACATCGTTATCTCTAGAGTGCAAACCAATTGTCGGCTCATCCAAAACATACACGGCACCGCGCAGGTTTGACCCTAACTGCGCAGACAAACGCATACGTTGAGACTCACCACCGCTCAGGGTTGGTGCGGAACGGTTTAACGTCAAGTAAGTTAAACCAACCTCGGTCAAAAAACGTAAACGAGATAGGACCTCCTTCAGTAAGTCGTTCGCAATTAACTGTTCTCGTTCTGTTAACTGGATTTCTGAAAGCGACCGATAGAGAGACCTAACGGAAGTAGAGACTAAATCGTTTATTGTAAGATCTTTCCAAACAACACTTCTCGCCTGAGCATTCAATCGAATTCCGTCACATGTTCCGCATACAGCCCTACTTGAATCATCCGTATTTTTCGCCCTCTCAGTTTCTACTTCAATCTCATCCTTGAGGCTCTTAATGGCACTTGCCTTACACTCAAGTGTCCGCCCTGTCCCTTGGCAAGTGTCACACCATCCATATTTAGAATTAAACGAAAACAAACGTGGATCTAACTCATCGAACGATAGTTGACATGAAGGGCATGCTCTTTTACTTGAAAAGCTTTGCTGTTCATAAACTCCGCCGGATAATAAACCGTCAATGTCCGAAATGACATTAAAAAATCCATCTCCAAAGCTCAGAGCATTTTCAACAATATCGGAAATTTCTCCACGTTGTGTTTCCGAAACTTTGATACTCGCCAGTGGTAGCTCAATCGTATGTTCTACGTAACGATCTAAATTAGGAAAATCATCTGTTTTGACGAAGACGTTATCCACTAAAAGGTGCGTAAATCCTTTTTTTCGGAAAGTCTCAGCTAAGTCTTTGTATACTCCTTTTCGAGAACGGACTAAAGGAGCTAAGAATCCAATATGAATGCCTGCGTATTGGTCTAGTAATCGCTCAACAATCGTATTTGGATTTTGCGGTTCAATTTTAACTTGGCAGTCTGGGCAATATTGAGTCCCAACTTTTGACATCAGTAGTCTCAAGTAATGGTAAGTCTCGGTTACGGTTCCAACGGTACTTTTAATTCCCCCACGGCTAGTGCGTTGCTCAATCGCTACGGCCGGTGGAATGCCATAAACGGCATCAACGTCAGGCTTCTTACCAATGTGAATAAATTGTCTCGCATACGCATTCAAAGACTCTAAATAACGCCTTTGACCCTCCCCGTAAATGATGTCAAACGCCAGAGAGGATTTGCCGCTACCGCTAAGTCCCGTAATAACAGTCATTTTTTGATGAGGAATGTTGACACTCACACCCTGTAGATTATTTTCCCTTGCATTCCTTATAGATATCGCGCTTGGAACCAACTCGCCGATACCTGAACTCGGCTGATCGTCATCGATCATCATCGAACCATCAGAATGAGTCCTATTAAAATGTAATAGCTCATACCCCGTTAAAGAGGATGTCTCCTCTGATATCCTTTCGGGAGATCCAAAGCATACAACTTCACCCCCCCCATCACCTCCTTCAGGACCTAAGTCAATAATCCAATCAGATGCGGCGATTAAATCTAAGTTGTGCTCAACTACCACGATCGAAGCTCCGAGGTTCACGAGCGCCCGCAGTGCAATAAGTAATTTCTTAACGTCATGGAAATGTAAACCGGTCGTCGGCTCATCGAGTAAGAAGAGCGTTTGGTTAACTGACCGAGTAGATGCTTCGGAGATGTAACTTGCAAGCTTTAGCCTTTGAGCCTCTCCTCCGGATAACGTCGGTACGGGCTGACCCAATTTCAAATACCCTAAACCAACATCAACTAAAGGTTGTAGCTTACGAGAAGTTTTTCCTAAATCCTTAAAAGCCAGTATGGCTTCCGATATCGTTAGATTTAGAACATCATCAATATTGGCCGAACCGATATTTGGTAAGTCGATCTGAATCTTTAAAACATCTTTACCGTATCTCTTGCCGTTACATTGGTTACATCGGAGATAAACATCTGATAAAAATTGCATCTCCACCAACTCGAAGCCACTACCAGAACAATTTTGACACCTGCCCTTCCCGGAATTGAAACTAAAATAACTTTTATCGAAACCAGCCTTCAATGCTCCAGGTGAAGCAGCAAATAGATCTCGTATACCATCCAATGCGCTCACATAGCTGACAGGATTAGAGCGAGACGATTTACCGATTGGCCTTTGATCCAGCATAACGACTTTGTTAATCAAATCTAAATTTTTGAAGCCTCCGACCCCATCAGTAGAGATTCCTTTCCCTTCTATATGTCGAGATATTTCTTTAAATAAAGTATCTTCAATAAACGTTGATTTTCCAGATCCAGACACTCCAGTGATCGAAACCAAATGGCCCAGTGGAATATCGACATCAATGTGCTTCAGATTATTGCGGCTAGCACCCAATACACCTAACCACTGAGTTTTTCCTGTATCAACTGGCTTGTTGGATATGGAATCTACAACTGAACGCACACCCAGCAAATATTCGGCCGTGAGGCCAGAATCGGTACTTAAGCCACTTGTTCTGCCAAAATACTCGACACATCCACCGTTCTCTCCTGCCTGCGGTCCAATATCCAACAAAAAACTCGCAGCGCGTATGATTTGTGGATCATGCTCAACCACCACAATTGTATTTCCATTTTGTTTGAGTCGATTAATTACCGAAATCACCTTCTCAATGTCTCTTGGATGCAAGCCAATAGAGGGTTCGTCCAGTAAAAACAAGGTTTGCGTTAATGATGCGCCCAACGCGGTCGCTAAGTTTAATCGTTGAGTTTCTCCTCCAGATAGAGTTCGAGACTGCCGATCCAGCGTCAAGTACCCCAGACCTACATCTTCCAAAAAATCTAATCTCGATATGATTTGATCCAAAATTAATTGGCTCGAATCATCTTTACTCATCTCTTGCCAACGATTCTTTTCTTTATTGATAAATCTTTTCAAATCGCATATTGGAAGCGTATTTAATTGATGAATTGACATGCCACTAATGGTGATTAATTCCTCGCTATCCAACTCAAGACCTGGGTGCTCAAAAGGAACTGCTGTATTGTCCTCTCCAGATTTGTTTGATCCGATGCGCCAGAGTAGAGCACTCGGCTTTAACCGACTGCCATTGCAATCTGGACAAATCGAATATGATCGATATTTGGCAAGTAGGACCCTTATGTGCATCTTGTAAGCTTTTGTCTCAAGCCACTCAAAAAAACGTCTAACTCCATACCAATACTTTGGCCAAGATTTGCGCCAACTAACCCACTCAGGATCACCCTCTAAAACCCACTGTTTGTCGTCTTGACTCATATCACACCAAGGCGTGTCAATAGCAATATTTCGTCGAAGAGCAGACTCAAGTAGCTCGTTTTGACAATCAGAATAGCTATCAGTCTGCCAAGGACGGACTACCCCGCCCTCAAGTGAAAGCTTGGTGTTCGATACCACCGAATCCATATCGATACCAATTACGCGGCCAAAGCCTCTACAAGTTGAGCAAGCACCTACCGGTGAGTTAAAAGAAAATAACCCAGCGCTTGGCGGAGAATAGTCAATATTACAACTAGCGCAATGAAATCGATTGCTAAAACTTACCGCGTCATTCGCTATTTCGCCCATCAAGTAAGGTGCAACAGAACACTTCCCTTGACCAACACGAAATCCGGCTTCAATAGCCTCTCTCAACCTCGATTCTTCCACAACGTTCAAATCAAACCGATCGATAACAACATAAGTCTGATCTTTCGCGCGAATCAAACGATCATAGCCCTGAGCGGCTAAGTAACCTTCGATTTCTTCTGCCGTGAAATTCTCGGGCACAACAACAGGAGCCTTTACAACGACCCGATCTAGTTGCTGATCAGCCAATCTACACATGATGGTATCTAGATCATCAATCTCAACCGGTTGTGCGCAACCTTCACAATACAGTCTTGCATACTTAGCAAACAGTAACTTTAAATAATCCGAAAGTTCGGTCATCGTGCCGACAGTGGAGCGGGATGTTTTCACCGCATTCACTTGATGAATCGCAATAGCGGGAGGAATCCCCTCTATGCTTTGAACTGATGGTCGGTCCATACGATCGAGAAATTGTCTAGCGTAAGAGGAAAAAGTTTCCACATACCGCCTCTGTCCTTCAGCATAAAGGGTGTCAAAGACCAAGGAAGACTTTCCGGAACCTGACACTCCAGTTACGGCAATAATTTCTCCGAGCGGAAGGTCCAAATCCATATTCTTGAGGTTATTTTGAGTCGCCCCTCGAATTTTGATATGTTTTCTCATACGTAATGAACGCCCCAATGATTCTTACCGATGTAACGCGGATAATCTGTAAGATAGACTAAATATAAAGAAATTGGTTTAAAAATTAAGACTAGACACTAGATTCAATCATGATGACCTTCATAAAAAAAATTTCTCAACTATTTCAATCACAATCGACAGCTACAACTGATGCATCGAAAGCAAGCGATATCAAGTCCGCAGTGGCTTCTTTACTGTATGAGGCCGCTCGCGTTGATAGAGATGTTACAGATAAGGATCTCGTGGTCGCTGCAGAGTCCCTAAGCAGTCTCACTGAGAGCAGCAAAACAGAGGCTCAAGAGCTTTTAACGGTAGCATCTATCCCGGAGAATCGTCCCACTTCTTACCACCCGCTCGCAAGAATTATCAATAAAGAGTTCACATATGATCAAAAATGCGAGCTCATCACATCCATGTGGTCGATTGCCCATTCGGATGATTTCGTGGATCCACACGAGGATCACATCATAAGAAAAATGTCAGATCTTCTGTATGTGACACATCAAGACTTCATTCACGGAAAAATAAAAGCGCGAAAAACGGGTGTCTGAATAGGGCAACCAGTCATAAAAAGTTTAAAAACCGAACTTAATTCCGTTCATCTCATCAAAATGGTTGTTTCTTAATTTTCCTATATTGGATAACTTGCATGTTTCACTTCTCAATTCGTCAAATTTTCTTGACCCTCATCACATTACAAATTTTGTCTTTAATTACGTCCCCTGGCTCTGAAGCCTGGGCGTCGGAGCATGAGGCGCTGTGCAAAACGGCAGGAGAATGGTTAATCCCGAGCAAGGCGGGCGGATTGAAGGCAACCCATTCGACAGTATTTGAAGAAATCAATAATGTCGATTTTGTTTTGCTGGGCGAGCAACACGACCAAGCTCAGCATCACCGGTGGCAAACACAAATGCTATCAGCTCTGCTGTCGCACAGAGATCAAATAGCAATAGGACTAGAAATGCTCCCTAAATCTAGCCAATCAACTCTCGATGCTTGGGTAAACGGGCAACTATCAGTAAAGGATTTTTTAGCGAACACGGGCTGGTATGAAACCTGGCGCTTTGATGTGGAACTCTACATGCCGATCCTCAATTTTGCGCGAGAAAATCGCGTCCCGTTGTATGCGTTGAACGTCCCAAGGGAAGTCATATCAAAGATATCTTCATCCGGCTGGGATGCCGACATGACCGAACTGACAAAACCAGCTGATGCCAGTCAGGGTTACAGATCATTGCTTAAAGAGGTGTTCCAATATCACGAAGGAAGCGATGAAAAACAACTAGAATTCTTTATTCAGGCACAACTTACCTGGGACAGAGCGTTCGCCGAAGGCTTAAAGGCGGCAAGAGATGAAACTTCTCGCCTAATCGTAGGGATCATTGGATCTGGTCACTTAACCTATGGCTTTGGCGTCAAACGCCAATTAAACGCTATCGGTCAATATAATGTATTTACCTGGATTCCGACCAACATTGGTAGTTCTTGTAAGTCACTTGATTTGATAAATGATGATGGTGATTTCATTGCTGATGCAGTTTTCTTAACGTCCGGAAGCTCAGTATCGAATAAAAAACATAAATTAGGACTTTTCCTAATTGATGGCAAAACTGGCGTTGTCGTAGGTGATGTTCTAGACAACAGCATTGCCAAGCAATCCGGATTCCAGACAAACGATATGATCATAGAGGCCGCTGGGCAACCCGTAGCAGACAGTGGTGATCTTATCGCCATTATTCAGAATCAGACACCCGGATACTGGCTACCCATCAAAATAAAGCGTAATGATGAGATCAAGGAAATACTGGCTAAAATACCAGCCCAAAAATAACCAATGGTTATGTTGTCAATAAGACCGAGGGCCCTTAGTTGGGTACTGAGCGCTTTAGTGTTTGGCATTGCTTTTGAGGCTTTTGCCACGGAACCGCCTCATATCGCATTAGACATTATTTATGACGAACAAGCGAGACGTGTTCACATAGAAGCTAAAACTACGTTATCAGAAAGTGCATCTCGCTTCTATTTATCCAAAGCGTCTACAATTGAAACCTTGGATCCAGCACCAGGAATAACAATTAAAGAAAGTTATGACGCTCATGTATTTAGTCTCAGAAACGGAGAGCAAGAAGCCACAATCAGGCTTACTTATTCACTTTCGTTACCCCGTCCAAATCAGCTAGGTAGCAGTGCTGAATCCTCCGGCCGCATAGACTGGTCGGGCACTTCGACCAACGCGTTTTTGCCAGGCAGCAGGCTTTGGTATCCATTTTTCAATCAACCAAGCACGGTGCGCCTAAGGGTTAAAACAGTTGCTGAATTAAGGGCAATAGCACCAGGCTTGCCAATCACACACATGGAAGAAGATGGTTATGCAGTAAGCATCTTCGATATGTCAAAACCAATTCTAGGTGTTGATTTAATGATTGGCCACTGGTTGGTCCAACAAAAAGTGATGACCGGAATGGAGGAAAAGATCCTTTTGCAAACGTACTTTAATGAGGAAAATGCTGATATAGCTAAGGAGTACCTGGATCTTTGTGAGCGCTATATAATTTTTTACGAAAAACTCATTGGTCCCTATCCGTACTCCAGCTTCACCGTCGTATCCAGCCCCCATCCAGCCGGTTTAGGGATGCCATCCCTTACGTATATCAGTGAAAAAATTCTCAAGTATCCATTCATTAAAAACCAATCATTACCGCACGAGATAGTGCACAACTGGTGGGGTAATGGTGTACGTGTGGACTATGAACTCGGCAATTGGTCGGAGGGACTGACCACTTATATGGCTGATTATTGGCAGGTAGCACTAACTAGCGAAAATGCGGCTAAAGAAATGCGTTATGGATGGCTTAGAAATTACGCATCAATCTCTGATGAAGACGAGGAATCGCTCCAAGCATTTACAAGCAGACATCACACCGCCTCATCAACAATTGGTTATGGTAAAGCAGCGATGGTTTTCCATATGTTAAGAAATACTATCGGTAATAAACCGTTTATCAATTGTTTAAGAGAGTTTTGGCTGGAATACCAATATAAATCTGCGAGTTTTCACGACATTCGAGATACCTGCCAGAACCATACTAATTCGGATTTGACTCTTTTTTTCGATACTTGGATTTCAACTGTGGACGCACCGACACTTGATACGAACTTAACGCAAAGCTCTCCAACCAACCACCAACTGACTGTCAATCAAAACGGAAATTGGGCCTATCCCTTAGAGCTTGAGATATCTGGGGACAGTAATAAAATCAAATTAACTAAAATGATTCGTGGTGAAGAAACAACATTTGTAATACCAATTGGTGCAACAAAATCCACAGAAATCAAGTTAGACCCAAACTTTAATGTTTGGCGTCATTTGTATGCGACTGAGCTCGTTGGCACAATCAGGGATTTTATCGCAGCGAAAAAACCTATTTATATACAGTTAACCTCCAATATCCAAAATAGCGCCGACATTATTTCAACATATTTTTTGGAAGATATGATCCAAAATAAATACGGCCCTAACTTTACCAACCCCAAGAAGCAACCAACGATCATCGTAGCAGACATAACTAACATAACTGAGCACCTGAATACCTCAGATAATGCGAACGAAATTAATCATCTAATGCCTTTATCAGGAACAGACTTGGTCATGGCTTCAACATATATAGGGGGTACGGCTACGTTACTCATTGGCATATCTGAATCAATAAGCGCAAAAGATCTTTCGATCTTGATTTCACGAGCTCGTCATTATGGAAGGTACTCGTGGTTGAAAGTCGTTAAAAGTGGACGGACAGAAAAAGGGAAATGGTCTATCCGAGAAAAAATATTTTCATATTAATCTTGATTATGGATGTTGTCTGGGAACTCCACGAAACCCTTTGATATAAGCCTCTTTTGCTTCAGACAATAGCTCCTCTGCTCGAACTAGCTGCGGCTCTTCTAAAATGTCTAACTGGATTCGAAAAGGCTTAGTTAAGTCGATACATAAAAACCCAAAATTAAATGACCGATGGTGTAAATATTTGAGACCATCCAAATAATGACCTGCTTGAATTAGGAATCCATTACGATCTCGATTTTTCAAAAAACGTTTTTGATTTTTCCCTGAAAAAGTTTTGAGATCAATCACAAAGTCCTCAGTAATAATATCTGGTCTTGCACGCCACGAAGAACCTGATTCATCTTTCCAATATATCGAGGTTTCTACGTCACCCAGGCTAACCCAATCACAGAATAATTTGTTTGACCACTGATTTAGTTGATTGCGTGCGCCTTTAATGTTTTGCAGATCAAATTGACTGAGTCTGTGGTCTGTCCAGCCGTTAGTGATCTCGGTCATATCTAGATTAAAGTCGTCAGGCTCCTCAAGGACTAAACGGTGGAAGATGGCACCTAAAATTGAACTCCTGGATATTTCCTTATTGCGCCGCTTAAAAGACGAATAAGCGGACCTCAACTTTGAGCTGGATACATACTCTTCTCGACCTAGATACTCACTTAGGGTGTCTCGAATCGCCACACACTCATTCGGGTTGAGTTGCGGCAACTCGTTTTCCGAAGCGCCATAGCCTCTCATAATTCTAATCTATCATCTGATTAAGGAGTCGACAGTCACCCGACGAATCAAATCTGCCCAACAACCAACGACCAATAACATCCACAACCGACTCAAACTGGTACGGAGGATTCACTATCAATAGACCGCAAGCATTCATCAAACCTGGAAATAATACTTTCGGTAGGTATATTTCCGATCGGAGCACCGGTTTGCTCCCAAATCTTTTTACTCTTTGTATCAATTCCCATGTAACTGACTCATTCATCACCGGATACCATATGGCATACACTCCAGTAGCAAACTTTTTTAATCCCATTTCGATTGCGGATGCGACACGCTCAAACTCTGCCGGTCGGTCATATGAGGGATCCATAAATATCAATCCTCTACGCTCCTTTGGTGGCAAAACAGACTTAGTTAATCTGAACCCATCCTCACTTCGCACCTCAGTTCGTGGCCAGTCTTGACTTACCAGTTTTAATTGCCTTACATCTGAAGCGTTAAACTCGTTTAGCACCAAACGATCCTGTTGCCGTAAAAGATGTCTAGCAATCACTGGGGAACCTGGATACCTGAGAAGATAGCTGCCTACATTATCACTATTAAGAATTTCAAGGTAAGGGCTAATCTCAGGTGGGTATTCGGTACTCCCAAATATGCGGCCTGCACCTTGAGCGAATTCCTTATTTTTGATAGCCCACGGATGCGTTAAGTCGTAGTGCCCAATTCCTGCGTGAGTGTCAACATAAACGATTGGCCGATCTTTCCTTTGTAAGCTTAAAATTAATTGTGACAAAAGAGCATGTTTGAAGACATCAGCAAAATTACCCGCATGGAAATGATGTCTGTAAGCGAACATGAGTTAGCCAATCAGAGCAAACCTACTTTAACTCAGTATATTTCTGATGTTTACCCTTACTTAGCGCTATAGGATATTTTTTGTGATTAACAGCCATCTTTTGATGACTAGCTTCTATGAGATCGATCTCTAACATATCAGCCATACGAACTAAATAAAGCAAGATATCAGCCATCTCAAAAGATACTTCTACTTTTTTGGAATCATCTATATTTTGTGACTCAGTCTCCGTAATCCACTGGAAATGCTCCATCAATTCACCTGTTTCCGTCGCTAACGCCATCGAGAGATTTTTAGGGCTGTGAAACTGATCCCAATCGCGTTCCTTAGAGAACGCTCTAAGCTCTAAAATCAGCGACTGTAAGCTGTCTTTAATCACGCAAGTACCGGTGTTAGTCCTGGGTTACATCCGACTGAGAATCAGATGCTTTATTACGAGGAAAACGCCTCCCTGAACCACGTCTGCGTCTCTGTCCTGGTGACTTATTACTCCTAGGCTTGCCGTTCGCATTACCGTTTTGATCTCCATCAGAGACTTGCGCTGATCCATTCTCATCAGCAGTAGTGGGTTGGGATTTCTCAGGATTACGACGTTTTTTAGGCCCAAGACCCAGAAGCGCCCGCATAGTCTCATAACCGAACCGCTGAGCACGTTCTGTCGCGCTTGACTTGGGACCGGTGACATTAAGGGTCATTAGTCCCTTTTCTTTGATGAAATCCGCAATCACCTTTCCTGCCTGACCCGGTTGGAGGTCTCCACCATTAACCAGACGGTACGTTTTACCTAGCTGCACACAATAATCAAGCGCCTCTTCAGGCTCATCTTCGATATCTCCAAAAAAGATAATAGCAGTGCCGTCACTGTCTTTAACATTTTGCCTAATACTATCGCTGGTATCAGCGCCGGGCAGCTCTTCAACAGGGTAACTATCAGGCACGAATCCGTCCTCTGCCATACGACCTTCAGCGCAAGATCCGCCACACTCGGAACCGAACTCAAGGGCCGCATCGAGTACCCCCCTACTCACGCCTGTTTGTGCGTTGGTTAAGATCTTTAGACGGCCGCTTTGCAAACCGGATATACCGGACTGCCCTGAAGACGACTTACCTCTTTTCTTGAAACGAGAATCTCTGTTGTTTCTTGACACCTAAACCTCAATTAACAAGGACAATAAAATGCGTGACTAGTTTTGAAGGACAAATCACGCGGTTAAATAAATATAAATATAATTTTCGTAACTCTTCAACTAACTAAGTGCCATATCATCGAGTAGATATCAATCATAATATCTGCACCATTTCGCGGTTGTGATGATTCTAGCCAATGGTTTCTAAAGTTTAAGGATGGCACTTACGTTTTAGCGTGCCAGGCTCCATTCCGAGGAATTTTTGGTCGAATAGCTGCCTAATTTCTTAGATCCTAACGCTAGATGCCCAAGGGCTTAACTCGGATTTTTATCCCTTAATTCTGAGTTTCCACGCATCTCCGTGTGAAACAATGTAACACTTTTTTCACTCCTGTCAAATTATTACCAAAATTACTTGCTCGTCCCCTTGTTGAGGTCACTTCAGGGTCCACCCACATCGTATCTTAATATTTTGTCTAACGCGCTCACGTTTGATATCCTTCTCACATAATTTAGAACATTACACTTTAGGCTGAGGAGTATTGGCTGTATGGCTACAGAAAAAAAATCAATAGACGAACTCTCAATGGATCCATCTGAATTATTCCGTGAAGAGACAATCACCGACCGGAAAGTCGGAACCATAAGGGTTCTAACGCCGATCACTCCTAACGGGGACCATGACGCGAGCAGAGACACGATCTACGCAGGAGAAACTCAAATTATGACGCCAATGGGCGCACTTCCAATCGCATTTCAAATTGAAGCGAACTCATTATCCACAGCCGTTGAAGGATATGGCGATGCCGGTAAAGCTGCTGTGGAGAAAGCAGTTAAAGAACTTCAGGAAATGAGGCGTGAACAGGCATCATCTATAGTATTACCTGGAGGCGGCCAAGGAGGAATGCCTGGAACAGGACCCGGTGGTGGACTAAAACTCCCTTAAAAAATATCAGGTTTTCCCATCAGAAACCGCACGAGCGTCAATTAAACTTTCAATTTCTGAGTCATCATAAGAAAGTTCTCGTAAAACCTCCCGCGTATGCTGACCCAGAGATGGAGCGGGAGAAACGCGATCAGGCGAAGTCTCTGACCAATTGCTTGGCGTTTTTGTTGCATACAAACTTCCCTCTGTGGGATGTTGCTCATCGAGCAAAAAACCAGTCTCCAGTAAGTGCTCATCTGACAATAAGTCGTCTACAGCGTTCATCTTCGCAACCGGCACATCGACATCCTGAAAAAATGCCATCCAATAATCCGTATCCTGATCTTTTATTATTTCTGATAGGAGATCATAAATTTCACCGATATTTTGAGCTCTAGCAGCGTGTGTTGTGAATTTCGGATCACTCATCATTTCAGGTTGGTTCATCGCAGTCCAGAATCTTGTCCATTGGGCTTCGTTGTAAACTAAAGCGCAGATGAAACCATTTTTGGTCTCGTAAACACGTCTGTGCTTTAAACGTTCGTATCCTGACGGACCGATTGGTGGCTTAAAGCTCAAACCCGCCATGTGATCGCCTAAGACGAAATGTGAGATTGCTTCGAACATAGGAACTTCTATGGATTGACCGCGACCAGCTTTTTCCCGTTGATACAAAGCCGCGGTCACCGCATAAACTGCATGCAAACCTGTAACACGATCAGCGAAATTAAGCGGCACATACCTTGGTGTCTCCCGACCTTCCTTGGACACTAACCACGGAACCCCCGTGCTGCCTTGAATTAGATCGTCGTATGCTGCCCTTCCCGCTCTAGGACCATTTTCCGAGTACCCGTATGCCCCCACATAAATAATATTCTTATTCAGAGCACTCACCTCTTCGTAGGATAAGCCTAAACGTGCCATCGCTTTCGGTCGGACATTATAGATCAGCACATCGCTACGTAAAATTAACTTTTCAATAACAGATTTCCCAGAGGCGTGTTTTAAATCAACCGCGATACCTTTCTTGCCGCGGTTTAAATGCAAGTGCAAATGACCCATATGAGGATTCGCCATGGGTCCTACGTCTCTCATATTATCTCCAGAGAATGGCTCGACCTTAATTACCTCCGCGCCTAACTCGGCTAATATCTGAGTCGCAAAGGGACCCATAACGACCGTAGTTAGATCCAGTACTTTAACACCGTCAAGTGGACCTGCCATGACTCTTCCTTCTTAAAATATTCGGTAACCTTATCTTTATTAGTCCACAAATTTAATAATTTTTCAGGACATACAAAGTAATTGTTTTACTTACTTCAGATAGCTGGCGGCAAGGTTACAACCACCTAAGACGATGGAGGCGCTGGGCGCTCTTCACGATGCCTAAAATTAATACGTGCCTTGGTTAAATCATAGGGCGAGATCTCAACCGAGACTAAATCACCGGCAGTAATTCGGATTCTATTTTTTCGCATTTTACCTGATGCATATGCAATCACCTCAACGCCATTTTCGAGCTCAACCCGAAAAGTCGTATTTGGCAATATCTCCTGAACAGTACCGTCCATCTCAATTAATTCTTCCTTCGCCATTAAAGCCCCTTTATATTTAAATACTCACTAATGATTCATTAGCAATCAAAGTTAAAAATCACCCTTAAACGCGTATTTTAACTTCAATCGCATCTAAGAGTCGGCATAGTTAAGGTGCTCATATGCTGTACGAATATTATGTAGTCTGTTTCAATGACGAATATAAGACATTTAATTTAGGAAACTTCGTGAATCTTTACGAAAAATACATTCTTCCTCCAATACTCAACTGTGCGTGTGGATTACCTTTATTACGAAGTCATCGACAAGATATCGTTAAACGCGCTCGAGGATCGGTATTGGAAATCGGAATTGGATCATCCTTAAATAAGGATTTCTATAATCATGAGCAAATCACAGGGATAGTTGGACTTGATCCTAACGAATCACTGCTAAAAATAGCCCAAATAAATGAATCAGACCAGCCTAACACGATCAATCTGTCCGGAGGACTCTCTGAGCAGCTACCGTTCCCGAATAATCAATTTGATTCAGTGGTTGTAACGTTCTCTTTATGTACCATTCCAAAACCCGAACAAGCTTTAAAAGAGATAGGACGAGTTCTTAAATCAAAGGGGGCTCTACACTTTTGTGAACATGGTCTGAGTCACGTCTCCAATATTGAAAAATTACAAAAATTTATCGAACCTATCTGGAAGCCCTTGGCTGGAGGGTGCCATCTGAGTAGAGATATGTTCAAGTTAGTGACTGATGGTGGATTTCAGTTGTGTGACCATGAAATGATATACGCAGATGGCGTACCTAAATTTCTTGGGCATCTATACAAAGGTTCCGCCAAGAAAATTAATTAAGAGGTTTAATCGAAAGCAACTGACGTAAGTCAGTTTTAAGCACTTTGCCATAGTTGTTTTTTGGTAATGAATCGACAAAATGATAATACTTTGGTCGTTTAAATCGTGCTATTCGACTCAGACAAAACTCATCCAAATCACGCTCATCCGCTAAGCATTGATGTTCCAGCACTACAAAAGCCACGACACTCTCGCCCCACTCCTCGCTAAACTGTCCTACACAAGCCACCTCATTTACGGATGGATGCGCCACCAGCACCTCTTCGATTTCGCGTGGATAAATATTTGATCCCCCACTGATTATTAAATCCTTTGAACGATCAATCAACGTTAAAAAACCATCCTCATCAAAAAAACCAATATCGCCCGTATGAAGCCAACCATCTTTCCATGTGGCCCGAGTAGCAGCGTCATCATTCCAGTAACCACGTGCAACGACTGCACCCTTAACAAGAACCTCACCTATCGCACCTTTCGTGGCGGGCAAACCATCGTCACCAAAAATTGTAACTGATACACTACTTTGCGCCATTCCAACTGAAGCAAGGCGTTTTTCATATCTCTCGTGGGATGTGTTATTGATGACTGTCTTCGACAGCACAGTTATTGTCATTGGAGACTCCCCCTGTCCGTAGATTTGGACAAAACACGGACCCAGCACATCAAGGGCCCGTTTGATATCTTCAACATACATCGGACCTCCGCCATATACGACTGTCTTCAGCCCTCTTAAAGAACATTGAGAACTTTCTTGAGATTGAACTAGCCGTTTAATCATGGTCGGCGCCAAAAACATGGTGACGCCATCCCAATCTTGTATCAGGCCTAACACTTCAGAGGGATCAAATTGTCCACCAGCAGGGATGACCTGATTCGCGCACCTCATCACGTGAGGAAGATCATAGAACCCAGAGCCGTGCGAGATTGGCGCCGCATGAATAATACTATCCGCCGCCGAAATGTTATCCACATCCACGAGGTAGCTCATTGCACCAATAAGCATATTATGGTGCGTGATCATAACGCCCTTCGGCTTGCCTGTGGTGCCACTCGTATAGAAGAGCCACGCAAGCGCATCTGGCTGCACCTCCACCATATCGATCTCTTGACCCGGATTCACCATATCTTGATATTCATCAGAATCGACATCCACCACTTCAACTTTGGCTGAATTTTGGAAATCCCCTTCCCGCTGAAGCTTACTCGATATAAAGCATACTTTTGAGCCGGAGTGTTCCAGCATATAGTTGATTTCTAAAGTATGGAGTTTCGCGTTAATGGGAACTACTGATAAACCCGCGAACCAAGCCGCATATCGAATAACGAGATATTCTGGATGATTAGGCATCGCGATAGCGACTCTATCCCCTACATTTAGAGATAACTCAGCCGTCATGGAAGCCGCCAGGTAACGAACGCGCTCATAAAACGATCGATAGTTATACAGCGTCTTGCTTCCAATCGAGACAGCGGCTCGTTCAGGATGTAGCTTATGCGCTTTCAGCAAAATATGGGCAATATTCATATCTTTAATTTTAGTGCTTATACGAGCGTGTTACATTATGCGATTAAAGAGAACCATAAATCTAGAAGAAAAGCTCAGAGGAGAAAATATGGGACGCTACCTTGCCAGAGCAATAAGCATCATCCTACTCATTCACGCGCAATCGGTTGTTGCGGCTAATGCACCTGAATTAAACGTTAAACATGCCGTAGTCATTGATGCTCCAGCGGAAAAAGTCTGGGAGATTGTGAGCGACTTCGGCGGCTTGCATCGCTGGCTTGTTTTTATCGAAGACACAAAGATCATACTAGGCAAAAATAGAGAGCAAGGTGCCATTCGTTTACTGACTCGTCGCAATGGAACAAAAGTTGAAGAACGACTCGTTGAATATGATCCTTACAGGATGACCGCCTCTTACACATATGTACAAGGCCAGCCGCTATCAAGTGATTACTATTCAACAATGACAGTTTTAGGGTTAGACGATGGTCGATCACAGGTTGAATGGAAAGCCACCTTCAAGCGCCTACACTACTGGATGGATACCCCGCCAATTGGAAAGGATGACGAGACTCTCGTGAAAATCTTGAATAAAGTATATTCGGTCGGCCTTCAAGCAATGAAGGAAAAAATTGAGTCAGGGATTCTATAATTTGATTAAATATCACTTAAAAACCTATTCCAAATAATGACTCCAATTAATTCGGTCCATTAAGTGCATTACAAATATGTCAGCCCTTGTTCACTTCGAAAGTCGCATAGGAAACTTAATTATGTTTAAGCAGCACGCGACCCAATTACTTCAACTGATGGGACTGTCCGGAGAAGTGCCTAGCGCCATTTTGCCAGAAGATATTTCTGTAGCACTTACTCGTGCACGCGAACATCCGTCTTTGATCAACTGCTCGAAGAGCGACAGCAAATCAGCATATAACGACAATAACGTCAATTTGAGAACTAGAGCAAAGCCTCTTTTTGATTTACTTGAAAGAGCAAAGTCTCAAAATTGTGAAGTTATTTGGCACTAATCCAGCCATTATTTTCTTTGTTGAAAAAGCATAGATACCCATCTCAAATATCAGGAGCACAGAATCCATGCCAAACAGTAAAAGTTTTTTCCGGCTTGATAATAAAGTTGCTGTCATTACGGGGGCCAGCCGAGGGATCGGTAGATCAATAGCCATTGCTTACGCTAGATATGGAGCGAAAGTTATCGTATCAAGTAGAAAAATTGACGTCTGTGAAGAAGTGGTGAATGAGATTCGATCCATTGGAGGAGAGGCAACCGCGACTGCAGCCAACATATCGGAAAAATCAAGCTTGGAGGAGTTGGTGGATTTCTCGGTATCAACCTATGGAGGAATCGATATTTTGGTTTGTAATGCAGCCTCCAATCCATTTTATGGTGAATTAAAAGACATACCAGACGAGGCCTTTGAGAAAGTTTTGAAAAATAATATTCTCAGTAACCATTGGTTGTCCGCACTTGTATCACCACATATGTCCAAGAGAAATGGCGGATCGATTCTTATCGTTTCATCAATCGCAGGACTTAAAGGATCACCCGGACTTGGAGCATATGCGGTATCCAAAGCCGCAGACATGCAATTAATAAGGAATTTAGCTATTGAATTGGGAGATAAACGTATCAAAGTTAACGGCATTGCTCCCGGCCTTATTAAAACTGATTTTGCCAAAGCACTTTGGGAGAACTCAAAGATTCGTAGCCACTACGAAGAAAAAACTGCCCTAAAGAGAATCGGCGACCCAGACGACATCGCTGGTGTTGCACTATTCCTAGCTTCAGGAGCATCTAGTTACGTTACTGGCCAAACAATCGTCGCAGATGGTGGTATCACCATTAACGGTTAGACTGTATAAAGAAATATGTCAAGTATGCCCACTAGACACTCATTAGACGAAAGATAAATCAAAATGGCTGAACTTATTCTGCATCACTACACGGCATCTCCTCTATCAGAGAAGGTCAGAGTTATTCTAGGTTTAAAAAATTTATCGTGGCGCTCGGTAGAAATACCAAACCTTCCTCCGAAACCAGATGTGATGCCATTAACCGGTGGATACCGAAGAACACCAATCATGCAAATAGGTGCTGACGTTTTTTGCGATAGCCAACTCATCCTTTCAGAACTCGAACGTCAAAAACCCTCCAAATCTAACAATATGGGCTTAATCCAAATGGTCAATCGGTGGTGCGATACCTTGTTTCACCCCGTAGTTAAAATAGCTGTAGCTGCATCAGCAACTGAGCTTCCTCAAGAATTCTTAGAAGATCGACAAAAATTATTTTTACATGAATATTCAGATATTGAATCTGCTAAGGCACGAATTCCACACTACACGGCGCAAATTAGAGCTCAACTCGGATGGGCGGAAACCTCTTTAAAAGAACAGAATGAGTTTCTCATAAGCAGCTCGGCAAGTATGGCAGATGCGTCCTTATTCGCTCTCATATGGTTTATTAGAAGACGTTGGAAAAACGGAGTCGAGTTTTTAGAAGAATTTCCTAATATTTGTCGCTGGGAGGAATCGGTAAAAAAAATTGGACACGGCGTACCTACCGACATGACATCCCAGGAAGCATTAGACGTCGCAAAAAATACTGAGATAATTTTCGACACACACATAGATACTAACGATGTCCATAATCTCTCTATCGGCGACCACGTATCGATTATTGCAGACGCGAGGACAGGTGAAGAAAAAGTCCAGGGACGTATACACACAATGGAGCCGAACAGAATTGGTCTACTCCATACGAATGATCGCGTTGGTACTGTTTGCATTCATTTTCCAAAAATAGGATACGTATTTGAACGTATTTAAATCTAAATGTCGGGTGGCTAGACCAGATAACCAAGGAGAAACCAGCGTGTCAATATATCCGAAATATAATTTTCTTAAATTCATTATTATCGCAATAGCATTGACGTCGATCGGCTTACACGGCTGCTCAGACCAAAATGGTAGTACTCGAACATATAAACTGGTCACAGGACCTCAAGGAGGAGCTTGGTACCCCTTAGGCGGCGCACTTAAAGCACTGATAGAAAATGATCAGTCCGACATTAAAGTGCAAGTCTTGCCCGGTGGCGGCGTGTCTAACGCACTCGCTTTACACACGGGACAAGCACAAATCGCTTTAGCGCAAAGCGTTACTAGTCTAGACGCCATTGATGGCAAACCACCATTCCAAGAACCACTGCAGAACATATGTAATATTGCGACCTTATATAGACAGTACTTCCAAGTGGTCACGCTTGCGAAATCAAGCGTGAACAATCCATTCGAATTAAAAAATAAAGTTTTAGCGACTCAGCCAAAGGGCGCTACGGGAGAGGCAATAACGAATCATCTGTTACAAGCGCATGGTATGGACTATGAAAGCCTAGACAACGTGAGCTTTGGCTCCTACACGGATTCAGTAACGCTCATGAAAGACGGGAATGCGGACGTATTTACCTTAACAACCACTATTCCATCTGGCGCAGTAATGGATCTAGCTAGTTCTCGCTCCATTAAACTGATGTCCATGAGCGAAGAATCTCACAAAAAAATGCTGAAGATAAACTCAAAATATGAAAGAGGATTTATTCCTAAAGGGACGTATCCAAAGCAAAATGATGATGTCGCAACAATCTTCTGGTACACCCATCTCGCAGCACGTTGCGATGTGGAAAACCAAGTTATTTCGCGCATCCTCGATGTCGTTCAGTCCGGCTCAATGGAATTGGTTTCAGTGACTAAAGCAATCGAAGGATTGGATATTGAAACTATGACCCGAGATATTGGCGTTCCGATGCATCCTGGAGCAATTGAATGGTACGAAAAGCAAAAGCAACAATAAATCTTAAGCATCCGTTAAAAGGTCATGCCAATGTTTAAATCTGTGAACGCGATGGCAACAATCATATCCTTAGTTGCTCTATCGATGTCTGGATTTCATTTGTACATTGCTTGGCAAGGGCCCCCTGACGCACTCACACTCCGGGCGATGCACCTAGCGTTCGCACTAACACTGGTCTTCCTCACAAGCGCCAGCACCCTTAATAAGGAGGGCAAATCACGCTTCAGAATAGATTCGATACTGTTAATTGCTCTCACAGTTTTCGCATGCGGCTACTTAGTTCTAAATCAAGACTATATCGTGAGCCGAATGGTCTATGTAGATCCACTGAGGCCTATCGATTGGGTACTAGGCATCATCACAGTAATTCTAGTGCTCGAGGGAACACGACGAGCTGTAGGGTGGGCACTTCCTATAACCGCTATTGGATTTCTCATTTACGCATTAACAATTGGCGGCGTAGACGTTGAGCGAGTTATCGAACAAATGTACATGGGTACAGAGGGAATTCTTGGAATCCCCCTATATGTCTCAGCTACATATGTCATGTTATTCATTCTTTTCGGCGCACTAGTTGAGAGAACGGGCACTGGCGCTTTATTCATGGATTTTGCAATGGGACTTGCTGGTCATTCCGCAGGAGGGCCCGCAAAAGTCTCATGCATCACAAGTGGTATGTTCGGGACAGTCTCTGGAAGCGCGGTAGCAAATGTTATGACAACTGGCGCATTCACAATTCCTCTAATGAAACGACTCGGATACAAACCTGCCTTTGCGGGATCAGTAGAGGCAGTTGCCTCAACAGGCGGTCAGATTATGCCGCCCATCATGGGGGCCACAGCATTTATCATGGCTGAGTTTCTGGGCATCAGCTACCTTAAAGTGGCTATGTACGCACTGCTACCGGCATTACTTTATTACATCGCATTATTTTTAAGCATCCACTTTGAAGCAAAAAAAAATGGGATGCATGGTTTGGACAAATCCGAGCTACCAAGAGTGGCCACAGTACTTAAAGAACGCGGTCACTTATTTCTGCCGTTAATTATCATTGTTGGCACCCTGCTCCTCGGGTTTAGCGCACCCTTTGCCGCACTATGCGGAATCGCTAGCACCATTCCCACCGCGCTCATGAGAAAATCGACAAGAAAGTACATTAATTTTAATAATATTCTTAAAGCACTTGAAGAAGGCGCAAAAAATACTGTAACGGTAGCATTATCCTGTGCTTGCGCAGGAATTGTTATAGGGGTAATTTTCATTACCGGATTAGGACTAGAGTTTACGAATTTGGTACTCTCTGCCGCAGATAATCATCTATTTTTAGCCCTCATTCTCACAAGTTTTGCAGGTATCTTACTCGGTATGGGGATGCCAACTGCGCCCGCTTACATCATGCAAACAGCGCTACTAGTCCCTGCGCTTGTGAAACTCGGCGTTATAGTAGAAGCGGCCCACATGTTTGTCTTCTATTTTGCAATCCTGTCTGCCATCACGCCACCTGTCGCACTCGCTGTTTATGCGGCTAATGGAATTTCACGAGCTTCTATTTGGGACTCCAGTATTGCTGCACTAAGACTAGGTGCTACTGGCTACATTATTCCTTTCATGTTTGTCTTTGGGCCATCACTCCTCTTAATTGGGAGCGGTATAGAAGTGTTACAAACAAGCATTACCGCAATTATTGGAGTTATCTGCCTCGCGTCTGGACTATCTGGCTACCTATTTACGCCAACCTCAATTTGGGAGCGCTTAAGTTTATTGACTGCGGCATTAGTACTCATCAAACCAGGCCTCGAGACCGACATTCTTGGAGCCGCACTCATAATATTCACACTATTTTTTCAGCTACGCCGTAAATCAAGCACTATATCGACAACCGACTAATAATGTGGTCACTGCATTACTTTCCGAATTCTTTACTTTGGGCAAACAACATTTCTAAATTACAATGGTCGATATGAAGACTACCATACTGAAACTATAAGATGTTTGACTGGATCGCCTCTCCTGAGGCATGGGTTGCGCTCGGGACCTTAACAGCCTTAGAGATTGTTCTAGGTATTGATAATATAATTTTCCTATCGATACTTGTGAACCGATTACCACAAGGCCAACGTAACTTTGCGAGGCGCCTGGGGCTTTCCTTAGCCATGTTTGCAAGACTAGGTCTGCTTTTTTCACTCGCATGGGTTATGTCTCTGAGAGAACCGATTTTAACCTTTGAAGCCTTTACGATTTCAGGGCGAGACCTCATATTGTTTTTCGGTGGACTGTTCCTTATTGTGAAGGCAACACAGGAAATTTACGAAGCCCTAAACGGAGTTTCGTCCGAACGAACCTCAAGCGGAAGGGCTAGTTTATTCTCAATACTTATCCAAATAGCCATCTTAGATATCGTGTTCTCCCTTGATTCAGTGATCACAGCAGTCGGCTTAGTCGATCAACTCAGCATAATGGTCATAGCAATTGTCATCGCTGTGGGCGTAATGATGTTCGCAGCGGAAGGTATTGGTAATTTTGTTGATAAGCACCCGACCATTAAAATACTTGCGCTAGGTTTCTTAATATTAGTTGGAGTTGTATTGGTTTTTGAGTGCTTTCAAATTCACATACCCAAATCGTACATTTACGTTGCGATGGCGTTTTCCCTGGCAGTCGAACTGATTAATATCAAAGCTCGAGCAAGGAACAAAACGTCCTCTCCGTAGGATCCAATTAGGTATTTAGAAAGTTAAGCGGCAAGCCTGGACAGTGCCACTCAAAAGCGTAGAGTCGACCCAAACCGGAGGAGGTAACGTAAGCTGTTCTGAGTTCTGGCCCACCGAAACACACATTAGTCACCATAAGATCAAAGTCAGGAACGGGTACCCTCGCGCGAACCTCTCCCGAGGGGGCGATTGCCGTAACACATCCAGTACCTAAAGTTGCAACAACGACATTCCCTTCCGCGTCGACAGCAAGTGAGTCAAGCCGCTCATATCCATTAAATTTGTGTAACAACCGACCTGGCCAAAAAAGACTTGGGCCATTTTTTTTCAGTATGCCAGGTGATTCAATATCAAAGGCCCATAGTCGGGCGGCATTTGTTTCAGCAACGTATAAGGTCTTCTCGTCTGGAGACAAACCAATACCGTTTGGAGTATCGAAAGGATGAATCAACTCGATAATCATGGACCCATCCGTCTTGGCATAAAAAATTGAACCTCGATCAATTTGTCGACCTCGACGCTTACCAAGATCTGTGAAATAAAATCCACCTTGCCGGTCAAAAACAATATCATTAGGACCCCTAAGCGGCTCGCCATCACACTCCGTATAAATCGAATGCACCACTCCATCTTCCAAGTTTACAGATTGAATTGATCCGCCCACATAATCATCCGGCATTGTCTCACCAGGACGATTAAATGGTCCATTTTTCGTCCAAACAAAACCACCGTTATTGCATATGTACATTCTTCCGTCAGGACCCAATGCGGCTCCATTAGGGCCTCCACCACAATCGGCAACAATTGTCTGCTCTCCAGAAGCATCAACACGAGTCAGTGTGCCTCGTTCGATCTCCACGAGTAGAACAGATCCATCCTCCATGGCAACAGGCCCTTCAGGAAACAATAATCCTCTACAAATTTCTCTCACAGTAAATCCCCTCCAAAGTAAAACGCTATTCGAGTTTCCTCTTATAGCATCATCACACCCCCATCAACATGATAAGACTGCCCTGTTATGAAATCAGAGTCTTTTGTCGCCAAGAAATATGCCATTGCGGCAACATCCTTGGGTGTTTGCGCCCTCGCCATAGGAACACCTTGCACGCGTTGATTCCACGCAGACCCGCGAGGCGTATTTTCAATAGCCGTCCACTCAGCGTCAATTTGGACCCACATATCCGTATCAACCGGCCCAGGACAAATACTGTTTACCGTAACGTTCGGTGACAATTCTGATGCTCCCGATTGAGTGATCATAATTACTGCTGCTTTACTCGCCGAGTAAGCACACATAAATTTTCTTCCTGCTCGCCCCGCTATGGAGGCCATATTAATGATCTTGCCTGAAGGCCGGCCTTCCGATATCGGTGTTTGATTCAACATTTGTTTAGCGCCCGCCTGTACACAAAAAAACAACCCTTTGGCGTTCACATTTTGCATGTAATCCCAATCTTCTTGAGTCGTATCAAGAAAAGGTCTTACCCTAATTACTCCCGCATTATTAACTAAGACATCAACGCGACCAAACCGCTTGACTGATTCAGTCATCATACTGGCGGGGGCCTCAGGTTGAGTAATATCCAACCCTAAAGGAACGACATCTGCACCTAATTTATGAAGCTCATCAGCTAGGGATATCACCAATTCCTCGTTTGAATCAACCAAGACCAGTTGAGCACCATCCGACGCATAACGCCTCGCAATCTGCTCTCCAATACCCCGTCCTGCGCCCGTGATAACAGCAACAACGCCTTTTAACCCATGCATAAATTTCCCTAAACCTCTCTTGAGGCAACATCTGGCCTTTCAAGATGCCAATCAGTATTAGCTTGAAATGCTTGAGCGATTTTTAAAATCTTAAGTTCATCAAATGGTCGGCCGTAAATCATGAGACCGATCGGCAACCCTTGCGCATTAAAACCACAGGGGACTGTAACCGCGCTCAAGTTAAGTATATTTCCAATAGCTGTATTACGTAAACAGCTGACATTTATTTTTGAGTAAGCCTCAACGCTGGATTGACAGTTAGCTAGCGCGCTCGGAGGTATCATGACAGTAGGCACGAGTAAGGCGTCCGTGGTGTCAAAAAAATCAATTGCTTGCTTCCTAATTAAAGTAAGACCATTTTTAATATTCAGATATTCGATAGCGGTTACATCTCGCCCCTTGATTATTCGATGCGAAACTACAGGGTCCAGTTCGTGAAAATGCTCATCGATCAACTTTCGATTTGAGTAATAAGCCTCAGCCGCGATCACTAACCCTTTGGGATTTAATGCTTGGGCAGCATTTGCTACATCGAATGACCCGTGTTTAATACTGGCCTCTAGATCCAAGAATACATTACCCGTTTCTAAAACAGACGCTTCAACCTCTGAATCGCATTCCTCAAAAAAGACACCTTCGGGAAATACTAACTGGTATCCAGTTAAAGAATTCGAGGACTCATTGCTTTTCCCCTCTATCAAAGGGCGGAAAACTTGCATTGACGGATCTTCAGAATCTTTCGCTGCCATCAATCGATAAACAGCTTCTGCATCTGCGGCATCCCGAGTTAGAGGTCCGACTGAATCTAGCGTCCAACTCAGAGGAAAAACGCCTCGACGGCTAATTTGTCCGACCGTCGTTTTTAGACCAGTCACGCTATTAAATGAGGCTGGAATTCGGACCGAACCGCCAGTATCACTCCCTAGAGCCATCGGAACAAGACCTGCACCAACGGCAACTCCTGAACCACTACTCGAACCACCTGGCACGTGGTGTTTGTCAGCCCAAGGATTGACTGGTGTACCGAGGCTATTGTTGACTCCGACCCCACCATAAGCAAGCTGGACTGTATGAGTTTTACCGATAAGTACGGCTCCGAGGGCTTTTAGCCGAGACACAATAAAAGCATCACTTTTTGGCACATTTTCACTTAGTAAGTCTGTGCCCGCGCGAGTCGGGACCCCAGCTACATCGTAGAGATCTTTAATTGCATAAGGAATTCCATGCAGAGGACCATGATCAACACCCCCATTGAGGTTTGCATCGGCTTCCCTCGCCTCCTCCAACGCTCGGCTCTCAAGAATTTCAACAAACGCACGAAGGGCCCCATCGTACTTTTTGATCCTATCTAGATAAAATCGAGTTATATCCTCAGAACTCAGTTCCCCAGAACGAAGTTTTATACCAAGCGCAATAATAGACGAAAACGGATCGAATGACGTCATAACGACGAGTCCCCTTGATAAAAAAAATTACTCCAGATACATCATATCTAATACACAACAATAGTACCTAAACACCAAGAATAAGCGGTATTACCTCATTAATTGAGTCTCTTAAAACTCCATCAGCTACGTCGTCATACTGTGTCGCTTGATTATTGACGATAATTAACTTAGCACCAGCCGCTTTGGCAACATCCACAGCACCAGCAATTGGAAAAACCTGCAACGTAGTGCCAATGCACAACAATAAATCACTATTTTTCACATAATCAAATACCATAGCGATCTTGGTCTCATCGAGTGGTTGCCCAAAAGAAATCGTATCGCTTTTCAAAATACCATTGCAATCTAAGCAGCTCGGATCCAAGTTCCCGCCGCTTACACGAGTAAGCTCGTCTTTCATCCTGGTTTTCTTTTGGCATGACATACACATAACGCGATGAATCGTGCCATGGATCTCAATGACTTTACTGGGAGTATTTCCAGCAGCTTGATGAAGGCCATCAATATTTTGGGTAACCAGGGAGGTGAGCTTACCTGTCTGCTCAAAAGAAGCAATCGCATCGTGCGCACTGTTGGGTGCGGCTGTTAATGCAGGATGTTTTAAACGTGATTGCCAAGCGAGACGCCGTACCTCGGGATCAGACATATAAAACCTAATATCTGACATCTTTTCGGCGAGCGGGTTTTTTGTCCACACACCCTGAGGACCTCGAAAATCAGGGACTCCTGAATCGGTCGATACCCCTGCTCCTGTCAAAATGACGACATTAGGTACCTCTTGAATCATCGCCCTAGCACGCTCGATACATGATGTTTCTGAAATCATCACGAGTGACTTATCGCCCTGAAGAGAAAAGGTAGGCTTTTGTCGAGCCGATAATCAAGATCTGAATGGTTATCGGCAAATTCCTCGTAAACGTGCTTGACGCCATAATCATTTAAGCGCTTGGATAATATTCTCGTTCCATAGTGGATAAAATACTGATCACTAGTCCCACACTCTATCCAAATACCTTTTAGTTTCTTTAAATTACTGCTAAAACGCTTTACAAGATGAATTGGATCATGAGCCAACCAACGTTTCCAACGTAGTTCAATCAACTCACCTGTGTCCATATCAAAAGGAACTCTAAAACCAAGTGATGCTTTTGGGTCTGGATCGTATGTCGCGGCCATACAAAGACTCATCAGGCAATGACCATCAGAAAATGATATTTTTTCTCTCGACCAGGCAGACTTTAAAAACCGCTTGATTCGACCATCATCTAGCCCTTGCGAGACGAGCTCACGCCGAGCTTTCTCCTTTTTTGAAAATTTCTTGGATGAATAGTCGCCAACGGTATACTTCGCTAATGCATCTAGAGTACTTGGCCAATCTCGACGATAGACAAAGTCAAAGTAAGCATCCCCAGAAAGATTCCCGATAGCACCCCAGACATCTGGATGTTTCATTCCCTGGAGCATCGCTCCATAGCCACCAGATGATTTACCAAAACAAGCTCTATACTTGGCGGCCGCTTTAGTCCGAAAATTATCATCAACAAAAGGCACCAGCTCTCGAGTTAGGTAGTCATCATAGGCACCTAAGGCGGAGGAATTAATATATTGATTACCGCCAAGAGAAGTAAAACAGTCAGGAAATACGGCAATCACGGGGCCAATCTTTTTCTCAAACACTAAACGGTCTAACCGCTGTGGCATGCTTTCCCCAAAGGGCTTCCAGTTGAGGCGAGCGGGGCCAGAGGATGTAAATCCCGCTAAATCATAAAACACCGGATATCGTTCATCAGGCTTTGATGCGTATCCTGGGGGTAACCAGACCATTAGATCCCTGCGCCAAGGGTCTTTGAGGGGGTTACCCCTCAAAACGTCAGAAACATGCTCGAGCCTTACGAGCTCTCCCTTGGGATGCTTCATTCTCTTTAAGCTCATTCAGCGCTTTCGACATGCGTACGCTTCAGACATCGCCTGTCGGACTGCATCGGCACCAGATAAACGCTCTAAATTCACATCGGAGTTTAAATATAATCGTACCGTTTCCTCAAGATCCAAGCGGGTGACCGATTGCGGCGTACAAAAAAACAACTCATTAAAAGCATCATGGATACCAAGTACAAATGCACTAAACTGTTTTTTTCTTGTGGCATCCGATTGAGCCGTCCAACCTCGAATTTCTGATAAGGACACGAACTGTTTTTGTATCTGTGCCGCACTTAACGACGTCGTGCCGATTGTAAAAAAGAAAAGAATCAGCGCCAAACGTCTTACCCTCAACGACATATCTTTAACCTCCTTTAAAAAAACTTAAAACCCAACAACATATTATTATGAAGAGTTACTCGCCCTGCATTAACTCATCATTCTGCCTAACTTTAAAAATTAAGCTTCACTCTGAGCGTAGTCAAGAAATTAGCTGGCAATAGACCTAGGATTTTGATCCATCTATTTCGAACTTGAAGATTAAATTATTCGGCCTCTTTTACAACAAAATTATTGTTCCTAAATCGAACGGAGACGCCTCACAAAGTCTGCCGTATGAGCGCCTATTTCATCAGGACTATCTTCCTGAATAAAATGTAATCCAGGGACAGTCACTTCAGTTTGGTTTGGCCACTGGCGACAAAGTTCACGCTGTCTTCCAACAAGAATAGACCCAGGTTCCGCATTAATAAAGAGCTTTGGTATTCGGGAGGTTTCAAGCCATTGAGAGTAGTCTTGAACAACGCGTACAACGTCATCGGGCTTACCATCGATAGGAATCTGCCTCGGCCAGGACAAGGTTGGTCGTCTGTCCTCTCCTGGAGATTTAAACGGTCTACGATACTCATCCATCTCGGTATCTTTTAATTGGCGCAAAATAGATCCTGGGAGCACGCGCTCAACGAATACATTCTTATCTAGGATCATCTCCTCTCCCGCAGGAGACCGAAAACCTTGAAAAATTTTACGCGCATTTTCAGGCCAGTCATTCCAACTCATAGCGTCGACGATTGCCTCCATGTAGACAATCCCCTGCACTCTATTTTCATGTTTGCGCGCCCACTCGAACGCTAGAGCAGACCCCCAATCATGCACCACTAAAATGATACGGTCACCCAAGTTTAATTTATCCCAAGCGGAAAAAAGATACTCTCTTTGCTCCGAATATGTATATCGAGTGTGATCTGATTCCGATAATTTTTCAGAATCTCCCATCCCAATCAAATCGCAAGCGACTAGTCTACCGATACCCGCGCAATAAGGCATGATATTGCGCCACAGATAAGATGAAGTTGGGTTGCCATGCTGAAAAACTATCGTATCTCCGTGTCCCTCATCAATGTAGGACATTTTCTTTCCATTAATATCAATCGTCTTCTTAGTCGCAAAGGGTAAATCACTCAGCATCTTCATATCTCCTGTCTAACGTCCTTCAAAAATAGGTTTTTGTTTGCCAACAAATGCAGCAATTCCATTCTGAGCATCTTCAGTTCCCACCATCCGAGTAATTTCCCGAGTCTCCCTCTCCATCTGTGACTCGAGGGTGTCATTAGGAGACATAAGCACCAATCTCTTGACACCACCATGCGCAAGTGTGGGGCCTGCAGCAATATCTTTCGCTAGCTGATCAACNTCTTTNTTNAAATCNGCTGATGGAACCACACGATTAACAAGNCCCCAATCNAGGGCCTCTTGAGCTGNNATNGTNCGATTTGTTAANTACAACTCAAGTGCTCTTCGNCGTCCAATNACCCTNGTTANAAAGTAGGTTGAACTTCCATCCGGTGTAAGTCCAATGCGCGTATACGCACTAGTAAACTTAGCCGTATCAGAAGCTATGACTAAGTCGCAACATGCCGCAAGGCTTAATCCGGCTCCGGCTGCAGCGCCATTCACTGCAGCAATAACAGGTGCATCTAGCCAAGCTAATCGAGAAATAGCAATATGTAAGTAACCTGTCATTTCACGGACNAAGGCTTCTAGTCGATNCTTNTTTGCGTGAAACTCACCAATATCCCCACCAGCACAAAAAGCTTTGTCTCCGCTACCTGCAATTACAACAGCTCTCACATCTTTGTCACCCGCTATCAGATTAACAATGTCATGAAGATCTACAGCTGCTTGGCCATTTATCGAGTTAAATGAATGTTCACGATTGATGGTGATTCTTGCGATGTTGTCTNTNACATCNAATAACATAGTCTCAAATTCCAATTTTTCCTCCTAAGTCCTTGTTTTGTNCCCACNCCAAATTAGAGCNACTCTAATNTTTCACAACAATCTTACGANACANAGCAATCTTTTGCGCAACAATGATTCGTATTGCGATAGGATGGNACTTGNTCGTTTATNTTTCGAAAAACAATCATTAGTTGAATTAATAATTACTGATACAGCATGACCAGATATTGGTGCGCTCGCTCAAGAGGTATTCATNATGCCCACATNTAAAAANTTCATCCCAAGCGGAGTGATTCCTGCAACTTTGTTAATTCTCAAAGAAGATCTCACTATCGATGANGTCGCCACCCGAAGGCANACCANAGATTGTGCACTCACATCGGGGGTTTCTGCAGTNACTGTCAATGGNCACGCTTCTGAGGTACATGCCTGCTCATTTGAAGAACAACAACAGATTCTGGANGCAACTATGGATGAGGTTGGTGATCACGTTCCCGTAATCAATGGTGTATATGCTGATGGCAGTCAAGAAGCTGCGAGAATAGCGAAAATGGCGGCCTCAGGCGGTGCCTCCTGTTTATTAGTATTTCCCCCAAACACCATGTCCATGGGTGGGCAGTTACGACCAGAAATGGCAATCGCCCATTTCAGCGAGATCGCGAATGCAACGGATCTACCATTGATTTGTTTCCAATATCCAATGAGCACCGGACTGGGTTACCCTTTTGAAACGTTGTTAAAACTATTCGATTCCATACCCACCGTGAGAGCAATTAAAGACTGGTCGAACGATCCAATGCTACATGAGAAACATATTAAAACCTTTCAATCTCTTCCAGAGCCAGTCAACGTCCTGACAACCCACAGCTCATGGCTAATGGCTTCACTGAGTATGGGNGCNAACGGNCTNTTATCCGGAGCTGGCAGTATCATTGTTGACCTTCAAGTTAGTTTATTTCAAGCGATAAAAAATAAAGATTTAGANTTAGCCCAAACGATAAATGAACGNATTTTTCCGNTAACCCAAGCATTTTATTCGGCTCCGTTTCTCGATATGCACAATCGAATGAANGAGGCGTTNGTNCTTCTTCGTCGTACTGANAAGGCTTACGTAAGNCCGCCNNTGTGCAAGCTCTCTNCAATNGAAATCGAAAAAATAGATACNGCNCTCAAANCTGCTAANNTAGGCNCGANTTAAANANCGNGATAAANNNATNANCNCTAACAAANTCANCACGNNNNAACACCNCAGACGCAGACTATAGCTCCTTTAATTGTTTCTAAGGTATACTTCGTGCAGTTCGCGATTGGTTCTATTTAAGCAGACAACAAACAGCGAACATCAGTTTTAAAATGGATTCCAAATACAGGGAGATATTTATGGCCGCATTATTTCAATCGCTAGGAAAGACTGTCATTGCAGGAATANTCATTCTGGTAGCGCTTCTACTCATTGCATCAAGNACGGGAGACTCCACAAGCATGTCACATGCGTGGGGAATATTCATCATGAGGTGGTTGCACGTCCTATCTGGCGTAATGTGGATCGGACTTCTTTGGTACTTCAATTTTGTACAAATACCGTCCATGCCAAAAATTCCCGATGAGCATAAACCAGCGATCGGCAAAGTCATTGCACCCGCAGCGCTTTGGTGGTTCCGATATGGCGCGCTAGCCACAGTCGTGACTGGAGTAATTTTGGCGTGGGGAAATGGTTATCTAGCTAACGCTTTGGCATTTGGCACAGGTCACCTGGCAATTGGAATTGGCATGTGGATGGCGTTGATTATGGCAGCTAATGTATGGTTCATTATTTGGCCAAATCAGAAAAAAGCCCTTGGTATTGTTACTGTTGAAGCTGATCAAAAGGCGGCTTCTGCAAAAATAGCCATGATGGGATCAAGATTTAACACCATGCTCTCGATACCAATGCTGTACATGATGGTCGCGCAACAAAATGGAGGCGGCGCCTTAATCTGGTAAGAGCTTCAAAATGCTTTAAAACAAGGCCCACATTTTTGTGGGCCTTTTCATTTCTGGTTTAATTAATGGTCTTAGTCTACCGTCTTAGATAAATGAAAAGTCAACCTCGGGCCTTTCTCCGCTGACTATATCCGCAATTGCAGCTCCAGAGCCGCAGGCTAAGGTCCAACCCAAAGTTCCATGACCAGAATTTAAGTATAAATTACTAAATTTCGTTCCACCTACCATTGGCACACTAGATGGTGTCATTGGCCTTAAGCCAGCCCACTTTTTAGCGTGCCCATAATCCACGCCTTGAGGAAACAATTTTTTCACCCGTTTAATAATTCCCTCACAACGCTCATCATTGATAGATCGGTCAAAACCATTCAATTCAGCAGTACCTGCCATCCTTAAGAAGTTACCTAGACGTGACATTGCAACCTTGCCATTTTCGTCCGTGATACACACCGTCGGTGCTAAACTTGGATCAGTGACCGGCGCGGTCAACGAATAGCCCTTAACCGGGAATATCGGAACACTCAAACCGATTGGTCGCAATAAAGCATCTGTTACGCTACCAGTAGCCATAACGTAAGCATCTGCATGCTTAGTGGCTACCTCTCCGTCTTTGCCAATTAATCGAATGCCACTAACCGCATTACCAGACCCAACGAAACCAGCCAATTTAGTATCGTAAGTAAAAGCCACATCGAACCGACTAACGCAGGCCCTCTCCAGCTCACGAGTAAATAAATGCGCATCTCCCGACTCATCATCAGCGGCATAAGTAGCACCCACGATAGGCACAGAGGATTGTCTCAACGCGGGCTCAATACGAAGTAAATCCTCAGGCGCACACACGGACATATCTAGGCCATATTCCATCAAGGACGCGAGACGAAGATTTGCGGTTTCAAATTCAGCCTCATCCGTATGGATTTGTAAGATGCCTTTTGTGACCTGATGATATTCAAGCCTTTCGCTGCTCCGAAGTTCTTGCAGACATTGTCGGCTGTATATACCTAGCTTCAATATGTCGAGCATATTTTGTTTGGTCCTACCAGGGAAGCACTCAAGTAGGAAACGTAATCCCCAGGCCCACTGCTTCAGGTCAGCCCTCATCCGAAAAAGTAGTGGCGCATCTTCACGACCCAACCATTTCAGCACTTTGATTGGCGCACCTGGATTTGACCAAGGCTCTGATTGACTCACAGATATCTGCCCACCGTTTGCATAACTGGTCACTAGTCCGGAGCCTGACTCCTGATCGATGACTTCCACCTCATGACCACGTTTAGCAAGAAACCAAGCTGTGGTCATACCCACTACGCCAGCACCAATGACCACAACCTTCATGTTATGTGTCTATCCTCACTTCAATTACCTCAGAATTATTGAGCAACCCAACCACCATCAGATAAAATATCCGTTCCGGTTATGAAGGAAGCGGCATCAGTACACAGAAATTTAGCGATATCTCCAATTTGCTCAGGATCACCCCAACGATTAAGCGGGACGTTCGATAATAATTCACTATTTTTGACAGGATCGGAACTCAACGGAGTGGTCAAATCTGTCTTATAAAAACCGGGGCTAATCGCGACAACATTAATGCCGTCGACAGCATGCTCGAGCGCCATTGTCTTGGTAATTGCAAGTACTCCATGCTTAGAGGCGCAGTACGCCGATCTACCAGCGCTACCGACATTTGCCATGATCGAGGTCATATTAATCACACGACCCCATTTGTGCGTTTTCATATGAGGAACAAAAGCACGTGAGCACAGAAACACTCCTGTCAGATTTGTGTCCAGCACAACGTTCCATTCATCCAAGGAAAAATCAATGAGATTTTTACGAATTGCAGTTCCAGCATTATTGATCAAGATATGAACAGGACCAAATCGCTTACTAACGCGCTTTTCTAGGTCATCAACTTGGGACTCATGGCGCACATCACAAACGAAAATCTCTGCGTCGACTCCTACGTCGTTGACCAACGCCTTTGTTTCGAGAAGCTTTCCTTCGTCTCTTCCTACGCATGCAATTGATGCGCCGGCCCCTGCAAGACTCAAAGACATAGCCCGGCCAAGTCCGCGGCTCGCTCCAGTAACAACGGCGACCTTTCCTTTCAATGGTTGATCTGACATAACATCCTCCCGTTTTACACTTTCACTAAAAACCTGAGTATACAGCCAACAGGAACTATGACATTTCGGTATAGTTTTTGTTTATTCCAACTCGCCGTCAAAACAAATTCAAGACTTTTATGGTTCAAAGTAGACATCTTAAACACTGGCCAATGCATCTACCCAGGAACCTCAAAACACCGAGGAAAACTATATTTCAAAACCTAGTCGATTCGGCTAAACGATTTCCTGATAAACCCGCCGTAATATTTTATGGCAAAACGATTTCCTATGACGACCTTCAAGAGCAGACTCAAGCACTCGCAAACTACTTAAGAAACGAGTGCCAAGTAAAAAAAGGGGATCGGGTAATTGTCAACCTACAGTCATCTCCTCAATTCGTTATTAGCTATTATGCTGTCCTATCTCTCGGCGCACTTATTGTGCCGATAAACCCCATGAATGTTGCAGATGAAATCAATCACTATTGTGCAGACTCAGGCGCTAGAGCGGCTATCGCCAGCCAAGATGTCGTTGAAGAATTTGGCGAAGTAATCGATCAAGGTATTCTTGATCACCTGATCGTCGCAACTTATTCAGATTATGTCGCGGAAAATTTTTCCAACGACGCTCCTTCCCTCATGTTAGAAGAAAAGAAGCGCTGGGCGTCGCCACAAATAATTGATTGGTCAGAGACTCAAAGGCAAAAATTGCCCTTTGAGGAAACGGATATCACCATAAACGATCTTGCTGCCATTTTGTATACATCAGGAACCACGGGAAGACCTAAAGGGTGCATGCATACACAGGAAACAGTCATGAGAAACATCGAGGGTGCTGTCATCTGGGAAGCTATGGACTCCACATCAGTTCTTCTCTCTACAGCGCCGCTGTTTCATGTTACTGGGATGCAACACAGCATGAATGCCGGCATTGCAGCCGCTGGTACATTAGTCATATTACCAAGGTGGGATCCAAAGATTGCCGGCTCACTGATTGAGCGTTACGGATGTACACACTGGGCAAATGTTCCCACAATGGTAGTGGATCTTCTTGCGGAACCATCCGTTGAAAAACGGGATTTAAGTTCACTAAAAAATATTTTCGGTGGTGGCTCATCGATGCCTGAAGCTGTCGCACAAAAATTATTTGACCGGTGTGGCATTCAATATATGGAGGCTTACGGCATGACTGAGGCAATTTCCCAAACGCACATGAATCCTCCTCATGACTTACGTAAACAATGTCTAGGAATACCAACCTTTGATACCAGGGCTACAGTTATTGATCCTGATTCTCTGAAAGAACTAGGCCCGAATGAAAATGGGGAGATCATCGTTTCCGGACCACAGATAATGCTGGGCTATTGGGAGCGTGAAGATGCTAACAAGGAGAGCTTCATCGAAATAGATGGTCTGAAATTTTTTCGCACAGGGGATCTTGGATCATTCGATAAGGATGGGTTTTTCTATATCTCAGACCGAATCAAACGAATGATTAACGCATCAGGTTTTAAAGTATGGCCTGCCGAAGTGGAAGCAACCCTATACAAACATCCAGCTGTAAAGGAATTAGCAATAATTTCATCTCCTGACACACGCAGAGGGGAAACCGTTAAAGCAATCATTGTGCTTAACACACCTTTCCAAAATAACACCTCTACCGAAGACATCATCTCCTGGTCGCGAAAACAGATGGCTTCTTATAAGATTCCAAGGTTAGTTGAATTTGTTACTGAATTGCCTCGATCAGGGTCCGGGAAAATTCAATGGCGTTTATTGCAGGAGGCTGAATGGCAACATCACTCATAATTACGTTCGAAACTATTTAAAATGTCGTCTATAAATAATCCCCCTCATGATCATGGGCTAGCTCGAGAGATCAACGCACTCTATCAAGAACAACACACCGACATTACCTCTTTTCTTTGTGACCTTATCAAACATCCAAGCCTACTGGGTCAAGAAGAAAGCGCGCAAAATTTTATAGAGGAAACGTTTACCAATATGGGGCTCGACATTGATCGCTTCGCGATCAACCACGAGTCACTTAAAAAAGTTGAAGGGTATTCACCTTCGGTGGGAGAGTGGGATGAACATGACAATATTGTCGGGGTTCACCGAGCCACGTCTAGCAAAGGAAAGTCACTAATACTTAACGGTCACATTGATGTTGTACCTGTAGGTGCTGAGGACCTGTGGTCTTCTAAACCGTTTGATCCAGTGATTAAGGATGGACGCATTTATGGACGAGGTGGCGGTGATATGAAAGCCGGGATTGCAGCCTACATTTTCGCATTCAATTCCCTTAAAAAACTTGGTTTCCACCCAGCTAGCGATGTGTTTTTACAATCGGTAGTTGAAGAAGAATGTACGGGAAATGGCGCATTAGCTTGCCTACATCGCGGTTATAAAGCAGATGCCGCGATTATTCCTGAGCCATTTAGTGAAACCATCATGTCTGCCCAGATGGGTGTCATGTGGCTTCAGATCGAAGTAACTGGAAAGCCGGCTCACGTTCTACACGACACCAAAGGTAACAACGCAATTGAAGCAACATTTAAAATATGGCAACACTTAAAAAAGTTAGCTTCTGAATGGAATAAAGATAAACACTTGCATCCCCCGTTTAATACGGTAGATGCTCCGGTCAAGTTCAACCTTGGCAAGATATCCGGCGGAGAATGGGCGTCTTCCGTGCCCACAAGATGTCAAATGGATATTCGATGCGGCTTCTTCCCAGGCCAATCTCCCAGGGAAATACAGCAATTAATAGAGCGTCATTTAAAGGTTATGATTGAAAACGACTCGAGTTTAGAAAACATTAATCACACTGTCGCCTACAGGGGATTCCAGTCTCCAGGTTGCATCGTTGACACGAGCAGCAAATTTATTAATCTCTTGAGCGATACTCATGAAAAAGAGCTAGGCCGTCCAGCAGAGTTATTTGCAAGTGCCGCCACAACCGACGTAAGAACATTTCAACTATACGGACATATTCCTTCAACTTGCTATGGACCAGAGGCTTTGAACATTCACGGCATTGATGAATCAGTATCGATTCAAAGTACAGTTGATGTGAGTAGGGTCATATGTCATTTCATCACTCAATGGTGCGGTATCGAAAAAGGTCATTAACGCCTGACTTGTTAATTAACGCTTTTCACTTAGAGCGCAAAAAATCAAAATCACAACCAAGAGGTGCCTGAGTTACGGTTTCGTAATAGAGGCGGGCATAGCCTCGATCAGGAGTTTTCGGTTTCTTCCATTCCTTCTTTCTTAAATTAAGCTCTTGCTCGGAAATCAACAGATCTAATTTTTTATCTTTGACCGATAACCTAATTTCATCGCCAGTTTGTACGAAAGCGAGATTACCTCCAGATGCGGCATCAGGAGACACGTGCAGAACTACAGTTCCAAAAGCAGTACCACTCATACGCGCATCTGAAATACGCACCATATCCTTAACACCTTTTGCTGCGAGTTTTTTTGGTATTGGTAAATACCCTGCCTCAGGCATGCATGACTCGCTTTTTGGTCCGGCATTTTTTAATAATAAAAAATCATCAGAAGACACATCTAAATCATCGGAATCGATTCGATTACTCAAGTCCTCCAACGACTCAAAAACGACAGCTCTCCCTGTACGCTCAAAAAAGTCAGCATCAGCAGCGGCTCTTTTGAGAATTGCACCCGTTGGCGCAAGCGTGCCGAACAACGCGATTAAACCACCTTCTTTTTGATAAGGATTATTAAAATCTCGAATCACATCTCGATCGACCCATTTTGGGTTCTCTGACAACCAGTCACCCAGCGTTTCCCCTGTAACAGTCAAGCAATCGAGATTTAACTGATGCTTTAGTTCGTGCAGCACCGCCGTGAGGCCACCAGCAGCGAACAAATCCTGCATATAGTGCTCACCGGTTGGTTTCAAGTTAACTAAAACAGGGGTTTCGTCTGAGATTCGATTTATTTCGTCTAATGACAACTCTATCCCTCGTCGACCGGCTATAGCGGCTAAGTGCACAACTGCATTAGTGGAGCCACTTATCGCAAGCAAAACTCGCAGAGCATTTTCAATAGCCTTTGGTGTGATGATTTCCTCGGGCAGTGGTGCTCCGGAAACGGCCATCTCCATTGCGCGTTCACCGCAAGCTTCAGCCAAGCGTAATCTATCAGCGTGAACCGCAGGTATCGCCGCACTGCCTGGCAAACTCATACCTAAAACTTCGGTGATACACGCCATCGTACTCGCGGTACCCATAACGGCACAGCTACCCGCCGTCGTTGCTAATTTACCTTCAATTTCATTGATACTTATGTCCGAAATTTCACCGGCCCGATATTTACCCCAAAATCGACGACAATCTGTGCAGGCACCAAGTTGCTCACCCTCAAAAGGCATGGCCAACATCGGCCCTGTCACTAGTTCTATCGATGGGATATTTGCTGAAGCGATACCCATTAGTTGAGCAGGGACCGTTTTATCACATCCGCCAATCACAACGCACGCATCAATGGGTTGTGCCTTAAGCATCTCTTCAACATCCATCGACATAAGGTTTCGAAACATCATACTGGTCGGTGATAGAAACACTTCACCGAGCGAGATTGTAGGAAATTCTATAGGTAAGCCGCCACGCTTTAAGACTCCGCGCTTAACTGCCTCGACCAAATCTGGCATCGAACGATGGCAATTGTTGAAACCACTTGGTGAAGTGGCTATTCCGATGATTGGACGACTCAAACTGTCCAATGAATATCCCATAGACCGGGCAAACGAGCGGCGCAGATAAGCAGCAAAACCGGGGTCGCCATAATTCGTCAAATTACGTGTAATCCCCTGGCTCATATTTTTTGAATCCGACATACCTTCATTTGCCCTCTAACCTAGTTATTTTTTTACGCGTGTTTTAATACCTCTCTGAACGTGCACCCAAACCAAGATAGGTAAGACCATACCAATAACCCAATGCACGATCGCAGCAACTTCGCGAAAGCCTTCAACACCTAGATAATATAGGAAATAACCAGACAAACTTAATATCACCATCGTGGTTAGCATAAAGATTCCGGTTTTCACATTTCTTCGCATAGACCACGCTCTTGATACGTGGCCCGGAAGGACACTGCCTAGCCCCACCATCATTAGCGCCGCAGTTATTCCGTGAACCGTTAACAGTAAATGCTCAGATGGATGGTGAATTGGCCCAAATTCCCCTTCAACGCGCACAAAATAGTGCAGGTACAACCAAACTGCACCAGATAACGTCAGTATGACCCCAACACCATAGAGAAACCACTGATGATAACGACCCAGTTTAATTGGCATGACTTGATAACGTATTGATTTTTCTCGGGAAGCTAGTTATCTGATTACCATGAACCAAAAAACCACGCGCGTCAAATTGATGAAGTAAAGGATCTACCTTTTCTTGCAACATCAACATACATTTTGTCAGCGCATCTGCGACCATACAAGTGGGCGCCATCACGGAAACCGAGACACCTGCAGTCGCACGTTGCACAGTCTTAGGATAAACAACCATTCCCGACTGATCGGCATTAATCGCTTCATCATAATTGGCACTTGTCGCCAAAGCATTGTTATGTAACCTCACGGAGGCAACTGATTTGTTTGGCTCAGACGGATGCCGAACAAAAATCTCATGCGGTTGGCCAAACGCTCTAACATCCCCCCCAGCATTCACATATGCAGAGGCAACATTTGCCCGCTTTAAACACTCTATCGCTTGGTCGACCGCATAACCTTTCGCTATACCGCCAAGATCGATAAGACCCTTGTGCACACGCTTTATTCGCTCATTGCCATACAATTTAAGCACATCACCATCCACCACACTCCGAGGGGAAATATTAAACATACCGCCGCTCAAGGTGGATATCTCGCAAGAAATTTTAAGCACTCGCATCAGGTCAGAGGAAACAGTTAGTTCGTCACCCACGTTCAACCGATTAATTTTAGAAACCTCACTGTCTCTATCAAACCGACTCATCAAACGCTCAACACATTCAATTTGTTCAAAAGCCTTTGAAATAACCTCTTGGGAACATAGACCCGCTTCAACATGAACACCAATCTCGACGATTGTTCCAAGTAGTGGTCGAGCCCTATTGCTGATTTTTAAGGAAGAGATCATATGTAGCAAGCACTCGATTCACCCCTTCAGTGATATGCCGGCAGGACATCGTCGCGCCCGAGATGTTTTTTACCTCTTCCCCAAGGTCTAGGGTGGTTCCCGAATCGTACCCCACAAACTGCGATCGCCAACGAGGGTTACGTACCTCATATCCGTAATTTTCTCGGTAAACCAAAATTTCGATTTGCTTAATTTTACCAACGGGACTGAGGGCTATCGCGTACGTAATGAAATCGTGCTTACCAATCACTTCATCAATGATGAAATAACCTGATAATTCTCCACCATCGAATACTTTCCAAGTGGGCAAGATTCTTCTTTCTACACTCACGCCTGATGCTGCCTTAATCGCTTTTTTTGCTGCCCTATTTAGCTTTACATCTGATTGTTTAAAGGAGGCTTCATTCCCGAACATTAATTTTTGCGCTTGCTCTACTGTTAAATATTCAGCAGCGCAGACATGACCAGCGACAGCTAGGGTAGCAAGAGGGACTCCAATTAATTTAAACCAATCGTCGTTCATCTCTTTGTATTACGTTAAGCGCTAGTTGAAAGCACAACTTTTCCGATTACTCGTTTTTGTAGTAACTCATTTAGCGCCTCACCGGCCTTCTCAAGCGGATACACTTTGTGAATATGCGGTGAGATTTTGCCTTGATCGAATAAGTCCATTAATTCTTGATTATTCTGCTTATTCAGCTCCGCTTGTCGTTTCGTAAATTCACCCCAAAATACACCAACAACCGAACATCCTTTAAGCAACGGGATATTGAGCGGTACTTTTGGAATCTCGCCTGCCGCAAATCCAACAACTAAAAAACGACCACCCCAACTCATGTCACGAAGTGCTTTTTCCGAAAACGAGCCACCAACGGGGTCGTAAATTACGTCAACACCACGACCTTGTGTGATCGCTTTTACACACTGACGTAGGTCATCTACCGCATAATTGATCAGGTGATCAGCGCCATTTTCTTTACACATCGATAATTTTTCAGCGTTTGATGCGGCAGCAATCACCGTTGCACCCATAGCCTTGCCTAACTGAATCGCCGCAATCCCTACGCCACCAGAAGCACCCAGAACCAATAAGGTTTCACCTTTACGTAAATGTGCTCGGTCCTTTAAAGCGTGATAGCTGGTTCCGTATGTCAACACAAAAGCAGACGCTTTTTCGTAATCCATTTTGTCGGATATGGTGACGGTACGAGTGTGATCAACCACGAGCTCTTCAGCGAATCCCCCCCACGTCGAAAATGCGATGACACGATCACCTATCTTGAGGTTATCAACATCGGGGCCTACCTGCTTAATAACACCAGAGATCTCCCCACCAGGAGAAAAAGGCAACTCAGGCTTAAATTGGTATTTACCTTGAATAATGAGCGTGTCAGGGAAATTTACGCCACACGCCTCAACAGAGATTAGCACCTGTCCTGCGCCCGCGATCAAATCAGGAACCTCTTCGACGACCAAACTATCAGGCATTCCCAATTCCTTGCATAAAACGGCTCTCATGCATTTATCCTTTCTTACATGTATCTAAATTTTTAGAGATTTTTGAGGGACGCTATGAGATTACTTAACCGACCAACCGTAAAGAACCCATAATTGGTGCTTCAATACGTTGGTCAATATAACCCTTGACGGTCTGCGCACACTGGCCACATTCCTTGGAACATCCGGTCTGGTCAGAGATATCTTTAAAAGTTCTGCACCCTTGGTCAATTGCAATGTCTACCTCGGATTCTCGAACCGCTCGACATACACACAAGTACATATATCCACATCCTTAAATCATAATAGCAATGAGAATGATTATCGTTTAGATATATGAGAAATGCAAGTGATAACGCCTAGTCGCTTAAGAGAGACTCAAACAGTTGGTTTTATAAGAATTTTCTCAACTTGTCTCCAGCCAGCCTCCGCCATTGGTCGCGCGCGCTTCCCTTGATCAACCGCATGAGCGCTTGACGCAGTGCCATCTTTAACCCGCCCCATAATGCCCTGTAAAATCCCAGCCAGTCGGAACATGTTATATGCGATATAAAAATCCCAATTTTCAATAACCCCAATACCAACGCGTTCACAATATAACTCCACGTACTGCTCCTCATTAGGTATTCCGGTTGCTTTGTGATCTACCCCAGCAATGCCTCTAAACTCACCCGGCGTAAGCCGCCAGTACATGCAATGATAAGCAAGATCGGCCACAGGATGGCCCAACGTAGATAGCTCCCAATCTAATACAGATAAAATTCTCGCCTCAGTGGGGTGGAAAATAACGTTGTCTAACCGATAATCTCCATGCGTAATAGAAACCACTTCACTCTGAGGTACGTTATCAGGCAGCCATCGAATTAGATTTTCCATTGCTTCAATATGCTCTGTTTCCGAGGCCCGATATTGCTTAATCCATCTGCTGATTTGCCGCTCAACAAAGTTTCCAGGCCGTCCAAAAGACTCAAGGCCAATCGCACAATGGTCTACAGTGTGAAGAGCGGCGATAACACGATTCAATTCATCATATATTCGATAGCGCTCGTCGGACTTCATCTCAGGGAGCAATCCATCCCACAGTACCCTGCCTTGAACAAAATCCATCACATAAAAAGCCGTTCCAATAATTGTCTCATCCTCACAAAGGCAATAAGTTTTTGCCACTGGCACGTCAGTTGAATGCAGTGCGGTCATAACGCGGTACTCACGATCAACCGCATGAGCCGAGGGTAATAATTTTCCGGGAGGTTTACGACGCAGGACGTATTGACCACTCGAGGCTTGAAGTAAAAATGTCGGATTTGATTGGCCACCGCTAAATTGCTCAAGAGATATAGGTCCTTCAAACCCATCAATGTGAGTCTCTAGATAATTCTCTAAACGCTTAACATCAAATTGCTGCTTGGAATCAACTGCGCGTGTTCCAATAAATTGCTCGTGCATAATTTACACCTCCTTCCAAATCATTATCTCATCCTCATGGCATACTAAACGATCAATATCAAAATTTGGGATAAAAAATGAAAAACCTCAAAGACAAGGTGGCAGTAATTACGGGAGGAGCGAGTGGTCTTGGCTTCGCGATGGCACATCGCTTCGCGCAAGAAGGTGTAAAAATAGTAATTGCAGATATTGAGGAAGGGCCGTTACAAGCTGCTGTAAGCAAGCTTCAAAAAACTGGTGTCAGTACCATAGGAGTCAAATGTGATGTCTCCTTGGGAGAAGATGTTGAAAAGTTAGCCCATCAAACGCTTGAGCATTTTGGCGCTATCAATATCGTTTGTAACAATGCGGGTGTGGCACCCAGTGGCGTCATTTGGGAACATTCGACTAAGGATTGGGAATGGGCAATGGGGCCGAACGTATGGGGTGTTATTCATGGTATTCGTGTATTCACCCCAATTATGCTCAAGCAAAAAGAAGAAGGTCACATTGTAAATACTGCATCAGTTGCTGGACTTATGTCGTTTAACGGCATGGGTCTATATTGCATGACGAAGCATGCGGTCGTCACCATGACAGAGTGTCTTCACCATGATCTAACGAAAGCATCAGAGCATGTCCGGTGCTCCGTTCTATGTCCTGCCTATGTCCCTACGGATATTGCGAATTCAGAACGTAACCGGCCTGATAACCTTCGAGAAGAACGCACTAAATCAGATGATGAAATTAAAATGGAGGAAAATCTCAAGAAAGCTGTCGCGTCGGGAAAAATTTCAGCGGATCAAGTAGCCGATCAGGTGCTGCAATCAATTCGCGAAAAACATTTCTATATCCTTACCCATCCGAAAATTAAACCTGCGATCGAAACCCGCTTTCAAGATATCCTGCTTGAGCGACCGCCTGTGGATACTTCTCAACGCTAGGTTTGGCGTTTATGAATTCCATGGCAAGAAAAGCAGCGGAGCGTTAGAATGCGCTTCCTAGACAAGAATGTTAAAAAATTTAGCTCAGCAATCACATCAAACCTGTGGAACAGACAAAAAACGAAGTCGCAGTAGAAGCAAAGAGACGTCGAACCTTTGCAATTATCTCTCACCCAGATGCGGGTAAAACGACGCTGACTGAGAAGTTACTGTTGTTCGGTGGGGCAATCCAGGCCGCCGGTACAGTAAAGTCACGAAAATCTAGTAAATATGCCACCTCAGACTGGATGGCTATTGAAAAGGAACGGGGGATTTCTGTAGCGAGTTCGGTAATGCAATTTGAATATCGGGACTGCGTCATTAATCTTCTCGACACACCTGGACACAGAGATTTCTCTGAGGACACCTATCGGGTCCTGACCGCAGTCGATGCTGCTTTAATGGTAATTGACTGCACCAAAGGGGTTGAGTCACAAACAATAAAACTACTCGAAGTATGTCGCCAAAGGAATACACCCATCATCACCTTCGTTAATAAACTGGATCGCGAAGGCAGACATCCACTGGAAGTTATTGACGAAATTGAAGAAGTACTTAATATTCACTGCGCTCCGATCACTTGGCCCATTGGCATGGGTAAAAGACTTGCAGGTATTTACGATATTGAAAGAGACGAGACACTTCTTTTCGATGCAAATAGTACAGACCAAAAAAACGGCACAGCTGTTAAAGGGCTCAGCGACAAAACGGTAGATGAGCGATTTTCATCTGAAGTCGGCGACACCAAAGATGAAGTCAGCCTAATACGAGAAGATGGTCGACACTTTGATAAAGAGTATTTTCTTGAGGGTGAACTCACTCCAGTATTCTTTGGTTCAGCAATGAACAATTTCGGCGTGGTGAAAGCGCTAGAAGCTCTGGTCGACGATGCACCATCACCACGGCCAAGACCCGCTATAGAACGAACAGTTGAACCGAATGAAAATAATTTTTCAGCCTTTGTATTTAAGATTCAAGCCAACATGGATCCACAACACCGCGACCGAATCGCATTTCTTCGTGTGTGCTCTGGCCGCTTTTCTCGTGGAATGAAGTTGCTCCATGTGCGCAGCGGGAAAGAAATACGCGCAGGCCAAGTCGTTAGCTTTCTATCCCAACGCCGGGAAACGGTTGAGGACGCCTGGCCAGGCGATATTATTGGGCTACTCAATCACGGAAGCATCGATATCGGAGACACGTTTTCAGTAGGAGAACCGTTATCGTTCACGGGGATACCGTACTTCGCTCCCGAATTGTTCCAAGGTGTAACACTCAAAGATCCTCTTAAAGGCAAACAACTCCAAAAAGGACTTCAGCAGCTTGGGGAGGAAGGTGCAATACAGGTTTTTAAGCCGGTATTGGGTAATGAAATGATCTTGGGCGCTGTTGGTCTTCTACAGTTTGAGGTCGTATCACATCGTTTAAAAGTAGAATATGGTGTTGAGGCGAGCACAAGATCATTAAGTTTTTTTGGAGCACGGTGGATCACTGCGTCAGATAAGAAAAAACTCGCTGAGTTTGAAAGGCAACTTGCGGGTAATTTAGCGCACGATGCATCTGGCAGTCTGGCATTTTTGGCTACGTCGAGACCAAATTTGGACCTCACTATGGAGCGCTGGCCCGACATTGAGTTTCACAGCATTCGCGAACATGCTCAAAAATTTGCCAGCATATAAGACAAACGCTAGTCGCTTAATTTATCTTAGCGCGTATTCTGCCGGATAAAAGCGTCCATCCTGGCAACGCCTTCAATAATGTCCTCATTCGAGGCTGCGTAACTAAATCGAACGTGTTGACCGTCATCAGGAACACGTCGGCCAAAATGAATGTCAGCTAAAACCGCCACACCCGATTCGTGCAATAAGCGCTGTCTAAATTCTTCAGAATCTTTAGCACCAATCATGTCGCACGCCTCAGTCACATTGGGCCAAACATAGAATGCACCGCCAGGATTCAAACAATTAATTCCTGGCACTTTGTTCAACAGTCCAACAATAAGATCCCGACGCTCCAAAAATTTCGACCGCATCATATCTGCGCCCTCTTGATCTCCGGTAAGCGCCTCAACACCTGCCCATTGCGTGATGTGCGACGCGCATGACTCCGTATTAGTCACCCATTTCGTAAATATTGGGGATAAAATTTTACTTGCAGCGAAGCCTAACCGCCAACCCGTCATCGCCCAAGTTTTGGAACAGCCATCCCCGACAATCGTGCGCTCGGTCATACTTGGAAAGCTCGCAATAGAACTAAACGACTCCTCAAAGCAGAGCTGCGAGTAAATTTCATCGGAGAAAACCCATACATTTGGATATTGATCGAGAATCTCAACAATACTTGCAAGCTCAGCCTTCGATACGATACCACCCGTTGGATTTTGCGGTGAGTTGAGGATTAAAAGTCGCGTTTTATCATTAAGTTTCGACTCAAGGTCGGCCGGATCGAAGTTAAAACCTCTAGATTCGCGCAAGTGAAGTGGAACTGGCACTGCGCCGCTCGCTTTAATTTGAGACTCGTAAATTGGAAAACCGGGGTTAGGATAAATAACCTCGTGCTCTTCGCCATAATCAGTCGTTGCGAGAATTGAATACATGATAAAAGGTTTGGCGCCAGCAGCGACCACTACATCGTCAGCATCATATTTCAATCCGCGCGTTTGATTGAGGAAGTTCGCTGCAGCTGCTCGCAGTTCAAGAATACCAGCTGATGGTGTATACCCGTGCTTCCCAGACTGGATAGCTGTAACTCCAGCGTCCTGAATATTTTGAGGTGTAGGGAAATCGGGCATGCCGATACAAAAGGACAGGATGTTTTTACCTAGCCTTTGGAGCTCCCCTACCTCAGCCAAAACGACAAACGCATTTTCTGTGCCCAGTTGGCTCGACCGTTGTGATATCACTGGCATTTTATTTTCCTGATTGAGTTATTTTTCTAGATTCTTTAATTCACAAACATGTAACAAAACCTCGAACAAAGACACCTATCTTGGCCTCGACCGGAAAGAGTCTACAATAAAATAAAAAAACGGTCGATTTGATGATAAATAATTGTAGTTTGACCTTGAATAGCAAACGTTTATCTATCATCATACGGTGTTACTAAACATTCATGCGTGGCATTCTAGCCACCTAATAAATTTAAAAAAATAATCTATAGGGATTCGGATATGGCAAAGACTCTAACGAATAAGAAGACAGAAACTGTCGATGAGAAAACCAGTAGCACCCGTCGAGGGCTACTTAAAACCGGTCTTGGCGCCGCGCTAATTGGAGCCCCATTTATTCGGAACGCTCAGGCTGCGAAAACCACAACATGGAAAGTACAAACCAGCTGGGATGCTGGAACCACCGGGTATAAACTCTTCGAGGAATGGGCTGGTAGCTTTAAAGAAAAGTCAGGTGGTGAGCTAGCAATCAAACCATTTCCTGCTAGGTCCGTTGCAGCCGACAACAGCGCCTTATTCGATGCGGTGCGCACAGGTGTATTACAAGCCATGAATCCTTTCACCATATATTGGTCTGGAAAAATTCCCGCTTCTGTATTTTTGACTTCTTATCCCGCAGGTCCAGATCAGACCAGCCAATGGGATACTATGTTCTACGGTTTGAATATGCTGGACATGACACGTGAAATTTTTGCAAAGAAGGGACTGTTCTACGTGGGCCCTATTCACCACGACGGCAATATTATTCATTCCAAAAAGTCCGTTGAAACACTCCAAGACTTAAAAGGCATGAAAATAAGATTACCTGGCGGCATGGTGGCACAGGTATTTGAGAAGTTCGGGGTAAGTACTACAAGTCTGCCGAGCTCAGACATCTATCCAGCCTTAGAAAAAGGAACCGTAGATGCGGCTGACTACGTAGGGCCAGCAATTAATTACGACCTCGGCTTTGCAGAAGTGACGAATTATATTATCTGCGCAGGCCCTCCGGGACAAACTTCACTATACCAACCTGTTGATGTCATGGATTTGACGGTAAACATGAGGGCGTGGAAACGACTTTCAAAACAAATGCAAACCTTTGTTGAGGAACAAGTTAAAACCTATTCGGTTTATCACTACGTTAACGTCCAAAAAGCGAATAGTGCGGCAATGGAAAAATTCTTAAGTAAAGGGACTAAGGTACAAAGATTATCTGCGGAGGAAGTCGTTCAATTCCGAAAAGCGGCTGTACCAATTTGGTACGAATGGGCTAAAAAAGATAAAGATGCGGCGCGAATCTTTAAACTGCAGCAAGATTTCATGCTAAACCCTTACATGGGCTACCTAACCGAGGAAGACGTGAAGGGCTTGAAGCTTTAATAAGACAAATACCTTAACTGATCACGACGGCGGATAAAAAATTATCCGCCGTTCGCTTATCAAGACAAACTGAGAAAAAATATGGATCAAACAACAAATTTTGTGTTACCACACTGGATCTATTGGGGTTGGCTGGCCATCATGCCTTTCGTCTTCATGTGGTTTTCCAAAGGTGCACGCATCAATGAACTTGCTCCAGAAAACCATGAATACGAAGAAAACAAACTGACTAGAATGCTTGATTGGAGCTCAAATGCATCAGGACTTTTTGTCTCTCTTTGGACCGTAAATGCAGTTTGTGTCTACTTTTTCGAAGTGATTTCGCGATATATTTTCGATGCCCCTACAATCTGGGCCCATCAATCATCCTATTTACTCTTTGGGATGCAATATCTTTTGGCCGGTGGTTTTGCTCTGCTACATGGCGATCACGTTAGAGTCGACGTAGTCTATATAAAAATGTCAAGAATCGGTCAGGTAGCCACAGATATTTTCACTTCGATATTCTTTTTCATCTTTGCGCTTGCATTAGCAGGAACCTGTTGGCGATTCTTTTTCGATTCCTTAGATATGGCAGAGGTCACAGAGGAAACCTGGCAAATCCAAATTTACCCGGTAAAAGGCATGATGGTCTTAGGCGCAATACTGTTGACCCTAGCCGGCTTATCTAAGCTTATCAAAGACATTCAATTATTCAGAAAAATTTCTGGAGGTGCCGCATGACCCCATCAATCACCCCTAACCAGACAAGCTCCAATGGGTTGTTGAAGTGGGCTCTAATCCTGGCGACTGCTGGCTTCTCATTCATATGCGTCGTCGAGCTCATTAATATACTGTTTTATGACCCATATGAGGAGGAGCGGTTTCTGTTCTCATTCGCCGAATCCTTGATGGAAACGGAAATTGAGACGCTCACCCTGCTGATGTTCGGCACCTTAGCTTTATTACTCATGGCCGGCCTTCCGATGGCTTTTGTGGTTGGCGGACTCGGCGTTGTATTTATTTATCTGGTTGGTGGACAGACCATGGTAAATATTATTCCAACACGGATTTATCCGTTGATGTCCAATGCTGACTTAGCTGCTATTCCATTATTCATCTTTATGGCATCCATGCTCGAAAAAGCGGGCCTCATCGAAGAAATGTTCGACGTGGTGTACAAATGGATGGGCGGCCTTAACGGCGGATTGGCGGCAGCGACAATTTTGGCATCGACTATTTTAGCGGCAATGGTTGGCGTGATTGGCGCAGCCGTAGTTACGATGGGCATTATCGCCCTACCGGCAATGCTTAAGCGAAATTACGACCATAAGATTGCGCTAGGATCAATTATGGCTGGAGGCACTTTAGGCATCCTCATTCCACCGTCGATTCTTGCGATCCTCTATGCAGTCATAGCACAACAATCTGTTGGTCAACTCTATCTCGGCTCGTTAGTCCCTGGATTGATGCTGTCCGGTATGTATATTGCTTACGTGCTATTCAGAACTCTTTTAAATCCAAAGCTGGGTCCGGCCCTCCCTCGCGAGGAACGTGTTTCGTTCACACAAAAACTCAGACTTTTCAGAAATCTCATAGCTCCGATTTTCTTAGTATTTTTAGTACTCGGACTGCTCTTCGGGGGGATTGCGACGCCGGTTGAAGCCGCAGGCATTGGCTCCTTTGGCGCAATTATCGTAGCCATTATTCACAAAAGGTTTTCGCTACAAGCCCTCAGAGACGCTTCTGTTACTACCGCGCGCGCCTCCGCAATGGTGCTGTGGATTATTTTTGGCGCATCGATATTTGTTGGTTTCTTTATCTTGGAGGGCGGACAAGATTTTATTACGGAAACTATTTTAGGAACAGGCTTAAGCCCCTATGGCATTTTGCTATTGATGATGTTCATCCTTGTTTTCCTTGGGATGTTCCTAGACTGGGTTGGGATACTACTGCTCACCGTACCTATTTTCATTCCTATTATCCAGTCGTTAAATTTCGATGGGCTATTCGGGCTACCGGGAGTCGACAGTAGCGTCGTGGTTCTGTGGTTTGGCGTAATTTATCTAGTAAACATGCAGATGTCGTTCTTAACGCCACCGTTTGGCTATGCGCTGTTTTATCTAAGAGGTGTTTGTCCGCCCGAGATCAGTATGGCGACGATCTTCAGGTCTGCGCTAATCTTCTTAGCAATTCAAGCTTTGGCTGTTTTCTTATGTGTCGTGTTCCCATCGATCATAACCTGGCTACCGCAAGCGGTGTACGGATAAAGCAACCGAGATCCATACAAAAAAGCCCGATGAATCGGGCTTTTTTCTGTGAAGGACTCAAGATGCTTAATACTTTGTCCAAGGATCAATCTTGAAAATAAATTTCTGTTCAGCTTCATACATCGTTCCGTCTTTTTTAAATCGCCACTGACGTACCTTGTTTAAGACTTCTTGATCAAAAACACCTGCCGGGTTAGCACTGACGACCTGAACATCCATAACACGTCCATCCTCATTAACAGTAATCGATACAGTAATGTCGCCCTCAATCATATTATCTTCAGCTTCCCTCGGGTACTTGGGAAAAGGTTTCTTATTAACCGGCTTTTCATCCTGAAAGACAGAGGGCAAGGCGGACTCCTCATCCTCGTCTTCTTCGACCTTTGGCTGCACCAAAGCGATTTCCGATAAGATCTCGTTCGGTAAGGGGCGGGGCTCGACAAGTGGAATAGTATTTTTTATTTCCTCTAGATCAGGCTCTATAAGCTCCTCTTCCTCCTCTTCCTCAGGCAGCCTTTGCGGCGGCACCTCCGGTATAGGCCTTTGATTTAATTGAACGGTCATTTTTATCTCAGGTAGCTCCTCGAACTCCTCTTCGAAGATTGACTGTAGACCCAACAGTCCGTAAAGATACTGGCCAACAAAGGGAGAAATTTCTAAGGAAAGTGCTATCAATAGAGCAGCCCACAGCGGTAGGAACTTTTTATCTTTTACATGAAGCTCAGGCCAAAGGGCTTTTACTGGACGATATTTTCCAAACATAAGAAGTGTCTTGGCTAACTCTATTGGCCAGTAGCCGCAATCGCAGCAATACCTACCGAGTTGATGCCCGCGCCCCTAACGCTATCCATGACATTGATTAGCGTCTCCAATTCAACATCCTTATCGCCAGCAATAATCACCGCTACTTTCCGATTCTCTTTAAGCTCAAGCAATCTCGAAGTTAGATTTTCCCCCGAAATAGTTTCACCATCTACGATGAATTGATTATCTTTTTTTACCCCAACGGTTATCGTCGCTTCCTCGATATCTTCAGTCGTCTTTGATCCAGGCAAGTTCATATCAACACCCGTCCCAGCAATCATATTGACCGATAAAACAACAAAAAAAACTAGCAAAAACATCATAATATCGATCATCGGTATGACCTCTACCCTTGGACGCTCTGCCTCAAAATAGCTATTCCTAGTTCGTCTAAACATGGACATTTCTCAACGAGTTATTTTTTGTTTTACACATAATCAGCAGTACGCTTAAGCATTACCGTGAAACCGGTTGATGAGCATCGTCTTTATGAGATCCATTTGATGTAACGCAACTCTAATACGTTTATTAAAATGGTTAAGGAACAATACAGCGACGATAGCAATTAAGAGTCCCNCTCCAGTAGCCACAAGTGCCTCTGCGATACCACCTGTGACCATTTTTGTTGAACTTCCTGAATTATCTGCAGCGCCCAAAATATCGAACGCATGTACCATGCCAATAATTGTCCCAAGCAGCCCCATTAGAGGCGCCAAAGTAACAGAAGTATCTAAAACCCAGATACCACGATCCAGTTTAGGTAATTGCCACATGATGGATTCCTCTATTTTACGATCCATCGTCTCTGCATCATCATTATTCGCAGAGGTAGCCGCGGCTATTAATGAGACTTGTAATGTCGTCTCATAGTGACCCTCGAGCTTTTTGAGTTGATCGGCGTTCTGATATTCAACAACGTTTAAGTCATGCTCCAAGGTTGAGCCGCTGCTGACGACACGGTGGTAGAAATACAACCTTTCCACGATAACGATGATCGTGACCAGTAGAAGAAGCCCCATCAAAGGCAGCAAACCTCCGGACATTACGCTGAAATGTACAATTGTTTCAAAATCCATTAGTTTTTCCTCTCATCAATCTCAATAATGAAAATTTAAATCTATACTTAATAATGCTATTCCATAGGAGGATAGAACGGCATCCCATACCGTTCTACAATCCTTTTAATCTCACCTGACTCAAGCATTTCATCAAACGCATCATCGATAAATTTTTTAAACTCCACCTCTGTTTTTTTAATACCCCATGCACTATCCCAACGCATCTCTGGAATCGGCACATATCCTTCAACCATTTGAAATTGGCCTTCAGGACGATTTAATTTCGCCTGCGAAATGGCGCCAGACCAAATCATCGCAGCATCGACTTTGCCCTCAACCATGGCATCAATCACTCTAAAATTTTGAAAAAAAGTATCGTGTGGAATACCATTTTCATCGGCATAATCACTCATCGGTGAGTATGCAGGCAGCCCGAGCTTAACATTCATTTGCTTAACATCATCCAAATTAGTCAATCCTTGCGCATCGCCTTGAGTCACTAACACAAAGCCTGTACTCATAAACGGTCTACTGTAAATAATTTGGCTTGGATCGAGCTGATGATCATCAGAACCAGTTACAGTAAGCCCCAATACGATATCGCATAATCCGCGATTAATAGACAGGTCGAAGGCTCCTCCTGGAGCCCCATAGCCAAAACGAGTGTTCATATTCACCCACATCATGTCGATATCGAGATCGTGCTTTTTTGCGATGGAGTTTAGTATTTCGACTTCCAAACCTGCGGGTTCATTGTTCCGCGCTGTTCTTGAAAAAGGCCAAAACCATCCGTCCGCACAGGCAAGGATCGTCCCTAGATCCTTAGTTCGATCCAAGGCATTCATCCTCATTTGCTCACCTGTGACTCCGACAGGCCTATAGTTTTTATATCCAGCCCTGTACAACGGGTCAGACAACGGTTCGAATACTTCAGGTTCGACGTAGCCCATCTTTGGGCCGCGATTGCGCCCATAAACGAATTCGTCTTGAAGTTTCATAACGACCGACTCGGTCTCNCTTTGAGCAAATACTGGCGGAGCCAGTACCACCACCAGCACGAGAGACAACAATAAGCCTAATCTAGGTTTAGATACACCAAAAAGCATAAATCAACTTGCCAAAAATTTATTAGGCAGAGCATTCAAGCTCCACCCCGATGCAAACTTGTCAATTACAAGTTTAGATCTCGAATTGATGAATGTTACACTAATAAATTCATATGATTCAAATGAGCTCTTGCCCCCGAATTCAAACATCTTGAGCAAAATAATTTAAACCAATTCACGCTTATGCAGACTAGACCTAAACACGCATTGATGGCGGCCGAACTATTGGTCGAACAACATGAAAAAAAGATATCTTTTTCAAGTTTGCCAGCACATCTCATNCCAAAAACTGAGTCGGAAGCATATGCGGTTCAATCCGAACTATTTGACCTCAGAAAATCAAGGCTTGGTCCTATCGCAGGTTATAAAGTCGCATTAACATCGAAGGTCATGCAAAAACTCCTTCAGTTTCCCTCGCCTTTTAGTGGGCCGTTACACACTCAATTAATCTATACCGATGGAGCGTCAATAACTGCTGCTGATTACGGCCGTATTTGTATCGAATGCGAAATCGCTGCTGTTTTAAAAAACGATCTTTTACCAAGAGATCAGCCCTACAATGCATCTGATATCGCGGGTGCAATCGATACGATTGGACCCGCACTTGAAATTGTTGACGATAGACACGCTGATTACGATCGGATCAGTGATGAAGTGTTAACGCTCATAGCAGATAACGCCTGGAACGCAGGAATCGTGCGCGGCCGAATGATTGAGGACTGGAAAAATTTAGATCTGGCCGATTTGCAAGGTACCGTATACATAAATGACACATTGATTGACACTGGATATGGTCGAGACGTTCTAGGCCACCCATTTAATGCGCTGGCATGGCTTTCAAATAAAATCCTCGAGCAAAATCAGATTATTCAAGCTGGCATGACGGTAATGACGGGGACAATGATCACAACACAATTCGTAAAATCAGGAGATCATTTAACCTTCTCCATCCCTGAATTAGGATCAGTGAGCATCGACATATCATGATTGAAAAAAAGGTAAATCGACCCAACAAGTCCAACCGAGAACAAGTAAGGAGCATGCATGACCTCTAGCATTTGGAACTGGTTTGACCAACATATTCTCGGGCTTACGAGAGAATTTAGGCTCAGCTTTCTGCCCCCCCTGATGGTGTACGTGGCGGCAGGTATTTCTCCACTCACGCAAATCGTCGGCGCCTTCTACGTAAAAGAGCAACTCGGACTGACAGCCGAATTTCTAGCTGGATTAGCATTTTGGGCAATGCTACCTTGGGCGTTAAAAATGCCGATTGGTCACCTAGTCGATCTTTTTTGGAAAATTAAAAGTGGTTTTGTCTATTTAGGTGCGCTGATGATCGCTGCAAGCCTAGGCATTATGATTATGCTTCTTGGGCAAACAGATGCCATGCTCCGTATCGCGTCGGCAGAAGTTTGGTTTATCACATCGTCCCTACTTGCACCCATTGGCTACGTGCTGCAAGACGTGGTAGCTGATGCTATGACGGTCGAAGCGGTCCCGACTGTTGATCGATCTGGAAAGCCGATTGACCCAACGCTCATACGATCCATGCACACTACAATGCAATTATTAGGAAGGCTCGCGATCATCGTTGGTGGCATTTTAGTCGCGTTACTGAACGTCAATATGATGGAGGGAGTCGCAGAGCTACCTGAAGCAGAGAAGTCCTTAGCCTACCTATCTGTGTATCAAATTGGATTATTGATACCGTTGTCTTCCGTCATAGGGGTACTCGTTGGCTCANTCATACAACGTAAAAATATTAATGAGCTNATAAAATCAGGTCACACGAAGAGCGAGGCACGCGCACTGACTCAAGTACAAAGCGAGCGCCCAANTATTAATTGGTGGATTCTTGGTGGCGGTCTCGCGTTCGCCTTACTTTCCATCAGCGTTGGTTTACTCGACGTTTCAGGCGCTCAAGAAATAGTGTTCGTCGTGTCAGCGGCCATCATTTTATTTCTGATGTCGAGGCTTATCAAGGAACTAGACCCTGAGGCACGACAAGTACTTATCGGCACAGCAATTATTATTTTTGCATACAGGGCAGTACCCTCCACAGGTGCCGGGACCCAATGGTGGATGATTGATGTACTGGAATTCGATCAATCTTTCATCGCACAACTCTCACTCATTGCGTCTTTCCTTGCATTGTTCGGCATGATTATTTTCAGAAAATTCATGGCTGAGAAATCGATTGCGTACGTTATTGGAGCGCTTGCGATCGTGGGCACTCTCCTGATGATTCCTGACATCGCTATGTTTTATGGATTCCATTACTGGACGGCACAGATGACCGATGGAATCGTGGATCAACGCTTTATCGCCGTCATTGATACCGCAATGGAATCTCCACTTGGTCAAATCGCGATGGTGCCAATGTTGGCTTGGATCGCCAACTCCGCGCCTCAAAATTTAAAGGCCACTTTTTTTGCTGTGATGGCCTCTTTCGCCAACTTAGCGTTATCAGCGGCACAGCTAGGTACGAAATACCTCAATCAACTTTATACGGTCGCAAGAGAGGTGAAGGACCGAGACACAGGTCTGATCTCAACCGCCGCGAACTATGATGAACTTGGGACTCTGTTTATCACGGTTGCGGTCATAGCGATTTCGCTACCGATGGCAGCGATTATGCTTGTGAAGTTTTTTAAGATAAAGAGTGCGTAATTATGTTCCAGCGGATAATGTTAAGGTCCAACAAAACAAAAGAACAGATGGAAGATAATATTCGCCTATCTGCTAATAGATACGTTGATATTAAAACTGAAATAGATGATTCTGGAGCGCTCAAGCTAGGACGAAAAAATGCTCCGCCCGTCTTGAGCGGATTCATCCCAGTTTTTGTGGGAACAATCAGTTCCAATGAACAAGGGGTAGCACTAAAAGGCTACTTCCGGTTTCATATGGTAGCGATCGGTTTACTTTTGGGATTTATTGGGACGTCGCTACTAAACCTACTACGCATTTTCGCTGAGAGCACCTCTTCAGGGATGTTCTCTGACCCCAGAATATTATTTGAGCTACAGTTTTCTGGAATTTGCGTACTAGTCTCAATCTTTGCATGGATGGGCGGGAAGCCGTTTAGGGAGCACATGAAGATGTTCCTCCTTGAAAATTTTAATCCTCAAGAAAACAAATCCGCCTAAACATCAACCGCATCTTTAATTATCAATTTGCGACTGTTGATTCCCAACAGTCGGAACGCCCAATCCAACGGCCTGATCAATCGTTGCCCCTCCCGAATCTATTATCCGTACACCGGCCTGAGCAGCAAAGTCCGCGCCAGATCCGACACCAATACGCACTCCTGCAGCAAATTNTTGCACATTATTGGTGATCAATGTTGCACTAATGTTGCTGCTTTCCGCCATATCCCGACTGGCGGACGTAGCGGTTGCGGTCAAGCTGAGTTCTTCTCCAGAAACTATCGTTAACGTATCTGGAGTGGCAACAGTAGAAAAAATAAAACTACCAGGAGTAGAGATAAATTGAGAAGCCGCACGTTCGTTTATATCAACCTTAAATGTACCGGATCTAAATGCAGAGTCGCCAGCAGCCACGCCACTAAATGTGCCCGTCATATCTATATCGAAAGTGTGACCTAAGGTCGTATAAACGAACTTCGCGGTATTGAGGACTGCAACAGGATTAGCAGATCCGTTACTGAAAGTTATACCTCCTCCAGCAAAACTTGGATTCCACGTTAGAGTACCGTCAGTCAAAGCGTTAACAAACGCCTCCTGGGATCCAAAAGACTGGAATACCCCGCTAACAGAATTTAGATTGTTTTCGAACTGACTGGCATTAAGTTTGGCCAAATCTTCAATCTGAAACACGTGGCCCTGAGTAGTCGTATTAACTCCGTCAGTAATTGACAGGGTTATGTTGAAAATATTATCGCCTCCATCGTCCTGCGGATTTTCAAAGTTAAAGACGTTAGCGGGCGTAATACTTGCGAATGTAATTTCCCCAGTGGCCGAATCAATAGTAAATAGATCAGAATCATCACCAGAAATAGGCGTCAGTGTAATCGTTGTGGAGCCTTGGATTTGTCCAGTAGGGATCGCAACCAATTGTGACGGCAAACCCTCATGTATCGTGAATCGCTGAAGAGTCGTGCCCAATGTTCCTGCGTTCAGGTTTAAAAACTCTTCGCCCTCCTGGATTTGTTGAAATTGATCATCCTGAATAACGTTCTGAAAATCTGTAAAGGAATCAAAAAACGGATCAAAAAACGGTAAAAATACGTCATTTCCAAACCCTACTCCCGGTCCGAACTGATCAAACCCTGGTGATGGTCCGAACTGATCAAANCCTGGTNNTGGTCCNAACTGATCAAANCCTGGTNNTGGTCCNAACTGATCAAAGCCTGGTCCTGGTCCTGGTCCTGGTCCAAACTGATCAAAGCCTGGGCCTGGTCCCGGTCCAAACTCACCGTCAGGTCCCGGTCCACCAAACTGGTCAAAGCCCGGTCCTGGTCCAAACTCACCATCAGGTCCTGGTCCAAACTCACCATCAGGTCCTGGTCCAAACTCA
>NHCB01000007.1 GCA_002167745.1 Betaproteobacteria bacterium TMED22
TACAAAGCCCAAATTCTTACCTTTATAAACTATTGATTTATAGAGATTAAATCAGATAAAAAGAGGGTGGCGGAGAGTGAGGGATTCGAACCCTCGGTACGGGTTAACGTACACACGCTTTCCAAGCGAGCACCATAAGCCTCTCGGTCAACTCTCCTAATCTCACGAAGTCGCGCAGAATATATTAGCAAGCTCTTTGTGTCAAAGTCGTCTTACTAGGTGGCCTCTTTGAGTTGCTCTAAAATCTGCGGATTTTCAAGAGTGGATACGTCTTGGGTGATTTCCTCGCCATTTGCTAAGGAGCGAAGAAGACGGCGCATAATTTTTCCAGAGCGGGTCTTAGGTAAATTGTCCCCAAAGCGTATTTCGTCAGGCTTTGCAATAGGTCCAATCTCTTTACCCACCCAATCTCGGAGCAATTTGGCGACCTCTTTCGCTTCATCTCCCGAGGGTCTTTCGCCCGCTAAGACAACGAATGCGACTACGGCTTCGCCTTTAACGTCATGTGGCTTCCCGACAACGGCCGCCTCAGCAACCAACTCGTTAGCCACTAATGCCGACTCAATTTCCATAGTACCCAATCGGTGGCCAGACACATTCAGCACATCATCTATGCGTCCCATGATCCAGAAATAACCGTCTTTATCTCGATTGGCACCATCGCCAGCGAGATAGAATTTTCCATTAAAATCATCAGGAAAGTAGCTATTCTTAAAGCGTTCTGGATCACCCCAAATATTTCTGATCATTGCTGGCCACGGTTTCTTTATGACCAATATCCCCCCCTTACCTTTTTCAACGGAATTTCCTGTCTCATCGACGACATCCGCAATGATCCCGGGTAAGGGAAAGGTGCAGGAGCCAGGTTTTAGAGGTGTGGCGCCCGGGAGCGGAGTAATCATGTGTCCGCCAGTCTCGGTTTGCCACCATGTATCCACAATCGGACAGTCGCCACCGCCAACGGTATTGAAGTACCACATCCAAGCCTCTGGATTGATCGGCTCTCCAACAGAACCTAATAATCTTAGCGACGATAAGTCATGATCCTTTGGCAGTTCAGGTCCAAGTTTGATGAGCGACCGAATCGCAGTAGGGGCTGTATAAAACGTCGTGACGGCATGAGCCTCAATCATTTTCCAGAACCGATTTGCGTCTGGGTAGGTAGGTACTCCTTCAAAAATCACTTGCGTGGCGCCTACACAAAGAGGACCGTACGTAATGTACGTATGTCCAGTAATCCAGCCTATATCGGCTGTACACCAGAAAATATCGGAACTTCTGTGATCAAAGGTCCATTTCATCGTCAAACTCGCATGCAGCAAATAACCCGCTGAGCTATGCTGTACACCTTTTGGCTTACCCGTAGAGCCCGATGTATAAAGTATAAATAGAGGATGCTCTGCATTAACCCATTCGGGTTCGCAAACATCGGGTTCGTTCTTTGTAAGGTCATGCAGCCAAATATCTCGGCTTTCAACGAAGTTAATTTGGTTCCCTGCACGTTTGTACACAACAACATTGCTGATTTGTTCGCACCCACCCAGCTCTATCGCCTCATCAACAATGGGTTTCAATGGGATTTCTTTACCACCACGGATTTGTGCATCAGCCGTGATTACAGCCGTCGCGCCCACATCAATGATTCGTTCTTGCAAGCTTTTGGCGGAAAACCCACCAAATACAACTGAGTGAGTCGCGCCTATTCGAGCGCAAGCTTGCATCGCAGCGACACCTTCTATGGACATAGGCATATAGATAACCACGCGGTCACCCGACCTGATTCCTAATGACTTCAGGCCGTTCGCCATCTGGCAGACCCGATGATAGAGCTGCTTATACGTGATATTCGTTACAGCACCGTCATCCGCCTCGAAAATAAGGGCCGTCTTATTCGGTATGGTTTTTAAATGACGATCTAAGCAGTTGTATGAGACGTTGAGTGCGCCGTCATGAAACCACTTGAAAAATGGCGGATTTGAGTCATCCAGTACCTTTGTGAATGGTTTATGCCAAAGTAGATGCTCTTTGGCTAAATCAGCCCAAAACCCTTCATAATCAGCTTCTGCCTGGTTGCATAAAGCTTTGTAAGCCTCATGACCAGATAAGGTCGCTTGTTTTATAAATTGTTCGTTAGGCTCAAATACTCTATTTTCATTTAATACGGATTCAATATTACTCATGCGTACCTCTCTTTATCATGCCGTGACGCAACTGTCATATGTTCTGGTGTATGTCGCTGTCGTAAGCTTCATGACGCTGTAGGTCGGAGTGAAGCAGTGGTATTTGATTCAACTAAGTTTACTCAAACAGCTGCGATCTAATTCTGCTGATTATACCGTTTAAACCCATATGTGACGATGCGTCCAATTGCCCGTATGGGATTTTATGAGTTATTAATATCTTGTATCACGGCCTAAAGGGCCTCTGGTGATTTATAATAGAAGGCTTAATTTGGTATCCGAAAGATGAGGAACCCGCTAATGGCTGCAATCAAGCAAAGTGATGTAATCGACAGCGTCGCTGACGCGTTTCAATATATCTCCTATTATCACCCTAAGGATTACATTGATGCGCTTGCGTTGGCGTATGAGCGAGAAGAGTCTCCTGCTGCGCGTGATGCTATTGCGCAAATTTTAACGAATTCAAAAATGAGTGCACAGGGTCGTCGTCCTGTATGCCAGGATACTGGGCTAGCTGTCGTATTTGTTAAGTTGGGTATGAATGTTGAGTGGTCAGGCGTGTCGATGTCGTTATCCGAAATGATCCACGAAGGTGTCCGTCGTGCCTACATGCATCCAGACAACACACTCAGAGCTTCGGTAGTGAAGGATCCGGCTAATACGCGATCGAATAGTAAGGATAATACACCTGCGATCATTCATTTTGATGTAGTGCCGGGAGATTCTATTGAGATCACCGTGGCCGCTAAAGGCGGAGGATCAGAGAATAAAGCAAAGTTTACAACGCTAATGCCGTCAGACAGTTTGGCTGATTGGATTGTGGACGTAGTGCCGTCTATGGGCGCGGGTTGGTGTCCACCAGGCATGTTAGGTATTGGCGTTGGTGGTACGGCTGAGAAAGCGATGATTTTGGCGAAAGAATCATTGATGGAGTCGATTGATATGCAAACGCTGAAGGTCAAAGGTCCTCAAAGTAAGCTGGAGGAACTTCGGGTTGAGATCTATGATCGGGTTAATGCGCTAGGTATTGGGGCTCAAGGTTTGGGCGGTTTAACAACGGTATTGGATGTAAAAATTAAGGACTATCCTACTCACGCTGCGTCATTACCTGTGGCCGTGATTCCAAACTGTGCGGCTACACGGCATGCACATTTTGTCCTTGATGGGTCTGGACCGGTAGCTTTGATTCCGCCATCACCTGAGGATTATCCGCCTATTCAATGGCGCGCCTCCGATGATGCTCGAAGAGTAGACCTAAACTCAGTAACCGCGCAAGACGTTGCAGATTGGAAGCCGGGCGAGACATTATTATTGAATGGGAAGCTACTCACGGGTCGCGATGCCGCGCACAAAAGAATTAAGGATTTATTAGAGAGCGGAGAAGGCCTTCCTGATGGCGTTAATTTTGAAGGACGATTTATTTACTACGTTGGCCCAGTAGATCCTGTTGCGGATGAGGTGGTTGGTCCAGCTGGCCCAACGACCTCGACCCGGATGGATAAATTTACGAATATGATGCTGTCTCAAACAGGTCTGCTTGGTATGGTCGGTAAGGCTGAACGCGGGCCGGTCGCAATAGAGGCTATTAAAAAACATAAGGCTGTCTATTTGATGGCTGTCGGTGGTGCCGCATACCTTGTGTCTAAAGCCATTCAATCTTCCCGTGTTGTTGCTTTTGCCGATCTAGGGATGGAGGCGATATATGAATTTGATGTACGTGATATGCCGGTCACTGTGGCGGTAGATAGCAGCGGTGAATCCGTGCATCAAACCGGACCAAGATTGTGGAAAAGTAAAATTGCTCAAATACCTGTTGTGTCAGCATAATATGCTTAAGCCGAGTAGACTAAGAGCTAGATTAATGAGTGAATAAAGTTTATGGCGGGCCACCCCGCATTGCAAAGTAGTGAACCTGGTCAGGACCGGAAGGAAGCAGCCACAGCTATGATTTGTAAGTGCCGGGGATTTGGCTCGCCGCCCGTATATTATTTCTTTCAAATATTTTTGATGTGATCGACAAAAAACTGAAATGTCTTTAGCTTTAGCGAGAAAATGGCGACCTAAAACCTTCTCAGAGTTAGTGGGACAGGACCACGTTGTTAACGCGCTAACCAATGCCATTAGCCAGGGGCGAATGCATCACGCGTGGTTATTCACGGGAACACGAGGTGTGGGAAAAACGACATTAGCTCGCATCATTGCAAAGGCATTAAATTGTAACGCGCTCAACGGAGCAGATCCTTGTGGTCGCTGTGATTCTTGTTTGTTGATTGATCAGAGTCGTTTTGTTGATGTGATCGAATTGGATGCTGCGTCGAACACGCAAGTAGATAATATGCGGGAGCTACTCGAGACGGCTGCGTATAAGCCCACAGTTGGCGAATACAAAATATTTATCATCGATGAGGTTCATATGCTTTCTCGGTCGGCGTTTAATGCGATGCTGAAAACGTTAGAGGAGCCACCAGAGCACGTTAAATTTATTCTAGCAACAACTGATCCTCAAAAAGTACCGGTTACCGTCTTGTCGCGGTGTCTGCAATTTAATTTGAAGCCGATACCTGTTCCAATCATAAAAGCACAGATGGCTAAGATTTTAGATGACGAAAAAATTGAGTTTGACAGTCAAGGTATTGAGTTATTAAGCCGTTATGCTCGAGGTAGCTTGAGGGATGGACTCTCGCTGCTCGATCAATCAATAGCCCAGGGAGATGGGCAAGTTCAAGAGGAGTCCGTTAAGTCTATGCTTGGGATTGTCGATGACTCGCTTGTTAGAGGGTTGCTGGAGGCTTCGCTAGAACAAGACGGCAATCTCTTGGTTCAAATGATTGATGACATTGAGCGTATGGGCGCATCCTTTTCATATGTGTTGGATGAATTGGCGACACTCATACAGCGTCTGTCACTTTTTTCCTTAACAACTGAAGGTCTCGACGAGGATTTAATAGAAGGCTATCAGGCCTTAGTGAATCAAACGGATGAGGAGCATCTGCAACTGTTATACCAAATAGCGACGGTTGGTAAGCGAGATTTACCCTTGGCTCCGAATGAGAAGGTAGGATTCACAATGGTTATGCTTCGTATGATGGCCTTTTTGCCAGCCGTGGAATCCGGTGGCGAACTTGTAAAAAAGAAAAGTGAAGGCCACCAGGAACCAATAACGAAGGCCAAGTCGATTAAAACGTCTTCACCTAAGGAAGATAAAAAGGCTAATGTGCCTGGTGTTATACACACAAATGAGGACTGGAAAAAATTCGTCTCCGAGAGAGTGGCTACTGGAATGGCGAAGATGCTCGCGGAAAATGCTGAGTTTCGAAGTTTCAATGAAGGCGTTTTGAGCCTATCGTTAGATAATGAACATAAGCATCTTTTGGAAGACCGTTATAAGAATAAATTGCAAGAATTAATTCGCGAACATTTGAGCATTCAATGTCGTTTGGAGATTAATGCTGGGGTTGCTAGTGATACGCTTTTAGCTGACCAAGTCGTTGAGAGTAAAAACCGCTTGGATCAAACGACTAAGGATCTCGAAGATGATCCTTTTGTTAAGAGCTTGAAAAGCGATCTTGGTGGGATCTTAGTATCGGAGAGCATTAGGCCGTCTGAGTAATGGTTAGCGCTGATCAATTTTATGGAAACTGTATGAAATATTGGAGAGGTTATGTTTAAAGGACAGTTGGGCGGGCTCATGAAGCAAGCCCAAGAGGTACAAGAGAAGCTCAAAAAGACCCAGGAAGAAATAGCTGGTATGGAAGTCGAAGGTGAGGCCGGTGCGGGACTTGTGAGAGTAACTATGACTGGTCGTCATGACGTTCGACGCGTTCAAATTGATCCTAGTCTCATGGATGATGATAAAGAGATGCTCGAGGATTTGATCGCCGCAGCCATGAATGATGCCACACGAAAGGTTGAGGACTTAACCCAATCAAAAATGTCCGCAGTAGGTGGGGGTCTTGGATTGCCACCTGGAATGAAGTTGCCATTTTGATTGAGTTAACGGAACACAGTGAAAACGCCACAGGCACTTGAGTCAGTTATTGACTCATTAAAAAAATTACCAGGAGTTGGCCCGAAAGCTGCGCAACGAATGGCTTTTCATCTCATGCAGCATGACAAGGAGGGGGCGCAAAACATCGCGGAAGCGTTGATTAATGCCTTAGGGCGAGTGCGCCATTGCGAGCGGTGTAATAATTTTTCTGAGCAACCTGTGTGTGATCTATGTCAATCAATGAAGCGAGATGACAGTGTCATTTGCGTAGTTGAAATGCCCTCCGACGTTCAATCAATCGAGCAAACGCAGTCGTTTAAGGGGCATTATTTTGTTCTTCTCGGACGTCTTTCACCGCTTGACGGTGTGGGCCCCAAAGAAATCGGATTGGATCGACTCATAGCGAGAGCAAGTGAAGATGTGGTTAAAGAGGTAATTGTCGCGACCAACTTTACTAACGAAGGGGAAGCAACGGCTCATTACATCAGCGAAAAATTAATTCCGCTGGGTTTGACTGTTACGCGCCTTTCAAGGGGCGTGCCCGCAGGTGGTGAGATAGAGTATGTGGACATCGGTACGCTCGCACAGAGTATTATCGAACGTAAGTCAGCTGATTAGTCTTAATAGAACGTTAAGGTAACCTATGACAAGATCTCGAAAACGAGAAGCTTCCAGGTCTGGTACGTCTGGTAAATTGAGACGCCCGAAGTCCAAACCGGTTTCGGAAAATATTGAAGATATGAAGTCAGTAGGAAATTCAAAGTCAATGATTGAGACCCAGAAGCTGCAAAAGGTACTGGCGCAGGCCGGTATCGGATCACGTCGTAAGATGGAGGAATTGATTGAGCAAGGACTCATTAAAGTCAATGGCCAGATAGCAGAATTGGGCGCGCGCGTCTCCCTTACAGATCGAGTGGAATTTGGGAGACGACGGGTGGATGTCAGCGGTACCCAAAAAACAAGGATAATTTTGTACCATAAACCTGAAGGTGAGATTGTTTCTAGGGACGATCCGCGAGAGCGACAAACCGTTTTTGCTAATCTGCCAAAGCCTAAAAATGCCAAATGGATCGCGATCGGTCGACTCGACTTTAATACAAGTGGACTTTTGATCTTCACAACCTCGGGTGAGTTGGCGAATCGAATGATGCATCCGAGCTTCGACACGGAACGCGAGTATAGTGCGCGTATTTTCGGTGAACTAACAGAAGACCAGATCGCACTCTTGCTATCTGGTGTTGAATTATCTGATGGATTCGGTCAATTTGAGGTTTGCGAGAGCATTGGTGGTGAGGGACGAAATCGATGGTATCGGGTTATCGTCAAAGAGGGGAGGAATCGTTTAGTTCGAAGAATGTTCGAGTCTCTGGGCTATCAGGTCTCGCGTCTTATCAGAATTAGATTTGGGAGTGTCGTATTACCGCCGCGATTAACCCGAGGAAAATGGCTAGAGCTAAAAGACAACGAGGCGCATAAATTAGAGACACAATGTGGTATCGAATCTCAAGCAGATGTGCTTTCCTCCACTAACGTTCACCGTCGACCATCCCGTGGCGCGATGAATGCTAAGCCACATTATGGCGAGAGGGCATCTGAACTTGGTAAACCTAAACGTGGATCATCTCAGAATGCAAAAAACAAAAAATCAATTGCTGGAGCCGATCGACCTCAATTCGTTAAACCCAAGCGCAAGTCCTCGCGGGTCACAAAAAGTACAAAGTCACGTCCTGCTTGAGTTTCTATCCAAGTGAAATTAATCCGAGGAAATTTGGTTTCTATGACTTTTCGATCTCGACCAACTTCCATGATGAGAACACCATTTGCGTTGAGATATTTCGGTGCTTCAATAATGATTTTCTGAATAAGGTCAATTCCTTCTGTACCGCCAGCTAATGCGATTTGGGGTTCTTTTAGAAACTCGATTGGTAAACGGTTCATCGTTTGTTGGTCTACGTACGGTGGGTTCGAAATAATCAAATCGAATTGATTGTCGATGTTAGAAAACAAGTCCGACTCAGTAGGAATGATCTGATCGGTGAGCCGATATGATTCTATATTTTTGACGCACACTGATAGAGCGTCTTTCGAGATATCGCTGGCATATATAGTAGCCTCCTGAAACTGCTGAGCCGCTAGTACGGCCAAGCATCCGGATCCCGTGCAAAGGTCAAGCGCGGTATGAACAGTGTCTGTGTTGCTAATCCATACATCAATCTGGTCAAACAGAAGATCGGCGAGGTGTGATCGCGGTATCAGTACGTCTTCGTTCACGTAAAATTTAAATTCACGAAGCCATGCTTCTTGAAGGATGTAAGCTGCTGGGATACGGTCTTTTGATCGCAGATTGATATTTTTTTTAACGAGCTCCACCTCAGTTGATGTCAGTTTCGCGTCTAGGAAAATATCAAGTGAGTTAAGTGGAAGCGACAACGTCCTTAACACTAAGAAGCACGCTTCATCAAAGTGGCTCTCGGTTCCCTGACCTAGGCCTATCCCGTGCTCATTAAATGACGTCGTAGCGTATCGGACTAAGTCTCGAATTGTTATCAGGTTATTGTCAATACCCATGACTACGAGTTTGCTCCGTTACGCCAATATGGTATTCAATCACCTCTGAGTAAGTCATTAATGCTGGTTTTAGCCCGCGTTTTTGCATCAACTTGCTTCACAATTACCGCACAATAAAGACTGCAAGTCCCATCACTCGAAGGCAAATTTCCTGATACTACGACTGATCCAGGTGGGATGTGTCCATAGGAAATCTCACCCGTGGCGCGATTAAATATTTTGGTACTCTGTCCGATATAAACACCCATCGAGACCACGGAACCTTCGCCTACGATGACCCCTTCTACAATTTCAGATCGTGCACCAATAAAGCAATTATCTTCAATGACTGTTGGGTTTGCCTGCAGCGGCTCAAGTACGCCACCGATCCCAACGCCCCCCGATAAGTGCACATTTTTCCCGATTTGGGCGCAAGAGCCTACGGTTGCCCAAGTATCTACCATCGTACCTTCGTCAACGTAGGCGCCAATATTTACGTAAGAGGGCATAAGCACGACGTTCTTTGCAATAAATGACCCTTTTCTGACAGCGGCGGGAGGCACGACTCTAAATCCGCCATTTCGAAAATCTTCGTCTGAGTAGGAGGAAAATTTGGAATCAACCTTATCAAAGTAATTCGTGTAACCGTCTCGTACGATCCCGTTATCAGATATTCGAAATGACAACAGAACAGCCTTCTTTATCCATTGGTGAACAATCCAGTCACTGTCCTTTTTTTCTGCGACTCGAATGTTTCCGTTATCGATATCTGCGATTGTTTGCTCAACTGCGTCTCGAACTTCTTTTGATACGTTATTGTGGCTGATATCAGCGCGTCCCTCGAATGCCGTTTCAATGATATTTTGTAAATTGCTCATTATATTTTCCAAGTTAGTTAAAACGATAACGCGTTAAGGCGAAAGCTCTATTCTAGTCAAAACCGGCAGACAAAAGGCTAACCATGCGTTGAGCGGCATTATCACAATCTTCCTGCTTAGCCACTAACGCAATTCGAACGTGATTTTGTCCAGGGTTAATACCATGCGCGTCACGTGCGACTAAGCTGCCTGGTAGGACTACAACACCACATTTTGTATAGAGCTGCTTTGCAAATTCCACATCATTAATAGGTGTCCTCAGCCAAACATAAAATCCTGCGGCAGGATAATGGATTGAGCAATGAGGCGTTAATTGATTAATAAATGAGTTAAATTTATCTCTATATAAAGAGCGATTAGCTATAACGTGCGCTTCGTCGCTCCATGCAGCAATGCTTGCTCCTTGAACTGCTGGACTCATAGCTGAGCCGTGATAGGTTCTATAAAGAAGAAACTGCTTTAATACCGCTGCATCGCCACATACGAACCCAGAGCGCATGCCAGGAACATTTGATCGTTTTGAAAGACTCCCAAAAACCACGAGGCGTGATAAGTCGCGACCGAGCAATTTTGCGGCAGTAAGCGCACCTAGCGGTGGAGAAGTCTCATCAAAATATATCTCGGAATAGCATTCATCCGAGGCAATGATGAATCCATACTTATCACTATATTCAAATAACTCTTTCCATTCTGACAGGGGCATCACGTGCCCAGTCGGATTCCCTGGGTTACAAACGTATAAGAGTTTTGTGTGATTCCAAGTCTTCACATCTAATTGTCCGAGTTGCCATCCCTGGGATGTACCTGTTCCTAAGTTCAAGAATCTTGGGGTTGCTCCAGATAGAAGAGCTGCACCCTCATAGATTTGGTAAAAAGGGTTAGGCATTATGACTACGGAGTCAGGATCGTTTGGGGGCAGCACAACTTGGCCGAGAGCGAATAGTGCTTCTCTCGTACCGTTGACCGGCAGAATTTCATGCTCAGGATCAATATCGCCCATGCCAAATCGACTCTCGATCCAATGTTTGATGGTTGATCTAAGTTCTGGAGATCCTTGAGTAGTTGGATAGTGGGCTATGTGAGTTAGGTTGTCTGTTAGCGCGTTCAGTATGACTTTCGGTGTCTTGTGTTGCGGCTCACCTATGGACAGGCGTATCAACGGATATTCTTGGCTGGGTTTTATTTCTCCAAGAATCTTCCCGAATTTTTGGAAAGGATAGGGGTGAAGTTTGTGAAGTAAAGGATTCATGATAATCGTCAGTTGAAACTTGTCTTAGTGGTTGCTATTTGATGTCTTATGGGGCTTGAATTAGTGCGTAAGTTGAGGCATGAATTCTAAAACATTTATTCTCTAATGCGGTAATAGAGCCGACCTAAAAATTCTCTTAATGCACTAAACGTACCATTGATTCCGCTGGTCGACGGTATAAAACTTAAAATCGTGAGTCTTCGGCTATTTGCTTTAAAATCGACAGCGTACGGCGTGACTTTAAAAGCCTGGGATTCAAAAATTTTTGAAGCCCTTGGCATATGAAAAGCAGATGTCACGAGTGTAATGTGAGTAGTCTCTTCAGGAACGAGCGCTTTAACTGCATTTGCTTCTTGCTCTGTATTTTGAACTGATCGAGTAACGAGGATGTTTTCTTCTGGTACGCCTTGCAGTATAGCTTCTCCCCTCAAGTATTCGCCCTCAGTAAGGGGGCCGCTATCCCAAGGAAGTTTGCCTCCTGTGAATATTAGCGTCGGTGCCTTACCTGCTTTGAAAAGAGCGATACCGCCAAAAAATCGATCTGGATCGGCCCATTGGTAAATGTGCCCATCTTTTGTTGATATGGAACTGGCGCTACCACTGAGGACTACGATCGCATCTGAGTTGATTATGTTTTTTGGTAGTTGGAGTGAGTAACCTGATTCTAATTTTTCCCAAAACCAGAAAGCGGCGATCGGCGTGCTCAGGATGCTTAACAGCACAGTGCTGAACAGCAATATTTTTAGCCGTAATCTAATTGAGTAAATGAGGACGAGTGTAATGAAAAGAAATAATGGTGAGATCAGGAGCGGAAGTATTTTGTGTAGGTAGATGCTCATCCTAGAATTTTGCTACCGCCATTCAGATGTACAGCTAAAAGTACTTTTCTTCCCTCGCCTGCAACGATATTGAAAGTTCTGCATGCGGATATCGTTGTCATAACCTCAAAAGGGATGATGCTACCTAAAAAATTTACACATTCATTTTCTAATCGAATGTATTTGTTGCCTGTGCCTAAAAGTAATAATTCGTACTCTTCAAGTGGCAGCCTTTCGATAGCGTTGATCGTTATTTTATCGCTATCGATCACCCAGGACGTAGCTGGGTGAGTGGTGCCTAAAAAAAAAGGCTGGGCGAACTGAATCTCCCCTATATCGATATGAAATGAGGATACTTGAGTGATTTTTACGATATCTGGATTATCTTGTGACGCTATTTTCATGTGTTGTATTTCAGTAATTGAACTTATGATCCTGATCATTCTTTTTGCTGCACTAGACCAGATCAGTTAAACTTGCCCCCTTATTATGACAAAGTCATAAACTTTCCTTTTGAAAATCCTATTAATATTGTATGTCTATTGAATTTTCTCGTATTAAAAGGCTACCTCAATACGTTTTCAACATAACGGGTGAGCTTAAGATGGCTGCTCGACGTAGAGGCGAGGATATTATCGATTTGTCGATGGGTAATCCTGATGGCCCAACGCCTCCCCACATTGTTGAGAAATTAGTCGAGGCTGCGCGGCGGCCTGCGAACCACGGGTATTCAGTATCTAAAGGCATACCGCGTTTACGACAGGCGATCTCGAATTGGTACTCAGATCGCTATGATGTGGAGTTGGACCCCGAGACTGAGGCGATCGTCACGATTGGTTCAAAAGAGGGGATTGCGCACCTAGCGCTAGCTACCCTGGACCGAGGAGATATTGTTTTGGTCCCTAATCCGAGTTATCCCATTCATATTTACGGCCCAGTGATTGCTGGAGCTGATATTCGTCATGTTCGAAATACGCCAGACGTAGATTTTTTCGAAGAGCTAGAGAGGGCATTAAAGGAGTCGTTTCCAAAGCCTAAGATGATCATCGTGAATTTTCCTGGCAATCCAACGACACAGTGTGTCGATCTATCGTTTTTTGAGAAGCTTTTGGAAATCGCGCGTCAACATGGGGTTTATGTGGTGCACGATTTGGCCTACGCTGATATCGTTTTTGATGATTACAAAGCGCCATCAATATTGCAGGTTCCAGGAGCAAAGGATATTGCTGTTGAATTTTTTACAATGTCAAAAAGTTACAATATGGCTGGGTGGCGAATCGGATATATGGTGGGTAATCCTGATTTAGTGGCTGCGTTATCGAGAATCAAGAGTTATCACGATTATGGTACTTTTACGCCGCTACAGATTGCGTCAATCGTTGCGTTAGAGGGGCCGCAGGATTGCGTAGAGGACATCCGAAAGACCTATGAGAACCGGCGTAACGTAATGGTAAAAGGACTCCATGAAGCAGGGTGGAATGTCGCGACGCCAAAGGCTGCGATGTATATTTGGGCCCAAATACCAGAACATTATAAAGACTTAGGTTCGCTGGGATTTTCAAAAAAGTTGCTTACCGAAGCAAAGCTCGCCGCCGCGCCAGGTGTTGGGTTTGGAGAGTATGGAGACGATCATGTTCGGCTGGCTTTGATTGAAAATGAAGAACGTATTCGCCAGGCTATTCGTGGTATTAAAGATATGTTCCGCAAGGACGGCGTACTAGATGCTCTTGATCAAGCAAAAGGTGGAGAGTTAAAGGTCGTCAAATGACCGCAGCAATAAAGGTGATTTCCTTAAGAGAAATTAGTGATCCGGAGTTTGTTCTATGAAGACGGTAAAGGTGGGTTTGGTTGGCGTTGGTACCGTCGGCAGAGGAGTGGTTGAGGTTCTCCAAAGAAATTGTGAGGAGATTTCCAGAAGAACGGGTAGCCAGATCGTTGTCGTCGCAGCGTGTGCGCGGGACGTTGAAAAAGCTACAGAATTTCTAGGTCCAGAGGTTAAAGTTTTTAATGATCCGCTAGATGTCGTTCGAGACGATAATGTCGATATTGTTATCGAATTGATCGGGGGGACCACAACGGCGCGTACGCTTTTATTGGAAGCGATCTCCCTGTCGAAACCGGTCGTGACTGCGAATAAGGCGCTCATAGCAGAGTGTGGAAATGAGTTGTTTGCGCAGGCCGCAGCAAATGGGTCGATCGTCGCTTATGAGGCTGCAGTCGCTGGGGGTATTCCAATCATTAAGGCGCTGCGTGAGGGGCTCGCAGGGAATCGCATTGATTCAGTCGCAGGCATCGTTAATGGAACGACAAACTTTATCCTATCGGAAATGCGTGAAAAGGGGATGTCCTTCGAGGAAGCGCTCGGGGACGCCCAGCGTTTAGGCTACGCGGAGGCAGATCCAACCTTTGATATCGAGGGAATTGATGCGGGCCAAAAGCTAGCAATCATCGCCGCCGTATCGTTTGGTATTTCTATTCAACCGGAAAAGGTTTATTGCGAGGGTATTACGAAGTTAACCGAGGCTGACATCCTTGCTGCAGAGGAATTTGGGTATCGCGTTAAGCTCTTGGCTATTACGAAACGAAGGACCGATGGGTTTGAAATGAGGGTTCACCCAACACTAGTGCCTGACAAATGTGTCATTGCAAGCGTAGATGGGCCAATGAATGCGGTCTTGGTTCATGGTGACGCTGTTGGCCCGACTCTTTATTACGGTGCTGGCGCTGGCGCAGAGCCAACGGCATCTGCTGTGATTTCTGACTTAATTGATGTGATCCGCCTTCAGAGGGCAAACGCTGCCGCTTACGTCCCACATTTAGCATTTCAAAGAGAGCACTTAAGCGATGTTCCAATTTTGGATATGGGTGAGGTAGAGTCATCTTTTTATCTTAGAATAAGAGTGCGCGACGAGCCAGGCGTTCTATCCGATATAGCCGGAATATTGGCAGAGTATGCGGTGTCTATCGAAGCGATGCGCCAGCGCGAATCAAATTCTAACGACGAAGGTGTCGATATCGTGATATTCACCCATAAAACGAAAGAAAGTTCGATTAATGATGCATCGAAAAAAATTAGTGCGCTTGAGGCGATTTATAATGCACCTGCGCGCCTTCGTATTGAAATGTTTTGATGGCAGTTTTGCCATTGATAAATTAAAGTTTAGAGTGAATGTATGAATAATCGTCATTACAGCGGCTTGATTCAAAAATATCGAAAGAGACTTCCGGTTCAAGATTCGACGAGAGTTATTTCGTTAAACGAGGGTAATACGCCGCTTATAGAGCTTAAGAATTTACCTGAAAAATTAGGTTGGGAACAAAAGATATTTTGTAAATTTGAGGGCTTAAATCCTACAGGATCGTTTAAAGATCGTGGGATGACTATGGCCGTTACTAAAGCTGTGGAGTCGGGTGCCCAGGCAATTATTTGCGCCTCCACCGGCAATACCTCGGCGGCAGCTGCTGCGTACGCTGCGCGTGCAGGCATTAAAAGTTTTGTTTTGATTCCTGAAGGTAAAATTGCTCTCGGGAAGTTGTCACAGGCGATGATGCACGGAGCGACCGTCATACAAATTAAAGGCAACTTCGATGACGGAATGCGCCTTGTGCAGGAGCTCTCCTCCAGCATGCCGTTAAATCTTGTCAACTCAATCAATCCATACAGATTACAGGGTCAAAAGACGATTGCTTTTGAGGTAATCGAAGCGCTTGGAGATGCTCCGAATTATCATGTGATGCCAGTAGGAAATGCCGGCAATATATCTGCTCATTGGATCGGGTACAGTGAGGCTGCCGGTGAGCAGTGCGGCAGTTGTAATCTGTGCAACGGGCAGTGTTCCTTCAAGGATGATGTAATCAGCACTAAAAGACCAACGTTAGTCGGATACCAAGCATCAGGAGCTGCGCCGTTCCTCAGAAAAGAAATGGTTGATTCGCCAGAGACGATTGCTACGGCTATACGAATTGGTCATCCGGTATCTTGGGATTTAGCATGGGCTGCTCAAAAGGAGTCACTTGGATGGTTTGAAGAATGTACCGACGAGGAAATTTTGCAGGCTCAAAAGATACTGGCTGAATCGGAAGGCATATTTTGTGAACCGGCCTCCGCAATTACAATTGCAGGATTATTAAAGGACATTGAGCGAGGTCGGTACCAAAAAAATGCAACGATTGTTTGCACTTTGACGGGTCACGGATTGAAAGACCCTGATACCGCTATCGCGCAGAGCGAGGCTCCTATCGTGGTTGAGGCAAAGCGTGACGAAATAGGTGCGATCATTAAGCAGTATTTGTAATTCGATTATTTTACTGCTTGCAATTGCCAGACGAAGTGAGAAATCGAGCGTTTAATATATTTCTTGTGTGCATTTTTTATTTTATCAAGTAATGTGCGTTCTGCCGTTTGTGAATATTTTGGATAAATTCTCTGCGCTTCCACTGCGACGAATTGTCCCGTAAAGCCGTATATTCTTGCATCTGGATTTTGGCCACAAAAGTATTCATGTGTTCCTTGTGTGATTATGTTTACATGCGTTGGGTCCTGAAAGGCTTCGGGGGAGGGGAATGCTGGCGTTGATGCATAAAATAGGCCTCCAGGCTTTAAGACTCGATGGATCTCATTCATGAGATTAATGAATGGATTCACGATGGTTTTATTCTGGTGATCAACTGATTGCCTTGGAATATGCTCGATAACATCAAACGCAGATACAGAGTCAAAGTAGGATTCGATAAACGGAACCGGCTCGCAAGCAAGGTTGCAAATTTTAAAATGCTCGTCAAGTTTTCCTGAATCGATTTTGAGGTCTACTCCAAACAGCTCTGGCGCGTGATAGGGGTTTCTTGGGGCATTGCCGCAGCCGAGATCTAAATGCTTGCGTTTATAATTTGAATTTGTCATAGGCCGATATTCAATTATTAAATGTGAGACGCATTGATAGGTCGATCGCCTCAATATCTTTTGTTAAGGCGCCAATAGATATTCGATCGACACCGGTTTCTGCGATTGTCACAATTGAGTCTAGTGTTATTCCACCAGAGGCCTCTAATAATGCTTTACCTTCAGCAATGCGCACTGCGTCTCTCATAGACTGCAGCGTAAAATTGTCCAGTAAAATTGACGTAGCTCCATTATCAATGGCTTCTCTTAACTGCGGGAGTGATTCCACCTCGATTTGAATAGTAATCCTTTCATCGATGTGTTTGGTAGATTTCATTGCATTGGAGATTCCGTCGCAAGCGATTATGTGATTTTCTTTAATTAAAACGCCGTCGAATAGTCCTATCCGATGATTTTCTCCGCCCCCCGTTTTTACTGCATATTTAAGGGCTGTTCTTAAGTTGGGCATTGTTTTTCTTGTATCAAGGATCTTCGCCTTCGTGTGTGCAACTGCCCGAACATAATGATTTGTTTTGGTCGCAACAGCCGATAGGGTTTGTAAAAAGTTCAGCGCAGTTCTTTCGCCCGTTAAGAGCGCTCTCGCTGGGCCAGCTAATGAACAGATCGACTGTCCGCTGGCCACTCGATTCCCATCTTTATGATGCCACTCAAGCTGAATCGAGCTGTCTAGAGAGTGAAAAGTTCTCTCGACCCAATCTGTACCACATAGAATGCAATCTACTCTAGATATGATTGAGCCTTCGCCTCTCTTATCCTCAGGTATTAAGGATGCCGTTAAATCTCCGTCACCGAGATCCTCCCGTATCGCTATTTCAACACAAGATTGAATGGATGTTTTAAAATTGTTATCGCTCATCATCTCTATTTAAATTCACGTTAATTGTGCCGTGTTATGTAGTTTTAGTTCCGATTGACTTGTATCGAGATTGCGCCTCTTATGTCACCTAGGCTGTACCCAATTGCCTTGTCATGAGGATACAGCTGCTCGAGTGCAGATGCGACTTCATCGGGGATGTCCTTCGGCCTACCGTGACAGGTCAAACAAATCGGTCCAGTTGGTAACGCTCGCATGTATCGAATTGAACGGTATTCGGTTTCATCTTCAACAAAATAAGTCTCGATGAGTCCTGATTTGGAACTATCCAAAAACGAGTCGTTGGAGAACGCTATTAACTGTTTTCGTTCCCATGTGTCAGGTGTTCCAATAAGAGGATTTCTAACTTTTAGACTCACTCTTGAGATCTTCCATCCTGTTTCTCGAGACAATTGATTAGCTAAGTTGGGCGCTACCGTTTTGCAAACGCTGATAGCGGCCGTCGGACCCTTTGAATTGATCGTCGTTTTAAGCGTTTTTCCTAATGTTTTTACGAACATCGACGCTGTCGATTGCATATCGAAAATCAGCGCTTTATCGTCATCAGCGTCAGCTACGCAACAGGTGCTCCAGCTTGTTAATAACAAAACTATAATCAACTTAACTTTTCTCATTATTGAGGACCTTATCATTATCTAAGCGTTAGTAATCGCGTTAAAAACTAATTTCATTCTTAACTGCACTTGAAATTATCAAATCTTCCCCAATTTTAGTACTAACTAAAGATTCATATGAGGAAACGTTATGAGGTTAGACAAATTTACGACTCGGTTTCAAGAGTCGCTTGCATCTGCGGAGAAACTTGCATCGAGTAACGGTAATTCAAATATAGAGCCAGAACATTTACTTTATGTCCTGATTGATTCTGATGAGCGTTTAATAGCAACAATCTTGACACGCTCGGGTGTGAAAATAGAGGGACTAAAGCAGGCATTAAAGTCAGCAATTGATGAATTTCCTGTAGTTGAGAAATTGCAACACCTGTCAATATCACAATCCATGAACCGCTTGATGAGTGCGACCGAAAAGTTGTCTCAAGAACTTGCCGATCAATATGTTTCGACTGAACTGTTTTTATTAGTAGCGATCCGGGAGAAGCATGGTGTAGGTCTAATGCTCCGGGAGCACGGAGGTTCTGAGCCAACTTTAAAATCGGTGATTGATGAACTGAGGGGAGGGGAGTCCAATGATTCTCCAGATGCCGAAAATCAACGTCAGGCTCTTGAGCGTTACACCGTAGACGTTACGGATAGTGCGAGACAAGGTAAGCTCGATCCAGTAATTGGCCGTGATGATGAAATCCGACGGGCCATTCAGATTTTGCAGCGACGAACAAAAAATAACCCAGTATTGATTGGAGAACCAGGGGTAGGGAAAACCGCGATCGTTGAGGGCTTAGCTCAGAGGATTATCAATGAGGAGGTGCCTGATAGCCTTAAAGGTAAGCGGGTATTGTCGCTCGATATGGCGGCACTTTTGGCTGGTGCTAAGTATCGCGGAGACTTTGAAGAACGGCTGAAATCCGTATTGAAGGCGTTGGCACGCGACGATGGTATGACGATCATTTTCATTGATGAGTTACATACGATGGTAGGTGCGGGAAAGTCAGAAGGCGCTCTAGACGCTGGAAATATGTTGAAGCCGGCTTTGGCACGCGGTGAGCTTCACTGTGTCGGAGCAACAACATTGGATGAGTATCGAAAGTACGTTGAAAAAGATTCTGCGCTAGAGCGGCGATTCCAGAAGGTGATCATAGACGAGCCAAGCGTGGAGAGCACTATCGCGATCTTGAGGGGTTTGCAAGAGCGCTATGAACTTCATCATGGCGTTGATATAACGGACCCGGCTATCGTAGCGGCAGCCCAATTATCCCATCGCTATATCACGGATCGATTTCTACCTGATAAAGCTATTGATTTGATTGATGAGGCAGCTGCGCGTATAAAAATGGAGCTCGATTCGAAACCGGAGAAGCTAGATAAAATTGATCGACGTTTAATTCAGCTAAAGATAGAGCGAGAGGCTGTAAAAAGAGAAAGTGATTCAGCGTCAAAGAAAAGACTCGATGGTATCGAGGATGAGATAAATAGACTTAACAAAGAATATTCGGATCTCGATGAGATATGGAAGGCTGAAAAATTTATCGTACAAGGTGTTCAGCAGGTTAAGGAGGAAATCGATCAAGTTAAACTGCAAATTGACGTGTCGAAGCGTGAGGGCGATTGGTCATTAGTCTCAGAGTTGCAATACGGTAAGCTGCCTAGCCTAGAGGCTCAATTACATAAAGATACTCAGTTAAGTGAAAACGTAGAAAGTTTTCAAATTCTAAAAACCGAGGTGGGTGCTGACGAAATCGCTGATGTTGTATCTCGAGCAACAGGCATTCCAGTATCTAGAATGATGCAGGGGGAAAGGGATAAATTGCTCGCCATGGAATCGCACTTGCATCAGCGTGTTATTGGGCAAGATGAGGCCATTCGACTTGTGTCAGATGCGGTTCGTCGATCTAGGTCTGGCTTGAGCGATCCGAACCGTCCGTATGGTTCATTTTTGTTTCTTGGTCCGACAGGGGTGGGTAAGACCGAGCTTTGTAAAACGCTCGCTCAATTTCTATTTGATTCCGAAGATCAAATCGTCCGGATTGATATGTCGGAATTTATGGAAAAGCATTCAGTGTCTCGATTGATAGGAGCTCCTCCAGGTTACGTCGGCTACGACGAAGGAGGCTACTTAACAGAGGCCGTAAGACGGAAGCCCTATTCGGTGATACTGCTTGATGAGATCGAGAAGGCGCACCCCGATATTTTTAACGTGTTGTTACAGGCGCTTGATGATGGTCGTATGACCGATGGCCAGGGAAGAACGGTAGATTTTAAAAATACAGTCATGGTTATGACATCAAACATTGGATCCCAAATGATTCAATCCATGGATAACAGTGACTACGACGCTGTAAAAAATGCAGTGATAGGCGAGGTCAAGAACTCATTTAAACCAGAGTTTATCAATCGAGTTGATGAAATTGTTGTTTTTCATGGGTTAGGTCGCGCGCATGTCAGTGCGATCCTTGAAATTCAGTTGAAAAGACTAGAGCAGCGCTTGGCATCGCTAGATATTGGGCTGGATGTTGGTAGGGGTGTATTAGAACTATTAGGTGATAGCAGTTTTGATCCAGCGTATGGAGCAAGGCCGCTGAAAAGGGCCATTCAGTCTGAGGTTGAAAATCCCTTATCGAAATTGATTCTGGATGGGCAATTTGGGACTGGTGATACAGTTATCGTTGACGTGAAAGATGGTTCATTGGAATTTCACAAGTAAAGTTTCGTTGTGCAGGTAAGAAAAGCTGGAAAAATCACCTTATATAGGGTACTTTTATAATAATTGCACAATATCTAGTGGTTTTTACAGCGATTTATGGATCCAACTGACTTGTTATCTTCATCACCTGAACAAACCTGCATCGGAATATTTCGTGGCGAACCGATCATTAATGTACCTGCTAATCTTTATATTCCTCCTGAAGCTCTTCAGGTCATGCTCGACTCATTTGAGGGGCCACTCGACTTGCTGCTTTTTTTAATAAGAAAGCAAAACCTTGACGTGCTTGATATCCCAATGGCTGATTTGACGAGCCAATACATGGTTTATGTCGAGTCGATGAAAGCTCATAATTTGGAATTAGCGGCTGAGTATTTATTGATGGCGGCAGTTTTAACCGAAATAAAATCTAGGATGCTTCTACCACGCCCACCCAGTGAGATTGGGGAGGAAGATCTGGATCCAAGGGCAGAGCTCGTTAGGCGATTAGTCGAGTATGAACGTATGAAGAAAGCTTCTATTCGTTTGGATGAGCAGCCTGTCGTTGGTCGGGATTTTCATCAGGCATCGATATTTTTTGAAAAGTCCGATTATGTGTCTCCTCCTTTGGTGAAACCTGAGGATCTTCGTCAGGCTTGGGTGGCTATAATTAATAGAGCAAAGAATAATCGACATCATACGATCAGTCGTGAGGAGCTATCGGTTCGTGAACATATGAGTCATATTTTGCGCCGGCTCAAAGATCAACAATTTTTTCGATTCGATGAATTATTCGAGGTCGAGAAAGGGGTTCAGTACGTGGTAGTTTCATTTTTGGCAATTCTTGAGTTGGCCAAGGACGCCTCGATTGAATTGTCGCAACATGGCGTGTTCTCGACTATTTATGTGAGGTTATCCAATGGAGTTTAGCGAAGAACAAATTGACGACTTTAAATATACGATTGAAGCAGCACTTTTGGCTTCGTCGGATCCGCTGTCAATAGCAGAGATTAAGCGTATGTTTGACGAGGAGGTTCACACAGCTCTGGTAAAGGATATGTTGGGTCAAATCAAGGAAGAGTGGTCTGCGCGAAGCGGTGAATTAGTAGAGGTGGCAAGTGGCTGGCGTATTCAGGTTCGTGGGAGATATCAATCGTGTCTAGACAAGTTAGAACCGCAACGCCCCCCCAAGTATTCCAGAGCGGTGCTTGAAACGTTAGCTATCATCGCCTATAAGCAACCAGTTACGAGGGGGGATATCGAGGATGTGCGGGGAGTCGCTGTGTCACCGAATATTTTGAGGACTCTCGAAGCTAGAGGGTGGATCGATCAGGTAGGGATTAGGGAGACGCCAGGCAGGCCTGCATTATTTGGTACGACAGCAACCTTCCTAGATGATTTAGGGTTAAAGGCGCTTAGTGAGTTACCGCCTCTAGACGATTTAGGGGAATTGGTAGAAGGCAGTCCCGATATGAGTGAGCAAATGACGCTTGATGTAGAGCGAGTTGGTGAGGTAACAAGTGATTCACTCGCAGTTCATGAGACGGCTGCCTCACAAACGATAAATTGAGAACTCAGGTTGTAACACGAGCGTAAACTCTGTTATGATTCGCCCCCTGTTTTGCCGGTCGCGGGGTGGAGCAGTCTGGCAGCTCGTCGGGCTCATAACCCGAAGGTCGTAGGTTCAAATCCTGCCCCCGCAACCAATCGCAATAACTAGGAAGGAGCCCCAATCGTTGCTGGGGCTTTTTTATGGTTATCTACCGGATTATTCTGGTATAATTCAACCAAATATTGTTGGAATACGGATGGGCTTTGGGCCCTTTTTTTGTTTCTAAATGAGCATATGGAAATAGAAAATTTACTTGAAAAGACTCTGTCGGGGATGAATTACGAGCTGGTTGATGTCGAAATTGTTGGACGATCGGGACTGGTGCGGGTATTGATTGACTCCGAGCGGGGAATTGGTTTGCAGGATTGCACGACTGTCAGTAATCATTTGTCGCGTTTGTTCGAAATAGAACGATTTGATTACGATCGGTTGGAGGTTTCATCACCTGGTCTTGATCGGCCGCTCAAAAAACTTATAGATTTCGAGCGATTTGTAGGAGAAAAAGTTGTTGTTCAGTTCAAACTTGCTTATGAGGGACAGAGGAAGTTTCGAGGAAAACTTATTGGTGTTAGAGAAGAGATGGTAGATATGGAGGTCGATGATGATCGAGTGATCACTTTTGAACTTCATGAAATTAAAAAAGCAAACTTAATTCCTGCAATTTAGTTATTTTAAGAAGGTATAGGACATGAGTCGAGAGATGTTGCTGTTAGTTGACGCTCTAGCGAGAGAAAAAAGCGTTGAAAAAGATATCGTATTTGAGGCTTTGGAGATGGCGTTAGCTTCTGCGACAAAGCGCAAGAATAAGTTGGACATCGATGTTCGCGTGTCAATTGATCGTTCGACGGGTGAGTATGAAAGCTTTCGACGTTGGCAGGTGGTTGAGGATGAAGAGCTCGAATTGCCTGACCAGCAAATCGCCTTAGAAGAGGGTTTGACCAAAGACGCTTCCGTTGAAATTTACGGGTATATAGAAGAGCCTCTTGAAGCTATAGAATTTGGACGTATCGGTGCCCAGGCTGCTAAGCAGGTCATCATGCAGAAGATTAGAGATGCCGAACGTGAGCAAATCTTGAATGACTTTTTGGCCCGTGACGAAGTGATTGTTTCTGGGACTGTGAAGCGTATCGAACGCGGGAACGTAATAATTGAGTCCGGCCGTGTCGAGGCCTTGTTGCCACGAGAACAAATGATCCCCAGGGAAAATATCCGTGTTGGGGACAGAATTAGGACTTATTTAAGCCGGGTTGATCGAGAAGCGCGAGGCCATCAATTGATTATCTCGCGAACGATGCCCCAATTTGTGTCAAGTTTATTTGAACTCGAAGTTCCTGAAATCGAGGAAGGCCTTGTAGAGATAATCGCAGCGGCTCGGGATCCTGGTTCTCGAGCAAAGATCGCAGTTAAAACAAACGATAAGAGAATTGATCCGGTTGGAACTTGTGTTGGGATGAGAGGGTCGAGAGTTCAAGCAGTCACAAACGAACTGTCTGGCGAACGGATTGATATCGTTTTATGGGCAGATGACCCCGCACAATTTATTGTCAATGCATTGTCTCCAGCCGAGGTAAGTCGGATTACTGTGGACGAAGAGAAGCATGCAATGGATATCGTGGTTGAGGAGGAAAATCTCGCTCAAGCTATTGGTCGTGGAGGACAAAACGTAAGGCTGGCATCGGAACTAACTGGATGGACGCTGAATATTTTAACTGAGGAGCAATCTAAGCAAAAAGTTGAAGAAGAATCTAGTTCTGTGCGCCAGCACTTTATGGATGAAATTGACGTCGATGAGGATCTTGCTGATATTTTAGTTCAAGAGGGATTTAGTACTCTTGAAGAGATAGCTTACGTGCCTGAATCAGAGTTGCTCGAGATAGAGGGTTTTGACGAAGATACGGTCGAGGAATTGAGATCTAGGGCGAGAAACGCTCTGTTAGTTAAGGAGATCGCTCGTGAGGAGTTAGCGACAACAGCATCTGGTGATTTAATGAATGTAGAGGGAATGACGGAAGAGCTCGCTCGCTCGCTTATTGCTGGAGGCGTCATGTCACAAGAGGAACTGGCGGATTTGGCTACTGATGATCTAAAGGAGATCGTTGAGATAGAGGGCGAGTTAGCTGAAAATTTAATTATGGCTGCGAGAGCACCATGGTTCACTGAGTCTTAAATATTTGAAGGGCAAAAATACATGGCAAAAGTGAATGTTAAAGAATTTGCGGCAGAACTTAAGCTTTCCGTCAAACGCTTGATTGAGCAATTAGCGGCGGCTGGCATCAAGAAAGATTTAACGGAAAAAACAAGTCTGAGCGAAACTGATAAAACCAAATTGCTTGACTTTCTAAAACGGTCTCATGGGGATGGCAAGTCTAAGTCAAAAATTACACTCAAGCGACGACAAACGACTGAGATAAAAAAAGCTGACGCTGCAGGTCGGTCGCGAACAATACAGGTTGAGGTTAGAAAGAAAAGAGTAGTTGTTAAAAAGCCTGAACCGGTATTGGCCGCAAAGGAAGAGGCTGTTGCTAAAGATTCAACTTCTGCAGGCCAAGGAGATCTGGATTCAAAAACGGCAGAGCAGGTAAAGCGAGATTCGGAGGCTAAGCGACAGGCTGAATTAAGGGCTATTCAGGCCGCTGAAATTCTCGAAAAGGAAGCGGAAAAGAAAAAACGTCAGGAGAAAAACGAAACTAAAGCTCAAGAGACCAAACCCGTTAAGAAGGACGCGGTAACAGCTAAAGCTAAGTCAAAGGGCCCTGAAAAAGGGGCGCCAGACGGGATATTGCACAGTCCGATTACCAAGGATGAGGCTAAAAAAGCAATAAAGAAAAAGGCGAATCAAGCGCGCTTTGACGCGGAAAGTAAGAAACGCAGTTTAAAGACTCGAGGTGATTTTGCGGCCACGGGGGGGCGAGATGGTCGGAGGGGTAGTAGTAGAAATCGAAATAAGAAGAATCAAGCGACTGAACCTGCTCCAGTTCCCGCCACTGCTCCTGAGTTTGTAGCACGTGAAATAGCAATTCCGGAAACTATTGCGATTGCTGAACTTTCTCACAAGATGTCAGTTAAGGCTGCCGAGGTGATTAAGATTTTTATGAAACTTGGGCAGATGGTGACGATCAACCAGGTCATTGACCAAGAAACAGCAATGATTATTGTTGACGAGATGGGGCATAAGGGAATAGCAGCAAAAACTGTTGACCCTCAGGCATTCCTTGATGAAAGTGCTGACGAAGATGTGGTGCATGAGCTTCGCGCACCGGTTGTGACCGTTATGGGTCATGTAGACCACGGTAAAACCTCACTCTTGGATTATATTAGAACCACTCGAGTAGCCAGTGGAGAAGCGGGTGGTATTACCCAGCATATCGGCGCATATCACGTAAATACTCAAAAAGGTATGGTGACCTTTTTAGATACACCAGGCCACGAAGCATTTACGGCCATGCGTGCAAGGGGCGCAAAAGCAACGGACATTGTTGTGCTTGTTGTTGCCTCTGATGATGGCGTTATGCCTCAGACGATTGAGGCAGTTCATCACGCTAAAGCAGGTAATACACCTTTGATTGTTGCAGTTAATAAGATAGACAAAACAGAGGCCAATCCGGAGCGAGTTAAACAAGAGCTGAGTCAACATGAGGTTGTGCCGGAAGACTGGGGTGGAGATACACTGTTTGTTCATGTCTCCGCAAAGACTGGCGAGGGGATTGATGCTCTACTAGATTCAATATTGTTGCAGGCAGAGATTTTAGATCTTAAAGCACCTGTAAAAACAGCCGCGCGCGGCGTGGTAATCGAGTCAAGGTTGGACAAAGGTCGAGGTCCAGTAGCATCCATATTGGTTCAAGGGGGAACGTTGAATCGGGGGGATGTCTTGCTAGCGGGCGCTGTTTTTGGCCGGGTTCGCGCAATGGTAGATGAAAATGGTCAAGTCATTATAACCGCGGGGCCTTCGATTCCGGTTGAAGTTCAGGGGCTGTCAGACGTGCCCGCAGCCGGAGAAGAGATTGTGGTCTTGCAAGACGAAAAGAAAGCTCGAGAGATCGCGCTATTCCGCCAAGGCAAGTTTAGAGAAGTTAAACTTGCGAAACAGCAAGCGGCTAAGTTGGATAACATGTTTGACCAGCTTAAGGAGGGCGCAGTTAGATCGCTTACATTAATCATTAAAGCTGATGTGCAAGGTTCTAGTGAGGCTCTAGCTCATTCTTTAACACGACTTTCAACCGAGGAAGTTCAAGTGAATATAGTTCATTCAGGGGTCGGTGGAATTAATGACTCCGATATTAACTTAGCTTTAGCCTCTAATGCCGTGATTATTGGCTTCAATGCGCGCGCAGATGCCACCGCCAGAAAACTAATACAAACACACGGTATCGATGTGCGTTATTACAACATCATTTACGATGCCGTAGATGAGGTAAAAGCTGCCTTGAGTGGGTTACTATCTCCAGATAGGAAAGAGGAAACGCTAGGTTTGGTGGAGATTCGGCAAGTATTTAGAATTTCTAAAGTTGGCTCTGTTGCTGGTTGTTACGTTCTTGAAGGCTTGGTCAAGCGAGGCTCGTCCATCCGTCTCCTCAGAGATAATGTCGTAATACACGAGGGTGAATTGGATACTCTAAAACGCTTTAAAGATGACGTGAAAGAGGTTAAATCCGGGTTTGAGTGTGGATTATCCCTTAAGAATTACAGCGATATTAAAGAGGGCGATCAACTAGAAGTCTTCGAGGTCATCGAAATTGCTCGCACCTTATAAAATGATTGATGGGTCGTTTTGGCTAAAAGCACATTAAGGGCTGGACGTCTTAGAGATTACCTTCTTCGTGAAATTTCGGAGCTTGTTCGGTCAAAGGTTCGCGACCCGCGGGTTGGTCAAATAACGATTACAGATGTTGAAGTAAGTCCAGATGGATCATTTGCTCGCGTATATTTTACACGTCTGGGAGACGACCAAAACAAGGAGGTTCTGGAAAAAATCCTGAATAACGCCCAAGGTTTTGTGCGTTCATGCGTCGCTAAAAACCTTAATATGAGGGTTATGCCAAATATAGCATTCAAGTATGACGATTCAATGGAGCATGGTGATCGCATCAGCCGACTTTTAGCGGCAGCAAATCTTAAAACCTAGAATCCTAAATTAGACCTAAGGCATGGCGGCATTTCATCGAATAAATGGGGTATTACTCCTAGATAAACCTAAAGGGCTCTCGTCAAATCGTGCCTTACAACAAGTTCGGCGCTTGTTTGGTAACGTCAAGGGAGGTTACGCTGGGACGCTGGATCCCTTAGCTTCAGGACTGTTGCCAATATCGTTGGGCGAGGCAACTAAGTTCATTAGTTTTTTTAGTCATTCACGTAAGTCCTATGAGGCCATAATCAAGCTTGGATTTAGCAGCAGTACTGGAGATGCCGAAGGGGAGCTATCAAAGGCGAGTTTCACAGCGTTTGATTCGTCCGATCTAGAACGCTTAGTCCAAAAGTTCACGGGAGACCTGGATCAGATTCCGCCGATGCATAGTGCGATTAAAATTAACGGTAAGCGGCTGTACAAAATAGCGAGAGAGGGGAGAGTAATTACTCGTGAAAAAAGACCTGTAACTATTGATTCACTTAAGCTCAGTATAATGGAGAAGGATGTACTTAGTTTGTCTGTTACCTGCTCGAAGGGAACGTATATACGAGTCCTTGGGGAAGATATTGCGCGCTGCCTCGGAACGGAAGGATATCTAACTTCCTTGAGACGAACAGGTATAGCAGATATTTTTGTTTCAGAAGCACTGCCGCTTAATAATATCGAAGATATCAAATTAAATTTAAGATCTAAACTTCTGAAAAATATAGATTTTTCGTTACCTCATTTTCCTAGTCTATCGCTAACAGCAACTGAGGAAAAAAAATTTATGAACGGAATCGTCATATCGATGACAGCCAAAAATCCTCAACCAGGAGTCATATCCGTCTATACCCACGATAAAATTTTTGTTGGATTGGCCGATGTAGACGACCTTTGCGATCTAAGGCCTAAGCGCCTGATGTCTCAAGATTATGTTGCCGACGTGCGGAGGCTTAAGGAGGTTAACTAATTAGCATTTATGCTGTATAATTCGCGCTTTTTTGACCCTTAGGAAACATATTCAATGTCAATAACTGCTGAAGACAGAGCAAAGACTGTGAGTGATCATCAAAAAGCGAAGGGAGACACAGGGTCTCCGGAAGTTCAAATCGCTTTACTCACGCAAAGAATCAATCACTTGACTGAGCATTTTAAGGTCAATGCAAAGGATAACCATTCTCGACGTGGGCTATTAAAAATGGTCAGCCGTCGTCGTAAGATGTTGGATTATGTAAAGCGTAATGATGTAGATCGTTACCGGAAGGTAATTGAAAGCCTTGGCTTAAGGAAGTAATAAACTAATGGTGAAGATCTCAAGGAGTCATGCTAGATTTAATTTGAGGAACTTGAGAATTAATTAATTTTTATGGCGCGGGTTGTCCGCGCCTATTTTTTTGAGGTTACGATGTTGAAAGCGACGAAAAAAACAATTCAGTATGGTGAGCACGAACTAAGTATTGAAACAGGCGAGATTGCAAGGCAGGCATCGGGCGCTGTGCTCGTATCTCTAGGCGAGACAGTGGTTATGGTAACTGTGGTCGGTAAAAAAGAGGCAAGGCCTGGACAAGACTTTTTCCCTTTAACGGTTGATTATCAAGAAAAGACTTATGCTGCAGGTAAAATTCCCGGTGGCTTTTTCAAGCGAGAAGGACGTCCTTCAGAGAAAGAAACTCTGACTTGCCGTCTCATCGACAGACCGATTCGTCCATTGTTCCCTGATGGTTTTTTAAATGAAGTTCAGGTTATTGCAACAGTTATGTCCTCGGATCCTGAAATTGACGCGGACATACCAGCAATGATTGGTGCCTCTGCGGCATTATCTTTGTCGGGCATTCCGTTTGATGGTCCCATCGGGGCCGCAAGGGTAGGTTATATGAATGGCGAGTATGTTCTTAATCCTTCTGCAACCCAACTTAGTGAAACACAGCTTAATCTTGTTGTCGCTGGTACGCAGCAAGCGGTGTTGATGGTTGAGTCTGAAGCAGATCAGCTTCCGGAAAGCGTTATGTTGGGAGCGGTTGTTCATGGTCACGAACAGATGCAAGCAGTTATTGACTTAATTAATGAGCTTTCTGACGAAGCAGGTAAACCGCTTTGGGATTGGAAGGCGCCTGAGAAGGATATAGCACTTGTTACGCGCGTTAAAGAGTTAGCCGAAGCTGGGCTTAGAGATGCGTACGCAATCAAACAAAAGCAAGACCGATCGCAAAAAATAGACGGAGTTTTTGACGCGGTTATATCTGATCTTTGTGGCGAAGAGGAAGGATCCTTCGAGAAGGGAGCTGTATATGAACAACTTGGCCATTTGGAAAAGGATATCGTTAGAGGACAGATCTTAGCTGGAGAGCCCCGAATTGATGGGCGAGATACACGCACTGTTCGACCGATATCGATCCGAACAGGTGTATTGCCTAGAACACATGGCTCTGCATTGTTCACGCGAGGCGAGACTCAAGCACTTGTCGTGTCTACTTTAGGAACGGCGAGAGACGAACAAATTATTGACGCGCTAGAGGGCGAATATCGTGATCACTTCATGCTTCATTACAATATGCCACCTTATGCTACGGGAGAAGCGGGTCGATTTGGGATGCCTAAGCGACGAGAGATTGGTCACGGGCGATTGGCAAAACGAGCGCTATTAGCTGTTTTGCCATCTCAAGAGGAATTCGGATATTCACTTCGTGTGGTTTCAGAGATTACCGAATCAAATGGATCAAGTTCTATGGCCTCGGTTTGTGGGGGATGTCTTGCGTTAATGGATGCTGGCGTTCCTTTAAAAGCACATGTAGCAGGAATCGCGATGGGTCTTATCAAAGATGGCGGCCGATTCGCGGTGCTCACAGATATTTTAGGTGACGAGGATCATCTAGGTGATATGGACTTTAAAGTAGCCGGATCTGAAATTGGAATTACGGCACTTCAGATGGATATTAAAATTCAGGGAATCACTAAAGAGATCATGCAAATCGCGTTAGAACAAGCGAAAGAAGCGCGGATGCATATCCTCGAAAAAATGAAAGACGCCATGGGCGAATCCAGAGAGGAATTATCGAACTACGCACCACGGATGATACAGCTTAAGATTAAACCAGAGAAAATCCGGGATGTAATTGGTAAGGGTGGAGCAGTGATTAGGGCGATCACTGAAGAAACCGGGACAACTATAGATATTCAGGATGATGGCTCTGTGACTATTGCTTGTGTATCTGCCGCTGGCGGCGAAGCAGCTCGTCAAAAAATTGAAGAATTGACTGCCGATGTTGAGGTAGGACAAATATATAAAGGTGAAGTGCTTAAGTTGCTTGATTTTGGTGCCATAGTCAGTGTGTTGCCTGGACGTGATGGTTTGCTTCATATTTCTCAGATTGCAGAGGAAAGAGTAAATGCAGTATCTGACTACCTAAAGGAAGGTCAGCAAGTACGAGTCAAAGTGCTGGAGGCTGATGATAAGGGACGATTGCGATTGAGTATGAAGGCCGCGGCTGTTGATGATGCGTCAACGACGCCATCCGATGCGCCTGAATCCAATGATGCGCCTGAATCCAATGATGCGTCTGAGTGATAAGTCTTTAAATCGCTCAAAAAACCCGTCTATTGACGGGTTTTTTTTTCAATAGGTTTTAAATTTAAAATAAAGAGAACCACAGGAGAGCGTGAATATGAGAAGTGGGGGACAAGTGCTTGTGGACCAACTGATCACACAAGGCGTAAGGAATGCTTTTTGTGTTCCTGGTGAGAGCTATTTAGCGGTTCTTGACGCACTTTATTTGAAACGTGAAAAGATTTCTCTTTATGTCGCGCGACAAGATGGCGGCGCTTCCTTTATGGCTGAGGCTTATGGTAAGGCTACAGGCGAGACTGGTATTTGTTTTGTGACCAGAGGTCCCGGCGCGACAAATGCGAGTATTGGAGTCCATACGGCTTACCAAGACTCAACGCCGATGATTTTATTTATTGGTCAAGTCGGGAACGATATGGTGGAGCGGGAAGCTTTTCAAGAAATGGATTATCGACGAATGTTTGGTCAGATGAGCAAATGGGTGGCTCAAATTGATCGGGCAAACCGAATACCAGAGTACGTGGCTCGAGCATTTCACGTGGCAAACTCAGGACGGCCTGGGCCCGTGGTATTGGCTCTTCCAGAAGATATGCTGGTCGATTGGGTCGATGTGCCCGATACCCCTAGAGTTACGATTGCTAAGAATCGACCAACTGCGCAAAGCATGTTGGACGTAAAAGAACTATTGAGGAAGAGCGAAAAACCGTTAGTTGTTCTTGGTGGAAGTGGATGGTCTGAGAGGGCATGTCGTCAGGTACAAAGCTTTATCGAAAAAAATAAATTACCGGTAGGATGTTCTTTTCGACGACAAGACTTGTTTGATAACCATCACCCTAATTACGTTGGTGATATTGGAATCGGTATCAATCCTAAGTTGTCAGAAATGGTTAAAGAGTCTGATTTACTTTTGGTGATTGGTGCTCGTCTTGGAGAAATGACTACGAGTGGGTACACATTAATTCAAGCGCCCACACCTCGGCAAAAACTCATTCATATTCATCCTGGTTCTAATGAGCTCGGACGCGTGTTCCAAGGCTCAGTGATGATTAATTCAGACATAGAGGAGGCAGTCGATGCTTTAGTCTCTTTGCCGGATATAGGCGCCACTTGGGGTGCTTGGTTAAAAACAGGAAATGATAACTATCGGGCAAACGTGATTCCTGTGTCTTCCCCGGGTGATGTTGATTTAGGTGAGGTGATGACTGTCTTGCGTGGCTTGCTGCCCCGCGATAGTGTTATTACCAATGGTGCTGGAAATTTCAGCGGTTGGATTCACCGACATTGGCAGTACGCTGGATACAAAACTCAGGTTGCACCAACGAATGGTGCAATGGGGTATGGTGTGCCAGCTGGAGTTGCCGCTAAAATTGCGTTACCCGATAAGTTTGTTGTTAGCGTTTCAGGTGATGGATGTTTTTTAATGAATGGGCAGGAGATCTCAACCGCAAATCAATATGGTCTTAAAATTTTATTTATCGTTTTTGACAATGGTATGTTTGGAACTATTAGGATGCATCAGGAGCGAGATTATCCCGAGCACGTATATGGAACAGACTTAATGAATCCAGATTTCGCAGCGCTCGCTAGAGCCTACGGTCTGTACGCAGAAACAATAACCTCGACGGAAGATATTAAGGATTCAGTAGCACGATGTATCGAAAAAGATGTGGCAAGTTTAATTCATATTAAAGTCGACCCAGAGGCGATAACTACAAGAACCACTCTAACGTCGATTCGCGACAACGCATTATCGAAATAGGCTCATTAAGATTTAAAATGCGACAGCCTGGCCGTCTCGTCTGGGTTCCGAGCCGGCTGCGTAGCCATCCTTGTATTTAGTAATCATTTGTGCCGCACCGAACTCATATGCTCCATAAGGAGTCTTCGAAACTCTATGTCCGAGCGATTCAAGCCCGCCTAGAATGTCCTGCTCGAATGTGTCTTCGACGAGGAGTGAGCCATCTTTGCTGATTTTCCAGCGCGGCGCATTAATAATTTCTTGAGGATTCATTAGTTGATTTGTCAACTGGCGAAATAGCTGGAGATGGCCTTGTGCTTGAATATCACCTCCCATAACGCCAAAGCTCGATAGCGGATTTCCATTACGTGTGATGAATCCTGGAATGATTGTGTGAAACGGAAACTTACCACCGTCCACGCAGTTAGGATGATCCTTTTGAAGGGAAAAACCTGCCGCTCGATTTTGCAGGCTAATACCTGTTTTGGGCACTACGACGCCCGACCCGAAACCCATGTAATTTGACTGTATGAATGAGACCATCATGCCATTCGAATCAGCGCTGGTTAGGTAAACAGTATCCGAATGAACAGTTTGCCTCGGCGGTAGATGACGCGCTTCAGTCATGGTTATTTTTTTAGCGAGATGACGATGAAATTCAACCGATAAAAGCTCTGCAATCGTTTTGTTCATGTAGGAGGGATCGCTTACTTCAGAATAGACAATATCTAGCGCAAGTTTCATTGATTCGATTTCTGCATGAGCTTTAAGTACCTTGTTTGATTGCTGTAGAACGTCTTCGAGTTCATTAAGAATGCCATTCGCGATTAAAGCTGCGATCCCTTGACCGCTTGGTGGAATTTCATGTAGCTCGAAACCCTTATATTCTGTATTAATCGGGTTTATCCATGTAGGAGCGTGGCTATTAAGATCATTGAGGCTTAATTTACCGTCGTTGTTAAGTGAGTCATCTACCATTCGCTGCGCCAGTTCTCCTCGGTAAAAATCTTCTCCATTGGTTTTCGCAATCTGTTCCAAAGAATCAGCGTGATCAGGCAATCGAAAGCGTTCGCCAGCCTCTGGACTCCTCTCGTGACTAGTAAAGATACGCTGAAATTCTTCAAACTTTGAGAAGCGGTGAATTTGTCGGTTCCATTGATCTGCAATGATGGTGGACACTAAGAAGCCATCTTTCGCGTAGCGGAGTGCGGGCTCGAACAAGTCTTCAAACGGTAAACGCCCAAAGCGGCTCGAAAGTGCCACCCAAGATGAAACCGCTCCAGGCACGCTTACCGACTGCCAACCTAAATCAGGCATGCTGCTGTATTGCTTAAAGTCCTTAAAGGCCCATTGCTCTGGATATTTACCGGAGGCATTTAATCCATGAATATTTCTTCCATCCCATACGAGACAAAAAGCGTCTGAGCCGATTCCATTCATTGTGGGTTCTACAACCGTGAGTGTGATGGCTGCTGCGACTGCTGCGTCGACTGCGTTACCACCTTGCTTCATGATCGATAAGCCGGCTTGAGCAGCCAGGGGCTGGGAGGTGGAGACGATATTGTCTCCAAAGACTGCGCTTCGATGAGCGTCTGGACGAATAACCATATTCCGAAGGTTAGTTATTTGAAATCAACTATAATCCTATTTTGAGAATAATGTCATAACAGGCATTATCTGAGGGGCTGAAGTGGACATAGGTTATTGGATTCAATTGTTAAGCCTTTATGCGATTCCTGCAGTATTGGCAATTACGTTGCATGAGGCGGCACATGGATATGCAGCAAAGAGGTTAGGAGATCTTACCGCTTATCAGGAGGGACGGATTACGTTAAATCCAGTTAAGCATATTGATCTCATTGGTACCTTAGTTGTTCCAGCGGTTCTTCTATTCGCGACCGGAGGAAAAATCGCCTTTGGTTGGGCTAAGCCTGTACCTGTAAACTTCGCAGCACTTAACAATCCTAAGCGAGATATGCTTTGGGTCGCAGCTGCGGGTCCTGGTGCTAATTTGGTCATGGCAATTGGTTGGGCTTTAATCTTTAAGATGAACTTGATTGCGCCGGAGCATTACTTTAGTTCGCCTTTATTTGAGATGTCAAAGGGTGGGATTTTGATTAACCTAGTGTTAATGGTGTTAAATTTAATTCCTGTACCTCCACTCGATGGCGGTCGGATCGCGATAAGCGCGTTACCCCATGCCATCGCATATAAGTTAGCAAAGCTCGAGCCTTATGGTTTATTGATCATAATGCTTTTAATGGTATCGGGTGTGCTTGGCTCATTCATGTATCCAATATTGGGATCAATCATTGGGGTTTTATCTTTCGTTTTTGGTATTTAGAGGAATAAGTGATGTTCGATGACCGTGTTTTATCAGGTATGCGTCCAACAGGCGCCCTTCACCTGGGCCACTACAATGGTGTTTTGGAAAACTGGTTGAAATTACAACATGAGTATCAGTGTTTATTTTTTGTGGCGGATTGGCACGCATTGACAACTCATTATGATTCGCCAGAGGTTATTGAGAATAATGTATGGGATATGTTGATTGATTGGTTGGCTGCAGGTGTTGATCCGTCGCAAGCCACTTTATTCATACAATCAAAAGTGCCTGAGCACGCTGAGCTTCATTTGCTCATGTCCATGATGACGCCACTGGGTTGGCTCGAAAGAGTTCCTACCTATAAGGATCAACAAGAAAAGTTGTCGGAGAAAGATTTATCCACATACGGATTTTTGGGCTATCCACTGCTTCAAAGCGCAGATATATTGATATACCGTGCTAATCTTGTACCTGTTGGAGAAGATCAGGTTGCGCACATTGAATTTACTCGAGAAGTAGCCAGACGTTTCAATCATATATATGGTAAAGAACCTGGATTCGAGCACAAAGCAGAGCGCGCTGTTAAACAGCTCGGAAGTAAACGAGCGAAATTGTATCGGGAACTTAAAAACCGTTTCCAGGAACATGGTGATGACTCAGCGCTAGATTCAGCGCGAGCCTTACTAGAGGAAGCTGCTAACTTGACTTTAGGGGATCGAGAAAGACTCTTTGGTTACTTGGAAGGTGGTGGCAAGATGATTCTATCCGAGCCCCAAGCGTTGCTGACTGCCGCATCTAAGATGCCTGGGTTAGATGGTCAAAAAATGTCTAAATCTTATAACAATACGATTTCATTGAGAGAGGACCCAACCTCGATCGAAAAGAAAATACGAACAATGCCCACAGATCCGGCTCGGGTAAGAAGAACTGATCCCGGCGATCCCGGTAAGTGTCCTGTTTGGGAACTACACGCCATCTATTCAGAGGAAAAAGTCAAAGATTGGGTTCAAGAGGGATGCAAATCGGCAGGTATTGGTTGTATTGAATGTAAGCAGCCATTGGTAGAGTCAATTGGTAATACCCTTGCACCCATTCGGGAGCGCGCACAAGAGTATATCGATGATCCTTCCCTCGTTAGAAACATCATTGCGGACGGTAACGATCGCGCGAGAAAGCTAGCCTCCGAGACGATGAGGGATGTTCGTGAAGCTATGGGATTAGATTATGTATAGCTAGCGTATCGCTAGGTTTTTTGACGCATGAGTCGTTGCTGTTCTCGTTGCCAATCTTTTTCTTTTACAACGGCCCGCTTATCATGTTGTTTCTTACCTTTGGCCAAGCCTATGGATAGTTTAATTCTTCCCCTCGAGTAATGAAGATCTAAAGGCGTTAAGGTATAGCCAGATCGCTCTACTTTACCAATGAGTTTTGCAATTTCTTCTCCATGCATCAATAGTTTTCTGGTTCTTACCGGGTCAGCAGTAACGTGTGTGGATGCTGAATTTAAAGGACTGATATGAGATCCAATCAGAAATAGTTCACCGCTTCTGATAATTACATAAGACTCTTTTAATTGGCTACGACCATCCCGGATCGCCTTTACTTCCCAACCTTGCAGGCACAATCCCGCCTCGAATTTTTCTTCGATAAAAAAATCGTGATACGCTTTTTTATTTTGAATGATGCTCATTTGCTAATGACCCATAAAAGAATCAGTATGTTATGCCAAATGAGCTGTTTATGCTTGACGTTTTATAAGAAACTTAATCTTGTATGTCTACTGTAAAGAAATCTGCGCTAGTTTCCCATTCTGCGGAGCTAATCTACAATCTAGTGAATTCCGTTGATCAGTATCCCGATTTTCTGCCCTGGTGTGGAGGGGCACTTATTGACGAGCAATCTGAGTTCCATATGGTTGCTGAAGTAACTATTGGTTATAAAGGTATTAACAAGGCTTTCAAAACAAAAAATAATCTGCTGCGACCGACGTCCAATATTCCTGGCGGTATTAAGATGAATTTATTAGAAGGGCCCTTCAAGCAACTGGATGGCGAGTGGACGTTTACGCCCTTGGGTGATAATGGCAGCCGAATCGAATTCGAACTTCGTTATCAATTTTCGAACGCTTTAATGTCAAAATTAATCGGTCCCGTCTTTGATCGAATTGCAGAAACTTTCGTTGATTCTTTTGTTCGAAGAGCGGAGGACATATATGGGTGACGACTTTCAAATAGCAATAGCGGTTGAAGTTTTGTTTGTAACAGATAGCGAGGAATACTCAGAATCTTTGTCGGTGGATATCGGCAGTACCATTGATCAGGTGTTGGACAAATCAGAGGTCAAAACTGTTGCCCAACGTTATTTGAATAATCAGTCCTTATCAGTAGGTGTCTGGGGCAAACGTATGCAATTGAGTTCGGTGATCGCTGATGGTGACCGAATAGAGATCTATCGTGACTTAATAGCGGATCCGAAAGAGCTTAGACGAAGCGGTCGCTTGGTCTCGAGGAGGCGTTAGGTGGGTTATTGCCGGTGGTTATACAAAGGTCCTTTTTTTTGTTCTAGACCCAAAATAAAAAAATGAATTGCTTTATTGGCCATTTCCAGAGCGTCTTGATAATTTCCGCTACTGATAAGTCTTTCAGCGGCCATTAGATGTTCTTTTGCGATGACCCAACGAGTGCCCTCTGTTGTCGCTAGTTCATTTAAAGTCCTCGCTTCGATTAAAGCCGTTTTCGCTCTAGACTGAACATCCGGTTGCGCATAGGAGTTAATCACGAGAACTTGTGATACAAGGAACATCAGTGTGATACATTTAAAGATGAGAATCATGGGAAGTCTAGGTTTAGCTATTACTGTTTATCAAAAAACTCTGGGTATCGTATAATAACGTCTTTGGATGGCTAACCACTATGCGTGTAAAGCAAAAGGCCCTGACGTTTGATGACGTACTTCTCGTCCCGGCACATTCTACTGTGCTTCCAAGAGAGGTATCCCTTGTTTCAACCTTGACTCGAAATATTAATTTAAATATTCCCGTTGTATCTGCGGCTATGGATACGGTCACTGAATCACGACTGGCTATTGCCGTAGCACTGGAGGGGGGAGTCGGGATTCTTCATAAAAATATGTCTATTTCAGATCAAGCGCGCGAAGTGTCCCGGGTTAAGCGATTTGAAAATGGTGTTGTGAAGGATCCGGTCACTATCGCGCCAAATATGACTGTCGGGGCAGTTCTTGAATTAACGAAACAGTATAAAATTTCAGGGCTTCCGGTTCTGGATGGAGAAAAGGTAGTAGGGCTTGTCACCAATCGAGATTTACGCTTCGAAAAGAATTTGAATCAACCGGTTAGCAAGATCATGACGGTGGCAGAGCGACTTATCACCGTGGGCGAACAAGCTTCAAGCGAGGATGCTATAACCTTGATGCATCAACATCGCATTGAGCGCGTGCTCGTTGTTGATGAAGCGTTTCATCTCAAGGGACTTATAACCGTTAAGGATATATTGATGTCCTCAGAGTACCCGATAGCAGCTAAAGATACGCAAGGTAGCCTGTATGTAGGGGCGGCTGTTGGCACTGGTGAGGACACAGAGAAAAGAGTTGAGGCCTTGGTGGCTGCCGGTGTGGATGTTATCGTTGTTGACACTGCACACGGACATTCTCAAGGAGTTATTGAGCAGGTCGCGTTGATAAAGAGAAAATACGCCGAAATAGATGTTATCGGTGGAAATATTGCAACGGCTGAGGCGGCCAGAGCTCTTGCAGACGCCGGTGCGGATGGAGTAAAAGTTGGTATTGGTCCAGGCTCCATTTGTACTACCAGAGTAGTGGCAGGAGTCGGTGTGCCGCAAATCACCGCCATCGATAATGTGGCTAATGCACTCCACAAAGATGGCGTTCCCCTTATTGCCGATGGTGGAATCAGATATTCTGGTGATATCGCAAAAGCGATAGCCGCAGGCGCTTCTACGGTAATGCTTGGTGGATTGTTAGCTGGTACGGAGGAATCACCTGGTGAAATTGAATTGTTTCAAGGGCGCTCATACAAGTCCTACAGAGGAATGGGCTCGCTTTCGGCGATGCAACAAGGGTCTAGTGATCGTTACTTTCAGGATAGCTCGTCTACTGCGATTGACAAGCTTGTACCCGAAGGTGTGGAAGGACGTGTGCCTTACAAAGGCTCGGTTGTCGCAGTGATCCATCAGCTTATTGGTGGACTAAGATCATCAATGGGATACCTGGGATGTGGAACTATTTCGCAGATACATACAGATGCGTCTTTCGTGGAAATTTCGTCTTCTGGCATGAAGGAGTCCCATGTTCATGACGTTCAGATTGTAAAGGAAGCGCCTAATTATAGGGTCGAGTAGTCACATCTCGCGTTCTTCAGTTCGATTCATAAGCAGCTCATATCAGCAATCTAAATAAATGCGAAAAAATAAGATACTTGTATTGGATTTTGGATCTCAATATTCACAGCTTATTGTTAGGCGGATCCGTGAAATCGGGGTCTATTGTGAGCTACTTCCTTACGACACGGATACCTCAAAAATAAGCGAGTTCGAACCACAAGGAATAATTCTTTCGGGCGGTCCGGCCTCAGTGTATGAGGAAGAGGGTAGCCCTAGAGCCCCCGATTTGATATTTGATCTTGGTATTCCGTTGTTAGGTATATGTTACGGAATGCAAGCGATGGCAGATCAGCTGGGCGGCACCGTCGTGGCTGCTCATAAACGAGAATTTGGTTTTGCCGAAATAAGGGCGAGAGGACATTCAGAATTATTAAAAAATATATCTGATCGAACCAACGCCGAAAATCACGGACTATTGGATGTTTGGATGAGTCATGGTGACAAGGTTACCGACTTACCGAACGGTTTTAAGGTTATAGCCTCCAATGATTCAACGCCGATCGCCGGTATGGCAGACGAGGCTCGTAAGTTCTATGGGCTTCAGTTTCATCCCGAAGTTACCCATACCGCCCAGGGATCCGAGATACTTAAACGATTCATTATAGACTTATGTCGCTGTAAAGCTGATTGGAGCATGCCTTCTTTTATAGATAATGAGGTCTCGCGTATTAAGCAGATCGTCGGTGAAGATGAAGTTATTCTAGGTTTATCTGGCGGGGTTGATTCTTCGGTTGCTGCAGCACTAATTCAAAGATCAATTGGCTCTAAATTAACATGTGTTTTTGTTGATAATGGCTTACTTCGTCTTAATGAGGCGGAACAAGTGATGGCTACATTTAAGGAAAACTTGGGTCTTAATGTCATCCATGTTGACGCGTCAGAGCGCTTCATGTCGGCGCTCTCAGGAGTAGTAGACCCGGAAGAGAAAAGAAAAGTTATAGGTAAAGAATTTGTAGAAATTTTCCAGGCAGAAGCTGAAAAATTGCCGAATGCTCGATGGCTTGCTCAAGGTACGATTTATCCGGATGTTATTGAGTCAGCGGGTTCAACAACAAAAAAGGCGAAGACGATTAAGTCCCATCACAACGTTGGAGGATTACCCGATACTTTGAATTTAAAGCTTGTCGAACCTCTGAGAGATCTTTTTAAAGACGAAGTGCGTCAACTAGGTGTCGAGCTTGGCCTACCAGGTAAAATGGTCTTCCGACATCCGTTCCCTGGGCCAGGACTCGGGGTGCGTATACTTGGAGAGGTTAAAAAATCATTTGCTGATTATTTACGAGAAGCAGATGCCATTTTTATTGAGGAGCTGGTTTCTTCAGGTTGGTACGAAAAAACGGCACAAGCGTTCGCAGTATTTTTACCTGTGAAATCGGTTGGGGTTATGGGTGACGGTCGCACCTACGAGTATGTCGTGGCTCTTCGTGCGGTCGAGACGTCTGATTTTATGACAGCTAATTGGGCCCCTTTACCTCACGAATTGCTATCGAAAATTTCTAATCGGATTATAAATGAGGTCAAAGGTATCAATCGTGTTGTTTATGATATTTCTGGTAAGCCTCCGGCGACAATCGAGTGGGAGTAGTTTATAACTCGCAAGGTATTGATTTATAAACTAGCTGTAGTCACTATTGAGTGAGAATAAATTTAAGTACTTAATCCATTGTTAATATGAACTTTTCTGGTGGAAAGTAAAATGCTCACAGCAAGGGAAATCAAACAATATCGTCAAGATGGATATGTTATTCCGTCTGGGTTTCGTTTCGACGATGCGGTGGTGGAAGCGTTGCGAACCGCTGTTGACACGATCTTAGCGAGTAACCCAAAAATGAAACCCGATCGGATCATCAACCCGCATTTGAACGAAGGTCGGCCTTACGGCGTTAAAGGGCATCAAATTATCAATACAGTGGCACATGATCGGCGTATCTTGGAAATGCTCGAATCGGTAATGGGACCGGATATCATCCTGTGGCTTACTCATCTGTTCTGCAAATTGCCGCAATCGACGCGAGAGGTTCCGTGGCACCAGGACGGCCAATATTGGCCGATCCGCCCATGGGCTACGTGTACAGTTTGGATTGCAATCGATAGGGTCGAGAAATCGAACGGAGCCATGAAAGTTATTCCGGGGTCACATGAGGGTCAGGCTTGGCAGCATCACGAAGATTTCGGTGATCATCTGACATTAAGTCAGGTGATCGGCGACGATCAATTAGCCGACAAAGATGTCCGATATATCGAGCTCGAGCCTGGTCAAGTCTCCCTCCACGATGTGGGGATTGTGCACGGATCAGCAGCGAATACTTCAGGTCGACGTCGAGCGGGATTAGCAATGAGGTACATGCCCGCAACATCTGGTTTTTATCGGGACGAAGATATGCCTTTAAGTAAGTTTGATTGGTCGACCCTGCCAATTGAACTCGTAAAGGGAGACAATATCAATTCAATAAACGATTTCCACATCGGACACGACACGCTTCCTTGGTAAAATAATATCGTATGCTGTTACTTCTCATTCTCAAAGAACTAGGCAGCATAAACATCTAATCTGAGGTCAAAGGTATCAATCGTGTTGTTTATGATATTTCTGGTAAGCCTCCGGCGACTATAGAGTGGGAATGATTTTTTACCGTAGGCCTAATGGCATGGTGAATTTTACGTGAAGCTGTCGTGGAGTCCCTTCCCAAGAAGTCTTTAGCTTGGGTCTATATGCTCAGGTCTAACAGGTTATAGTCTTTCAGTTTGGTTTTGGTCTGCGGCGTCCACTCGAAGGTTTCACCGCTCTGCTTGTGGGGGGCATATTCAAAGGGGGGCTCATCGGGGAATCGTTGCTTTCTGGCTTCGATGGCGTAGCCGATCATCTCCGAGCGTTTTCTGATGCGTTCGGCGTCGTAAATACTGGGCGCGTTGTGGAGGCCGCCGCCTTGCACGTTCAGGACTGATTTCCGGCGATGGAATCCGAAGTTTACGGTCACCCGCCATTTGTCACTCGTATTGGCAAACGACCCGTGAATTGCCTGACGATTGCAAATCGCAACGTCGCCTGGCTTACAAATCATGGGGATGGCGTCGGGCAGGCGGGGCGTCCCTGCGACTTTAACCATGCCGGCAATATCAACTTTATTCAGTTTATGTGACCCGGGGACGACCCATACTCCGTTAGCTGCGCTGCAGCCATAAAGTTGCGCCATGGTGTTGTAGCCATGGGTGCCCTGATCCCAATCCGGTGCATCCCAATGGGTCACGCCATCACGATGCCACGCCACAGATGCGCCAAGACCAGGCTCCTTAATGAACATGGCTTCGTTGAAAGGGGTGAAGTCATCTCCGTTGATCGATGCTGCAACTCGAAGTAAGTCTGGATGTCCGTAGACGCGCAACGCCGCGTCCGAAAACTGAAGCGAGCCGAGTATAAGATAGACAATTTCTTCTGGCGTATTTTGCGCAACCATTGGCTCGGGCATCTTGACCGGATGTCGACCGTTTGCCGCCTCCGTAGCGCCAAATGGGTCGCCCAGTGGTTTTGACCAGAACATGGTCGGTGCGGCGCAATCTGCGCCAAGGGCAGGGCGGCCCTTAGCATCAAAAAGTGATCCCTTATGGGTTGGCAAACGGTCCAAGATGTCGAAAAGATCCGCCTCTATATCGCGCAATTCCGACGCGCCTACGACTCCTTCGAAGATGTAAAATCCGCATTGCCAATAGGCGTCCAATATATCTCGTGTTAATCGCCCTCCAGAGTCGAGCTTTATCGGGCCGCGATTGCCCAGGGCATGAGCGCGCTCTTCTCCCTGGCGCATATATGCTTCCATGGCGGTGTCCTTGTAATGGCGAACAAATGCGGTTTGGTTCATGCGAATTTTACCTCGTCCGTACCTTAATTCACTCATTTTATACCAACCCGGTAAACTGGAGAAAGCCAAGTGATAATCTGACTGTCGCAATGTTATCCTGCTATAGTCCACATTGCGTATTTTAAGAGGATGGTAACTTTCGTTAAAAGGTAAAAATATGGCTCTAGAGATTATCGGTACCCCAAATTCTAATTTTGTGAGAACTGTTCGAATGGTTGCTGAGGAAAAGGGGGTGTTTTATGAAAATTCACCCGATATGCCACACTCGGATGTCATTAAACTACTTCATCCGATGGGTCAAGTTCCAGTGATGAAACATGATGATTTTCAGCTCTTTGAGTCAATGGCTATTGCTCGCTATATTGATACTGCTTTTGACGGCCCTCCTCTGGTGCCCGCCAACCCTGAAGCCGCAGCTAGAACCATTCAATGGGCATCTTTTGCCCAAACATCAGTAGACCAGCTGATAATGAGGCAATATGTACTTGAATATTTGTTCAATAAGGACGAGAGCGGAAATTTAGTCCGTGACAATATTGACAAAGTGGTAAATAAGATTTCAAAAATATTTCGTACTCTTGATGAAGCAGTCAGTGGTGGGTACTTCGGCAGCAACGAATTTTCTATGGCGGATTGTTTCTTAATGCCTATAATTTCATATGGCCAGATGTTTCCGGAGGGAAAAGAGGCCTTGGAATCAGGTAAACATTTAAAACCCTATTTCGATAAATTGAGTGAGCGTCCAAGTTTTAATAAGACTGCGACATGATGACTGAAAGATACTATAGGTCGCGATCGGTAATTGAGGGAGTTGTAGTGAGGCTCAAGTGAATCTTTACAAAGGGAAAATTGTCATAGAACTAGAATCAAATTTTGCAGTCTCTAATTAGAGCAAAGTACGTAAATGAAGAAAGGGTTTGTTATGTCCAAGCACAGTGCACTAGACAAATTTGGTCGTTCCGGTAATCCAGCGCTAAATGCAGCAACTTTTAGTGATGCTGCACGCCAAGCCGGCGCGGGCGCTAGAAACACAGCTACGATGTCCTTGGAGGGAACCGTAAATAAAACGGGTATTCTTTTGCTGTTAGTAGTGCTCTCCGGAGCTTGGACATGGAATCTATTTTTTGAAAGTGGCAACCCCTCAACAGTGATGCCTATGATGCTGGTTGGTGGAGTCGGTGGTTTTATTCTTGCATTAGTTACAATCTTTAAAAAGCATTGGTCTGGACTAACTGCGCCGATCTATGCTGTATTACAGGGTTTATTCTTAGGTGGAATTTCAGCGATGTACGAATCCCAATTTGACGGCATTGTCATCCAAGCCGTTGGTCTGACCTTGGGCACCTTGTCATCCCTATTGGTTTTGTATAAGACCGGCATTGTCAAGCCCACCGAAAATTTCAGGTTGATGGTCACATCGGCAACAATGGGGATTGGATTGCTGTACTTGGTGAGCATGATTATGAATATGTTCGGGTCAAGTATTGGATTTATCCATTCTAATGGCCTGTTTGGTATTGGATTTAGTCTTTTTGTGGTTGCTATTGCCGCATTAAATTTGGTCCTAGACTTCGACTTTATTGAGCAGGGTTCAGAGCAGGGTGCGCCTAAGTACATGGAGTGGTTTGGGGCATTTTCTCTAATGGTGACACTCATTTGGTTGTATTTAGAAATGTTACGTTTGCTGGCTAAAATGAGAAGTCGATAGTGGATTTCAATACCTTCATTTTCGGGGGATTGGCTATCATTTCGCTTGGTATTTTTCTTTTTATCGGACGTTTTAAAGCGTTTAAAAGTCAGCGGGAACGAGATGATCGTATAGATTGGAGTAAACGGCAGTTTTCATTATGGAAAATCGCACTCTATAGCCTTGGAGTAGTTCTAGCGGTTGTATTACTAACGCAAATGTTCTGATTCCGTAGAGGTTATTCGGAAGATTACACCCTGATTAGAGGATAAAAATTGACTGATAATGTGACGCTGCTCATAAGCGGCATGACGGTTGGAGTGATTATTTTTCAGACAGCTATCGTTGCGCCCTCAGTTTTTGAGTCGCTCTCTTCAGACGATAGTTCGATCTTTCTTCGTAAAGTCTTTCCTAAATTCTTTATTCTCATAGGTGTGCTCGGTGTTATCAGTAACCTTGTCGCAGTCACGAACCAAGACGACCACGCGGTTATGGTCTCTGGAGCCACTGTGGCGCTCGCTGTGTTTGCGTATCTGCTTATTCCGATGACTAACAAGAGTCGCGATGCAGGCAATGAGAAGGCCTTTAAGCGATTACATTTGGGCAGCGTTCTGTTGACTCTCACGATTCTTGGTGTAAATCTGTCCGGCCTTGTTCTATAGAGTTTTCATAATTTTTTCATTTCTTCTTAGGGGCCTATGGAAATTAAAGTCAACTTTTTGGATAAGCTGCGCCTCGAGGCAAAGTTCGATGACTTCACTGTAGTAACTGATCAACCTGTTCGTTACAAGGGCGATGGATCAGCGCCAAGTCCATTTGACTACTTTCTAGTGTCATCGGCTTTATGTGCCGGCTATTTCGCGAAACTATATTGTGACACTCGTAATATTTCTACTGAGAATATTCACCTGTCACAAACTAATATTGTAGACCCCGAAAATCGCTATAAACAAAGGTTCAACATTCAGGTTGAGTTACCTCCTGACATTAGTGAGTCGGATCGGCGTGGAATTTTGCGTTCTATTGAGCGGTGCAGCGTTAAAAGGGTAGTTGAAGAATGTCCTGATTTCTTTATTGAAGAAGTTGATCGCCTGAATGCTGGTCCACAGTCCCTCCTTGATTTGACCGATTACGATGATAGATCTACCTTGATTGCAGGTAAAGACTCTCCAGTAGAGGAAACTATCGTCAATATGTCGAAGATTCTGTCTGAATTAGGAATCAAGATTGAAATTACCTCATGGCGCAATCTGGTGCCAAACGTTTGGTCCTTGCATGTCCGTGATGCTCATACACCGATGTGCTTCACAAATGGTAAGGGAGCCACTAAAGAAAGTGCATTAGCATCGGCGTTGGGTGAGTACATAGAAAGGCTGGCTAATAACCATTTCTACTCGCAATATTTTTGGGGGGAAGACGTTTCTCAATCTGAATTTGTGCATTATCCGAATGAACGCTGGTCAATGCCACTATCAGATGATTTTCTGCCAACGAATATTCTAGACGAGTACTGTTTGGCGATTTATGATCCAGATGGAGATCTGCGCAGCAAACACTTAATTGACACAAATTCTGGGAACGCTGATAGAGGAATTTGTTCCATTCCATTTGTTCGACAATCAGATGGTGAAGACGTGTATTTCCCTGTCAATCTGCTTGAGAATTTATATGCGAGTAACGGCATGAGCGCCGGAAACACCTTTGCCGAAGCGCAAGTCCAGTGTCTTTCTGAAATTTTTGAGCGCGCCGTAAAAAGGTACATCCTGGAGAGTGAAATTGCATTGCCTCAGGTGCCGCTAGAAGTGCTATCAAGATACCCTAGTATTGTGGCAGGAATACAAGATTTAGAATCAAAAGGGTTTCCTGTGTTGGTGAAGGATGCATCTTTAGGGGGTAGGTATCCCGTAATGTGTGTTGCTTTGATGAATCCGCGTACTGGTGGAGTTTATGCTTCTTTTGGTGCCCACCCTAGTTTTGAAGTTGCCCTGGAGCGTAGCCTTACTGAATTACTACAAGGCCGCAGTTTTGAAGGTTTGAATGATTTACCTCAGCCAACTTTTAACACTAAGGCATTAATTGAGCCTAATAACTTTGTCGAGCATTTCATTGACTCGAGTGGGATTGTATCGTGGCGATTCTTCAGTGATAAACCGCAATATGAGTTTGTAGAGTGGAGTTTTTCGAACAAGATTGAGAGAACTAATTCGGAGGAGGCCGCAATGTTGCTGGCTATTTTCTCCGATCAGAATAAAGAGGTTTATGTTGCGACATATGAGCAGTTCGGTGCTATAGCTTGCAGAATTGTGGTGCCTGGTTATTCCGAGGTGTACCCAATTGAGGAGTTGCTTTGGAATAACACAAATGAGGCGCTGTTATTTCGTTCAGATATTTTGAATTTACATTTTTTGGATGATGCTGCCCTGATCGCCCTTCTGGAGCGCTTGGATAATAGTGAGGTAGACGATTACTCAGATGTTCCATCGTTGATAGGTATAGCATTTGACGAGAATACGGTTTGGGGGCAATTGACCGTTCTTGAGTTAAAACTTCTTATTCGTCTGGCGCTGAAACAATTCGATAAGACACATGAGTTAGTCGGCGCTTTTCTTCAGTACAACGATAACACTATAGATCGTGGTTTATTTTACCAAGCACTAAACGTCGTCCTCGAGGTAATTCTTGATGATAAGTTAACGTTAGATGAATATGCCAAAAATTTTCGTCTTATGTTTGGGGATGATCGGGTAGACGCTGTAATGGGTTCAGTCGAAGGCAGCGTAAGATTCTTTGGATTAACGCCAACGAATATGAGGTTAGAGGGTTTAGAACGCCATCATCGGTTAATGGATAGTTTAAAAAAACTGCATAAAGCACGAGCAAGGGGATAGAAATCGTTCGAGAATAAAGGTATGAACCCGTGAAGGAAACCAAACTATTGATGTGTCAGTTTTTGTGTTTGAGAATGCTAAACTTAGCTCAGCGCCCGTTAAAACTGTATTTAAGCTTCCATAGAATGATGCGTCTTACGTTAAAAGGAAATTTATAAATGTCATTTCTCGATTTAGATCACCATAGAATTTTTTTTACTGATACGGGTGGTGAGAAACCCGCGTTGATCTTTAGTCATGGTTTTTTTCTTGATCAAAGCTCCTTCGAATCCCAATACGACTATTTTCGAACCAACTATAGATGTATCGGTTGGGATGAAATGGGTTTTGGTCAATCTACAACCACAATAAATTATTCTTATTGGGATTCCGCTCAGGTTATTCTGAGCCTTATGGATCACCTCTCTATTGAGAGCGCAACGCTGTTGGGTGTGAGCAAAGGAGGGTTCATATCCTTGCGGTGCGCACTAAGCGCGCCTCAGCGGGTGGCTGGTTTGGTTCTAATAGGTTCGGAGGCTGGGAAATTTAGTCAAGAGCAAAAATCTGAATTCGCAAGTCTTATTGATGCTTGGAAGGAATTAACATCCGATGAGCTATCAGAGGCTATGGCAGCTGTAGGGGGCACCTATTTCGGATCAAATGCACACGAAATATCAAAATGGAAAAACCTATGGCGGAACCAAGATCGTTCCCAGGTGATCTTTCCAGGGCATGCTCTGCTTAGCCGTGATGATATAACGGATCGATTAAGCGAAATTTTATGTCCAGCTCTTGTGATTCACGGAAGTGATGACCAAGCCATTGATATCGCAAAGGCTGAGGCTATGGCAGTTGGGCTTCCTAATAGTGAATTTTTCGGTATTGATGGCGCGCCACATGGTCCAAATGTAACCCATGCTGGCCTGGTCAATCAGAAAATAGAGGAATTTTTGCTCAAGACGTGAGTTAACGGGAAAGAAAATGATGATGGGTGATGAGATTAGTATTCTTGATACGACGGATTGGACAGAACAATGAAGGACGTCATAGAATTGCGACGCTCGCTTTCCGACGAGTTGCACGCTCGGGCATTTGATCATTTTTCGGGCGCCGGACGATTTATTCGATTTGTCTATTTTGTTGAGGACAATGCGGATTTAATTGTGGATTATGTCAATGCATTCCTAGAAAATGTGGGGCAAGCGCCAATTCCGCGTATGAGTAAATTCGCCACCTTTAAGCTAGGACATTATTCCCTTGATTTCGAAAAACATAATGAGTTTATTTCGATTAGCTTTATTCAAAAATCGAATTCACTCGCCGTCGGCCTTTTGCCTGACGCTTACGACGCTCGTAGTGTTGATTTACCGCTGGAGTGGGCGCAGTTATCTCCAGGAAGAGTTTTTCATGCGATATGGTTAGAGGTGGGTGGCGGGCCACCAGAGGAATTGAATGAACAAAAGATACATCAAGTCATGCAAGCTCGGGCGGTCGCAGCGAATCAATTTAGTGATGGTGCGGCTCAGGTATATTTCGCCTTTGATATTGACTCAGCCGGATTTTCCCGAGTAGCCCTTTTTAACTCTAATATGGTCGCAAGTCGATTGGGACGCGCTGTTCAGCGAATTGTGGAACTTGAGACATATCGACTGCTTGCTCTTTTAGGGTTCGCGACGGTTAAAGAGCATAGCGCGAAGCTGGATTCCATTGCAAAACATGTCGGCGAGATTACAAATGAGCTTGCGGAGCAGATTAAGCAGCCAGAAAGTAACGTAGAAGATATGCTGTCTAAATTGTCAGCGCAAGCCGCAGATTTAGAAAATATTTATTCAAATGCCTCTTATCGTATGGCGGCCACTAAAGCTTACGACAGTATCGTAGAGAATCGTCTAGATGGGTTACGTGTCAGCCGCATCGAAGGATTTCAAGGGGTGAAGGGTTTTCTTAATCGTCGGATGTTGCCAGCTATTGATAGCTGCCGTGCCTTTTCGGAGAGATTGCGCCGTCTATCCGAGCGTATTAGCCGAGCAGGTGATTTATTACAAACCCAGACGGAAATGATTATCCAACGGCAGAATCAAGATCTACTGATATCGATGAATAGTCGTGCGAAAACTCAGCTTCGGTTGCAACAAACGGTTGAGCGCTTATCGATAGCAGCAGTGACTTACTACGGGGTTGGGCTTGTAGGATTTGCAGGGGCATCTCTTCCGTTAGTGGCATGGGGACTTAATCTCGACGTTCTTAAAGCGATATCTATCCCTATTATTGCTGGATGTGTTTGGTTAACGATTCGTCAAGTTAAAAGGCGTATTTAGTCAATGAACCAAACCTTCACAGGAAAAGCGCATTGTGACAGGTATACTCCTCCCTCTGGCCCAAACACCTTGGGTGAAGTTGAATAAGAAATTGCCGGATTTGAGTATTTCCGAGGTGGACCCGATACCATCTTAGGACTTCAAGAGGCAAACAAGTTAATGTTCAGTGAGGCAAGATATTATTTTTAATATCTTTTTGTCAGGAAGTGTATTCATGAGCACAACGGATTCTTCATTGACGTCCATCAATTAAAATCTCTCTACTTTCACGCGATTTTCCATCGGTTTAATCGTTTCGGTAACAACCAATCAACTAAGATCATATGCGGGACAGTTAATGCGAATAGCACAGAAAATATAGCGTTCAACGTAGATGAATTAATGTTTTGGCTTTGATGAAAATATATCGAGATAGATGTGAGTATAGTCCATGCAGCGAACGTATTGATCAAAAAACTGATCGGTGGTTTTTTGGGAGATGCCCCTATCTCATTTGATGCTTTGAGATAGTGCGGGATTGAGTGCAGGATGCAGAAAAAAATTGAAAACAGAAAAAGGGGTGTAACGAGTTGATTGAAATATATGAGAGCCAGTAAGCCGATTAAAGTGATGTATAGCCGCGTGCCGTAATAATGAAATATTACCACTAGCATGGATATTAACCAGGCCACCAATATAAAAGTCCCAATAATTTGGAATGCTTTCGTATTCGCTCCGAGATTAGAGAAGATATCTTGAATCTCGCCCCAATACAGCCACGGAAGAAATATCGTTGTCAAACCACCCTGAAAGAAAACAGAAGCAATTAATGCATCTAATCTATTTTTACTTTTATGATTCAGAAGAAGTGGATTTGCACGGCCGAAGTGAATGGCGCTGAGAAGGAGAAATAAGCCAAGTGCGACAGTTGGCATAAGATGCCATGCCATAAATGATATAAAAGCAATCGCGACGTATATTGCGAAAGTCGTTTTGGATCTTTGCCCCAGCGCTGCATCCCCAGCTTTTGCTAGATCAAGGTCTAGAGCGCCGTGTGGTATGCCAATGATGACGATAGCAAGTAAAGACAAGTAGTCAATTAGTGACAATGTCATCGGGAAACCAAAGCCCTTAGGAAGGGAAGTTTAGGCAGCGCGCGTACTATCTTCAAACTGTCTTGGATTGTGAAATCATCCGCCATAAAAGCTGCAAATTCGTCCCCTTTAAGTGATTTTGCCATCACCCTAAAAATATTTTCACCAAAGGTCGGGTTACGTCTAATCACTTCTAAAAAGACATCATCCATCCATGACGATAGTTTTGAATAGGGTGATTTAGACAAGGCGTTTAAATCATTAGATTTCTCGTGCCGTTTAATTTGCCTTTCAAGTCCTTGAAGGGCGTAACCTGAACTTTGACGCGCAGAGCCTGCAGCAACCCCAGCAGGTTTCCCGAAATGGACGAAGGAGACTGGACCCATTGGAATAATGCCTTTTTCCTCAAAAATTGGTGGTTCATTTTTAGAGCCAGAGTTGCAGTTGTCATTAATCCAATTCTGAGTCAAATTTCTTAATATAGATTCTTCTACAGTTGACGTTCCAAAAAGCGTTGCTTCTACTAAAACAGATTCTTGAGTGAGTGGGATGATGTAGATGAAAACCACACCGTTATGATTTATTTGAGGAATATTAAAGTCCATAAGAATAGGGTGTTTAGCGATCTTGTGAACCTGGTCATGGTGGATCGTAATGCCATAAAACTGTTGAATTAAAGTTCGCTCTTTAAACTGAGGAGGTCGAGAATCCAGAAGATTAGTAGATGTGAAGGACCCCGATGCCGTGTCTATCTGGAAGACATCATTTGATTTTCTTTGGGTTTCAGCTAATTCCCTAACGCGGGTAAAGCCTCGTTGTTCTAGTAAATACGCCTCTAAACTTGTTTTAAAGGACAATCCGTTTAGTGCCTCGTACCAATATTCATCCGCTTGATGAATGATATTTGTATTGTCCACCCTGAATTGCCAACTGTTCCACGTGCCTATGATGTGTTTCTGATAATGCTCAGGAGCTCGAATATTTCGCCAGCTGCATAGTGTCTGTTGCCGCTTATCTTCGGGACCCACGAGTGTGACTGGTGTACCTTGATCTATTAGATGACGAGCAATAAGAAGGCCAGAAATGCCTGCGCCAATAATAGTAACTTCAGCCCCAGAGCGATCGATCATTGATGAGTGCCAGGTAATCCATTAAGGTCTTGATGAAGGCCGATTTGGTGCATTTTAATAGTTTTTAGTGCGGGTCTGGCTGACCCTATCAACCATAAGCAAACAGGCAGTGCGCGAATTATTAACCACGCCTTTTCAAATGGCCCGATCACGGTTCTACCTTCTTGCCAATTAAGCTCATTATTTTTTAGTTTCCTAGATATTGCTCGGTAAAGTATCGCCATGATATATACGCACGGCCTCATTTTTCGAGGAAGGTAAATCAGTCCCTTCAGTCCAGATTCATAGTATATTTCTGCGAGTTTGATGACCTTATCTAAATTTTGACTTATATCGTCATTTGTAGTTTTTGTGGCGATTTCCTCGATAGTTGAACTCATCGGGATATATTTTCTGCCGAGTCTGGCGTCTTCAAGAACATCTCTTGCAATATTGGTTAACTGCATTGCGATTCCAAGGTCAACAGCGTGGAAGTCGGCTTCTCTTTCACGACACCGCATGATCTTACCCATTAGTATGCCAACGGTCCCGGCAACTGCGTAGGCGTAGCGAAGGAGTTGGGCTTTTGTGGTGAACTCAGTTGTTCCTAGATCACTTTTCAACCCTGTTAATAGTTCCTCGATGATCTCCCGATCAAGACCGCTGGTTTTGATGGCGCATACCAACTCTTTTTCTGTAACTGTTAATTCATCGGGAATTGCGCCTGCATTATTGAAGTACCGTTTTAGTTGGCACAGTAACCCTTGATTGCCATGGGTTGGGTCATCGGCTAAATCATCGATCAATCGACAAAAAGCGTAAAGCTCAGTTGCGTGGCGTGCTTGCTGGCGCGGCAGAAAAAATGATGCAAGCCAAAAGGTTCTACCGTTTTGTCGGAGACTGTTTTTTGAAAACGAAGTTAGAGTTAAATTCATGTTTGAAACAGCCCTTTTATGCTGACCAAATTACGGTTGCGTCGACTTCAGATAACGTTTTATTAATGTGTCGGTTACCTTAGCAGAACTGACGACTCCAGGCAGTCCGGCGCCAGGGTGCACGCCAGCGCCAACGAAGAAAAGATTTTTGATTTTTGGATCTTGATTTTTGAACCGAAAATAAGCAGATTGTGAAAATAAAGGCGCTATTGAAAATCCTGCACCCCAGATACTTTTATATTCAGTTTTGAAATCTTCGGGACTCATCCAAAAATCTGACACTATATGCTTTTCTAACTGAGGCAGAATTGAATCGCTAAGCGCAGTAACGATACGTTTTTGAAGTTTTGGCCCCTCGGTATGCCAATTAGTCCCGGATTGAAGATTAGGTACTGGACATAACACATAGAAGCTATCGCAATTTTCCGGCGCGAAACTTGCGTCTGTGGCTGTAGGCCGGTGAACATAGAGTGAGAAGTCCTCGGTTAACTTCTTATGCTCAAATATGTCACGCAAAAGTTCCTTATGTCGCTTTCCTAGCCAAATGGTATGGTGAGCTACGTCGTTATATTTTCGAGTGGTTCCGAAGTAAAGGACAAAAAGCCCCATTGAGTACTGTGTTAACGCTGCAGGCTTCATGCTCTTTGGTTTATTTAGCATGCCCGAGAACAAATTTTGATACGCGTAGCTGGGGTCACCGTTGTAGACAACGAGATCTGCGTTTATTTTATTTCCATGGATATCAATCACCTCGGTTACTCGCTTTGCGTGATGATCGATATTTATGGTTGCTACGTCAAAGTTAGTTTTTATTTCAACGCCTTCTTCTCGCATAAGTGTTTCCAAAGCGCTTACAAGGGCAGTAGTGCCCCCCATGATGAAATGAATACCCCACTTGCGCTCAAGGTAGTGTATTAATGCGTAAATCGACGTCGTTGAATAGGGGTTACCTCCTACAAGTAACGGATGCATTGAGAATACTTTTCGCAAGTATGGATTTTTTATGTACGAGGCAACCAGTTGGTAAACCGTTTTATAGCTCCGAAGTCGGATAAGTTGGGGAATCAGTTTGACCATTTGGAAAAACGAGGTAAATGGCTTAGCCGCAAGTTGCGTAAATCCTATTTCGAATATCTTTTCTGAGGTTTCTAGGAGTGTTTTATAGCCGACAATATCTTTTTCTTCAAATTTACGAATCTCTTCGTAAGTGTGTTCTAGATCGCCGGAATACGTAAATGTTTTCTTGTCCTCGAACACAAATTTGTACCAAGTCTCGAGTGCGACAGATGTGTAATAGTCGTCTGCCTTCTTGCCGAATAGACCAAAAAGTTCTTCGAATAGGAAGGGTGCAGTGATTACGGTCGGACCCGCGTCGTGTTTGAACCCATCTTTTTCGAAGGTTTGAGCCCGCCCTCCCAGCCCAGAAAGGCGATCTAGTAATGTTACATCGTGACCATCAGCTCGAGCACGTAATGCAGCTGCAATACCACCGAATCCGGCGCCAACGACGACTACTTTTTTATTTGTTTCTGAATTAGGCATGCTGTGACCTTTGTTTGAGTTTTGATCCTCTCAAAATTCTGATGATTCAGGCTTAACTCTTTTCTTAAGATATAGCTCTAAATTTTACTTATAAAGCAATGTTTACATGTAATTATCTTTCAATATTTTGCATTTAAAATATTTTAATTTATCTCCTCAAGCGTCCCGCACTAACGGATCGTGAAGGCAACATTAGAATGAGTAAGATACCACTGAGTAGGCCATTCAACACAAAAGTTCAGTGATGTTTATCTCAAAACGAAAAGAAGCAAGAAATTCCTAAAGAAATAAGCTATGATCTGAAAGTCGCGACGGTTCCGCAGGCTGGCTACAAACTGCTAAAACAAAAACTAAAGCGTAATCCCAGCGAAAATTAAAACTAAACAATTTAATTTATTTGGAGATCAACATATGAACGTAAAACAAAAAATTGGTGCGGGTGTAGTCGGTATGCTTACCGCTCAATCAGCTTTTGCGGAGACCATGATGCTCGAATCAGGAGACTTCGTTGGTTACTCGTTTTGGCTAATTTCAATGGCGCTTGCGGCTGCTACTATCTTTTTCTTGATGGAAGCACTGAAAATCGGCGGCAAGTGGGCGACATCGCTAACGGTTAGCGCCCTCGTTACCTTCATCGCAGCATTTCACTATATGTATATGCGGGAAGTATGGGTTGCCACCGGGGATACACCAACGGACCTCAGATACATTGACTGGCTCCTGACGGTTCCATTATTGATGATCGAGTTCTACTTAATCCTTGCAGCGATCACTAAAGTGTCTGGGGGTATCTTCTGGAGACTTTTAGTCGGTACTCTAGTTATGCTCGTTCCTGGTTATATGGGCGAAGCGGGTTACATGGACGTGACCGTCGGTTTTGTTATCGGGCTGATCGGCTGGGCTTACATTCTCTATGAGATCTTCGCGGGTGAGGCGAGTAAAGTTGCTGCAGCTCAGGCATCTGCTGCTGTTAAAAAGGCTTATGCTTTAATGAAGTGGACAGTCACGCTTGGTTGGGCGATTTATCCAATTGGATATTTCCTAGGGTATTTAGCAGGCGGCACCGATGTTGGCACTTTGAATATCGTGTACAACCTAGCAGATGTGCTCAATAAAATCGCGTTCGGTCTGTTTATTTGGTGGGCAGCGAACGAGGAGTACTCAGCAAGATCGTAGCTTGAGTTTGTAGTTACGGATTGGTAAATGCTCTGATCCGTAATACTTACAATTAAGAAACCAGACTGTCCACTTGGGCTAGTCTGGTTTTTTTTATTTAATATTGTTTGAAATAAAGAGATGTCAAAAGATATTAAAACGCCGTAAAAAAGGGTCTTTTATGTGACCATAAAAGACCCTATCTCAAAAATTGCTACTTTTTTAATTTTAAGACAATCACCCGATCTTTTTGAGGAAAGCCTTAAGCTGATCATCAATAAACTTGATATCTTCTTTGCTTCCAGCCAGTTCGGTCATGCATCCAACTAAATGTCCGTAGTCTGACTCGATTGGAATAAGCTTTGCGTCTGGCATCTCTGCGACCTCAGGCACATTATCCCTTGGTGGAAAGCATATATCGGTCGTGCTTGGCATAACTAAAGCAGGACATTTAATATTAGCCAAGGCTTTTTTCCAATCACCACCAAATTGCGAGTGGTTGCCTGGATCACCGGCTTGCCATTTTTTAACCATGCTCAGTAGATCGTTTGCATCTAGACTGTTAAAGTAACCATTAAAGAATTCACGATAGGCTTGCAGGTCTTTGTGCTCTCCAAAAGTCTTTAAATGTAAACCCTCCTTGTAATATACGTCCGCACAGTACTGTGAAATATAGTTTTGGGCGAAAGCGTTTATACCCTGTGTAGGCGCGTCCGTGTATGCGCCCCCATTAAATGCTGGATCTAATTCTAGTGCGTTAACGCAACCCTCTAAAGCCATCCAATTCTGAGTTGTTGTCTTAGCCGTTCCGCACAGCGGAACGATACCGCCTGTTTTCGAGCCATGAAGCGCACCCCAATGAAACGCTTGCTGCGCACCCATTGAGAAGCCGAAGTACAGTAATGGATTGTTTATGCCGAAATATTCAGTTATCAGCTTATTTTGGGCATTGATGTCATCGTAGTAGTGAATTGCAGGAAAGTTGGCTGCACCTTGATCGTTTGAGTGGTTACTTGGTGAGGAGGAGTGGCCACTGCTTATTTGGCATGCTGTGATAATTGCATATTGAGTAGGGTCTAGCGCCCGGCCTACACCATATGCCATCGAGTTAAAATTGTGGCTCCCCGTAAAACACGTCGGAAAAATAATCGCATTATCTTTAGCGGAATTAAGTGTGCCTTGGATATCTACCAACAAATATGCATCTTTCAGTACCTCACCGTTGTGAAGCTTGAAGTCACCTAAAGGGAAATTAAATGTTTCCTGGCTCCAGGGTTTTTCCTCCTGAGCGAATGCAGAGCCTATACCGAAGGGGTTCAGGTTCGCGATGGCAGTTAAGGACAACGCTTTAATACTGGTATCAATAAAATCTCTTCTATCCATTTTTTTCTCCTCATTATGGTAATAGTAAAATTGGAACGAGTGTTTATCTTTATATAACAAGCTACCATTGCTATATAAAATATATATTACACGCTATGTGTTTTTTATGCGACTGTGTTGATATCCCACTTCTCATGCCGTATAAACAAAAACCTGACACAGTATTCGCAACTAAAAACTGGATGTCGTGGATATTGGCTTTACGTGCTTTAATCAGAGCTCGTTTAACGAACTTCCTCGCTGCTAGCACTGAAAATCGTGTTTAATAGAGTCTATGCCTAAGAAAACAGTGCAACCTCAATTACCTTCAAATCGCGTGTTTGGTTACTTTTTCGCATTTATATTTGGAGCAGCGGGAGTCTATTTTGGCATCAAGTCGATCTCCATTGTCAGTACCGTATTGATTCTTCTGGGGTTTCTGTTCATTGCTGCTGCCGTGTTTAAATCGGATTGGCTATTACCTCTTAACCGACTTTGGATGAAGTTTGGGATCGTTTTAGGCCATGTCATCAGTCCAATAGTCATGGGGGTTATTTATTTTGGTCTGTTCATGCCCGTAGGAATAACGATGCGTCTTTTTAAGCGTGACGAACTGCGGCTGAAAATTAAGTCACGTAGAACACATTGGAAATCTAGATCCAAACAGATTCGAAATTTAGACACGTTTAAAAATCAATTTTAGAGCGAGGATCAATGATCGACATACTAAAAGAGTTATGGCTTTTTTTACGGGTCCGCAAGAAGCTATGGATGGCGCCAATCATTTTCGTGATGGTTATCCTGGGTGGATTATTAGTTCTCGCACAGGGTTCCGTAGTTGCCCCCTTTATATATACGCTGTTCTAATTAACAGTTATTCCGATATGTATATCTTAGGGATCTCAGCGTTTTATCACGACAGCGCTGCATGCATACTTAAAGACGGTCAGATTATAGCCGCTGCTCAAGAGGAGCGGTTTAGCCGCGTGAAGCACGATTCCTCATTTCCATCTAGCGCGGTAGAGTATTGCATCCGTGAAGCTGGCATTTCTCCTGCAGAGATAAATGGAGTAGTCTTTTATGAAAAACCGTTTGTAAAGTTTGAACGTTTGCTTGAGACGTATCTGGCGTTCGCACCACGAGGGTTCAAGAGCTTTTTATCATCAATGCCGGTTTGGATTAAAGAAAAATTATTCCAAAAAAATAACCTCATAAAAAATCTATCGCGAACGCTGGGTGGTTCGGTCAATTGGGGGGAGCGGTTGCTATTTTCTGAACACCATCTTTCGCACGCGGCAAGCGCTTTTTATCCATCGCCATTTCAGGATGCAGCAATCTTGACGATAGACGGCGTCGGTGAGTGGACAACGACGTCTTGGGCAACAGGATCTGGTGGCTCGATAATCGTTGAAAAAGAAATTCATTTTCCACATTCGCTTGGACTGTTGTACTCGGCCTTCACGTACTACACTGGATTTAAGGTTAATTCAGGCGAGTACAAGGTTATGGGACTCGCTCCGTACGGAACACCAAAGTATGCGAACCTCATAACTGAAAATCTTCTTCATATTACTGATGATGGAAGTTATCAGATTGATATGACATATTTTGATTACGCGACCGGATTGGCCATGACCAATGAGAAATTTGATCAGCTCTTTGGTGGCCCGCCAAGATCTCCAGAAGGCAAGTTGACCCAACGTGACATGGACTTAGCAGCTTCCATACAGGAAGTTACTGAGGATGTTGTGCTGCGCATTGCAAAGAACATTGCGCAAGAATCTGGCCAAAGAAACTTATGCCTCGCTGGAGGAGTTGCGCTCAACTGTGTCGCTAATGGTCGCTTGGTTCGAGAAAAGGTATTCGATAACATTTGGATTCAACCAGCATCTGGCGATGCAGGAGGAGCGCTCGGTGCGGCAATGTGTGCGTGGCATTTGCATTTTGGAATGGAACGAGTACCGGCCGCTAAAGATACGATGATCGGTGGCTATTTGGGACCAAGTTTTAGTGACGAAGAAATTGAGGAGCAGCTGGATAAAAGCGGCATGATCTACCATAAGCTAGATGATGAGCGCTTTATTGATACAGTCGCCGAGGCGTTAGCCAACGATCAGGCGGTAGGTTGGATGCAAGGAAGAATGGAGTTTGGTCCAAGGGCGCTTGGTGCGCGAAGTATTATTGCCAATCCGCGTTCACCGAATATGCAGAAAAAATTAAATCTCAAAGTTAAATATCGAGAAAGTTTTCGCCCCTTCGCTCCGAGCGTGCTGCGCGAATATGTATCTGACTGGTTTGAATACGACGGAGATAGTCCTTACATGCTTCTGGTGGCCGGAGTCGCAGAAGACAAACGTTTAAAGGTTTCTGATAGGACCGATGATCTATTTGGCATTGATAAACTTAATGTGCCACGTTCTGAAGTGCCTGCCATCACCCATGTCGATTATTCCGCTCGGATTCAGACAGTGGATGGGGTGGCAAATCCTCGCTATCGAGATCTAATAGCTAAGTTTCACGAAAAAACTCATATTCCTATGCTCGTGAATACGTCATTCAATGTTCGAGGTGAGCCAATAGTGTGTTCGCCAAATGACGCATTAAAATGCTTTATGGGCACGGAACTAGACATCTTAGCGATCGGTAGTTTTGTACTTTATAAAGAGGAACAAGTTAATGTTCCTAAGTCTGTTTATGATCATGAGTATGAGCTTGACTAGTTTTTCTCGATCTAATCATCATTGGAAGTTAAGAGTGACTAGTCAGCATCACATCGATGCAGATCAGCATGCTCAACCGCCTCTTTCCTGAGTAGCATATTGCGCTCTGAAGCAGGCGCACTCATGACCTTCAGAAAGGCGCGATGTGATGGATACCAAATCCCGATTGCCTCATGGATATTTTGTGAGCCGACAAGTGTTCCATGTACTTTAGTTCTCCACTTAATTTTACCTCCAACTTCGGAGAGTAGCTGATCAAGAACTACCATATATTCCTTGTATAGTTTCCCGTCGGGATATTGTGCTTTCGGTCGATATCGATTTAAATTTAACATCAGGACGGGTCTGTCGTCATTGGATTCGGCGATTTTCTTAAAATTTTCAATTTCCTCATTATTCGTGTTTGGTAAGTTTGCCATGTTCGGTGCTACCTCTAATTAAGATTGGTGGTTTTGTTTCATCGTACCTTACGTATTCTTGTTTGAGTCAACATAAAACTTGGGATAGAGACGATACGTTATAGTCTATCAAATATGCGTACCCGCAAACCCAGAGTCGGATTATCGTGTGGTGCAATATGTCTATTGAAGAGAGCTGGTAATCTTGTGGCAGTGAACGTGATTGAAGACCCAAAATATTTTGTCGCGAAGAATAATGCGAGCTAGATTTTGATTAGCTCCTATTAATCAAGTGCTCGGGATCGATACCTGTAGGCAGTTAACTGCGATATCATTATGGTCACGTTTAAATTGGTTACTGTGTCAGCCTGAGGAGTCCATTTTAAATTTATTTCAGCATATTAAATAGGTAAGAGGGAGTAGATGGATCATGAGTAGCAAAGAAGAGATGGATATTGTTTACACGATAGTCGATGAGGCTCCAGAACTGGCAAGCGGATCTTTCTTGCCGATAATTAAGGCCTTTAGTGCTATTGGGCATATTAAGGTTGGGAGCCAAGATATTTCATTAGCGGGCAGGATACTTTCTGCATTTCCGGAATATCTTACGGATACACAATGTCAATCTGATGATCTTAATAAACTTAGCGAGGTGGTAAAACAGTCTTCGGCAAATGTCATTAAACTCCCTAATATTTCCGCTTCGATTCCACAATTAAAGGCAGCTATAGATGAACTTCAACAACAAGGATTTGCTGTTCCTGATTATCCTGACGCACCAAACTCAGAAACAGAAAAAAATGTTCGTAGCAAATATGATTCGATAAAAGGCTCCGCAGTTAATCCAGTTTTAAGGGAAGGGAATTCGGACCGAAGAGCAGCAAAAGCAGTAAAAGAGTATGCGAAAGCTAATCCCCATTCGATGGGCGTATGGGAAAAGACATCAAAAACCCATGTTTCATCAATGTCAGGAAATGATTTTTACGCGAATGAGCGGTCCATCATTGTTTCTCCGACGCAAGTGGGTGCTGCGCAAATAGTGTTCATGAACATAGAAGGTGAAACAACGACTTTAAAAGATCAAGTAACGCTTAGCGAAGGAGCCGTGGTTGACGCGACCTTCCTGAGTGTGAAGGCCTTGAAAGAATTTTTCAAAAACGAAATAGATGACGCTAAACAAGAAAATATACTTTTTTCACTACATTTAAAGGCGACCATGATGAAGGTCTCCGATCCGATTTTATTCGGTCATGCTGTTACGAGTTTTATAAGTCCTATCTTTGATAAATATTCTGAAAAGTTTCAACAGCTTGGGATTAATCCAAATGCGGGATTAGGAGACGTCTTGAGTAGGTTAGCGACCGAGCCAGAGGTGCTTAATGAGATTCATGAAATTCTAATGGTGCGCCCAGATTTGTACATGGTCGATAGCGATAAAGGCATTACTAATTTACATGTACCGTCCGATGTGATTATCGATGCGTCTATGCCCGCTGTCATTCGAGCGGGAGGTAAAGGTTGGGATAGCGACGGGAAAGAACGGGATGTTAAATGCGTAATCCCCGATAATTGTTACGCTCCAGTCTATGACGAAACCATTAATTATTTCAGAGAAACGGGGGCGTTAGATCCATCATCTTCAGGCGCTGTTGCTAATGTTGGCTTGATGGCCCAAAAGGCAGAAGAGTACGGATCACATCCAACTACGTTTGAGATGCCTTCTGCGGGAACGATAACGATGGTAGCGGCCAATGGTGATGTGCTGCATGAGCATCGTGTAGAGACAGGGGATATATGGCGTTCTTCAATAACACAAAAGGCAGCCATAGAGGATTGGATTAAGTTGGCGCTATCAAGGCAAAGAGCGACAAGTTCTCATGCAGTATTTTGGCTTGATCGTGCACGCGCCCATGACGCGCAGCTACTGGCTTATGTCGAACCTGTGTTGAAAAAAGAGAAGCTAACAGATCGATTTCATATACTGGCTCCTCGAGAAGCGACAAGAGTAACGCTTGAAACAATTCGTAAAGGTAGAGATTCGATAGCGATTACGGGTAACGTGCTGAGGGACTATTTAACTGATTTATTTCCCATTTTAGAGTTAGGAACCTCTGCAAAAATGTTATCCATCGTTAAGTTAATGAACGGTGGCGGACTGTTTGAAACTGGTGCGGGTGGTTCTGCGCCCAAACACGTCCAACAACTGCTATCTGAGAATCACTTAAGATGGGATTCGTTGGGCGAGTTCTGCGCTTTAGGCGAAAGTCTCATGTTTTATGCCGAAACCTCCGGAAACCAGTACGCGAAAATTTTAGGTCAAGCTGCCGAAGTCGCTACTCAAAAGATACTTGATAATAATCGGTCTCCATCAAGAAAGGTTGGAGAGGCTGATAACAGAGAGAGTCACTACTATTTTGCAATGTATTGGGCAGAGGCACTAGCTCAACAGTTGGACAATGAAGGAATCGCAGTAAGATTTAAAGAAGTCTTTGATCAGCTTAGTAAGAATGAAGATGCCATTATTGCTGAATTCCGGGGTGCTCAAGGAGTGCCAGTTGATATAGGTGGTTACTATCATCCTGACACAAACAAGGTTTCTTCCGTAATGAGACCAAGCTCTACGCTTAATGAAATTATTAGCGGTATTCAGACTACATAAAAAAGATAGGAGCAGCATGCCAACAAAACGGATTGCAAGACGGGTGACATTAGCGAGTCGACCAGTCGGCCTGCCAAGCGTTAATAATTTTAAAATAGAATCATTTTCTGTGAACTCGCCCCAAGCGGAGGAGGTGTTGGTCAAAGTTACACATTTCTCGCTCGATCCTTATATGAGGGGTCGTATGGATGACGCTGCATCATATGCTGCTCCAGTTAAATTAGGGGAGGTAATGGAAGCGGGTGCGGTCGGTCGTGTTGAGGAAAGCGAATCAGAGGGCATCGAGGTCGGAGATTGGGTGTATGGACGAATGGGGTGGACTGAGTCTGCTGTAATTGATGGATCATTGATTCAGAAAATTCCGGCGTCGATGAGTCCTAAATCGCTATCGTTGGGCGCGCTTGGAATGCCAGGATTCACTGGCTGGTGGGGATTAAGTCACCATGGAAGACCAAAGGCGGGTGAAACTTTAGTTGTCGGCGCTGTTACAGGTCCGGTGGGATCGATGGTCGTTCAACTTGCTAAGCGGCTTGGACTAAAAACTATAGGAATAGCTGGGTCAGAAAAAAAATGTACACTCGCCATCGATAAATTTGGGGTTGATCATTGCTTGAATCACAGAGAGTTTAATTCAGCACGGGAGTTGCAGTCCGCCCTAAAGGGTGTTGCACCCGATGGCATTGATATTTACTTTGAGAATGTCGGTGGAAAAGTCTTTGAAGCTGTTGCTCCACAGATGAATGAGTTTGGACGGGTGGTTGTTTGTGGCATGGTCAGTTGGTATAACGAGGGCGCAATGGGAACTGAGGCACAAACAGAGAGCATATCTGTTGCGAACCTGTGGCGTAACATTTTAGTGAAAAAACTCTCTGTTAATGGCTTTATTATTTCAGATCATTGGTCACACTATCCAAAATTCGTATCCAATATGCAGCCGTTGATTACCTCTGGTGAGATTCAGTATATTGAAGATATGGTTGCCGGTATTGAAAACGCTCCCAATGCGTTTATTGGGCTATTACAAGGACGCAACTTTGGCAAGCTGATCGTGGAAGTTTGAGAGAAATTGGATACTTCTGTAGCCTCAGCTAACGATTTTCTCTTCATGCAGCAAGCACTTGAGCTTGCTTTGGAAAGTGCAGCTCACGGTGAGGTACCAGTTGGTTCTATTTTGGTTAAGGACGGGAAGACCATAGCTCAATCAGGTAACGCGCCCATCTCCTTATCAGATCCAACAGCACATGCAGAGATTAATACGATCCGCATGGGCGCTTCGTATTTAGGGAATTACCGGCTTGTGGGGACAACGTTATACTCGACACTGGAACCCTGCGTGATGTGTGCTGGCGCAATCATGCACGCGCGTATAGAACGATTGGTGTTTGGCGCTTATGATGAAAAGTCAGGTGCTTGCGGGTCAGTTGTCGATTTATTTGAGAGCGGGCAGCTAAATTACCATACTTCAGTTTTAGGTGGTGTCATGTCGAGCGAGTGCGCGGCCGTATTGAAAAGTTTTTTTAAACTACGGCGGTAATAGATGATTTTACATATTAACATTCGGACTCAAACACTCAGCCTAAACAGTACGGAACATGATCAGGTTTTCAAGACCTATAAAGTATCGACATCTAAATTTGGCGTCGGAGAAGAAAATAATAGCTTTAAAACTCCTCGGGGCACGCATTGTATTCGGGCTAAAATTGGAGCTGATGAGCCAATAAATACTGTGTTCATCGGTCGCAGGCCGACCGGAGAGATCTTCGGTGAGGCACTCCTAAAAAGCTTTCCAGACCGAGATTGGATCCTCACGCGCATACTCTGGCTATCAGGTAAGGAAGTGGGAATTAACAGACTAGGTACGGTCGATACCATGCGTCGTTATATCTATATACACGGCAGTCCTGATGGGGTTCAGATGGGTGTGCCCGGTTCGATTGGGTGTATCCGAATGAGGAACTCAGATGTTATTGATTTGTTTGACAGAGTCTCAGTTGGAGACTCAGTTCAAATTATCTAAATCATTGGGGAAAAGATGATATGAGACTTGAAGGAAAAGTATCGATAATTACTGGGGCAGGACGCGGTATTGGCCACGCTACAGTGAAAAAATTTTTAACCGAAGGCGCGCAAGTTATAGCGTGCGATATTAATCCATCACTTCTCGAAACTTTCAGTAAAGTGTTTTCTAGCGACTCATGCGGCACGGCATTGGTTGTGGATGTAACGGATTCAAAAGGCGTAATTGACATGGTCAACACAACCGTTGCAAAGTATGGACGAATCGATGTTCTTGTTAATAATGCTGGAATCGTCCGAGACGCCAGGATGATGAATATGACTGAGGAAGCTTTCGATAGCGTTATTGATGTGAACCTTAAGGGAACCTATAACTGTGCAAAAGCAGTTCTTCCACATATGATGGAGCAACGGTCCGGTGTTGTGCTAAATGCATCGTCGATAGTTGGACTATATGGGAATTTTGGACAAACTAATTATTCAGCGAGTAAATTTGGTGTGATCGGAATGGCGAAAACTTGGGCTCGCGAATTCGGGCGATTCGGGATTCGAGCAAATTCGGTTTGTCCAGGTATGATTGATACGGAAATTCTGAGCGATATTCCCGAGAAAGTTCTTGATAATATTCTTACCAAAATACCACTTGGGCGGCTTGGCAAAACCACTGAGGTCGCCAGTGTTTATGCATACCTTGCCTCAGATGAAGCAAGTTATATCAATGGCGCCGTTATTGAAGTCGGTGGCGGAGCAACGCTCTAGTCCCAGATAAATTCAATAAGTAGACTTTTCTGCAACCAAGTCGGGTAACTGCAACGGGCTTTTTGGCGTAAATCCCTTTTTGTGATGCTCGGCGATTACTGTCGTAAAAATCCCGCCTCTGACGTAAAATCGGGAAGTCAGTCGCATAAACTTAGGCTTTATTAGTGTCACCAAATCATTCAGGATTTGATTGGTAATGGCCTCGTGAAAAGCGCCTTTATCCCGAAATGTAACGATATAAAGCTTTAAACTTTTAAGTTCAACGCACTTCTTGTCTGGCAAATAATCCAGATACAGCGTCGCAAAATCGGGTTGGCCTGTTTTCGGGCATAAGCATGTGAATTCAGGAATTTGCATGCGTACCCAAAAATCATTTTTAGGGGCCGGGTTTGGAAAAGTCTCGAGCGGATTGATCACGGTTTTCGACATTCTAAAATTAGGTTATTAAGATAAAATAGGCAATGCCCCTTTTTGCAAGCTATCAATTACTGCTTGCCGGGATGATTATAACGATTTCGACGGATAATATTTTGCGCCTCACTCATATTAAGTTAGCCGGTTTCAAATCTTTCGTAGAGCCTACGCACATTCCAGTTCCTGGGAAATTGGTGGGTGTGGTGGGTCCGAATGGATGCGGCAAATCAAATGTGATCGATGCCGTGCGCTGGGTTCTTGGAGAAACATCAGCTAAGCAGTTACGTGGCGAGAACATGCAGGATGTAATTTTTGCGGGCTCCACTGAACGAAAACCGATGTCCCGGGCCAGTGTCGAACTCATTTTTGATAACAGTGCTGGTAAGGTAACTGGCGTTTGGTCCCAATACACCGAAATTTCTATTAAGCGGGTCCTTGAAAGAGAAGGCGCCTCTTCCTATTTCATAAATAACCAACACGTTAGAAGACGTGACGTAGCAGACATTTTTTTGGGCACTGGGTTAGGTGGCAGGGGATATGCCATTATCGAACAAGGTATGATCTCGCGGATCATCGACGCCCGACCTGATGATATGCGATCGTTTTTGGAAGAAGCCGCAGGCGTTTCGAAGTATAAGGAGCGACGACGAGAAACAGAACTTCGCTTACGAGATACGCGGGATAATCTCGCCCGCGTGGAAGATATTCGTTCAGAATTAGATAAACAGCTGCGAAAGCTTGAACAGCAGGCACAACAAGCAGAAAAATTTCATGGGTATGAAAACGATTTAAAAGAGACTCAGCAACAAGTTTGGTACCACAACAAACGCGAATCTGAAGAAAAAAGGATGGTCATAGCATCGCAGATTAAGCAAACAGAGATCGACGTCGAGAAAAAAATAGCATTATTGAGAGAAACTGAGACCGAGATTGAAAAGTTAAAAATATCGCGGGAAGACAGTGCATCAGTAGTGAACAGTGTACAAGGCACACTCTATGAAGTTAACTCTTTGATCGCTCGTATCGAACAATCCATCGAGCACTTACGAGAAACACGTAAAAGAACACAGCAACAACTGGGTAATATCGATGCCACTTACAAACAGCAAAGACGCGATTTAGCTTCGTTAGAACACGTTTTTTGGGATGCTCGGAGGCAAGTCTTAAATGTCAGGCTACAACAAACTCAAACTTCGCTGGAATTGGAGGTCAGTAGGACCGAATTGCCTGATATTGAGGAATCCTTTGCTGGCGCTCAAAGAGCAGTAGATGAGCACCAGAAATTAATATCGGACTTACAAAACAAGTTAAACTTGAGCAAGACCCATCAGACTCACGCCTCGAATGTCCTTGATCAATTGGCGAGCAGAAAAGAAAGACTAGATGCGGAACGCTTCGAGCTTAACCCACCAAATGCTGGTCAGATTGAATCGATGGATGCCTCAATTCAGAGTTTAGACGAGGTTATGAGGGCGCAATCTAATAAACTTTCAAAAGCAGAAATTGAACTGGCTGGCGCGGAGGATCAGAAGGATAAAGCTGGCTTGATGCTAAACGAAAAACGTAGGCTCTACTCAGAGCTGGAAGCCAAGAGACGTGCTTTAGTTGATCTTCAAAAGCAGGTGTCGCAGTCTGAACGACTAAGTGAGTGGCTTGATATAAGCGGCTTTAATGGGGAGGAACGCTTGTGGGAATTGCTCCGTGTTCAGACTGGTTGGGAAGATTCAGTCGAGGCCGTTTTACGTGAACGTCTGGTGTCTATAGCAGCTGACGACCTGAGCGTTGTTAGATTTGAAGCGGCTAAGCAACCGCCCTCAAAAGTATCTTTCTTTAACAAGAAATTTACTTCATCGCAACCCGAAGTCTCTTCATCAACCTTTACTTCTCTTGGAACAATGGTGCAAGCAGATAATTCATCAATATCGGATCTCATTAGGCACTGGTTATCGCACGTGTTTATAGCTGAGACAGATATTGAGGCAAGAGAAATGGTTAATCAATTAAGCGCTGGTGAGATGTGTGTCACGAAGCGAGGCGACCTTTACTATCCAGGAGGTGTGGCATTGTTCGCCCCTGACCAAGAAGTTCATGGAATGCTGGCGCGTCAGGTTGAGATCGAAAAGCTAGATGATCAATCTACACTCGCTCAAGAGGCATTAGATGACTGCCAAGAAGACTTCAAAATCGTGTCTGAATCCGTCACGCAAATGAAAGAAAACCTCAGTCAAGCTAGAACGGAATATGCAGAACTCAAAGAAAAGCTCCACCACGAACGCGTAGACTTTCTACGTTTATCCGATCTTAATCAGCGTACCATCGAACGGTTAGCGCAGATGGAGGCTGAATTGGTCGAGATTGATGGACTACGGCTGACTGAGAGTGAAAGAAAGGAAACAGCGGCTCGGGAAGGTGACAAGTTGGAAGGCGAGCTCAAAACCGCATCGAGTGTATTAAATCAAATGTCTTCGGAACTCCAGTCTCTCGGGCAGGTAAGAGGGGCGAAGCTTGAAACGATCAGCAATTTAAACCAGAGTTACTCAGAGCAATCTTTTGAATATCGATCATTAACAAATAAAATCAATGATTTAAGTTTAAATATCAGTCAAATTTATGAGTCTTTTATGCGATTGGATGAACAACGTTCCGAACTTAGTGACCAGTTAAATCGTGAGATGGAAGGAGAGCGAAGCGAAGAACTACAAGTGAATTTGATACGTCGTAATCAGGTAGAGTCAGAGCTTAGCGTGTCAAGACAGAAGCTTTCGGATTGGGATGAGCAACTAAGCGTTTCCGAGCTGCGACGGCAAGAAACTGACCGGGCATTACAGCCTCTGAGAGAGTCGATTAATGAGATGGGGTTAAGTGAGCAAGAGTGCCGACTAATTAGAGACCAATTTATTAATCAATTAACCGAGTCAAACGCAGATGAAGAGCATTTGAGTAAAGTGGTTCAAAATGATTTCGAAGTAGGGCTTGCTGAAATAGCTATTTCTGATCTACAACGGAGAATCACAAGGTTAGGGGCAATTAACTTAGCAGCGCTTGACGAGCTTAAGGAGTCTCAGGAAAGAAAAGGATACTTAGATGCGCAAGCAGAGGACCTTCTAGAGGCAGTATCCACTTTGGAAACTGCAATCCGAAGCATTGACAATGAGACCAGAGAACGTCTGTCTGGAACGTTCGAACAGGTGAATCGGCAATTCGGAGAAATGTTTCCGGCATTGTTCGGTGGCGGAGAAGCGAAGCTGGTGCTGACGGGCGAGGAGATCTTAGACGCAGGCGTGGAAGTAATAGCCCGTCCACCTGGAAAGCGAAACACCTCAATCCATTTACTATCCGGAGGTGAGAAGGCATTAACCGCATTGTCTCTTGTATTTTCTTTATTCCAATTAAATCCCGCACCCTTTTGTCTGTTAGATGAGGTCGATGCGCCGTTAGACGATAGTAATACAGTGCGATACTGTGATCTTGTGCGAAAAATGGCACAAAGCACGCAGTTTTTGTTTATCACGCACAATAAAATAACCATGGAAATGGCGGAGCAATTGATTGGAGTTACCATGCAAGAGCAAGGAGTGTCGCGTGTGGTAGCAGTTGATATCGAGGAAGCCATGAAATTGAATGAAGAAATCGTCGCTTAACCCGGGACAGGTAGGCCACACGAGAGCATATTGAGGTAATAACATGAGCGATTTACAGATATATTTGTTAGCTTTAGGCGTTGTTATTATTCTTGGCGTTTTGATTGTTAATCGCGTCCAAGAGCGACGTTTTAAGTCTAAGCTGAAGCAGACGTCAGATTCGGCAGACCACGATCCATTGCTTGATCATCTGGATAAACAAGCTTCAGTTACATTGACTGACGTCGAAGATCAGACCACTGTGCCGAAAGAACGCCCGTCGATTAGTGTTGGGGTAAGTAATGATGCCGATACGACGTTAGCTTTGGAGTTGCTCGATTCTAAGATAACGTTCCAAATTGCAATAAGCGCTTCCGAAGGATTATGTATAAGCACGACCGGGCGACTACAAGAAGTGCTCGAAACAATACCAAAACGCTATCAAGTATGGGGAAGTACGCGAAAACATAAAGATCCAATTATCGTGTCTAATCCTGATTCCGTGTTCGACAAGTTAATCATTGTTATTCAGCTAACCGACCGAAACGGCCCGTTAACTCGAGAACAAATTGAAACAATAACAACTGATATTTATTCGGAAACAGTACCAACTGGAGCAATTGCGACACAGATCAAAGCTTCTGAGGAGGCCGCAAATGCAATGCAATTAAAACAGTTTAGTGATGAAGTTGATCTTTTGTTTGGCTTAACCGTAGAGCGGTCGAGAGATGCCATGATATCTGGTTCGGAGATACTGAGTTTAGCCTTGGCGCTTGGAATGCGTCTTAATAGGAACGGCGTGTTTATAATGCTCGATGACGATGGGAAAGAACTATTTACATTAGAAAATAGAGATTCAACTCCTTTTCATGAATCCCAACTTAAAGAGCAAGAAATATCAGGTATCACGTTTTTATTAGATGTACCCTCTGTGCCTGATGGAATCCAAACCTTCAATAAGATGGCTGGAGTTGCTAAACAATTTGCCGACGCAATGAATGGGACGATATGTGACGACAATAGCCAATTAGTCAGCGAGGCCGGTTTCGATCTCATAAGAGACCAATTAAATAAGATTTATCAACAAATGGAGGATAAAGAGATTCTTCCGGGGTCGTTAGTGGCTAAGCAGCTATTTTCGTAATGAATGATGACTACTCAGCAATAAAGACCCGCGCCATCGGATTGCGTCGAATATTAAACCAAGCCAATCGCGAGTACCACACACTTGATGCGCCAAATCTTCTCGATTCGGAATATGATCAATTGTTTAGAGAATTGATTAACATCGAGCAGGAATACCCAGAATTGCGCGTAGAAGATTCTCCGACCCAAAGGGTCGGTTCTCGGACGCTGGATTCCTTCCCGAGTGTAACGCACTCGTCACCAATGCTATCACTCAATAATGCGATTGAAGTATCCGACATAAAACAATTCGATCGAAGAACCAAAGATTTACTGGAGATCAATGAAGCCGAGATAAGTTACTTTGCCGAACCAAAGTTTGATGGACTAGCGATATCGCTTCGATATGTCGACCGCGTTTTAGTACAAGCAGCTACCCGAGGTGATGGAAATACCGGAGAGCAAGTGACGGAGAATATTCGAACCGTGCGATCCATACCTCTGGTTTTATCCGAACACGCTCCAACTATGGTCGAGGTGCGTGGAGAGGTTGTCATGATGAAGCGTGATTTTGAAGATTTGAATCGACGACAATCTGAATCAGGAGAAAAAATTTTTGCTAACCCACGCAATGCTGCGGCGGGCTCGCTGAGGCAACTCGATTCAAAAATCACCGCGGGGAGAAAGTTATCTTTTTTTGCTTATAGCCTTGAAAACGTTTCCGAATCAAATGGCGCAATTCAGTCTCAGCTAGAAATATCGAGTCTTTTGAAACAATATGGATTTTCAACATCATCATTGAGTCGTGTTGTAAAGGGTTTAAACGGAATTCAAGACTTTTTTAACCGTGTTGCAACTTTGAGGTCTTCATTAGATTATGAAATAGATGGAGTCGTGTACAAGGTTGATGCGCTTGAAAATCAACGTAAGTTGGGATTTGTGGCTCGTGCGCCACGATATTCGATGGCTTATAAATTCCCACCCGAAGAAGAAATCACACAATTACTCGACATTGAAGTCCAAGTTGGAAGAACAGGAGCGATTACTCCAGTGGCTAGATTAGCGCCTGTTAGAGTCGGCGGAGTGGTAGTAACCAATGCCACGCTTCACAACCAAGACGAAATCGCGCGAAAGCAAATAAAAATTGGGGATTATGTTGTCGTTCGACGTGCGGGTGATGTAATCCCTGAGGTTGTCCGACCGATACCTGATAGGAGAGAGAACGTAAAAGAGTTCTCAATGCCAAAACACTGCCCAGTGTGTCAAGGTGACATTGCCAAAGAATCAGGAGAGAGCGTTTTCCGATGTATTGCTGGCATGAAATGCCGTGCGCAACGCGCACAATCTATTTGGCACTTTTGCTCCCGAAAGGCAATGAATATAGACGGTATTGGCGAGAAATTGATTGATCAGCTTGTAGAATTGAGGTTTGTTGAGTCTTTTGCGGATCTTTATCGCCTAGAGCCAGTAAGATTATCGACACTGGAGCGTATGGGCGAGAAATCAGCAAACAACATCTGTGAAGCGATTTCTAAATCACGTGAGACAACTTTAAGTCGTTTTATATATTCACTTGGTATCCGCAACGTTGGCGAGCAAACCGCCAAAGACTTAGCATCGCATTTCGAAACGTATGAGCACCTGATTTTAGCCACTGAAGAGGACTTAATTAAAATACCTGATATTGGACCGGTGGTGGCAAGCAGTATTAGAGCCTATTTCAATGACCCATACCATACTAGCGTTGTTGAAGGTTTGATTGAAATGGGAGTTAGCTGGAAACCTGAACGATTTGCTTTAGCAAATACGGTATTAGCCGAAAAAAAATTCGTATTAACAGGTAAGCTTAAAAGCTTTTCTCGTGACGAAGCGGAAAAAGAAATTGAAAGCCGTGGAGGTACGGTAGCAAGTGTCGTATCAAAAAATATAGACTATGTGGTCCTAGGAGAAAAACCTGGATCTAAACTAAAAAAAGCGAATGATTTGGGTGTCAAAACTATTGATGAATTAATGTTTATAAGCTTACTTGAGAGAGAAGATGAATAAAAAAATAAATGCTGCAGTATTTCCAGTTGCCGGATTAGGAAGCCGATTTCTACCTGCGACAAAAGCAACGCCGAAAGAGATGCTTCCTATCGTCGATAAACCACTCATACAATACGGTATTGAAGAGGCGGCCGACGCCGGTATTACAAAAATGATTTTTGTGACTGGACGCAATAAGCGTGCGATTGAAGACCACTTCGATAGCGCTTACGAGCTTGAGGCAGAACTTGCATCGAAAGATAAGCGAGATCTTTTACGAATTGCGCGTTCAGTCGCGCCTAAAGGGGTCGAATTTGTTTATGTGCGGCAGTCTTCTGCCCTCGGACTCGGGCATGCGATCTTGTGCGCCAAACCGGCGTTAGCAGACGAGCCGTTTGCTGTGGTACTTGCTGATGATTTGATTAAGGGGGACACAGGCGCAGTTCAGCAATTAATAACTGCTTCAAGCAACAACGAAGGGCCGGTTATCGGGTTAGAAGCGATTGAGCCGCATCAATCTCGAGCGTACGGTATCGTTGAAATCCGTGAGCGTATTGGCGAAAATGTGATTGCTTCGAACATGGTTGAGAAGCCAAATCCCGAGGATGCGCCTTCAAATTTAGGCGTTGTGGGGAGATACCTTTTGCCTTACGAGATCTTTGAAGTCATCGAAAATTTGCCGACCGGATCTGGAGGAGAGATTCAGCTTACAGATGCACTAGCGGTCTTAGCAAGGCGAGATGGCGTACTTGGGGTATCTTTGCAGGGTCAACGTTTTGATTGCGGTTCTAAATTGGGGTACGCGAAGGCTAATATTGAGTATGGACTTGAGCATTCGGAAATAGGAAATAATCTTCGAGCCTACTTAGCAGGTCTTGTTGGATGAACAAACGACTCGGGCTGTATGAGAGCGACCCGCGCAGATTTGCGCGAGTCATAATCACTCATCAAGAAATTGATAACGAAATCAAAAGAGTAGCGAATGAGATTGAGGGAAGTATTGGCAATCAATGTCCGATTGTTCTCAGTATATTAAATGGGTCAATTTGTTTTTCAGGACAATTACTGACCGAACTCGAGTTTTCCCTCAGGTACGACGTATTTTCCATGTCGCGGTACGGCCATGGCACAAAAGGTGGAGATCTAAAACATTTGTCTTACCCAACTACTTCTGTTCGTGATAAAACTGTTTTAATCTTAGACGACATTCTTGATCGAGGCGCCACCTTAGAGTCGGCTAGGCGATGGGCTATGGGAAACGGCGCCAGTCAGGTTTTGATGGCAGTATTAATCGATAAACATGTTCAAAATACTCCTAACCGAATTCAGCCAGATTTCTCATGTTTTAAAATTAAGGATGAATTTGTCTTTGGATTTGGGATGGATATTGACGGGATGTGGCGTAACTTAAAAGACATTCACGCCCTCACGAATCCTGCATCTATTAAATATTAAATTAACAAACAAGCACATGAGCGTTAAACCAGTACTAAAAATGGGGCACCCTACGTTGTTATCGAGATCTGAGGAGGTGAGTCAGTTCGACACAGCTGAACTCCACGCATTGATCCAAGATATGAAAGATACTATGACCCATTTGAACGGAGCCGGAATTGCCGCACCGCAAATCGGAGTACTTAAGCGAGTGGTGATTTTTGGTTTTGAGGCAAATGTCAGGTACCCAAGCGAAAGTGCTGTACCTTTTACTATACTGATCAACCCAACGATAGAATGTTTAAATGAAACGATGGAAGAGGGTATCGAGGGATGTTTGTCTGTTCCCGGCTTAAGTGGTTCGGTTCCTAGACATACGAAAATTCGATATCGAGGCTATGATCCTTTGGGGGACGCAATAGATCGCACAGTGACTGACTTTCATGCGCGTGTTGTTCAGCACGAATGTGACCATCTAGATGGCGTTCTTTATCCAGCTCGCATCAAAGATTTCAGTACGTTTGGTTTTATTGAATAGACAGCTCTTGCGATTTATCACCTAAACTGAGCTTCTCTACTAAGATGTTTTGAAGACGCAGCGTTTCACGTGCGCTGCTCAGAGCATCTCCCGAAATCAATAGTGTGTCCTCCACGCGCTCACCCATCGTATTGATTTTTGCGTTTTTAATATCAACTCGATGCTCGGTTAACGTCCGGGCGATAGCGTAAAGTAGGCCAGGCTGATCGGCGCAGGTAATGAGGAGATAGTAATTTAAACCGCTTTCATCACCTCGAATCTCGACCTCAGGTTTAATAGGAAAGTGCTGAAGTCTTCTACTAATTCTTCCGTTATTGACTTTTGGTAATGAGTCTAAAGAAAGCGCTATCGGTAATTTTTGTTCGATATGGTTAATCATATCCTGATAATCGTCTTCAGCGTAACGATCAGTTAATATCTGAAAAGTGTTTAGATAGTGATTATCTTTCGTTGTGAAAACTTTAGCCTCAACTACTGAAAACTCAGTGTCTTCGAAAAAACGACAAATTTTTGCGAAGATTGCTGATTCATTTTTGCCGTAGGTTAAAACCTGTAAGCCGTCCCCAATTGGGGATAGTCGAACTTTAACAGTAGCTTGATCAGTATCGCCACGATAATTAAGAATGCGGGTGTGCCAAACAATTTCACTTTCTTCATGCCGAATGAAGTAACTTTCATCCAAGTTAGACCAAAACTTTTTATACGAAGTGTGTAATATCGCGTAAGCCGTTAACCTGCTCTCAACGTTTCTTTTTTTCAACTCAATAAGATTCGTTGTTTTCTTAGGGTCGACCTTTATCTGCTCTAGCGCTCGGTAATATAAGTTTTCAAGAAGCTTGGCCTTCCATCCGTTCCATACTTTCGGACTGGTTCCACGGATATCGGCAACTGTTAATAGGTATAGAGCTTCCAATCGCCGTTGGCTCTTGACGGTTCGCACAAACTCCTTTACGACCGAGGGGTCTGAAATGTCTCTTTTTTGAGCCATTGTTGACATGTATAGATGTTGTTCCACCAACCAAACCACTAAGTTGGTGTCAGGCTTGCTTAACCCATGTTGTTCGCAGAAATTTCTGGCGTCATCCATACCTAGTTTTGAATGATCACCACCACGTCCTTTTGCAATATCGTGATAGAGACCAGCGATATATAGTGTTTCAGGTCGCTTAAACGAGCCGATGAGCTTACTACAAAGGGGAAATTCATGAGACATCTCTGGAACCGCAAACCTTCTCAGATTACGAACAACCATTAGAATATGTGCATCAACCGTGTATACGTGAAAAAGATCATGTTGCAATTGACCACATATTTTCCCAAACTCAGGTAAGTATCGTCCAAGTAAGTCATATTGGCTCATCAATCTAAGCGTATGTGTTAAGCCGATTTGTCTTTTAAACAGACCAATGAATGTGCGTCTGTTTTCTTTACTGCTCCTAAATTGGTCATTGATGAGTTTTTTTCCGTGCCAAAGCTCTTTTCGAGTTCGAGCTGAAATGCCGTTAATCTCGGGATGCCCGTGGAGCGTAGAAAAAAATTCGAGAATCGCATTCGGATTTTTATTGAAAACTCCAGATGAGGTAGTTTCAAGAAACCCATTACGAATTTGAAAATTCGCATCAATGTTAACGAGCGTTGTATCTTGTTCTTTATGAACTATCTCCCTAAGATGCTGCAAAATTATCGATGATAAAAGATTGACCGCCTTCGCGGCTTTAAAAACAACTTGCATCAATTGTTCTGTGGCAGGTTTCGCGCTAGTAGTGCGAAAGCCCAAATCCGCCGCTAATAAACGTTGGAAATCAAATAGCAGCCGGTCTTCTTTTCGTCCTGCTTGAACGTGTAATAAAGTCCTAACGAAAATTAACGCTCGTTCATGTTTTTCAAGCTGGGCTTGTTCTAATTTTGTAATGATTCCGTTAGAACGGATTGAGTCCCAATTTGACCCATATCCCGCCGCTTGAGCAATCCAAAGGATTGTTTGCAAATCACGCAGACCGCCAGGCGATTCCTTTAGATTCGGCTCCAGATTTTGAAAGGAGTCGTTGTAGCGGCTGTGGCGCTGTGTCAACTCCACCATCTTCGCATCAAGAAATTTACGCCCATCCAAAGTTTGGTTTATTACTTTTATAAAGCTTGAATGGAGCAATTTGGAACCAATTAAGAATCTGGACTCCATCAAGTTAGTTTGCGTGCTGATATCTTTGTTTGATTCGTCAATGCATTCATTTATTTTTCTAACGCTATGGCCCACGTCTAAACCAATATCCCACAAAGTACTTATAAAAGAAGCAATTTTTGTCTCTTCTGTTTTTTTTAAAGCGTCTGGAATAAGAATAAGAACGTCAACATCAGAATAAGGAAACAAAGAACCCCTACCGTAGCCCCCGACAGCAACCAAGGCTGCTTCAACTGACGCGAGTTTTTGTTTCCATAATGACCTTAGAAGCGCATCCGTCTGTTTTGAGTGTTTTTTCAGTAATGACTGGTAATCAGTTTTACGATCCAGTCTAGAAAATAGACGTTGCTTTTTTCGTTTTATTTGTTTCCGAAGATTTGCAATAAATAGCGCCCCGTCTTTTTGCCGTTTTGCATGAGTCATCAGATGATGAATGCTAACCCACTCGGCGGCTCTGGCGTTTCATCCGAGACTGTTAATACTTCAAACCCGGTTTCGCTAACTAGTATCGTATGCTCCCACTGTGCGGATAATTGATGATCTTTGGTGACTATAGTCCAACCATCAGATAATTGGCGTATGTCGCGCTTACCCGCGTTGATCATAGGTTCAACAGTAAAAATCATCCCGGGCTCTAGTGTTAACCCCGTTCCTGCCTCACCATAATGAAGCACTTGTGGATCTTCGTGGAAAGTCTTGCCGATACCGTGTCCGCAAAACTCTCGAACCACACTGAAACCAGCGGCTTCTGCGATTTTCTGTATTGCTGAGCCGATATCGCCTAAGTGAGCTCCGGGTCTGATTTGGGCGATACCCGCCCACATGCAATCGAACGTCAACTCCGTCAGTCTCCGACTTTGGATCGACGGCTCCCCAACATGGAACATACGACTGGTATCTCCATGGTAACCGTCTTTAATCACAGTTATATCAATATTGATTGAGTCTCCATTTTTTAGTTTTTTAGACCCTGGAATCCCATGACAAATCACATGGTTCACTGAAGTGCAAATAGATTTTGGGAACGGCGTATGTCCAGGTGGCGCGTAATTTAATGGCGCGGGAATTGTTTGCTGGACATTAATCATGTAATCATGGCAGATCTCGTTAAGCTCCTCAGTTGTCACACCTGCTTTGATTTTTGGAGTTATGAAATCAAGAACTTGTGATGCTAGACGACCAGCCACACGCATCTTTTCAATGTCTTCGTTTGTTTTGATTGTTACTGTCATTGGAGATTACTTTTCTATGGTGGGAGAATCATATCATTTTGAGGGCGCTTTGCGAGGAGATGGTAACTATTTACTGGCCAAAAATATGAGGCCCTGTTTTGATTATGAGGGAATCTACTCGATCATTAATTTCGGGAAGGCTCGGGAAATCAATTAATATCCAATCGATCGTGTCAAGTAATTGTGCGTAATCGGGTAGGGGCCTCCAACGAAGATACGGCGAGTTTGCATGGCATGATCGAAAACAAGATGATTCGACCGGCTCCCATCGCCATCCTTCTGCTCTAACGGCGGCGTAGATCATTTTTGCCCAATGCTCTTGCAGACCTTCTTCTATAAGGGCTTCGTAAACAATAGCCTGCATGTCGCGCCAATTCGTAAGTGCGTTCTCAGCTTGACCGTTATACAGAATAATTGTTTTTAGATATTCAAACGGATTCGGTAACGGCCTAGTTAACCGTAACTCATCCGTAAGTAGGTTTAAGGGTATAACTCGATTTGCCTGGGTCGTCCATGTCTCGCCAGTTGAGTCGATGAAGCTTAATGGGTGCACTAATATTACATGCTGCGGATGCTCCATAGTATCCACAAGTTGGAGCGACACTGAACCCCGAAATTCGGTTGCTTGAATAGGAGTGACGCCGAGTAGCCCAATTGCCATTATAACTTTTATAAACATAAAGTTAGATTAATTATTTTATTTAAAAAATTAATTCTGAGATTGTTCGTATTAGCTTGGTTAGTCTTCTAATAATTACTTATTTCTTCCGACGGGCGAATCCCAGCTAGGTTGGGATCCTTAAATTGTCGCAACGCAAAATTTTTTATCCTTGACTTAACTGTCTATGGGTGTATTTTTACCTTATGAAAATATTTTTCTATTAAGAAAGGTACATTTCATATTCGTACGTTACTGTACCTAAAAAATACGGTGTGAGGGGCGACTTCAAGAGATTATAGAGTCCGTCACTAAACGGTTAACACGAAGCTTTAGATATCGCAAACGGAAGGGGGAGAAACGTTATGGAATTCAACATACTGCAGTCCCACAAGGGGCTGGATAAGCAACTAGAGGAGCTAGGGTCAGATCCGTTTGACGGCAACAGCGTTGGCACCTCACTGTTCATGACAGGAAACATGGGACCGAAGATCAAGGAAAAAATGGGGGCAGCTGCTAAGAAGGCAGGCATGTCTCGTAGAGATTTTTTCCGGTCATCTCTTGGTTTAAGTGCTGCAATGATTGCTGCAAATGAAGTAACCGGGATGAAGTTTTTTGAAGTTGGTTCAGCCGAAGCTGCCGATGTGGCGGCAAAAGATGAGGCTGTTCAAGTGGCTCGAGCAGGCAGTGACTTTATTGTAGACGTTCACACTCACGTGTGTACTCGGCCTGGCCACTATCAGTTGGGGGTAAATACCACGGAGCGAGGTATGTGGTTCGTACAACTGCTTGATGACTTAGGAAAAGCGTTCGGCATGGAAAACGGCACCCGTGACATGAACGTTGAAAATTACGGCAGACTTATTCTTGAGGAGAGCGATACGACTGTTGGAATTTTTAATCCATTTGGTTTCCGTGAGGATTACGGCGGCGAGGATATGATTCCGATGGATTACCAGGTTGGTGTTCGTGATCGATGGCCTGATAACACCATTATGTTGGCTGGCGGTTTAACGCCTAATCAGGGTGTTGATGAGACTCTAGAGCGACTGAATATGTACGCTGACCAATACCGTATCTCTGGATTGAAGTTATATACCTTCGATTCAACAGATAAAAAAGGTTGGTGGTTTGACGATGAAGCGCTTGCCTATCCAATTTGGGAAGAGTGCCGTCGACTCGGGATTACAAACATTGGGTGCCATAAAGGGATACCTTTCGGACAGTTCTACGCTCGGTATGCTCATTGTGAAGATTTTGATGCAGCAGCTGATGATTTCCTAGACCTTAATTTCATCGCATACCACTCTGCTTGGCCTTACCATAATGAGCTGGCAGCATTGAAAGGCTTCAAGCCACAGAGAAAAAACCTTTATTCAGAAGTCGGTTCCACGTTTGCCGCAACAGTCACAAGCCGACCGTTAGAGTGTGCGCACGTCATTGGCACATTACTGCGTGATCTTGGCCCTGATTATGTGCTTTGGGGTACTGATTCATTATTGTGGGGTAACCCACAGTGGCAAATTGAAGCGTTTAGGAATTTCCAAATTCCTGATGAACTAGTGGAAGGCCATGGTTATCCAAAAATTACGCCAGAAATAAGACGTAAAGTATTGGGTGAGAATGCGGCCAGAATATGGAATATTGATAAACAAAAAGCAATGACTGCTAAGGCCGATATCTTAGCAAGCAAAGCATACGCTTAAGTTTGTCGCTTGATCTGCGGTGTGCTCCTTTTTAGGGGCACGCCTTTTTTTTGGGAAAAGGAAATACAGTGCCTACATATGAATATGCATGTGATGCTTGCCACGTGATTTATCAAACGAGACACAGCATGAATGAGAGCGGTCCATCAGTCGGTCAAGTAAAGAAAATGTGTAAGAAATCAGAATGTACGGGTGAAGTCAGAAAAGTAATTTCCGCACCTAACTTCAATACGGGTAACCATACCAGTCCCACCGCCGCAAGGTACGCAAAAATGTCTGATGCAGAAGAAATCGCTCGAGAGAACGAATTACAGAAAGTTTATAAGTCGATCTGGATGCCACCTGAGGTTAAGCACAGTCCTTGGGAGGATGACCACGACCATGATCATGAGCACGATCATTGATGCCAGGCCTTAAACAAGCTATTAGATTTACTGTTTGTCTTTCGATACTGCTCGGACTTAGTCAACTCGGATATGCTAAACAAAACCAAGGTCTAAATAACTCAGGTGGATTGCTAACTGGTCCCCAAACCGGTGAGTTGGCTTTTGCACTTCCCTATGAAGGCTTAACTGCAAAGCTTGGCAAGCGGTTCATCAAAGGGCACGAGCAATTTGATGAAATTTGGGTGCTTGCGCCAGCGCCCGGAGTCTGGGGTTTAGGTCCGACTTTCAACGAAGCTAATTGTGTGGGATGCCATCCAAACAACAGTAGGGCTCAACCTGCGAAGAGCGGCGCCGAAATAGAGAAAGGTAATGTGGTCAAATTTGGTTATCGTCAGGCTAGTGGCGAGGTTATACCAGCGCACCCTTGGTACGGAGATCAATTACAAAATAGGGCTGCTGAAAACCGAGTGCCAATGGAAGGTAACGCGGTAGTTACTTATGAAAAGAGTATTTTTAAGTATCCTGATGAAACCGTTATAAAGCTAAAAAGACCCATTATTTCCGTTAAAAATCTTAATTTTGGAAATTTAGACGAATCCACACTGGTATCTATGCGAATAGCACCACAGGTAATAGGCTTAGGGCTACTCGAATGGGTCCCAGATCAGGATTTATTAGAAATCGCTGAGCGTCAAAAAGAAGAAGGTCTGTCGGGCCGTCCGAATTACGTTATTGATCTAGAAACGGAACGTACCGTTATCGGTCGTTTTGGATGGAAGGCAGCGCAGCCGAATTTAAAGCAGCAAACCGCAGTAGCATTTCATGCAGATATTGGCGCAACAACTTTCTTTTTTCCAGAGAAAAATTGTCCTAAAATCCAGATCGGATGCAGAGAACTACCCTCAGCGGCAAAATGTGGTGGGCAGGGTGGATGCACTGGTAATAATTTCAGGCCTGAGGTGTTGCCGAGCCGCTTAAAAAACATAACAACCTATTTGCAAACACTAAACATACCACAGCGGCGTATTACCGATCCAAAGGAAATTCTCGCAGGAGAGAATTTATTTCACGAGACCGGCTGCGCTGCGTGTCATGTCCCTACGCTTGTAACGGGAGAAAAGACCCTGCTCAAGGAATTTAGAAATATGGCTTTTCATCCTTATACAGACTTGCTACTCCATGATATGGGAGAGCAACTCTCCGACCATAGGCCAGAGGGATCAGCAAATGGTCGGGAATGGAGAACGCCACCACTCTGGGGAATTGGATTAATGGATGTGATTTCAGGAGGTGTCGGGCTGTTACATGACGGTCGAGCCGCCTCTGTTGAGGAGGCGATCCTATGGCACGGAGGAGAGGCTTTATTATCGCGTCACAAGTTTGTAGGCTTACCCAAACCGGACAGAGACCGAGTCATAAAATTCATCAATTCTCTCTGATCAAGGTCTTCACCTTCCACAAGATTGAATTTCGACAGTCACATTTTTTAGGTTGATTGAGCACAAATCAAGTTTCTTCTTTGTGACTTTTAGTCGCTCTCGTAAATCGTCGTTGTCGTATTGCAACTCTGCGTTATCTATCTCGAAACGCTCTATTTCGCGCTTTAAATGCTCAATAGTTTGAGTTTTACATTCTAGTGTCTCTGCATTACATGTCGCCTGGGCTGGGTGGCTCATAACGAGAGCTGAGCCTAGCAGAAGATACTGGTAATATTTTTTAATCTCTAAAATCCTCATATCCATCCTCTCTTTATTCGCAAAAATAGCCCGTCATAAATTTGACATATTCGTTCCATTCAGCGTAAGCCCATCTCTGCCTATTTGGCGCGATGTTAACGTTTTTTATCAACTCGATAGCCTTTGGTTTTGCGTAATAATCATAAGAGATCTCTCTTATGCGTAGACGTTCACAATCAATCTCAAATTGTGTAACAAAAGACTTTATGTCATCGTAGCTTTTACTGAGATCCCTTAATTCGTCAATTAAGAAACGTCTTCTTGGCTCTACAACTTGATTCAATTTCCATAGAATTTCATCACCGTTCTCTAATACTAGAACCGGAGACCATTCCGTTGTATGAGCCGGGGTAGGAGTTATCGCGAATATTAATGCCGATAAGGCAATGATCGAGGCATTAATCCTAAGCGTTTTTCGCAGCATTTTGACAATTCCAGCAAACATCAACGTCAATCCAATTGACCCAACCAGTTTGATAACGCGTGACCCATGACAACCATACGCGCTACTTGGATAGGACTTTGGACATAGCTACTAATGACTTCAATGGATTTGTCAGGCAAACTCGTTGGAACGATATTGAATGAGCGACTAATTTTGGCCCCAATATTGGCTGCGAGAGTAGTAGTTCTTAAGCTCATCGCATCAATAATTCCAGTTTTTTGGTGAGGCGAAAAACCCTCATAAACTAAAGATAAAAATGTTGGCCAGTACGCCAGATGTCGCCAAAGAGTCGCTACGTGCGCTTGATGGGAGAACGTGTCATCCGGTGTGCTTGCTCCGAGTGAATTTGCCTCACATACATGAATCCAATTTTGGTCAGTAATTTGCGCTCTGGATAGTAAGGGTTTCAACGGGAGCGTAGCATGGTGATTATTGGAGTTGTTAGGCACTAAGAGACTACCCTCGCTTGGCGGTGAGACGTACGCCGCTAACGCTAACAAATTAAGAGCGTTTGAACGACTATAGGCTTTTACAATTCGTTTGATGTCTAGAAAATCTGCGCCAGAGAGGCCGTGGGTTGAGACCCGCTTCTCAATTTGGAATTCAGGTCCTGATAAAGCTACTTGATCCAGAAACTCGGGCAGTACTAGATCAGGTAATCCGCTTTCATATATAGGTTTTACTGCGTCCCATGTCCGCTCAAGACAATCATCCCAAGACGCAAGAGCTCTCCAAATTGATGTGACTATTGGAATTCGCATTGTTGCTCGAATATCCTGGAAAATCTCGGCTGTTCTGCCAGTAGCAGTTGCCTCGTCTGTCACCTTGACAGGGTCATAATTAAAATCCAATACCATAGCCTTTGATGGAATTCGTAAAGTAAGTTTGAAGATACTGTATCGTGGCTGTTATTATTCGCTTGGTCAAGGATTTAAGAATGAGAGTTTATGACGATGGCTTCTGGGATAAGAGGACCTCGCATGTTGTCGTTTTTACTGGATCTGTCAGCTAATTTTTTAAGAACCAATGAACGATAACGAAATTCCGGTTTTGTGGACATTTCGTAGATGCCCATACGCGATGAGAACCCGCTTAGCGATCAAATCGAGCGGGACCCAGGTCTATTTACGAGAGATTGTCCTTCGTAATAAACCTGATGAGTTCATCTGCGATAGCGCTAAAGCTACAGTTCCTGTGCTCAAGCTATCAAATGGAAAAATCATAGAGGAGAGTATCGAAATCATGTATTGGGCGCTCACTCAAAATGATCCCAATAATTGGTGTGGAGTCTTGAACGCGCGTCAAGAGCATTCGAGAAACTTCTTAGCCAAATTGGATGGCCAATTTAAAAACAATCTCGATCGTTATAAGTACGCAAGTAGATATGGTTTGGGGGCTGACGAAAGCGTAAAGTACAGAAAGGAAGGCAGTAAATTTCTTAGTCGGGTCAATGATTTGTTAAAAGAGACTTCATTTTTATCTGGAGAAAGCCAAGGGTTTCTCGATATTGCTAGCCTTCCTTTTGTACGTCAGTTTCGAATTGCCAACCCTGAGTGGTTCGATCAACAAGATTGGCCGCAACTACATAATTGGCTCCAAACTTTTCTTGCGTCAAATCAGTTCTCACTTATCATGGAAAAACTTAAACCTTGGGATTCAAAACAAGGACAAGGCGTTTTGTTTTAAGAGTTATTCCAACTTAATCAATCGTTTGATACTAAATCACTGGCGGGCCTCCACTCGGGAAGCGGCGTGCCGCCTGTGTAGTGATTTTCAGCCGGATTTTCTCGGAACAATATATAGATGTCTTCTGCTTTGACACTAAGCGTGTCCAATAATATTAGAGCGATCTCGTCAACGAGCGCTTTTTTTCGTTCCGGACTGCGTCCCGGCCTTAAATCAACATCTACGACAGGAAGGCCATCTCCAATAACGCCATAGGCTTCGGATACTGATACATAATCGTATTTCGTTTCCTTTGGTGCTAGTGTGCGCAACACTGCAGATTTTATATCGGTGCGAATTAAATCTTTCTTTGATGACGCGGTGCCCTCTGGTACCGTGATTCGAATAATTGGCATAGTATTTACAACTCCCTTTATCAACGAAAAATTGATTTTATGATCCGTATCAAGGTTGGCATAAGACGCCTTAATAAAACGGGCAAAAATTGTCTAAGTAAAAACGCAAAAATTCTCATTTCACTGTATCTGTCTCTTTCAAACGCGAAGGGTCAATCCATCTGTTAAAAGTTCTCGGACCACGGACGAAGATCTAACTCTAGCGTCCACGCACTTCGATGCTGATGATGAAGCATCCAATAAGCTTCAGCAATCGCGTCAATATGTAACATGCCATCATCCCCGCGTTCAGCCTTTAAGTTTGGCGCACGTCTATTTAATCGTTCCCCATCAATGCCGCCATCGACGATTACATGCCCCACATGAATATTCTTGGGGCCAAATTCGCGAGATAAGCTTTGAGCCAAGTTTCTAACGCCGCCTTTTGCAGCGGAAAACGGAGCGAATTTCGCTTTTCCTCGCAAGCTGCCAGAAGCTCCTGTAAAAATAAGCGTACCCTGTGATCGCTTTAGGAAATGGGGTAGTACGGATTGAGCGAGGAGGAAGGAGCCTAATGTGTGTTCCCGCCAATGAGTTGTGAAAGATTCCTCTGTGACTTCAAGAAAAGGGGCCCAATTATTGCCGCCAGCATTGTGCACAGCTACTTCAATAGGCCCTGTTGACTCTGTCTCTTCGATAAGCTTCAAAACTGATTTTGCATCCGTTACGTCAGTAACACGCATGATGGCTGTTGCTCCAGCGTCAATCAGCTCATTAAGGGTATTTTTCAGTTTTTCCTCACTGCGNCCTGCAATAACAACTGGATATCCGCCTTCGGCGAATTTCCGAGCCACAGCCGCACCTAATCCGTTTGATGCCCCAACGCCCGATACTAATACCGTACCCTTTTTAAGATTTACATTTTCCATAGCAGCCTCAGTCTCCGGTTACGTGTGTTATTTAAATGAGTGTCCGGTGCAGATGATCAATCGATATCAGATTATGTCACTCTCTACGAGTCGTTAATATTTAACTTCGAACTTTCTTAAAGAGATACTCTGAATATATCGTAAAACATCTCCTGTATTTTAAATTAAATTAGCTAAATGTTAGTATTTTCATACGATTCAGCATGATATTGGAAAAACAATGAATAAATCTACTAATGTCGTAACGCTCGAAACCTTGTCTTGTAGTGCTGGCTGGCGTAATTATTACTTCGTAAAAGTTGTAACCGACGATGGTGTCGTGGGGTGGAGTGAGTTTGATGAAGGATTTGGGTCTCCTGGAGTCGGAGCAGTTATTAAACAATTAGCACCACGCATTATCGGCCAATCAGTCATGCGCCACGAACGGATTAGAGAGGATCTTTATTGTACAACCAGGCCTGGTGCGGGTGGTGTGGTAGGACAGGCACTCGGTGCTATTGAAAATGCCTTACTAGATGCCAAAGCAAAAACATTGGGCCTGCCGTGCTATGAACTATTGGGCGGAAAAATTAGAGATCGATTACGCGTTTATTGGTCACACTTTGTAACTTGGCGCGCAGGACGAATTCCTCACTATTTACCTACGATCAGCGATCAGGAAGGTGTCCGAGAAATATCCCGTGAGGTGTCCAAGAAAGGTTTTACGGCTATTAAAACCAATATTTGGCGATACGAGGATGATCAGATAAAAGGGTGGGCGCCAGGATTTGGTAGCCCTTTTTTGCCCGAATTAAACGTCGACCGAAAAATATTAAAGGGATTACGAGAGCACCTAGAGACCATTCGACAAGAAACCGGGCCTGACATTGACATTCTTTTGGATCTTAATTTCAATGCTAAGACCGAAGGTTATCTCAAAATTTTAAGGGAAATAGCAGATCTAGACATGTTTTGGATAGAGCTTGATACGCGGGATCCCGAGGCTCTAGCTTATATTCGCTCCCATAGTCCGCACCCTATTGCTTCCTGTGAAACTTTGATCGGAGTACAACAGTTTTTGCCATTCCTGCGCCGACAAGCGTTGGATGTAGCCATTATTGATACGCCTTGGAATGGCGTTTGGCAATCCATGAAAATTGCTGCAGTTGCTGAGGCTCATGAAGTAAATGTCGCTTGTCATAATTTTTACGGTCATTTGTGCACGATGATGAATGCTCACTTTTGTGCGGCTGTTCCTAATCTTAGAATTATGGAGGTGGATATCGATCGGATTCAGTGGGATCACGAGCTATTTACGTACACCCCAAAATACGAAGAAGGTCACCTTATTATTTCTGATCGACCTGGTTGGGGTACTGATCCTGTAGAAGCGGCGATTCGAGATTATCCCCCGATCGAAGCACACGGATTAATGGGAAAAGGGCGAACCCAGAGCCAGACATAGAAAGAAAACCCTAACATTGAGTGGCATCAAAATATCATATGAATAGTCCGAATAAAAAAACCGTTTGTATAGCTGGCGCGAGCGGACTGGTTGGGTCAAATATTACGCGAGCGGCGCTATTGAAGGGGTATCGTGTTAATGGGACATTGCGTGACATCACCGATCCCAAGAAGGTGCCATTTCTTACAGCCCTTCCTGGTGGCGATAGACTTACTCTTTTCAATGCAGATATGGCGATTGAAAATGATTTTAATAAGGCGACACGAGATGTCGATGGACTGTTCATAGCCACTCTAATCCCTACCTATCAAGGACCCTCGGGCATGCTTGGAAAAGATATGAATGATGAACAGGGTTACCAAGAAATCATCATGCCAACCGTTAATGGGTGTTTGAACATTATGCGTTCAGCAGTAGCAAACGGCGTAAAAAAAATTGTAATTTGCAGTTCTACAAGTTCGACAAATCCAATTCCATCCGTATCCATAAAAAATGAAGTTGATCACTGGTCTGATCCAAACGAACAATGTCGTGCGAAGAAATATACGTCCGCAGCTAAGACAGTGATGGAGAAGGCTGCATTTAAATTTGCGCGTGAAGCCGGTGTCAGGCTCAGCGTCATTATGCCAACCGGGATGTTCGGTCCAGTGATCATTCCTGAGCATATGGAGAGGAATCCGCATGTTTGGCTCAAACGTTTAATAGGTGGTGGCATAGGACGCCACGAACAGGTGCCTAATGATTCAACGTCAATGAGCCACATACACGATTTGGCTAACTTATTCCTTGCGGCCTATGAAGACCCTAAAGCAAACGGGCGGTATTTTGGTGTTTATAGCAGTTGGCATTGGCAAGATATATATGCCGAAATAAAACGGATTCTCCCGCAAATGCAGATGCCAATGCCGATTACTGACGATCCTAAACCTGTCACGCAATTTGATTTCACCCGTCGAGATAGCCTTGGCGCTTCTTTCCGAAACATTCAATCATGCCTAAGAGAAACGATTGAGTGGATTCAAGCAAACCCTTTCGACGAGCACTGAAGCAAGCGATCGGTCCGATTTATGCGGTTTATCAGACCGTGACGGCAATATAGTGCAACACTCGCTGCCACAGCTTGTGGCATTTTAATAAACTGGTAACATTCCTTCCCTCGGTGGCTATGGGTTACCACCTCGCCCCGGGAACCAATGGGTTACCGCCTGTTCCAAATCATTCCGTCTTGTTTTCACGATATTAGGTTTCGTGAGGCCTAGACGGGCATAGTACATTTAATAATAGTAATTAAGAAGTTTAATCTTAGGGAGTATTTATTAATGAAATTTAAAAAAACTGCAGCGTGTCTAGCGGGTCTAGCATTCGCAACAGGAGTAGCTGCGAAAGAAAACAATGTCGGTATTTTCGGCACTTCTGGCAAGACTATGGGTGACCATACGTATATTGCCCAGGAAGGCAAAAAAGCTGACAACATTCGTGAGATTCTGAAAAATGTCACGTTACCAGACGGGTTCTCTATTGATCTTTACGCCATCGTTCCAGATGCGCGTGACATGACTATGGCGCCTCAGGGAACTGCGTTGTTTGTCGGTACTCGGAAAGATAAGGTCTGGGTGGTATCCGATAGAGACAGAGACGGTGTTGCTGATGAAGTCAAAGATTTCGCACCATCATTGTCATTCGATGTGCCAAACGGCGTTCAGTTCACAAAAGATGGTTTTCTCTACATCGCTGAACGAAATCACGTTCGTTTGTTTCCAGCAGCTGAGTTCTTCTTCGAAGGTCCAGATGTTGTAGCTGTGGACATCGTTCCCAAGGGCGAATTAATTCCTGAAGGCGAAGAGAGCTACAACCACACTGCACGTGTGATTGATATCGGTCCAGATAACAAGGTCTACATTTCCCTTGGTCAGCCATACAATGTTGCTCCAGAAGATAAACTAGAGCTATACACAGAGACTGGTATTGGCGGCATTATCCGTATGGATCGCGATGGTTCAAACCGAGAAGTCTATACGTACGGCGTTCGTAACTCTGTTGGGCAGGATTTCCATCCAGTCACAGGTGAACTCTGGTGGACTGATAACCAGGTTGACGGTATGGGCGATGACATCCCACCGGGTGAGCTAAATCGGCAAACTGCAGCTGGCCAGCACTTTGGTCATCCGTGGTTCGGTGGTGGTACTGTTAGAACCAATGAGTACGCAGGTCAAACGCCTCCAGAGGGTATCGTCCATCCAGCGGTAGAAACTACTGCTCACTGTGCTGATTTGGGTATGGCATTTTACTCAGGCGACCAGTTCCCTGGAAAGTATAAGAATGCTATCTTCCACGCACAGCATGGATCATGGAATCGAACAACACCTTGTGGTTCTCGAGTGATGGTGACTTTCATCGATGACGAAGGCAATGCCACTATGGAGCCATTTGCTGAAGGCTGGCTAAATGCTAACCAAGAGTACGATGGCCGTCCAATGTCTATCACTATGATGAAAGACGGCTCAATGCTCGTTTCAGATGATTACGCAGGCGCGATCTACAAGATCACATACGTCGGTAATTAATCGATTTTAGAGAAAACCCCCGGCCTATAGCCGGGGGCTTTTTTTAATTGGAGTAAATAGTGAAACGCCTTTTAATCTTGTGCATGGGTTTAATGATCAGTGGTGCGACATTGGCTGCCGACCCCGTAAATGGTAAGAAGTTGTCTGCTCAGTGTTCGGTTTGTCATGGCAAAAACGGAATTTCGAAATATCCAGAAGCCCCTAATTTAGCTGGCATGAGTTCGTTGTATTTTGAGAAGTCCATGGTCGATTACCAAAAAGGTGAAAGGCATGACCGCAGAATGAGTTTGATTGCCAAGAATTTATCGAAAGAACAGATCAGGGATTTGGCGGCTTGGTACGCGTCGTTTGAGGTAACAGTGACGATACCTGAGCTGTGACTCGAACGCTAATTTTAATGTTGCTGTCGCTCATGGCTTCGGTAGCTAGCGCTAACAAGGGATTCGTCAGCGTAGATCAATTTCTTAATGAGTGTCAGGTAGATCAAGAACCATGCATGGCGTTCGTGATGGGTGTCGTAGAAGGCGCTCGTCACCAAACTAGGGAGCGACTGAAAGAACAACCATATGCATTTTTAGTCCACGGTAAACCCGTCTGCCTGCCGAATTCTTGGAGCAGCAAAAAGCTAACAGAAGTAGTCATTTCTGTTTTAAAAAATCAACCACAAACGAGACCATATTCTGCCGTCTCAGGTATTCTTATTGCATTATCCAGCGAATCAACTTGTGATTCGACCTAGCGTTATCCAAACGCTAAGCTCCCCAAAAAAATAAAGGCGTATATTAGACGTCAATGATAGGTTATTGGCCGTTCAGAGATTAGCACTTAGCCTCACTTATACTAATGATTCATCGAATACTATCTTTTCTTAGCGTTTTTTTCGTCTCTTTTAGCGTTTTTTTCGGGGGTATTTCTCGAGCTGACGAGGTTAAAATTGCACCGTCTTTTGATTGCGTTGACGATATTTCTATTAGCCAAAAAGTAATTTGTGGATCAACATACCTATCATCTCTAGACTTTGAGTTGTCAACCCACATTAATGGCCTCAGGCAATTACTCACAAGAACTCAATACTTAGTAGAGGCCAGAACCTTTGTGGAAAAAAGGGTTGAATGCGGTGATGATGCAGAATGTCTGAAGGGAATCTACGAGGTCCGTTTATGGCGCGTTAGATCTCGCGTCAATGATCTCAGTCCGGTAGAAGGGTCGTGGACGAATGACGACCACGCAAGTTTCAGTATTATGAAGATAGGCTCAAAATATCGATTAAAAGCGAATAGTCCAGGTCCTATTGACATGTATTGTACAAATGGAAACAGTAAACTTATCTCAAGGTCAGCTCAATTTGATAAGTGGGATATGAAATTAAATGGTTTTAGTTATCAGTGGGACAGTGCCTGTGTATGGAATTTAGAAGTCTCAAATAAACAACTGATCGTAGATATAGGTCCGGGATGCATTAGAGAAGACGGATTTTTCGCGGGAAACTTTCGCAGAGGAGAACCAAGTGACTTGGCCTTCGTGTGTTTCGATCGCTGACTATATTATCGAAATTTTCCTATAATTAAGTTCTTCCGGTGATATTTGGGAATCAGATATCAAAAAACAACAACGAAGAATTACAATTAAAGCATCAGACTTGTTGGTCTTACAGGTAATCAGTTTGGAGGGTGTATGCAACGGGAAAAATATTTAAACTATATCGCAGGCGAATGGGTCGGCGGAGACGAATCTTCTGAAAACATAAATCCTTCAAATATAAGCGAGGTAATCGCAGATTACGTAAGGGCTGACAGACAACAAACAAAGCATGCGATTGAGGCGGCATCGGCGGCATCCTCAGATTGGGCTAGCTACGGAGTTCAAGCTCGATCAGAGCTNCTGGATGAAATCGGTAATACACTACTTGCCCAAAAAGAGTCAATCGGGACTCTGTTGTCAAGAGAGGAAGGAAAAACGCTTCCTGAAGGAATTGGAGAAGTCACAAGGGCCGCGCATATTTTTAAATTCTTCGGCGGCGAAGTCTTGCGCCAGACAGGGGATTTACTTCCTTCTATCCGACCTGAAATCGATGTCGAGATTTTGAGAGATCCTATGGGAGTAGTTGGTATCATTTCTCCTTGGAATTTCCCGGCTGCTATTCCTGCTTGGAAAATTGCTCCAGCCCTTGCTTATGGAAACTGCGTAGTTTTTAAGCCAGCGGATCTTGTGCCAGGTACTGCTCATGCGATCGCTAGAATCATCGTAGACGCTGGCGTCCCCAGTGGCGTATTCAATTTTGTCATGGGTAGAGGGAGCGTTGTCGGAGATGAAATAGTTACTAATCCAAAAGTCGATGCGATTACGTTTACAGGATCAGTTGAGACTGGTCGCAGTGTCGCTCAAACTGCAGTCGCGAGAATGGCTAAGTTTCAACTGGAGATGGGAGGTAAAAATCCTCTAGTAGTCCTTGATGACGCAGATTTAAGTAATGCTGTTGAGTGCGCTGTTAACGGAGCATACTTTTCAACAGGACAACGCTGCACCGCCTCATCACGCTTAGTTGTCACTGATGGGATTTATGATCAATTTGTTGATAGCCTTGTCAACCGATTGGAGAGATTAAAGATAGGAAACGCGATTGATCCGAATACGGATGTGGGTCCAGTGGTTGATAAAAATCAACTTAACCAAGACCTCTATTACATTGAAGAAGCTAAAAAAGAGGGGGCAAAACTCGCATTTGGTGGAGATTTACTCACACGTGAGACAGAGGGATTTTACCTTCAACCAGCGTTGTTTACCGAAACCGATAATGATATGCGAATAAACCGAGAGGAAGTTTTTGGTCCCGTTGCCTCCATTATTCGCGTTAGTGATTACGAGGAGGCACTGTCGATTGCTAACGATACCGAGTTTGGTCTGTCTTCAGGTATATGCACTGCTTCCCTTAAGTATGCCACGCACTTCAGAAGGCACGCTCAAGCTGGGATGGTAATGGTTAACTTGCCAACTGCGGGGGTTGATTATCACGTGCCATTTGGGGGTCGTAAAGGATCCAGTTACGGCTCAAGAGAGCAGGGGAGATATGCTCAAGAATTCTATACCACTGTGAAAACCAATTATGTTGGCTCTTAGCTTGTTTATCCATTAATAAACGTATCAATTTATNAAGATCGGTCAGCATGTTTTCGAAGATGACAAGCCACACAGAACTTATGACAATGTTTACGACTATAAATGTAAATTGGAGACAAACGAAATGAGAGCTAAAAATTTTTTAATAAGGCTAACAATCCTTTCGTTATTGTTACTGTCAGGGTGTGGTCAAAAAGAAGAACGTATCAGCCTTGGCTTTATAGATCCGCTATCCGGACCATTTGCAAATGTTGGTGAGCATGGGTTAAGGGAACTACAATTATTTGTTGATAACGTGAACGCACGTGGCGGTGTTTTAAATGGCGTCAAATTCGAAATTATTCCGCTTGATGGGAAGGGTAACCCTCAGGAGTCCTTAATCGCCTTTCGCCAGCTTGTTGATCAAAATGTCGAATTTCTGATACAAGGCAATTCCTCAGCGGTCGCTGGAGCGCTAAGTGAGGCTGTGGCGAAGCATAATCAGCGTAATCCGAATGACGCGATGGTTTATCTTAATTATGGGGCGGTCGATCCAATGTTGACTAATGATCGTTGTAATTTCTGGCATTTCCGATTCGATGCTGATTCTGATATGAAGATGGAGGCGCTAACCAACATGATGGCATCGGATGCAGCAATTAAAAAGGTCTATTTGATTAACCAAGATTATTCCTTCGGTCATGCTGTTTCTAAAGCGTCTATATCAATGCTCAACAAAAAAAGACCTGACATTGAAATTGTAGGTGATGATTTGCACCCGCTTGCAAAAATTAAGGACTTCTCTCCTTATATAGCTAAGATTAGGGCGTCTGGTGCGGATTCAGTGATTACAGGAAACTGGGGAGCAGACCTTGCACTTCTTGTAAAGGCAGCAAGTGAGGCTCGCTTAGATGTTAATTTCTACACACAATACGCGGGTATCGTTGGAGGATTATCAGCGATGGGTGATGCTGCTGCAGACCGTGTGAAGCAGGTCACAATGTGGCATGTAAATGCTGGGGGAGACGAGTCTGATGCGCTTACTCAAGCTTATCGCGACAAATTCCCCAAGGCTAATGATGATTTATTTTTTCTATCTTTAAAGCATGCGATAGAACTCCTTGTTCTTGCCATTGAGGAATCCGGCTCGACAGACCCATTAACCGTAGCTAAAGCGCTTGAAGAAGCTAGGTATAAAGGCGCGACCGGGGAAGTATGGATGCGCGCAGAGAATCATCAACTGATGCAGCCACTCTATGTGTCAACTTTCAAAAAATCCGGAGTTGACGGTGTTGAGTTTGACGTTGAACGTATGGGCATTGGCCCGATGACCGATTTCGTCACAAGAGCAGAGGACACATTTCTGCCGACTACTTGTGATATGAAACGTCCTAATTAATACGATTGATGGGCGCCGCAAACAGTCTTATTTTTGTTGTTTAATTCGTTTATTTTATTTTCCTACAAAACAATAGTTTATAAGTTTTTATTGAAGTAAAAAGGGCGGCGCATGACAATAAAAAACCGCTGCCTCGATGACAACGGTTTTTTTAAACTGGCTCCTCGACCTGGACTCGAACCAGGGACCCACTGATTAACAGTCAGTTGCTCTACCAACTGAGCTATCGAGGAATTGGAAGGCGCTTATGATAGTGATTCGGAGACCGTTGGTCAACTGGGCTCCTAAAGGATTACTTTAGAGATTGCATCAGACACAAACTCAACGTTTTGGGAGTTTAGGGCGGCAACGCAGATCCGGCCACTTTCTACCGCATATACAGAATGCTCTTCTCGAAGCTTAATTACTTGCTCCTTTGTTAATCCTGAATAGGAAAACATTCCTTTTTGTTGCGTAATAAATGAAAAATCAGCCCCTGGACATAACTTAGCAATATTCGTCGAGAGATCTAAACGCATTTTTTTAATGCGCTCTCGCATACCAGTCAGCTCGTTAACCCATTGAGCCTTAAGTTCTGAATCCGCAAGGACTGTTTCAACCAAGGCTCCACTGTGGATGGGTGGGCTTGAATAATTGGTTCGTATCAAACGCTTTAATTGACTCTGCACCCGCTTTGCTTCCCCAGCGGTGCCAGACATAATCGATAAACCGCCGATACGCTCGCCGTATAATGAAAATGACTTCGAGAATGAATTCGAAATAACTAAATTCTGACATTTTTCAGTGAATAGTCTCACCACTGCCCCATCCTCATCAAGGGAAGATCCAAACCCTTGATAGGCAATATCTAGAAATGGAATCAAACCCCGATCCACAACGATATCAGTAACAATTTGCCATTGATCTGCGGTTAAATCTACACCGGTTGGATTGTGACAACAAGCATGCAACAAAACAATGGCTTGTTGTGGTAACGCTTTTAACTGCTCAACCATTCGATCAAATGCGATCCCTCGAGTATTTGGATCGTAGTATGGGTAAACATTTACTTTTAGTCCCGCATTACTAAATATCCCCTGGTGATTTGCCCAACTAGGATCAGAAATCCAGACATCTGAACATCCAACAATTTGTCTTAGAAAGTCGGCCCCAACCTTCAACGCACCGGTCCCTCCCAAGGTTTGAGCCGTAATGATCCGATTCGTATTGAGCAGCTCAGAATCAGATCCGAAAAGTAATGTTTGAACGAGCTTATTGTATTGAGTATTACCCTCGATTGGCTGGTAAGATCTAGCCCGATGCTTCGCCACAATTTTTGATTCCGCTAATCGCACGCAACTTAGCAATGGCACGTTACCATTGTCATCGTAATAAACACCGACACCTAAATTAACCTTATTAGGATTATTGTCTGACTTGAAGAGTTCTGTTAATCCTAAGATAGGATCACTGGGCGCTAATTCAACTGCGCTAAAAGCTGAGTTCATCATATACTGGTCGCTGATAAGATAGAGATTAAGAAACAAACGGGCGATATTGTACCGCACGTATTCATGCAAATTCCACAAGAAACAAGGTTCACGACATTTTGTCCTCAGAAAATTTCATTAGATTTCCCGATAGTCCCTTTTTGCTCAATCAATTGTTCGAACCTGCTGGCGATCAACCAAAAGCGATTCAGAGTCTCCTGGACGGTCTTAGCACTGATTTGTCATNCCAGACGTTACTGGGTGTTACAGGGTCAGGGAAGACGTTTACGATGGCTAACGTTATTGCTCGCTCAGGAAGACCGGCAATCATTATTGCTCCGAATAAGACACTAGCAGCGCAGTTATATTCGGAATTTAAAGAATTTTTTCCAAAAAATTCTGTTGAGTATTTTGTTTCGTATTANGACTATTATCAGCCTGAGGCCTACGTACCGTCTCGTGATCTATTTATCGAAAAAGATTCCAGTATTAATGAACACGTTGAGCAGATGCGCCTTTCAGCAACTAAATCGCTGCTAGAGCGTGACGATTCCATTATTGTTGCGAGCGTCTCCTGTATTTACGGTATCGGAGATCCGGTTGATTATCATGGAATGATATTGCACCTAATAGAGGGTGAGGAGATTGGTCAAAGGAAAATCATTCAACGACTCGCTGAGATGCAGTACGAGCGCAACGATATGGATTTCCATCGAGGTGTATTCAGAGTTAGGGGTGATGTAATTGATGTATTTCCATCCGAAAACTCTGAACATGCTATCCGTATTGCATTATTCGATGACGAAATAGAATCTCTATCCATTTTTGATCCCTTAACTGGTCATATTATTAATAAAGTTAAACGTTACACCGTTTACCCCTCAAGTCACTATGTCACACCCCGAGCAACAGTNTTACGTGCTATTGAAGCAATAAAAATCGAACTTCGTGAGCGCATCGTTCAATATCAAAAGAATAGTCTCCTCGTAGAATGCCAGAGGATTGAACAGCGCACTCGATTTGATCTAGAAATGCTGACTGAAATGGGTTTTTGTAAAGGCATCGAGAATTACTCGAGACATTTGTCGGGGCGTAATGAAGGCGACCCACCACCAACATTAATAGACTATTTGCCTAAAAATGCAATTATGTTTATTGATGAATCCCATGTTACCGCGCCTCAGATAGGCGGTATGTATAAAGGAGATAGGGCGCGCAAAGAAAATTTGGTTAATTATGGATTTAGGCTCCCATCTGCGCTGGACAATAGACCATTGCGCTTCGATGAGTTTGAGCGACTAATGCCGCAGACGGTTTTTGTTTCCGCTACACCGTCCAATTATGAGCTTGAGAAGCAACAGCGCGTCGTAGAGCAGGTTGTTCGTCCAACGGGTTTAGTAGACCCAGAACTGGAAGTCCGGGCGGCCAGCACTCAAGTTGATGATCTTCTGTCCGAAATCAATGTAAGAGCAAAACTTCATGAACGAGTCCTGGTTACGACCCTTACCAAGCGAATGGCTGAGGATCTTACTGATTTTTTATCAGAAAATGGAGTATCGGTGCGATATTTACATAGCGATATCGATACGGTCGAGCGTGTTGAAATCATTCGAGATCTTAGGCTTGGAGAGTTTGACGTATTGGTTGGCATTAACTTGTTGCGGGAAGGGTTAGATATTCCAGAGGTTTCTTTAGTGGCTATTTTAGATGCAGACAAAGAGGGATTCTTACGTTCTGAACGATCTTTAATACAAACGATCGGTCGAGCAGCAAGACACATTAACGGTCGAGCCATTTTGTATGGGGATAAGATTACAAAGTCAATGCGGCGCGCCATTGACGAAACAAACCGGCGACGCGAGAAGCAGATTGCTTTCAACCTAGAAAACAACATTACTCCGACTGGTGTTGATAAGCGTGTTCGAGACCTGATAGAGGGTGTCTTCTCCGAACGTGACTCAAATAAAGGAAGTGTTAACGGCAAGGAAGCGAGCAAAGAAATCAAATCGGAATCAGATTTGCTGGTCGAGATGAAACGGGTTGAGAAACAGATGCGAGAATCGGCTAAGAATTTAGAATTTGAAAAGGCAGCGCAGTATCGAGATACGTTGAAAAGCCTAAAAGATAAGTTCTTATCAGGGTCCTTTAACTAGAGAAAAATGGAAAAAGGAAAAGAACTAAAAGTTTGTGTGGTTTGTACAGGCAACATTTGTCGCTCTCCAACTGGAGAGGCCGTACTAAATAAAAAGGCAAAACAGAGAGGATTANAAACGTTATTTTCTTCTTCCTCAGCAGGNACTCACGCTTACCATGTCGGAGAGATGGCCGACACGCGAAGTATCAGCGCAGCCGAGAATAGAGGGTATGACATGACCAGCATTCGGGCTCAAAAGATCTCAGAGACTGACTTTGAAAATTTCGACATATTTCTTGCTATGGACTTCGAACATCTCAAGACACTCAATAAAATAAAACCAGCAAGTAGCTCAGCTGAAGTCCTGCTATTTCTCGAATTCAGTCAAAAATTCTCGCGTCAAGGTGTTCCTGATCCTTACTACGGAGCTACGGATGGGTTTACGACTGTACTCGACATGATCGAAGAGGGCGCAGATACATTTTTAGATCAAATGTACCCGGCGCGCGCTTCAATGTGATAGCTCAGCATCGCTTCCAATTAAATTAATTCGGATCGTCTTGAGTCTCTACTTGCTGTAATGGCTCGCTTTGAGCTTCGATACTCGACGCCTGCGCTTGTCTTCGACGCTTTCTCTCTTCACGTACTTTTTCTAATTCCTCATTATTCAATGTGGAATCAAGATTAGCGTGCTTTACAGATGATGAAGTCTCGATCATGGTCATCCCAGCAGGCAATACGACTGGCTCCTCCTTTATCGGAACCTGTCTCGGAGTGGTTTGCTTTTCAGCATCGGACTTAGGTGTGCTTTCCACTTTTTTCGGCGCAGCCATCTCAGCCTGCACAGCGACCGGTTTTACAACTTCGGCCTGTTGGTTTGTCTCAACCATACCAGTAGACTCCGTTGAGATTGAACCTGAGCTTGATTCCTCTGTAGGCTTATCACTTTGATTCACGGGCTCACTTTGTGCAGCTGGCTGTGTGGCACTTACGTTAACACCCTGAGATTGAACAGGCGATGGGCTCTGATTGGCGCTACCTTGTAGGTCATTTGTTGCGTCTTGGTTATTCGTTGCTCCTGAGTCTTGAACTGAATTACGGTCACCGCGCCGATTACGGCTCCTTCGATCATTATTTCTGCGTCTGCGTCGACCGCTCTGACCTTCTCGTTTTTCGGTGTTAGGACCTTCGGTATTTGAAACTTGGGAGCCATTATTACCATTGTTATTCGTATCCATGGTCTCTTTTGCAGGGTCCTGTCGCTGCGCAGTATTTTGCGAAGTGGATTCGGAACGATTCTCTTCAACCCGACCACGGCCACGTCTAGGTCGTCGGCGATCCCTAGAATCGGTACGATTGCGTCTTCGATCATTACGCTCATCGCCTCTTCCGCCACGTCTGCGGTCAGAATGTTGATTTCGTCGTCTGTTATTCGAAGATGATTTTTCTTTTGGTTCGCTCGACCCGAACAAAGCTGCAATTAAACGCTTAAAGAACCCGTCCTTCTTACTTTGTGCTGGAGGAGGTTGCGTGGGCGTAACCCCTTGAACCGCCGCAGAAGGTTTCTTTATATCTTTCTTTTTGTCTTTACCTTCTTCTGCATCAACAATCTTTTCTGCAAGATCATAGCTTGCAAGATTCGTATCGATCTGATTCAGTTCGTCAAGTCGAAGCCTTTTAACGGCGTAGTGAGGCGTCTCTAATTGACTATTAGGAATCAATACACAACTGACCTTCACTCGATGCTCAATAGCATAGAGCTCATCTCTTTTTTCATTCAGTAAATAAGAAGCGACCGACACTGGCACTTGAGCATGAACGGCTGCTGTGCTCTCCTTCATAGCCTCTTCCTGCACAATTCTAAGCACGTGGAGCGCTGTAGACTCGACAGAGCGGATAACTCCAGTACCGCCACATCTGGGGCAAGTTATATGACTCGTCTCACCAAGCGACGTCTGGAGGCGTTGCCGAGACAGCTCTAACAGTCCAAATCTCGAAATCTTACCCACTTGGACGCGAGCGCGATCGTACCTCAGCGCCTCTCGCAACGTGTTTTCAACTGCTCGCTGGCTCTTAGTATCCTCCATATCGATGAAGTCGATAACAACGAGTCCACCCAAATCACGCAGACGCAGTTGGCGAGCTACTTCATCCGCAGCCTCAATATTTGTTTTACGCGCAGTCTCTTCAATATCACTCCCACGTGTTGAACGAGCTGAGTTGACATCGATGGCGACCATTGCCTCCGTGTGATCGATCACAATGGAACCACCAGAAGGCAGCAGTACCTGTCTCGAGTAAGCTGACTCTGTTTGATGTTCGATTTGAAAACGAGAAAACAACGGAGTTTCTTCTTGATACCACTTCACTCGATCCACATTGTGGGGCATCACATGACCCATAAACTGTTGGGCTTGCTCGTAAATTGACTCCGTATCGATCAATATTTCACCAATATCTTGGCGAAAATAATCTCGTATGGCACGAATAACCAGGCTTGCATCCTGATAGATTAAAAACGGTGCTGTTTGACTGTCTGCGGCGTCGTCAACCGCTTTCCATAGCTGCGTTAGATAATTTAGATCCCACTCTAACTCCTCTGCGCTGCGTCCGATGCCTGCCGTTCTGGCAATGACGCTCATGCCTTTTGGCAAACTCAGTTGGTCCAGCGCATCGCGTAATTGAGCACGTTCTTCACCTTCGATGCGTCTTGATACTCCGCCACCTCTGGGATTATTTGGCATTAACACTAAGTACCGACCCGCAAGACTAATAAAGGTAGTTAGTGCGGCGCCTTTATTGCCACGTTCATCTTTCTCAACTTGAACAACGAGCTCTGTGCCCTCAGATATGACATCTTGAATCCGCACGCGAGTTGGATTGGCCTTAGGATCTTTAAAATAAGATCGGCTTATTTCTTTAAAAGGGAGGAATCCGTGCCTTTCGGCACCATAGTTAACAAAGGCCGCCTCGAGGCTAGGCTCTACACGCGTGATAACGCCTTTATATATGTTGCTTTTTTTCTGTTCCTTACCTGTTGTTTCTACGTCTAAGTCGATGAGTGTTTGCCCATCGACGATCGCGACTCTGAGCTCTTCGGCATGAGTTGCGTTGAATAGCATTCGCTTCATTTTTATTCCCCCGCGCAATTTATGCGTGTGGGAGATCAAACCGGCGCTAGTTTTTGATAGTTTTGTTCAACTATTTCAATAAATTAACTAAATAAATTCTTTCGTCGTATCAACTAATCGTTTCCTAATATTAATATCTTTCCGGTTTTGCTGAGCCCCCGCAAACTACCGGCGTTGGCCTTTTAAATCTCCCGCACTGTCTTGTGCGCGTAAATCATTTACTATATCGCTACTTTCGTTTTTCGTTATTTAGGTGAGCGAAATTAACCTTGGGACGAGTCTTTACAATATTCGTTGAGAACTTATCGGCTAACTAACAACGGGACTAAATACCCGGAGGCCGTACGCTCTTTATGAGACCGTGGCATTCTCGTCGTCAAACGACTCGTTAACGAATTATAATTGAAAATGAATAACTTATGTAAAGATCGCGTGAATAACGTCGAGATAGGCGTTGAAGGTGAAGATCAGCGTATCGACAACTATTTGCTAAGATTACTTAAAGGCGTGCCCAAAAGTCATGTGTATCGTATTCTTCGTAGTGGGGAAGTGCGTGTTAATGGCGGACGGGCTGGGCCAAGCCGCAGACTGACTTTGGGCGATAAGGTTAGAATTCCTCCGATCAGAGTAGCTCAAAAAATCCAAGAACTTAACCCGATTGACCCAGAAGAATTCAAAATTTTGCATGAAGATGAGCATATCCTGGCGATCGACAAGCCGGCTGGTCTTGCGGTTCATGGGGGTAGTGGAGTTTCCTCAGGGCTGATTGAGCAGTTAAGGGCCACAAGACCAAATCAACCCTTTTTAGAACTCATCCATCGATTAGATAAAGATACATCTGGAGTCCTCTTGTTAGCCAAACGAAGATCCGCGCTTACAAACTTGCACGCACAGATCAGAAAGGACCAAACAAGAAAGATATACCTAACTTTGGTTTGGGGGAGTTGGGACTGTCAAATCTCCAAAGTCGATTTATCGCTAAGAAAGTATGTGTCCAAAGCAGGGGAACGACGTGTTGTAGTTGATCGCGCGAACGGCAAGCCATCCCTGACTTTATTCAAATTACTTGAGGCTAACGAGCAAACGAGCTTAATTGAAGCAAACCTAAAGACCGGAAGAACGCATCAGATTCGGGTTCACTTAGCTCATATAAACTACCCGATTTTGGGTGATGACAAGTACGGAGATTTTCGCCGTAATAAACTGTTCCAAAAATATGGTTTAAAGCGTATGTTTCTGCACGCGCACCAATTTTCATTCAAACATCCAAAGCTGGGTAATAAAATAACACTCGAATCGCCGCTTCCCATGGAACTCCATCAGTTGATGCGGTCTATCGATGAGTCTCACAAAAGCCAAGGGCAAGATAATTAAATGAACAACTTTGATTTAATCGTATTCGATTGGGACGGAACGCTTGTGGATTCTACCGCGCATATAGCGAAAAGCATTCAAAAAGCATATGCCGATAATGATCTGCCTGTCCCAAATGAGGCCGACTCCAAGCACGTGATTGGACTCGGACTGGTAGACACCTTTAATTATTTATCGCCGGACCTTACAAAGGAACAACACCAAGGCATCGTGAATCGGTATAGACACCATTTTTTAGAGGCTGATAAGACGATTCATTCATTTAAGAATGTTCTGGAAGGACTTCAAGATTTAAGTCAGAAAAATTATTTTCTTGCAGTCGCAACTGGAAAAAGCCGAGAAGGTCTTAACCGAGCACTGACTAAAGTCAATTTTGGTCATCTTTTTGTCGTGACTCGATGCGCTGACGAGGGGCTCCCCAAGCCGAATCCAGATATGCTTCATTTTATTATGGATGACGTGGGCGTCACTCCTGAGCGGACGGTCATGATTGGCGATACCACGCATGATCTTCTTCTTGCCCAAAACGCTGGAGCACAAGGTATCGGAGTCACATACGGAGCTCATGAAAAAGATAAGTTGATTGCGCTAAATCCAATCACTTGTGTTGACAGCTTTGCTGAATTGACGACATGGCTTCTCAAAAACGGTTGATTTGTAAATCCTCGGAGCTGCGTGATGCCGGCAACGGAGTTCGGTTCGCTACTCATGACAAAAACGGAGAAGAGGCGTCTGCTTTCGTCATTCGCCATCACGGCGTGGTTTTTGGTTACCTCAATCGGTGCGCCCATATTCAGGTTGAGCTCGACTGGCAGCACGGACAATTTTTTGATGCGGACTCAGAGCTATTAATGTGCGCCACCCATGGAGCTTTATATCTTCCTGACACCGGAGAGTGTATTGGTGGACCCTGTAGAGGAGCTTTTTTAACAAAACTGCTTATTACTGAAAAAGATGGCAAAGTATACCTAATGGACTAACAGGACAGATTTAAATAATATGTGTGAAACTCGATATGCTGTCTGAGCTGGGATTGATTCTCAATTAAGAGTGCTTTAAGCTCCGCAGACATCATGAGCAACCGAAACAATCCGAGTCAAAAATTCATAGTTGGCCAAGCAATTTTTCTTTTGTTTATTAAATGCCAGTGGAGCCGTCATGACGATTCATTCAATTATAAAATTCATCAGCCTAGCAAGTGCAATATTTCTCTTGATTGGTTGCAAAGCGGATTCACTCGAAATCAAATTAAGCGATGAAGAGATTAAAGCGGCAATCGCAGGAGAAACAGTTTCGATTGATTTTGAGGCTGAGTTCAGCATGCTTGGCGAACTCGACGAAGAGAACAAAGCAACCTTGGACCAGTTACTGATCTTAGCAGAAGAATTTTTAGTGCTTGAAGATTTTGAAATCGAAAACGGCGATTTCGGAGCAAAGATTCTGTTAGAAGGTTCAATGCCGATAACAGCAAACGCCCAGGAAGAGAGTCCTTGGTATATTAAAGTTTCTCCTTATGGCGGAAGTTTTTATATGGTTCAGCTTAAAACTGGTGGTAACTTTGATCGGCTTGAGAGCGCTATGAGCGATATCAACTTCCTTTTATCTGCGGATCCATATCACCCTCTTAAATACAAGTACAAAGGGCCAGGAAGCAGTGTAATCGCACCGGCTGTTGAGATTGGCGGTACGACTCATTTATATTATTCGGAAAAAATCGAAAATAGACTTACGATGAACTTTTCAGGCGGTCCATTTGATAACACCGGTGGGGGCTTTTTAGTCAGCTTTGATTAATAATTATGGATACCTTAGAAAAAGACACTCTAACTAATTTAGCGCAAGCATCACTCGTAGAACAGCGTAGAACGCGTCGTTGGAAAATATTCTTTCGTTTTTTCTATTTAGCAATTGCTATAGCCATTTTCTTCGCATTTACGGCTAATAATAACGGCCAAAATGAAGTTCCACACACTGCGATTGTCGATATAGACGGCGTTATTGCGTCGGGCGCTCCTGCAAACGCCTATGATGTGATAGCTGGCCTTGAAAGAGCTTTTAATAGCAAGCATGCGAAGGGGATCATCATTCGCATCAATAGTCCTGGAGGCAGTCCGGTGCAATCGGAACTCATCAATCAAGAGATTAAACGCTTACGTGGGCTCAGTCCTGATTTGCCAGTCTACGCAGTCGTGGAGGATCTATGTGCCTCAGGTGGTTACTACGTCGCAGTTGCTGCTGATCAAATATACGTTGCGCCCTCAAGTATCGTTGGTTCTATCGGAGTCCGTATGGATGGGTTTGAGTTTACTGAGGCACTGGAGTCTTTAGGAATAAAGCGTCGCTTACTCACTGCAGGTGAAAACAAGGCATTTCTTGATCCATTTTCGCCAATGAGGCCTGCACAAGAGGAACATGCTAAAGCTATACTTAACAATATCCATCAACAATTTATTCAAGCCGTAACCGATGGCCGAGGTGAGCGACTTCAAGAGAACCCGAACATTTTTTCTGGATTAGTTTGGACTGGAGAGCAAAGTATAGAATTGGGCCTGGTAGACGGATATGGCAGCGTTCTTTCGGTAGCTAGAGAGATTATTGGGGAAAGAGAATTGGTTAATTATTCGGTCAAAGAGAGCTTTGGCGAACGAATAATCAGAAAGCTTGGCGCAGAAATTATATATAAAACAATGGATTATAGGCTATACTGACTGTATTTTATGAATGATTATGGTAGAGTTATACCATGCCGCCTGAGTATCCTGGATAACGCAATCAGTGGTAGACCGACCAACGCTGTCGGGTCATCACCAAGTATCGAGTCTAGGAGCGTAATGCCCAAACCCTCCGACTTGGCACTGCCAGCACACCCAAGAACATCTTCCTTAGCAACGTAGCGTTCAATTGCTGATAACTCCAGATCTCTGAACTTCACTTCAGTATTTATAACCTCAGAATCATAACGATGTGTATTTGTGTTCCAAACGCACAAACCCGTATAAAAAACAGCAGTTCGTCCGCTTGCATACTGCAATTGGTCAATGGCATTACTGGTTGTTCCGGGCTTGGAAAGCCATCTTCCCTCACAATCCGCGACTTGATCTGAGCCAATAACAATACGCCCCACTGTCTGTAACTCAGCTACAGAACCTGCCTTAGCGATGGATAAGCGTTTGGCACACGCTACGGCGCTTTCTTGATCAAGCGGAGTCTCCTCAACAATAGGTTCTTTAACTTCAAACTCTGGACAAATACGCCTCAACAACTCTTGACGATAGGTTGACGTTGAAGCAAGAATAATTATTGGTTTAGCCTCTGAACTCATCACTCATTACTTTTCAGATAAAATTTTGACAAATGCACATATAATCAATATTATGCGCGCCCTATGATCAACCGACCGAGTATTGACACATTGGAGTTTGCACGAAAAGGGCAAACTCAACATCTCCAGCTAAGGTCTGGGGATTTGCGTAGGTTAACCGATGATTCAATATTCGTAAATGATACCGTTAAGGCTAAGGTTATCGGCGGAGTACAAAAAGACGGGAAGCCCTTTATAGAAATCAAAATGCACGGCGAATTAAAGTTAACTTGCCAGCGGTGCCTTGAACTATATGACTTGCAGATTAATTCGCACAGTCGGTTTATAATAGCGGCGGACGAAATGGAATTGGTAGAAGTCTCCCTAGAAGAAGAGGGCGTGATTACCTTACTTGCAGAGCAGGAACGTGATCTTGTGGACTTTGTAGAGGAGGAACTGTTGTTGGCTTTACCTATGGTTCCGCTTCACGAGGAAGGCGAATGCACAATTCCTCAGCTGTCGGACGGAGACACGAAGGTGACAAGCCCATTTAAAGGGTTAAGAAAAGCATTTTAAAACTAAAAAATTTGGAGTATTGACAAATGGCCGTGCAACAAACAAAAAAATCACCGTCTAAACGAAACATGCGCCGAGCACATGATTCACTATCCAGCCCATCGACAGCGATTGAGCCTACGACTGGTGAAACGCACCTACGACATCACATTAGCCCCAATGGCTTTTATCGGGGTAAAAAAGTTATTCAAAAAAACGACGACTAAGTTTTATCAGACATTGTGGGTGCCTGATAGATAAGGCATGTCAGCTACTTGGGACAGATATGGATCAAGTGAGTCGCTTCGCCGATAAACGATCGGCGTACAAATCATGACCATAAGAATAGCAATAGATTGCATGGGGGGAGACTATGGCGTAAAAGTCACGGTTCCTGCAGCAATCCACTTTGTTAAATCGCATCCAGACACCCACGTGATTCTTGTGGGCAAGTCGGATCAAATTAAAAAAAGACTTAAACGACATCCTCATGATGCTAAACGATTAAGTATTGTTCATGCTGACGAGATCATCAGTATGGATGAAGGACCTGCTCAAGCACTCCGAACCAAAAAAAACTCATCTATGCGAATCGCTATAGATTTAATTAAAGACGGACAAGCGAACGCATGCGTCAGTGCCGGCAATACTGGCGCACTTATGGCTATCTCAAGATTTGTGCTCAAGATGTTGCCTGGGATTGAGCGTCCAGCGATAGCCTCGTTCCTCCCGACTCACAAAGGACAGGTATGCATGCTGGATCTCGGTGCTAACGTAGATTGTTCTGCCGAACATTTATTTCAGTTCGCAGTAATGGGTAGCTGCCTTGTTGCTTCAAGTGGAGGATCTGCTTTCCCGAGCGTAGGTCTATTAAATGTTGGAGCCGAAGATATTAAAGGTAATGAGGTGGCCAAAGAAGCCTCGGAAATACTCAAGCACAGCTCCCTCAATTTCAAAGGTAACGTTGAAGGGACAGACATATATAGAGGAACTACTGATGTAATTGTTTGTGACGGATTTGTTGGAAATATAGCACTGAAAACATCCGAGGGCCTGGCTCAAATGTTAGGTAAATACCTGAAAGAAGAATTCCACCGTAATACGTTTACAAAGATATTAGGCTTATTAGCGTCTCCTGTGATAAAACAATTCAAAAAGCGTGTCGACCATCGACGATATAACGGGGCTAGCTTGTTGGGATTAAGAGGAATTGTTGTTAAAAGTCATGGATCAGCCGATTTATATAGCATGGGTTTTGCCATGCAGAGAGCCTATGAGGAGGTAAAACACTCTATACTCGATGCCATTACTGATAATATTCAGGTGCCTGAACAGAAAGAGTTGTGATGTATTCAAGAATTATTGGCACTGGGAGTTACCTTCCGAAAAAAATTGTAACTAACAAAGATCTTGAAAAATTGGTGAATACGAGCGACGAATGGATCGTATCACGCTCAGGAATCAAGCAACGGCATATTGCCGAAGATAACGAGGTCACCAGCGATCTAGCCGGAAAGGCTGCTCAAGAAGCCATTAATCAGGCTGGACTGAATAACGACGAAATAGACCTTATTGTTGTTGCAACAACAACACCCGATATGGTCTTTCCAAGCACCGCCTGTATCGTTCAGTCGAAGTTAAATATTCCCACCTGCCCAGCTTTTGACGTTCAGGCTGTTTGCTCAGGGTTCGTCTACGCGCTGAACATAGCAGATCTTTTTATAAAAAGCGGCCAAGCGAAAAATGTGCTTATCATAGGCGCAGAAATATATTCACGCATACTTAATTGGAAAGACCGATCAACATGTGTTTTGTTCGGAGATGGCGCTGGGGCTGTGGTACTAACTGGCTCAGAGTGCCCCGGAATTTTGAAAACCAGCCTTCATGCAGATGGGACGCTTCATAATCACCTGTGCGTTCCTGGTTGGGTTAAAGGCGGAGAAACCGTCGGGTCTCCTATGGTTCAAATGGATGGCGGTATAGTTTTTAAATTTGCGGTAAAAGTTTTTGAAGAGACTGCGCGTGAGTTACTCATCGCCGCAGGGAAGAGAGTCGAGGATCTCAATTGGTTTATACCGCACCAGGCTAACATTCGCATTATGGAATCCACGGCTAAAAAGCTAAATTTGCCGTTAGAAAAATTGATTGCTACGGTTGATCATCATGGCAATACCTCGGCAGCATCGATTCCTTTGGCGTTGGACGAAGCGGTACGAGATGGTCGTATCAAAAAAGGGGAGCTCATGTTATTTGCCGGAGTTGGTGGTGGTTTCACATGGGGTGGAGCCCTTCTTGAATTTTAGTGTGGTGTAAGGAATTAGGATCGTGACATTTTCTTTTTTATTTCCAGGCCAAGGATCTCAGTCTGTAGGCATGATGAATGCCTTCGCGGAGATGTCTACCGTTACAGAGACTTTTGAAGAAGCCTCATCTATTTTGCGAAAGGATATGTGGCAACTTGCACAAAGTGGCACGCAAGATCAACTTGCAATAACAACCAATACCCAGCCGCTCATGCTCATATCAGACATTGCCATGTATAGAACATGGATCCAACTAGGTGGGTCGACGCCGACCATTTTAGCTGGACATAGTTTAGGAGAATATGCCGCATTGGTCGCTGCTGGTACTCTCGAATTCTCCGATGCTTTATCCTTGGTACAGCAGCGTTCAATTTTGATGCAAAATGCGGTGCCTCCCGGGGTCGGCGCTATGGCAGCCGTATTGGGGTTGACAGATGAGGATATCGAACTGGCATGTGAACGAGCTATGGCTAAAAATGCAGGAATTGCTGAAGCTGCAAATTATAATGCGCCCGGACAAGTCGTAATAGCAGGCGATAAAAACACGGTAGAAATAGCGATTGATGAGGCAAAAAGTTTAGGAGCTAAACGTGCGACGCTACTCGCTATGGCAACGCCGTCTCATTGCAGTCTAATCAAACCAGCTGCAGACTTGTTTTTATCAGCCTTGAATGCGGCACCGATGAACGTACCAAAAATACCGGTCATTCACAATCAAAGTGTATCGACATCATCCACCGTAGAGGATATCCGAAATCGATTATATGAACAGTTGTTTAGCCCGGTCAGATGGGTTGAAACTATAAGGTATATTACTGGAACAAGCACAAATATTGGACTCGAGTGCGGACCTGGAAAAGTCATTACAGGGCTAAATAAGCGCATAGACAAAGAGTTTACTATGCTCTCGCTAGCATCTCAGGAAGAGATGGAGCTTGCCATCAATGAATTATCGAGAGGTAAGGGATGAACATCAGTTTAAAAAATGAGGTAATTCTTGTAACGGGAGCTAGCCGAGGAATTGGCGCTGAGATAGCAGCAACCCTCGGCCTGTCCGGGGCAATCGTTGCAGGGACGGCCACCTCGGATAACGGTGCAGCTCAAATCACCGAGACATTTAAAAAAAGCAACATCGCTGGTCAGGGCTATCGGCTGGACGTATCTAAGCCAGACGAGTGTGCCAGCACCCTAACTGATATTGAGAAGACTTATGGCTCCATCACTGTGCTGGTGAATAATGCAGGGATAACCCGAGATAATTTATTGATGCGAATGAAAGAGGAGGAGTGGGACAACATTATGAATACTAACCTCAAATCTGTTTATTCTCTCTCGAAGCTTGTTTGCCGAAATATGATGAAAGCACGCTCTGGCCGAATCATTAACGTGACTTCAGTTGTTGGGTTTTTAGGTAATGCAGGACAGTCAAATTACGCGGCCGCAAAGGCTGGAATTGTAGGGTTTAGCAAATCCTTAGCTCGGGAGCTTGGGGGGCGAAATATTAATGTGAACTGTGTTGCACCCGGATTCATTGATACTGAAATGACCCAAAGTCTTGCTGAGGAACAAAAAAAAGCCTTGATAAATCAAGTGCCTTTAGGCCGTTTGGGAGAGGTCTCGGATATAGCAAATACCGTTTTATTTCTATCTTCAGACCTTTCGAAATACATCACAGGATCAACTATCCACGTCAATGGCGGTATGATGATGGAATAGAACCCATACCACCTTTTATTTGGTAGAATACTGCGCTTTAGTGAGGCTAATTCGCTAAACAACTTTTTTTTAGAAACTGAGGGGTTTTGTACATGGAATCGATTGAGCAACGCGTCAAGAAAATTGTCGCTGAGCAGTTAGGTGTTAACGAAGCGGACATAAAGAATGAATCAACCTTTGTGGATGATCTTGGTGCTGATTCATTAGATACCGTGGAATTGGTCATGGCGCTCGAGGAAGAGTTCGAATGCGAAATTCCTGACGAAGAGGCTGAAAAAATCACGTCGGTTCAACAAGCTATCGATTACGTCAACTCAAATATAGATAGCTAATCCATTTGTGAGGATCTATCCACACTGTAAGGAGCAGTAGGTGTCAAGGCGTCGTGTCGTCGTAACGGGTCTAGGCATTGTTTGTCCAGTTGGAAACAATGTTCCTCAGGCTTGGCAGAGCATTCTTGCTGGAAAATCCGGAATAGATACCATCACTCGTTTTGATGCGACGCCGTTTTCCTCTCATATCGCCGGCGAGGTTAAAGATTTCGATATTACCGCCGTTATTTCTGCCAAAGACGCACGAAGAATGGATACATTCATCCATTATGGTCTTGCTGCAGGTATTGAGGCACTAGAGGACGCCGGATTCTCTATGCAACCAGACAATGCCGAACGAATCGGCGTAAATATCGGCTCAGGTATTGGCGGCCTTCCACTGATTGAAGATACCGATAAAACCTTAGAAAAGAGCGGTCCAAGAAAGATTTCACCGTTTTTCATACCAGGAGCCATCATCAACATGGTTTCTGGAAACCTATCAATTATTTACGGTCTCAAGGGCCCAAGTCTCGCGATGGTTACTGCGTGCACGACAGCAACCCACTGTATCGGAGACTCTGCTCGGCTCATTGAGTATGGAGATGTCGATGTAATGGTCGCTGGTGGGGCAGAGTCGTGCGTATCACCGCTTGGGGTGGGAGGATTTGCAGCGGCGAGGGCTCTGAGTACACGAAATGACGACCCCGCGTCTGCTAGCCGGCCCTGGGATAGAGGACGAGATGGATTCGTGCTAGGCGAGGGCGCAGGCGTCATGGTTCTTGAAGAGTATGAGCATGCTAAGGCTCGTGGCGCCAAAATTTATTGCGAATTAAGCGGCTATGGAATGAGTGCGGATGCAAATCACATAACGGCTCCCTGCGAAGATGGGGAGGGTGCTGCACGCTGTATGAACAACGCAGTTAAAAATAGTAGGGTGGACCCTAATACAGTGGACTACATCAATGCTCATGGCACCTCAACACCATTAGGTGATATCGCAGAGACTGTCGCAATTAAACGTATGTTTGGAGACCACGCACGTAAATTAGTCGTGAGCTCCACAAAGTCGAGTGTTGGTCATTTACTAGGCGCCGCAGGGGGTGTCGAGGCAGTTTTTACTGCCTTGGCTATTAAGGATCAAGTTGCGCCACCCACGATCAACCTAAATGACCAAGATCCCGAGTGCGACTTAGACTACGTACCCAATAATGCCAGAAAAATGCCGATACGATCGGCTATTTCTAATTCATTTGGGTTTGGCGGCACGAATGGAAGTCTCGTATTTTCCAGCATGAACTGAGTTATCTTAGGTCATCTGCAAAAACAGATGGTTAGAAAATCTTGGAACAAGTAAAAATATTAACAATCCGATTAGGCCTCAGCGTATGTGCGCTTGCAGGTCTATTCTTGATCTGGATGCTATTTGCTGGATTAAAACCTATCGAATTAGATGAGCCCGTATTGGTCACGATTGAACGAGGAGCAACACTTAACGTCGCAACGGAGAGCTTAGAAAACAGCTCAGTAATCCACGACGCATGGTCTTTTAAATTGTTGGCCAGGGTGTTCGGCTTAGGCTCCGAAATCAAGGCAGGGAAATATCAGTTCGAAGACGGAATTACAGGATTTCAGGTGCTGCAAAAAATCCACCGTGGCTATTTCGCTAAAAATCGTATTCGCATTCAGGAGGGCTGGACGTTTACTGACCTTAGAGAAGCCTTGGATCAGCACGACGCCATTCTTCATACCAGTTCGGGCTGGACTAATAAAAGAATTCTCAATGAACTAAACATCTCGTACGGACATCCCGAGGGATTATTTTTTCCGGACACCTACATCTTCAGTGGCGGCACGAGCGACCTTAGAATCATGAGGATCGCCCATGAAAAAATGACTCAGGTGCTCGAAGAGGAGTGGCGAATGCGTCATGCCGACATCCGCCTAAAGGATCCTTATGAGGGGCTGGTGCTTGCTTCGATTATTGAGAAAGAAACGTATCTTGTAAAAGAGAAATCTCTTATTGCAGGCGTTTTCCTAAATCGCTTGGAGACAAGAATGCGACTGCAAGCTGATCCAACCGTTATTTATGGGATGGGAGATAACTTCGACGGTGATATCCGTTACAAAGATCTAAAAGATGACAATCCCTACAATACCTACACTAGACATGGCCTTCCACCATCTCCTATTGCGCTTCCTAGTCTTAGTTCTATCCGTGCCGCAATGAGACCTCAGGAAACGAACTTTCTGTATTTCGTTGCTAAAGGCGACGGCACACATCAATTCTCTGATAACCTTAAAGATCACAACCGAGCAGTAAGAAAATACCAACGCTAACAATAAGGACGACCGTGACTACAGGGCTTTTCATTACATTTGAAGGTATCGATGGAGCGGGGAAGAGCACCCAGCTCGATTACGCAGCAAGCTACCTTCGCAACCAAAAAAAAGATATTGTTCAAACGCGAGAGCCCGGTGGAACACCATTTAGCGAAAAGTTGCGCGATATGATTCTGAAAGCTAAACAGCCATTAGAATCCGACACAGAGGTGCTTCTCATGTTCGCAGCACGTAACGAGCATATAGCGCGCGTTATTCGGCCGGCACTCTATTGTGGCTCAATTGTAATTTGCGATAGATTCACCGACGCAACATTTGCTTATCAAGGTGGTGGTTCCGGCGTTTCATCATCACGAATCGAAACATTGGAAACTTGGGTACAAGGTAACCTTCAGCCAGATTTAACGTTTTTTTTTGATTTGCCGATCTTAGCAGCCCAACGACGTCTGGGTAAGAGAAAAAAAGATCGTTTTGAGTCAGAAACCATGAACTTTCACGAACGCGTAAGGCAGGGGTATTTAACAAGGGCGACACAATATCCTGGACGCATTAAGATCATCGACTCATCACGCAACAAAAGTCAAATTCGCGAGATGGTTCAAATCGAGCTAGATCGATTATGCAATTAACAGACTACCCTTGGCTTACTGAACCGAAGAATAGCGTTGGAAAAATTCTTCCACCAGCTCTCTTGATACACGGAGTAGAGGGAATAGGAAAAAGAGCTCTAGCGAATTATCTAGCTCAGTCGGTGTTATGTGAGGAAACATCATCAGTAAATGATCCATGCGGGAAATGTCCATCCTGTGCACTTTTTACCGCAGACACTCATCCGGATTTTAAATTACTGACCAACGATGACGAGGATGCTTCTTCATCTAGAAATGACTTAGGTGACACGAAGAAATCGAAACATATCATTAGCGTTAAGGCCGTCAGGAGTTTGGGAACGTTTTGCGTCACGAAACCACATCGAGGGCATGCCAAAGTTATAGTCATCGATCCAGCAGAACACTTAAATCAAAGTGCTTCAAATGCATTACTCAAAAACGTAGAGGAACCTGCGGAATTTCTTCATTTCATACTTGTGGCAAAACATAAGGAAAGACTATTACCGACGCTACTCAGTCGATGCCTAAAGGTGAATGTGCGTCCTCCAGACGCTCAAGAGGCATTCAGATGGGTCGCGACTCAAATAGATGGGCAGTGTAAAGACCCGTATAGACAGGAGTTATCAATAGCCCTATCTGGTAATGCACCACTGTCTTCAATTAGGGTCATCGCGGATGAGGATTTTTTCAGTAATCGGGAAAGCATCCTCTCATTACTCAGCCAAAATCAAATTGATCCATTTGCACTCGCGACACTTTGTGAAAAAATAGAAGTTCCGACATTGCAACGAATTATCTACGCACTATTACATGATTTAATGTTCTTAAACATCCAGCAGGATGTGGCATTCCATGAAGACAAAAAAACTGAGTTAGGACGGATCAAACGTTCCCTTAGTAATAAAGCATTTAGTCGCTGGTTAAGCCTATTTAATGATTACCTCAAATCTGCTAGTCATCCATTGAATAGACGGCTAGCGCTCGAAGCTTTATTTTTAAAATGGCCGCAGACATAGGTCCCACCGCTATGCAAATAATTGATTCTCATTGTCATATCAACTTTCCCGAATTAGGAGATGATATTGATGGACTTCTCAGACGTATGGAAGAAAATAATGTCACCAAAGCGCTGTGTGTGTCGGTGCAGCTCGAGAAACTAAATGAGATTTTAGACCTAGCTAGCAAACATGGAAATATCTATGCATCTGTGGGCGTGCACCCAGATAACGAGAACTGTGAAGAGCCCACAACCGACCGATTAGTCACGCTATCAAATCATCCTAAAGTTGTTGCGATAGGCGAAACTGGCCTTGATTACTTCAGAGCAAAAGGTGATACCGAGTGGCAACGAGAACGTTTTCGTGTTCATATTGAGGCGGCTAAAATTACACAAAAACCTCTTATCATCCACACGAGAGCAGCGGGTAATGACACATTAGATATTCTTAGAGAACACGGAAGAGGGGACGTTAAGGGCGTGATGCATTGCTTTACTGAAACACTTCCATTTGCACTTGCATCGATTGAATTAGGATTCTTAATTTCATTCTCTGGTATCTTGACTTTTAAAAATGCCGAGGAAATTCGTAATGTTGCTAAAGCGATACCTATCGGGTCCATAATGGTCGAAACAGATTCCCCTTACTTAGCTCCAATGCCACATAGAGGTAAAACTAATGAGCCGTCCTACGTGCGTTTCGTTCTACAGGAACTTGCTCGCGTTAAGGAGCTACCTGTTGATATCGTAGCTCAGAAAACCACAGAAAATTTTCACAAGCTATTTTTAAACGGTAAATCAGCCTAGTCGATCTTTCAAACGCTCTAGCTCACCTGATATTTTTTTAATACCATTCATCAACTCCTGTTTATGGCGCTCATCTTCTTCTTCAGCTGAATTAAGCGCTTTATTTTCTTTGTTGACCACGTCCACGACAATCGCAATCAACATATTTAGAAATGCGAAAGCTGAGAAGAAAATGAAGGTGAGGAAATAGATCCATGAGAGCGGGTACAACTCCATCACTTCATACATCACATCTGTCCAGTCCTCAAACGTCATAACCCTAAAGAGAGTGAGCATAGACTTGGAGATATCCCCCCAAAGAAATGGATTGATAGCTCCAAATAATGTCGAACCAATCGCGCCATAGATATAGAAGAAAATAAACATTAGCAACACGAGATAACCAAGCCTTGGAAGTGACTTGAATAAGGCGTTCAGCAGCAGACGTAATTCCGGAATAAAGGATATCAATCGTAAGACCCTGAAGATACGCAGTAAGCGTCCCACAAAAACCAGATTAGAACTCTCTAACGGAATCAAGCTACCAATAACAATGATCGTGTCAAAAAGATTCCATGGATCTCGAATAAAACGCCTAAAGTCTCCCTCAGCGATATAACGAATGACAATCTCAACAAGGAAGATGATGCTGATAAGAAGGTCAAGGTAGGAGAGCAAGTCTTGATAAGGTTCAAGCTGCTTGAAAGTACGAGCACCCACGGTCAAAGCCGAGAATATAATGATGAAAATCATCGATATTTCAAACAATTTATGGTGTCGTATATCAATGATTTTTTGTATGAGCATCAGGGAATCACTTTGAGAGTAGATTTAATGCCATCATTTTAATTAAAATTAGTGTCAAATAACGAACAAATGATAATTTTTCTTAGATAACTATCAACACCATGCGCATTACGCCACTCAATGAGATCGTCGGTTGTACCATTGAGGGCGTGGCCTTAAGGAGTGCTAACGAAGATGAATTACGACAAATTCATACCGCATGGATGCAATATAGCGTTGTGGTTATCAAAAACCAAAAACTAACCCCCTCGGAACAACTTAGGTTTGCTTCTTATTTTGGATCTCCAGATATTTATCCATTTTTAGAGGGTTTAGAGGGTCACCCTGAGATTACACATGTTTTAAAAAAACCATCAGAAACAGAGAATTTTGGTGGTGTTTGGCATACAGATACGATTTATTTAGAAAAGCCTCCCATGGCCAGCATGCTCTACGCCATAAATGTTCCATCAAATGGAGGGGACACACTCTTCGCAAGTCAATATCACGCATATACCACACTCCCTGATAAACTTAAAAGCCTGTTGAAGTCTTATAAAGCTGAATCACGATCAGATCTTGAGGCAGTATCCGCGACTCGCTTAAATCGTTCCTCAAGGTTAAACAAGAAAGCATCGAATTCTTTTTCAGCAATACACCCCATGATTCGAACTCACCCTGAAACGCTACAAAAAAGTCTATACATTAGTCCGGCTCACACGTGCAGTATTCAGGGACTCAATGTAGAGGACAGTGAGGCTCTGCTATCTGAACTGTTCAGACACCAGACACAAGAGGAGCATCAGTGCCGCGTTAAGTGGGATAACGGTGATGTAGCGCTTTGGGACAATAGATGCCTATTACATTTACCTCTTAATGACTATCAAGGTGAGTTGAGATCCCTTCATCGAATTACATTGAAAGGAGGGCGACCGTCCTGACGTCCATTGAGTGTCTATAAATGGGATATTCTTGGCCCTAAATAAGAAAAGGCGCCCCCAAGAGGACGCGCCTTTTCTGCTAAATTTATAAGAAACGATTAAGGCTTATCGGAAATCCGATTCCATACACGATTCGCAAATCCACTGCCAGAGCCGACATTGTTCGATGGCGCGAAATCGGTGTAGACCATCTTGGCCAAACCAAACTCCAAAATCTGCTTTCCACCGTTAGCTTCTAACTTAAGTGTGGTATCCGTCAATTCGGAAACTTCGTAATCTCTAAATTCTCTCCAAGGTACCTGATTTGTCTCAATGGCAGATCCATTTTCGGTTTTAAAGGTTGAGGCGTTGGTATATCGATAACCAAAAGTATCGCCCTCTAGTTGGTATTCACCCATCCAAGCAAGGGTACTCGGCCTCTCTCTATCAATATTATTGTGCATGATAAAGACGATCGTCCCATCATAGAACGTAATACGGCCCTTAACGGTCGGAGGTGCGTACTGATCGTCACCATCATTCCAACTTGTTAACTCATATGTCCCTTCAAGCAAACGCTCGATCTCACCTTGTCGACCCACATCACTATCAGAGGATCCGCAAGCGCCTAGACTAGCCATTGATACCGCTCCTAACCATAATAACAATTTCTTTCGAACGTTTTTATTTGGATCACTCATAACTGCTCCTATCATAAAAAAACGTTAGGCTTAATGCTTAAGGTAAATTAGTGCTTCATATCACAATCAAAAGAAACAGAGACGAATATACCGTCGTTCATCATGTAAGTTGTATCGTATACACAGTTACCCATCATCTCTGCATATTTACCGCTCACTCCACGCAAAACTCCTTTTCCTGAGCCACTCGAACCCAGTGCACGAACTGCTGTGTTTTCCATTGAAAACTCATCTCCATCTTTATCCTTGATGGAACACAAAGCATAGAGGTTCGATTGTCCATCTTTGTCTAATGCACTAACCGTACAGTCAACAGTCAGAACCGTGCCCTGGGACAGGGCTGCGTATGAAGAAGTGCCCACGTTACCAAGACCAGTAAGCTCCCCAGTGGTGAAGCTAATATCTCCAGCCGTGACTTTATCAATCACCATTTCGCCATTCGATATAAACGAAATCTTTCCGGCGTCATGTTCATGATCTCCCGCAGTAGCTGATGAAATAGAGACAACCAGACCTAGAACGCCTAATAATATATTTTTCATTAATTTTTTATCCATAAGTAGTATTAAAAGAAAACACACAGCGTAAAACCGCTACCTGCCTAATGGCAAGATTAACAGAAAGTCATTATAATTTTATGACTTAATACTTAATTCAGCTTCAAGTCACCAGACTAAAAAAGACTCAGGCAGAATCAACAGCAAATTTAAACCAGCCAGATAAAAAACGGGGGGAGTTAATGGAAAAACTTACTTTTGAAAGCATCAATGTGCGGGCTTCCACGGCTCCTTTGAAAAGACCTATTGTGGCTAAGGTGGGTCAATTTACGGAATGGTCACTAGTCATGATCGACGTTCAAACGAAGGAGGGTATCGTTGGACGAAGCTACCTAGAGCCCTATATTAAGGATTCCGTAAAATATATTGCTCCAGCGCTATACGATATGGCTGAAAAATTCAAGGGACGGACTATCTGTCCTGCCGATATGTACCGTGAGATGATCAATTCGTTACATCTGATCGGACGACAAGGAGTCAGCGTCATTACCGCCGCCGGTCTTGATATGGCACTGTGGGATGCGTTAGCTAAAGCAGCGAATATGCCGCTTGCCAACCTTCTTGGTGGCTCTACCGGGCCTTTAAGGGCATACAATACTAACGGACTGTGGTTGCTCCCTCTAGATGAGCTGGGAAAACAAGCAGAAGAGTTAGTCAGTGAAGGTGGCTTTAAGGCAATTAAGATGAGACTCGGGAGGCCCAGACTTAAGGACGATATAAAGGCTATAGAACTCGTACGAGAGGCGGTTGGAGAAGATATAGATATCATGGTCGACTTCAATCAGGGACAGACGATACAAGAGGCCATTACTAGACTTCACGGCCTGGATGATCAGGGAATGTATTGGTTCGAAGAGCCCATTGTTTTTGATACCTACGCGCAAAGCGCACAATTAACTCGAGAGATTAAAACGCCAATATCAATCGGAGAAAACATCTATGGACCTCGTTCGTTCCTAGAGGCGATCCAAGCTAACGCCGCCGATCTATATATGCCTGATCTCATGAGGATAGGAGGCGTTACAGGCTGGATGAGCGCCGCCGCAATAGCAGGGGCCGCCAATGCACCGCTCTCAAGTCATCTATATCCTGAGGTATCCGCCCATCTACTGAAAGCATCTGAATCAGCAGATTGGCTTGAGTATCGGGATTGGGGCAATCCATTCGTGCAAGAACCGTTTCAGGTTAAAGACGGAATGGCGATCGTTCCTGATCGAATTGGAAACGGGCTAGATTGGAACGAAGATGCTGTAAAAAAATACCAGTACTTCTAAAAAAAACGAGTATGAGTGAAGTCGGCTGTCTTTTTTGTGATCTGCAAACATCTGGTCGCGAACGTATCGTGGTCGAAAATGAGCTAGCGTACGCGATCAGAGACGCGTTTCCGGTCACAAAAGGGCATACGCTCGTCATTCCTAAAAGGCATACCCTTGATTATTTTGAGTTAAGCCCTGATGAAGTTTTAGCTGTAAATGAACTTATTAATGAACAGCGACAGATCCTGTTAGGATTCTATCGACAAATCGAGGGCTTCAATATTGGGATGAATTGTGGCCGCGTCGCAGGCCAGTCAGTATGGCACTGCCATGTTCACTTAATTCCAAGACGTAAGGGTGATAGTGAGTACCCCAAAGGAGGTGTTCGGCATGTCATTCCTTACAAGGGCAATTACGAAGATTTAAGATAATAAGGTCGCCCTGACGCGTGAAAAGCAACCCTGTCGCGTCAATCATTTCATTGGACACCCTGAATTAGCTGTTATAAATCCTTTTTATGATATTTTTCTGTCTATTGGTCTACGCAAAAGACCACCTTATGAGGCTTTAACCAGCAGCTATATTCTCGCCTCAGGCCCTCAAAGCACTCATTGATTTCGGTATAACCGCCATTATTCCAACAAAACTCCCACGTACCATCCTTAGCAACGATATGACCGAAAACGCCTCCACGGATAACCTCAAGATCATCGGGATGGCATTCTGCCATTCCTGAGCGGCAGGCCGTTTTAAGAAGGCCATCTGAAAACTCGCCTGTCTCCGCATTAAAGGTACAGGCTCCGTTCATACCAATTCCACCGTTTACGGTTAACTTACAATTGGTGTCTGTGGCATGACCGCACGGAATTTGAAGCATGATTGCGGATAGGATTGATATCTTTAAAGAGTTAGACATTCATAAAGTCCAATAAAATATATTAAGTATTCATCTAAAATACATGATTTGTAAAGATAAATAAAGATAAGTCACCTGCTCAAGTGAGGCGGTATCGCAAGCTGTGAAATGCCACGCAGCAGTGTATATGATCTGAGTGACCTTTTGTGTTAATCCACATACAATCCACATTGCGCATAATCTATATTATGTCAAGTTAATGATTTATTCACCAATACCTTGTTTGCCCTCTACGAGGCACCTCACCCTCCAATTACAACAGCTCAAATACCCCTAATGGATAATAAGTAATTGTCAGAACCATGCATGAACTCTCAACTATCAAAATCGATGATTGAGGCTCCTAATATTACTTTCGTTAGGTCACAGGAACGTGAAACTAAACATCAACGAACCATTGAGTCCAGCAAAGCGTAATTAATCAGTTATCGTAGGTGCGCCCATTTCTTGCGCCAATGATGAACTCTCGCCATTCAGACCATTGGCAAAGTCAGTTGTGAGCACTACAGCGGTATCAGTCTGCGTGTCCTGAAAAATATCTACGCTTAGTTGAAATTCCATCTGAGTTACATCTTCCGATGTCGAACTGGAGATTGTAAAGCTGTCATCCGCATCCAGGCCGACAGCGCTCGTAAATACGGAGGTGTCAGTCGTCCATTTCATGTTTCCAACGCTGAAACTGTCTACGAATTGAGCTACGGGTTCATTTTTCACCTGAATATTGAATGCGGCTGGCGTCGGAGTTCCTCCAAGCTGCCCACCTGTATTGTTATGATCGATTTGTCCGCTAATCGACACGTCAACGGTCTTGTCTCTTAAGCGATAAATAAACTCTGTGCTGTTAGAGTTAATGTGAGGTATATCACTATTGTCTCTGAATGCATTATGAACAAAGCCTGAGTTATAAGTATACGTTCCATCCTGACCAAACGCAGTCTCACCAATATTTGTACTAGGCACAAATTGGGTGATGTCATTCCAGTCGGCATATCGACTCAATGCGGCCAGCCTCGTCGAAGAAAGTGGATCACTCTCTGTTTCGTTAGCGCTTGACACAAAATTACTAAGCGTTTGTGGACTTAAATCAGTGACCGAAATCGCCAGACCTTGACTGGCGGATGCCGCACCGTTAGCAGCAACAACACGCACATTAAAATCAGTAGCAGTCTCGAAGTCTGGTGGTGTCACAAAAGTCAGCTCACCGGTCGATGCATTGATGGTAAATAGATCGTTGTTAGATTCACCCGATGGAAGTGAAAAGGAGGTCCCACCACCTGAGATACCGCCAGTAGTAATGGTATGAAACGCTGTCACCGTATTTTCGGCAACTGAGACAGATTGTGCACTTGTAATGGTTAGCGCTGTAGCCTCCTGCACTGCAGCCTCGGCAGCGTCTTCCTGAACAACACTTTGAATGACATCAGTGGGAACCTCAACCGGAACAAAAACTGGTACAAATGTCACCGGTGCCGCAGGTGCGCTAATAGCCCCCATATCTGACCCACCCACTGAAGGGTCATCAACCGGTGCCGCCGCCGCAGGTCCATCTCCACCAGGACCCGCTGAAAATAGATCACCGCCACCACTGTCACCGCCTGGCCCATCTGATGAGTCTCCTACAGCCGCCGGAGGCGCTCCACCGTCGTCACCGCCGCCTGAGTCATCGCCGCCTGAGTCACCGCCGCCTGAGTCACCGCCGCCTGAGTCACCGCCGCCTGAGTCATCGCCGCTCTCGTCGCTACCACCATCGTCACCACCGGCTTCATCATCGCCACCATCGTCGCCGCCTTCATCATCGCCACCATCATCGCCACCATCGTCGCCGCCTTCATCATCGCCACTCTCGTCGCCGCCTTCATCACCACCATCACCCTCTTCTTCGCCATCACCCTCTTCTTCGCCATCACCCTCTTCTTCGCTATCACCCTCTTCTTCGCTATCACCCTCTTCTTCGCTATCACCCTCTTCTTCGCTATCACCCTCTTCGTCATCCTCTTTTTCGTCTTCGTCTTCGTCTTCGTCTTCTTCCTCTTTCCTAGCCTCAGGAGCATCCGCCGTCTCGTTATCGAGGACTTCCTTACGCGTCGATACGGCGTCCACAAGCGCTTCAAGTCGCTCGATCGGCAACTTTACCGGCGGACTGATCAACCCCACTGGATCAATCGTGACACCAAAGCCAGGCACACCAACCAATTGGGTGTAGTTATCATTCGCCACCTCAATCTTTCCATTAAACAAAGCAATGACCGATTCCGCCGCATCAATCTGCCCGATGAACTCAGTACCTCGAACACCAATCGTCGCCACCGGCGTCTCAACGTTTACTTTTTCGGGTGTTTTATCAGCAACCTTTCCGGATATAAATCTAAAAGTGCCTTTGCTCACTTTGAGCGACACGGTGTCGTCATCCCCACCATAAACAAACTTATCGAGGGTTAGCTCCGCATTTTGACTGATATTGATCGCCGTTTGATCAAGTAACAAAACTTGTGCACGGCTCTTACCCCCCGTGATGATCAAGTCATTCTCAAAAACCTCGCTCTTAGATCGCGCCTCAAGTAACGCATCCTCGCGCTCAATCGTGACGGATCCAATCACAACCGATAACACGCCAATCGCATCCGCTGCATGCGACAAATTGGACATTAAGGAAATGCATAGAACAATAAAGAGGCGACCAATATCGCCTTGGGGGTAACGGGGTGCTTGGCTCATTTACTACAAACTCGCGATCGCGTTAATTAGTATTCTTAATCGCGTAATTAATGTATAAAAAACGCAACGATTTGATTGTACATCCAAACTGGATTAAGGATTACACGAAATCCAGTTCTAATATAGGACTATGTGTCAGTAGAATCACTTTTCTGACTTACCGAACATCACGTTTACATCCAAATCCAACCAAGCGACGAGCACAACTATGTGTCCGACAGTCGGAAGTGTAATGCCGTTAATCCATTTTCTGGTTGTTTCCCTTGTTACCGTTGTAGTTCCTACCGCCCGCAAGTTGAAATCATCAGCGAAAACCGCAGCACTAGGGATCCGACCGTAGTTCCTCAACAACGCAGCGGATAAATAATGCTGAAACCGTTCCAAAACCATGTTCTTATTGCCTTTTTCTACCATTCAAGTTAACTCCGACTATCCAATGCGTTGCCCGTACACTATAAATTTCCAAATAGTTATAAACGCCTATTATCGATCGGCTTTCGGACCATGATTAAACCCACAAACACATACATCAAAGCAACAACTGTGCCGTTTGAAAATACGTCTATAAGCTACGTTACATGTAAAAATGCACCGATTTAGCTAAGAAACTAACAATCCGCACTAAATCGATGCGCACAAGTAAACTGTAACAATGTCCTTGTGAGCCAAATGGCAGAGGTAGGCGATGGGCTTTCAGTGAATCAAACTTAAAAAACTAAGTCTATCAGGTGCTGAAGTTCTATAATGAATCGTAATATATCGGAGTCTATATGAGTGGAAAACAAGCTAAAGAGAAACGAAAAAATATTTTGGTTTTTGGGTCGACTGGCACCATTGGAGCTGCAATTCTCAACCACTTATCAATGAGCCATCCTGCAGCTCAAATTACTGCTGTGTCTCGTCGTGCTCTAGATTCTAGCGCGAATTTTACTAACGTCACTATCCACATTTGCGATTATGGCTCAGACGCCGCACTCGCTCAGTTATCCGAGATCTACGCACAACAAAATTCTCACGTCGATGAATTACTAATCACCACAGGCGTGCTAACAGCAATTCTCGACAAACCCGAGAAAAGTGCACAGCAAATCAACCAAGAGGAGCTTCTTGAGAACTTAAGAATCAACGCCGTGATTCCAGCACTCATCTTCAAACATTTTTTCAGACTGTTGACTCTATCTCCTGCGCCTAGATTCGGCGCCTTATCCGCACGAATCGGTAGTATTTCTGATAATCGATTAGGAGGTTGGTATGCCTACCGAATGGCGAAATCAGCGCTTAATATGTTTATCAAAACAGCGTCTCTAGAATTGAGAAGAAAAAATAAACAAAGCGTCGTTGTAGGTTTACATCCAGGAACCGTCAAAACAAAGTTTTCAGAACAATTTATTAATCAGACCACCAAAAACTGCTTCACTCCGGAAGTTGCAGCCTCACAGTTAATTGACGTATTTAAGACGTTGAAACCATCTCAATCAGGAGGCTGTTTTGCTTGGGATGGAACCGAAATACACCCATGAATCTTCCCCACGCAGCCCCCGCTAGGGCTTCAAAAAAGCTCAGCCTCACCCAGACCTAAACCCTGCTTATCTTTGTCAGAGAGCACAATCGGATACGCAATTTCTGGCCATTCGATGGCCAAATCTGGATCATCCCATCGAATACAGACCTCATGTGTACTTGAGTAATAGTTCGTTGTTTTATAGAGCATCTCAACACGGTCAGACAAAGCTAAAAAGCCATGGCCAAAACCTTGAGGAATCCAAAGCTGCTTTCTATTCTCTGCACTCAAAACAGCAGCTGCATAACGCCCGAAATATTTCGACTCGCGCCTTAGGTCTACGGCAACATCAAAGACTTCTCCATAAACAACTCTCACAAGCTTGCCTTGCGCCATCGGATCCGTTTGATAGTGAATCCCTCGCACCACGCCTCCCTTTGAAACAGAGTGGTTGTCTTGCACAAAATTAACTGCTTTCAGCCCTAACTCGGAATGAAATCTTTCCAAGTTAAAACTCTCATAAAAAAAACCACGTTCATCATCAAACGTCTTAGGCTCAATCAAACGAACACCAGGTAGATTCGTATCAGTCAACGTCACGTCTGAAATCCTCCACCACCTTAACTAAATACCGACCGTACACACTATTTTTAAAAAGTTTGGCTTGTTCAATAACCTCCTCAGGCTGAATCCATCCCTTATGAAGGGAAATTTCCTCCGGACAATGAATCTTTACACCCTGTCGATGCTCAATCGCCTGGACATATTGTGCCGCTTCTGACAGGGACTCTGGCGTTCCTGTGTCGAACCATACGTGCCCTCGATCTAAGCGTTCTACGTGAACACTTGATCGGGACAGATACATATTATTCAGAGCTGTAATTTCTAATTCCCCTCTTGCTGATGGCGTTAATTCGTTCGCAAGTTTTGGTGCCTGTTCGTCGTAAAAATAAAGCCCTGTCACCGCATAACTGGATTTAGGCTGGCTGGGCTTTTCCTCGATCCCGAGCAATCGACCGTCTCGACTTATCTCAGCAACCCCATACCGCTCAGGATCGTGAACCTGGCATGCAAATAATGTAAGGTCTCTGGTTGAGTCCACGGATATTTCTTGAAGTTTTACACCAAACCCTGATCCATGAAAGATGTTATCTCCAAGTATGAGCGCACAAGGAGCACCAGATAAAAACTCTGCTCCAATGATGAGTGCTTGGGCAATACCGTCTGGCGAGGGTTGAACGGCATATTGAATTTCAACACCCCACTGTGCACCCGTGTCCAGTAAGTTTTCAAAACGAGGCAGGTCCTCAGGCGTTGAAATAATTAAGATTTCTCGAATCCCTGCTAGCATCAGCGTAGAAAGTGGATAGTAAATCATCGGTTTATCAAAAACTGGTAATAATTGCTTAGAAACCACGTTTGTCATAGGGTACAACCGTGTACCTGATCCACCTGCTAGGATGATGCCTTTTCTTTGTTTCATTTCAGTAAATCTTTCGTGATTAATTCGTCAATTGTACCGTCAACACACGTTTTCCAGTGTGGTATTGGATTCGTCAATATCTCCTCCAATTTGCCAGTATTGAGTCTGGAATTCAGTGGTCGCTCGGCCCGCATAGGATACTCATCGCTACCGCAAGGGATTACATTATTCGGATCACAGGTCAACGATACACCCTTCTTTGCAGCGCGGCGTATTGCATAAAGAGCAACATCAAACCAGCTCGCTTCTCCAGATGAGCAAAGATGATAGATCCCGCTATCTACACCAGTGAGAGCATCTAACCGTATTAAATCTGCAGTGACGTGGCTAATAAGCCCAGCAGATGTTACCGCACCAATCTGATCATTGACTACGGTCAGTTGATCTTTGGTTTGCGCGTGTTTCAATATCGTCTTGATAAAGTTCTTACCAGTAGCTGATACAACCCAACTCGTACGCAAAATTAAATGGCGGCATCCAGACTTCTGGATGAAGTCCTCTCCCTTGAGTTTAGATTGACCGTATACGGTGACGGGATTAGTTGCATCAACCTCTTGATATGGTCGATTTCCTAGACCATCAAATACGTAATCAGTGGAGTAGTGCAAGAATAGTGCGTCATATCTTGCCGCGCAGGAAGCCAGCACATTAACCGCTTCGGCATTCACTTGAAACGCCAAAGCATCCTCTACTTCAGCGTTATCAACAGAGGTATACGCCGCAGCATTAATGATGTGCGTGGGCTCAACGTCGTTAATTAATGTTTCAACTAAATGTGGCTTTGTAAAGTCCGCATCATTACGATTCACGATTCGAACATTACTATCGGACTGAAACAGATTTTTTAACTCGGTACCAACTTGACCCGAACCACCGAATATTAGTGTTTTCATCCGTATTGGTTTGCTACCCATTCTCGATACGCGCCACTGCGCACACGATCGATCCATTCCTGGTTATCCAGGTACCATTGGATCGTTTTCTTGATACCACTTTCAAATGTCTGCCTTGGGGCCCACCCCAGTTCTTTTTTTACCTTTGTAATATCAACTGCGTAGCGGCGATCATGTCCGGGCCGATCAGTGACATATTCAATCAAATGTTCGTAAGACTCACCACTCGAAGATGGGCGAAGTTCGTCGAGCACATCACAAATCTTACGAACAACATCTAAATTGGTCATTTCAGACTCACCGCCAATGTTATACGTCTCCCCAATCAATCCTTTGTTAAGAACACTTAGAATCGCATCGCAATGGTCAGTAACGTACAACCAATCTCTGATTTGTTGACCATCACCGTATACCGGCAAACCTTTCCCATCCAGCGCATTCAAAATCATCAGTGGAATTAATTTTTCTGGAAACTGGAATGGCCCGTAATTATTCGAACAATTCGTGGTTAAGGTGGGTAAGCCATAGGTATGGTGATACGCTCGAACCAAATGGTCTGCAGCAGCTTTACTGGCACTGTATGGGCTATTGGGTTCGAAACGATTCGTCTCTGAAAATGCTGGGTCTAAAGAATCTAAAGATCCGTATACCTCATCCGTAGAGACTTGTAGAAAACGAAACACATCTTTGTCTTTTTGATCCAGATCGCTCCAGTAGTCCTTACTCGCATTAAGCAAACGAAATAAACCCACTACATTAGTCGCAATAAAGTCCTCAGGAGACACAATCGAGCGGTCAACGTGAGATTCAGCCGCAAAATTTATAACGGCTCTTGGTTTATGTTTGATGAGTAATTCATTGATTAGGCCACTATCTCCAATATCTCCTTTGACAAAGGTGTAAGAGCTAGCGCCCTCAACATCTGAGAGATTTTCCGAGTTACCTGCATAGGTCAATTTATCGATATTAACTATACTGACATCACCCAAAAGCAATACATTACGTATAAAATTTGAGCCTATGAACCCTGAACCACCTGTCACCAATATCGTCATAAATTTGAATTTTTCTTATTCGGTAAGGTCTTTCTTAAAGTCGACATTCATCTGTGCCCGAATTTTATATCACAGCGCACGACATCAAAACACTTCCAGCATCTAATTTGCTAATTATAGAGGATCAGTCCCAGATGGCATTACAAACTCAGTATCATTTGCAACAATGACTTCAAACGTAATTGTTTGGTTTAGAAATGATTTGCGCTTGTCGGACAACCCCGCGCTCGTAAAAGCCGTCCATACCGGTAATGTCTTACCGATATATATTTACGATGATGCCAACCCAAAAGAAGCCCAACCCGGATCCGCCAGTCGCGTTTGGCTTCATCACTCCCTCAAAAGCCTCAATAAAAGCTTGGACAATCGCCTCGCCTTTTTTAAAGGCGATCCGCTCGATTTGATTCCTAAATTGGTGGCTCAGTATCAAATATCTCATGTCTTCTGGAATCGCCAGTACGAGCCTTGGGCTATAGCGCGTGACAAATTAGTAAAGAAATGTTTGAAAGAATCAAAATTGAATGTTGAATCACACAACGGATCGCTTCTTTGGGAGCCCTGGAATATCAACAAAGCCGATGGAACACCGTATCGTGTCTTCACACCTTTTTATCTAAAAGGCTGCTTGAGCTCGACCGAACCCAGGAAACCAATACCAGAACCGAAAAACATTAAATATATCGAGCACCAAGAACGAAACGCACTAGACGAGATTGGTTTACTTCCTCAAACACCTTGGCACAAGTCCCTTTTGTCTCATTGGAAAATTGGAGAAAAAGGAGCCCAAAAGCGACTCCAAAACTTCATTGATAATGGAATAAGTCGCTACAAGGAGGGACGTAATTTTCCGTCCAAACCCTATGTCTCTTATATCTCTCCGCACCTTCATTTCGGAGAGATATCTCCCAATCAAGCGTGGCATAAGGCGAGAGATCTGCCTGCAGATTCAAATGTAGATCACTTTTGTAGCGAACTAGGTTGGAGAGAGTTTTCTCATAACTTACTGTTTCACAATCCAGAGTTACCCAAGAAGAATCTACAAACAAAGTTCGATAATTTTCCGTGGAGCACCAACCGCAAACTTCTGAAAGCATGGCAACGTGGTCTAACTGGAGTTCCATTTGTGGATGCGGGAATGCGTCAGTTGTGGACAACAGGAACCATGCATAACAGAGTAAGGATGGTTGTTGGCTCATTCCTTGTTAAAAATTTACTACTCGACTGGCGACATGGCGAGCGTTGGTTTTGGGATTGTTTATTTGATGCTGACTTAGCGAATAATAGTGCTGGGTGGCAATGGGTAGCTGGATGCGGTGCGGACGCAGCACCTTATTTCAGGATTTTTAACCCAGTCACTCAAGGTCAAAAATTCGATGGGGCAGGCACCTTCATTCGTCAATATATCCCAGAAATAAGTAACCTTCCAGACAAGTACTTATGCAACCCATGGGAAGCACCAAACGACATCTTAAATGAAGCCAACATAGAGTTGGGCGTTACTTATCCGAAACCGATCATTGACCTTTCGAGTTCTAGATCACTCGCACTAGAAGCATTCGCATCCACTAAAGAATAATGACTTTTAACAAATAAAGAAGAGAAAACATGTTCCGCAGAGACGTATTAAAGCTTGTCGTAATGTCATCATTATCACTCCTATCCTTAAAAGTGCACGCACAAAGCAAAACTCCAATCGAAGTTTGGAAAAGTCCTACGTGTGGCTGCTGTAAGGATTGGATTTCTCACCTTGAGGATAATGGGTTTGCAGTCACAAGTTACGATACGGGGAATAATCGTGTGCGCGCGCAGGTTGGCATGCCTCAGAAATATGGTTCTTGCCATACGGCTGTTGTTGACGGATACGTCATCGAAGGACACGTGCCCGCCCAAGACATTCGTAAACTACTTGCCGCCAAGCCAACGGCAGTCGGTCTTTCAGTCCCCGGAATGCCCGTTGGCTCTCCCGGTATGGATGGACCTCAATATAAGGGGCGACAGGACCCTTATGATGTCTTGTTAATCTTGGGTGACGATCACCGGGTATTTTCAAGTTATCATCAAAACTAACTCAGCGAATCCGATGAATTAAGGGAGGTTGCGTTCCATTATTTTTTTCGCCTCAAGCACCTGAAGATCGGTCATTTGCTCCTCCAGGAGATCGATCATATCTTGTGCGCCGACTTCCCCAGCAATTACCGCTCTTGAAAACCAAACATATGCGCTCAAATAATCAGTATGCATATTTCGGTCATACCCCCCGTAGTACCATTGGCCAAGTGCATATAGCGCCTTGGGGTGCTTCTTTTTCGCTGCCCTTCGGCACCAGTAAAGTGACTCTAATGCGTTACTCTCAACTCCAATGCCTTCCCGGTAAATAATGCAAAGCCAGTATTGGGCCTCTAAATGCCCTTTTTGGCCTGCTCGCAAATACCACTTGACTGCCTCGGCTCGATCACGTGATACGCTTTTTCCTTCGTGATATGCGACAGCCAAGCAATACTCCGCGCCAATATTACCGTTAGTAGCAAGATTTTCTAATTCATCCATTACCAGAACACCGTCTAATCCGTAGGTCAACACGCAACGATCATAGTCTTCATCACATATCCCGCATAAAGGCAGAAACAACGCCAGGAGAAAAGCTATACGTGAAACAATAATATTTTGGGAAATGAGGCACCCCTTAAGTTGGAAAAATTTAAAACAGGCAGTTAAAAATATTAAATTGCTCAGTTAGTAAATTAACTCAGGGTAAATCCCGTTCAAGCAATTTTTTTGCTTCTAATATCTGCAGATCTGTCATTTGGCGCTCTAAAAGACGAATCATATCCTCACCTGCTTTGTCACCAGCCATTACGGCTCTTGAAAACCAGATGTACGCATTCAAATAATCGGTGAATTTGTTACGTCCATAGCCCCCGTAATACCACTGTCCCAATGCATAAAGCGCATTAGCGTGATTTTTTTTTGCTGCTCTTTGACACCAATATAAAGATTCAAGCGCATTAGCCTCTACACCGATACCTTCTCGGTAAAGAATGCACAACCAATACTGCGCCTCCAAATGTCCCTTTTGACCAGATCTTAGGTACCAAACCGCCGCTTGGGCTCTATCGCGTGAAACACTCTTTCCCTCATGGTAGACAACCGCCAAACAATACTGAGCCTCAACTAAGCCCTCCTCTGCTTTCTGCTCGAGAATACTGACTGACAAGTTTCCATTTTCTCCAAAATCGACAACACACCGGTCGTAATCCTCATCACACAGCCCAAATGCAGGACATGCGAACAATATTATTCCAATGAATCGAACAAATAAATTACTCTGGACTGTGGCGTCTTTCATGTCATTGAGTGTGTTAAATCGGCGTATATCATCTTCGAGTCTATCATTTACTCTATAGTTCGCTTTGAATGAAAGGTTACATAATAATGTGCGACAGATAGACAAAATAACTTAATTAGTTCGACCTGAAAGCTCCTCGCAAATCCAGAAGTCCCCAGCCTTATACAATTACGTTAATGAAATGCTCATCGCAAGCGCGCTTTGTGAAAACAAAGAATAGCGACTGCACTCCCGACGTTTAACGATTCAACCTTATTCGCTAAGGGTATCGCAACCACGTTGTCCGCCTTTTTTAGAAGAGCGGCACTCAATCCGTCTCCCTCGCTTCCAACGAGTAAGAGCACCGGCCCCTTGAAGTCAACAGAGTCAATATCTTTCTCTGCAACGATAGATGACCCTATTGTCTGACCGGAAAACTCATCGATCACGCTAGATAAATCCGAATCTTCATATATGCTCAAGCGAAACTGAGCCCCCATACCGCCACGCAAACATTTTGGCGAATAAGCATCCGCAGTTCCAGGGGACAAGAACACAGTATCTACGGAGAACGCGGCGGCGGAACGCAAAATAGAACCCAAATTACCGGGATCTTGTATACCTTCTATGGCTAGCGCAAATTGCGGCTCATTTGTAAATTCTGCGTGCTGCTTTAATCGCCCAACCGCCACAATTCCTTGCGTCGTTTTAGTCGTACTTATTTTATTGAAAACATGCGACTCTGCTAACGTAATTGCAACCGAATCAGGCGCGCTTTGGATGAGTGCGGTAACTTCCTCACTGGTTATTGGATCTTCCACAAATATCTGAACATTTTCAACCCAACCGTGTTCGAGGCACTCTTGAACCAAATGAACACCATCAAGAACGATTCGTCCAGATTCACGACGAGCTGAACGGGACCTAATTAACTTTTGAATTCTCTGAATCGTTTTATTATGAGCAGAACGAATTATTTCCATTGATTTCCAGTAAAAAATAGTAATCGACCGTTCCAGAACGGACTAAAGTCGTTTAAGTCTAGAGGAAATGACGTTATGACTCTAAGATCATCTTGCTTTTTAGTGGTGCCCAGGGCCGGAATCGAACCGGCACGCCTTTAAGGGGCCCGGGATTTTAAGTCCCGTGCGTCTACCAATTTCGCCACCCGGGCGCACCATCACCGAACAACGCCTTCAGCATGAATGGAGGCGGGAGTCGGAATCGAACCGGCGTCCACGGCTTTGCAGGCCGCTGCATAACCACTCTGCCATCCCGCCTATATTTTCACACTAATACTTCAATTAAGCTGTGATAAATCACTTAATATCAGGCGCTTAAACCAAAAAAGAGAAACGGTATTCGTGACGCAAGAGCCACTGTAAATACCCATTTTCGCGATTAAATCTTTGGAGCGGGAAACGAGGCTCGAACTCGCGACCTCAACCTTGGCAAGGTTGCGCTCTACCAACTGAGCTATTCCCGCTTAAAGAGGCGATGATTTTAGGACCATTTGGCTTTTAATGCAAATCCCGAGTGCAAGTTGTTGATGAATCAATGCTTTTTTAAGCCAACCTAAACCCACGCATATCGACAAATTTATCTAGGTATATCCTACGATTCAATTTAGTGAACGATACTGGCCTTTTGGGTTACGTAACTGCGTTAAACTTTATCTATCATTATTGGCGAGAATTGAAGACGCTTTTTTAATGTAATAAAACATGGACCATACCGTGAGAACTACGGCAATATAAACCAATACCGTGCCTATAATATAGGTCGGGAAGAAATCAATAGGTTCGTATATCAATAGGAGGATTATCGCTATCATTTGGGTGCCTGTCTTGAGTTTACCGATATATGAGACAGCAACCCCACGGCTTTCTCCGATAATCGCCATCCACTCCCGAAGTGCTGAAATGGCCAGTTCTCGGCCAATAATGATAGCCGCCACAAATATACCCACCCGATCTAACCAAACGAGAATCACCAATGCAGTGGTTACCATCAATTTATCAGCTACAGGATCTAAAAAAGCCCCAAACCGTGTCGTTTGATTGAACCGACGGGCAAAGTATCCATCGAACCAGTCGGTGAGGGCTGCCAGCGTAAAGATAATCGCAGCAGTTATATTTTTATCTGAATAAGCAAGCATGCCATCAGGCAGATAAAAAACGAGAATGAGCAACGGAATTAAAAGAATCCGTCCCCAAGTCAATAGATTTGGTAAAGATAAGCGCATAACTGTCATTAATGTAACTGCCGATAGATATGTTCTGCAAGTTTCTTACTGATACCATCAACTTTTGCGATCTCTTCAACGCTTGCCGAAGCCACCTCTTTCACGCCACCGAATTGTGACAATAATCTTTGTCTTCGTTTAGCGCCAATACCCTCAATATCTTCTAAACGTGAGTGAGTCCGCTTTTTATCCCGTCTCTTGCGATGTCCTTGAATAGCGAACCGATGTGATTCATCTCGTATCAATTGAATTAAATGCAACCCGGAATCATTTGATTGAAGACTAATAACCTCGCCAGTTCTCGCATTGATTAGCGTCTCCTCTCCAGCCTTTCGTTCTTCTCCTTTTGCGACGCCCACCACGGGTAAATCGTCTAAGTTAAGTTCACTAAGTGCGTTTATCGTGAAGGATAACTGACCTTTACCACCATCAATCAATACCAAGTCGGGTAATTTACCCTCTACAGAAATAATTCGTTGATAGCGTCGGGATACAACCTGACTCATTGCCGCGTAATCATCACCTGGTGTAATACCCTCAATATTAAACCGTCTATACTCCCCATGCTGCATATCACCGCGGTCGTAAACGACACAGGACGCCACAGTTGCCTCACCCAGGGTGTGGCTGACATCAAAACACTCGATTCTTTGTAACTGATCATCAAAACCTAAAGCAGATTGAAGCGCGGTCAATCTATCTGCCTGTGTCTCTTTGGTTAAAAGTTGCTGCTGAATAGATAACTCGACATTTCGCTCTGACATCTTCAACCACATACGACGATCTGCAATGGGATTATCGTTTATGCGCACTTTTCTGTTAAAAGTCTGTTCAAAGTATTTAACAAAAACGGCTTTATCAATTTTTTTATTAATAACAATCTCATCCGGGATTGAACCACCTTGGTAGTGATGCGTGAGAAAGGCCTCCATAGCATCAACCTCATCTTTGTATGACGCATTTTTTGGATAAAATACTTTATCTCCCCGGTGCGATCCTCCGCGAACCACCGTTAAATTGATACCAACTAACCCATCAATGCTTGCAGCAGTCACGATATCAACATTTCGATCCCCACTTCCGGTCACAAATTGAGTTTCACGAACCTTCGTCAATGACCGTATACGGTCACGGAAGGCAGCAGCTTTTTCAAACTCCATCTCCGCAGAGAAATCAAGCATAGCTTTTTCCAAGGACTGAATAACTTCGTTTTCCTTACCTTGGAGAAATAGAGAAGCATTCGTGACGTCCTTATCGTATTCAGCTGCCGTTATTTGAGTCACGCATGGTCCCGAACAACGTTCAATTTGATAAAGCAAACAGGGCCGAGATCGATTCGCAAAGACGGTATCTTCGCAAGTTCTGAGTCGAAAAACTTTTTGCAACAATTGAATACTATCCCTGACTGCGTAAGAGTTGGTAAAAGGTCCGAAGAAACGATCCTTGTTCGTTATAGCGCCGCGATAGGAACCAAGCTTTGGATATGGATGCTTTGTTAGGACGATATACGGATATGACTTGTCATCTCTGAACAAAATATTGTATTTAGGTCTGAGCGACTTAATAAGGTTATTCTCTAAAACAAGCGCCTCAGACTCTGACCGTGTCACTGTTGACTCAATTCGAATAACTTGCTTAACCATTAACTGAATCCTAGGCGACAATCCGTCAGTCTTCCTAAAATAAGACATCACTCGTTTTTTTAAGTTAACGGCCTTACCCACATATAGTGCGGCATCTTCCTCACCGAGCATTCGATAGACTCCAGGAAGTTCAGGTAGCGCCTTCGCTTCCGAAAGACCGTCAAAGCTGACTTTTTTAGGCGCTGCGGTCATTTTTCTTTAACAATTCGCGCGCTTTTAAGAAAATTGCCGAAAACATATGAGCAGTTAACCTACGAGTTTGAGTGTTATAGCGTGAGCAATGATAGCTATCAATCATAATTAAATCGACACTAAGCTTATGAATCGACCCATGTCCAAAAGGAAAATCCGACTGCTTTAGATTCAAAGCCTTTAGGACCGCCTTATGAGCGATAGAACCCAAGGATACTACCAAGGCATTACTAGGAAGCGTCTTTAATTCTTCCAGAAGATATCCATTACAGGTACTGACTTCATCACCTGTTGGTTTATTTTGCGGCGGCAAACAGCGCACAGCATTAGTAATTCGGCAATCTTTAAGCTCGAGCTTATCTTCTGACGACTCGGAAATTGACGCAGTTGAAAAACCTTGCTCAAAAAGAGTCTTATATAGAAGTATACCTGCATGATCCCCAGTGAACGGCCGTCCCGTTTTATTTGCACCATGCATCCCGGGAGCCAGCCCCACAACTAACAGGCGCGCGTTAGCATCACCGAAAGATGGGACCGGCCGTGCGAAGTAATCCTTATGGGTAATACGTACCTCATCTAGAAATTTCGCTAGCCGTGAACATCTTCGACAATCAGTCGTGAACGTTTGTTGTGATCCTGTCATTTAGAACTTAGAGGCCTATTTGATGATTGATATAATGTAGAATTCTAGCTTTCTATTTTAAATTTGATCGAGGATACCGTGGCAAAAGTTCTAGCAACCGAAGTTCGCGTGGGAAATTTAATTGAGCTCGATAAACGTATATGGCGAGTAGTGAAATCGTACCATGTCCATGTTGGCGGTCGTGGAGGCGCATTTATGCAACTTGAACTTAAGGATGTGGAAGGCGGCTCCAAGCGTAATGAACGAATTCGTACGGATGAAAAGGTTGAAAGAGCTTTCGTAGAAACACGCGATATGCAGTACCTATACCAAGATGGCGAAAACTACGTCTTCATGGATCAAGAAAGCTACGAACAACTTAACTTAGACGCCGGTTTCTTGGAAGGACAGGCAGGTTATTTATTGCCTAACGGAGATGTTAAGGTCAATATGCACAACGAGCGTCCGATTGGTATTGAACTACCTGCCTCGGTTGTTTTAACCATTGACGATACAGAGCCTGGAATTAAAGGAGCCACAGCAACTGGCTCGTATAAGCCAGCTAAAATGGAAACTGGAATTACAGTAGCTGTGCCTCAATTTGTTGAAACTGGAGAAAAGGTCAGGGTCAACACTGATAGCGGCGAATACATGGAGCGGTCGAATTAGTTTAGATGTTCCTCCAAAGCAGTCTCAACTCTTCCCAAAGAAGCCAGATACTCAAGTGAACCAACCGAAATACTGATCGGGATATCAATTAAAGTCTTTATTTTTTCTTCAGTCCGTTGATCATTGGTTATCTTTATCCTTTCTGCAAAATCTAAAGCCTCATCTGCAGCAGCTGGATCATTACAAACTAACAGTAAATCACAGCCCGCCTCAAAAGCAATAGATGATCTACCACGAATATCTCCCAATAGCTTAGCAGCTTGCATCGATAAATCGTCACTGAAGATCAATCCCTGAAAGTCCAATCGTTTTCTCAAAATCTCCTGTAGCCATTTACGTGAGAAACAGGCAGGCAAACTGTCGACGTTTGGAAAACTCACGTGCGCTGGCATTACTCCACAAAGCCCAGACGTGAGTGCGGCAAAAGGCTTGGCATCGTTATCAATGATCTCCGACAGCTCTCTATCATCAATGGCACTGGCTAGATGAGTATCTGCGGACACACCACCGTGTCCAGGAAAGTGTTTACCTACAGAGCCGACACCGGTTTGACTTAAACCGTCTACAAAATTGCGACTAAGCTCGATTATTGCTAGAGGTTCAGCATGAAAGGAGCGGTCCCCAATAACGGAATTTTTATTTCTATTAATGTCTAGAACAGGAGCAAAAGTTAAATTGACACCCATATCTTTAAGCTCTGCTCCCAGAACAATACCTAGATCCCGCGAAACTGAGCACCCATGAGCATGATCTCTGTCCCAAATTTTCCCGATATTTTCCATTGGTGGAATTTTGGTGAAACCCTTTGTAAATCGCTGGACTCGTCCCCCCTCCTGGTCAACGCAGATCAATAAAGGCTCGTCTTTAATTGTTTTAATATGCTGAACCAGTTGCTTCAACTGTTCCTTATTATCGAAGTTACGGGTAAATAAAATTACGCCGGCACAACTCGGTTTTTGAATGCGCAAGCGATCCTGTTTAGTCAACTCCAATCCACTCACATCGATGATGATCCGACCGCTCATAAGACTCGAGCACTCTCTGCAAGCGCATAAGAGCTCAGCAAACTGCCTTCGTGACTAAAACTCACGAACACCCCACGCACATGGCATTCATTTAAATATTGCTGCAACTTGATATCAAAAAATAAGTCGGGCTTTCCTATTCCATTACTGATGATGCTTATCGAGTGCAGCGTCACCGGCGCACGCAAACCGACACCCAATGCTTTTGATATAGCCTCTTTTCCAGAAAATCTCGTGGCTAAGTAATGGGTTTTACGTACGACCGATTGGTACTGTCTCATCTCCTCTAGAGTCAACACATGCTTCTCGAAACGCTCTCCGTATTTTTGGTGAAGTCGCTCTATTCGTTCTAAGTTAAGAAGATCTAAACCAATTCCGTAGATCATTCAAGTATACGATCTTTGAATTTGCGCTAAATAACGTTGCACAGTGTTTTCAATACCATACTCAATAGCATCTGCAGTCAACGCATGGCCTATAGAGACCTCCTCAACCTGTGGGAGCTGGCTTAAAAAATACGACAAATTATCTAAATTAAGATCATGCCCTGCATTAAGCCCCAGCCCCACTTCAGTTGCACTAATGGCAGCGTCCCGATATCGATCAGTAACTTGTCCTTGATCTTTCGTGTTATAGGCATTCGCATAATTCTCTGTGTAGAGTTCTACACGGTCAGCACCAAGCTCTTTTGCAATGATCATCTGATCACCTGACGGATCCATAAATAAACTGACACGAACCCCGATTGACTTTAACTCCTTAATGATCGGTTCTAAACGCGCACCGTCCGCGCGCAGATCCCACCCATGGTCAGAAGTAGATGCAGCGACCTCATCAGGCACTAGCGTAACTTGGTGAGGTTTAATATCACGAACGATGTCCATGAGTTGATGAAAAGGATTGCCTTCAATATTGAATTCAGCATTTGGAAACTGGCTCACAACACGACTTAGGGGCGCGACATCACTCTTTCGGATATGTCGTTCGTCTGGTCGCGGGTGAATTGTGATGCCCTGGGCTCCCGATTTGAGCGCTAACCCTGCGAAGTGAACGACATCCGGCCGCTCGAGCGCGCGCGCATTCCTCAGTAAGGCAATTTTATTCACATTAACACTTAACTTAGTCATCACTATAGTCACTAATTTGTTTGTAAATCTAATAATAATCGCCTGGTGTGCAGAGACTTATTACCTAAATGGTGTGTCACCAATGAACGCATGAGTAATTTACATTGTGACAGCGTTGCTGGGTCTTCCAAATTATCATTTGAAATGTCCATCAATGCCTTTCCTGATAGCTTTAAATCTATTTTTGCATCAAGATTAATTCTTGTAGGACCTCGCCCAAAGAGATAGGTATAAACTTCATTCTCCTTAATTTCTTTTTGCGTCTTTACGTCGTGCGTGAGCGTCAGGCCATAACCCAGTTCAGCGAGTAAAACCCGCTCAAAACGACGTAGAATTTTTTCAACTTCTGGCTGTTGTCCGCTAAGAGCGTTCACAGCACGTTCATACACATCAAACAAATGTTCATGGGGATCATCCCTTATTAAGAGCTTGAGGATCAACTCATTAATATAAAAACCACTCATCAACGCTTTACCTTTTAACCGAGCTAATCCAAACCTTAGCTCAGCCCCATAAAGTGTTTTTAGGTCCGCACGTCCGCCCCAGGATGTGTATAGCGGCTGAAATGACTGAAGCGCACTACGCAATAAAGAATTAGGACGTCTCGCCCCCTTCGCCACAACTCCGATTCGCCCGTACTGCCGAGTGAACAGTTCGACGATTAAACTCGTTTCTCGATATGAATACGTATGTAGAACATATGCTTCTTGCTCAGATGTTCGTAATTGACTGGACATTAGGTGTCACTCATATCCAAAATATTTAATCGATTTTGAGTCATCGACCCAACCTTTCTTTACTTTAACCCATAATTTTAAAAAAACTTTACCATTGAAAAAGTATTCCATTTCCACACGGGCCTTAGTGCCAATAGTTTTTAATTTACTACCCTGCGCGCCGATAATCATTCCCTTGTGCGCATTTTTCGCGACAACAATCGTCGCATTAATACTACGTAGCCCCTTATTCACTGTAAATTCTTCAATCTCTACTGCTACGCCATAAGGGATCTCGTCTCCCATTAAATGAAATAACTTCTCTCGAATGATTTCAGCCGCAAAAAACCGCTCAGGTCTATCGGTTAACGCATACTCGTCATAACTGGGCTTTCCCATTGAGAGATTTGCTTGTATTGAGGATATGAGTTCACCTATACCAGTCATTCGTTTTGCGCTAGTTGGAACAATATCGGCAAATGCAAAAAGATCATTTACTCTTTCGATAAATGGCAACGCTTCATTGGGAGAAGATAGCTGATCAATCTTACTAATAGTGCAAATAACAGGAATGTCCTCAGGAAACATTTCGATCAATTTCAAATCATCCTTTTGTATAAGGCCAGCCTCCATCACAAAGACAACCACATCAACGTCCGTCAGGCTGCTCGATACCGACCGATTCATTGCGCTATTAAGCATTGACCTGTGAGTTAACTGAAACCCAGGCGTATCCAGAAACTGTATCTGAGATTTATCATCAGAATAAACACCTAGTATTTTGTGACGAGTCGTTTGGGCCTTACGAGAAACTATACTAAGTTTTATTCCTAATAATGCATTCAACAAGCTGGATTTGCCAGCATTGGGTACACCGATTACAGCAACTGACCCAACTAACATACTTGGCACCTCCAGCTCTGAAACGGGCCCATCACTCATGAGTCACCTAAGCTTCCTGCTCGGAAATTAATTTGTATGCCAATCTCGCCGCGTCTTGCTCAGCCGAGCGCCTACTCCGGCCTTTTCCTCGAGCCACTATATCAAACCTCGCAACTCGACAAGACACAACAAATTCCTGATCGTGTGCTTCTCCGAGTATATCAATCACTCGATAATCCGGTAACGCTACACGCATCCCTTGCAGGAATTCCTGTAATTTTGTTTTAGGGTCTTTGCTCAACTCACTCGGATCAGTACTCTTTATATATGAAGAATACAAGTGCCTAATCACCCGCTCTACCGCCTCAAATCCAGAATCAAGGTAGATGGCACCAAATAGAGCTTCAACGGCGTCAGAGAGAATAGAGGGGCGATTACTTCCACCAGTTTTCTCTTCCCCTGCCCCTAATTTTAGGTGAACACCAAGATCAAGATCCTTAGAAATATGTGTTAACCCGTCCTGATCAACAAGGACTGATCGGACCCTAGTCAACTCACCTTCAGGAAGATCGCGATGCTGCTCGAAAAGATATCGACCAATAACCAGATTAAGGACCGCGTCTCCCAAGAATTCCAACCGTTCGTTATTTGGAGTTCCGAAAGATCGATGCGTTAGGGCTTGATCCAACAGAGACCGAGTACGGAACGTATATTTGATTCTGTCCTCTAGCTCGTGCATTTCTGTCCTTAGCCTAAAACTAGAAAAAACGAATTACTTTAACCAAGTGGCTGAACGCGAAAACTCTCCAGAATTCCAAACCACCATGAATGCCCGTCCAATAATATGATCATCTGGAACAAAGCCCCAATACCGACTGTCAGAACTTGAATCGCGATTATCGCCCATTACAAAATAGTGTTCATCAGGTATGGTACATATGAAACCTGTGTCACTAAAGACACATTTATCACGACCACTGAACTGCCGAACACCTACCAAACGTACGCTTGGCTCCATTGGCTCGACTAAAGTTAAATGCTCTTCCTCACCAAATTTTTCTGAAAATTGCCACGCAGTGGTATAGGAATTTCTGTCGGAATATTGGTAGTCCTCCAATCTGGTAGTCTCAACAGCCTCACCGTTAATTGTAAGGCGTTTGTTTCGATATTCAATACGATCCCCAGGCAAGCCAACAATCCTCTTTATGTAATCTAGCGTCTTATCTCGTGGATATCGAAACACAACAATATCTCCCCTGCCCACATCACCTGTAGGAATCAATTTCGTATTAAGAATTGGGAGTCTAATCCCGTAACTGGATTTTGTTACCAAGATATAGTCACCGACAAGTAAGGTTGGGATCATGGATCCAGAAGGAATTTTAAAGGGCTCAACTAAAAAGGATCTGAGCAAAAATACAGCGAGAATAACCGGGAAAAAGCTTTTGGAATATTCAACCCACCAAGGATCTTTTTCGACAGATCTTTTCTTTGCGAACCATAGCCGATCGACGAGAGATACCAAACCAGTTAACAGCAGCAAAAACAGCATTAAGATAGCAAATTTCATTTCAGTCCCTCGTTCTTATGGCATCAATCAACCTGCAAAATCGCCAGAAACGCCTCTTGCGGAATTTCTACTGACCCGACTTGTTTCATGCGGCGTTTACCAGCTTTTTGTTTTTCTAGTAATTTTTTCTTTCGCGAGACGTCCCCACCATAGCATTTAGCAAGTACATTCTTGCGCAAAGCCTTTACATTCTCTCGAGAAACAATTTGCGATCCGATAGCTGCCTGAACTGCAACATCAAACATTTGCCGAGGTATCAAACTACGCATACGAGATGCTAAATCGCGACCTCTGATAACGGAATTAGCGCGATGCACAATCAAAGATAAGGCATCGACTCGCTCACTGTTAATTAAGATATCCAGCTTACACAAATCGTCAGCTCTATATTCCTTGAATTCATAATCTAAGGATGCATAGCCTCTCGAAACTGACTTTAGCTTATCAAAAAAATCTAATACGACCTCATTGAGTGGTAGTTCATAAGATAGCATCACCTGACGACCCAAATACTGCATGTTTTTTTGGATACCTCTTTTGTTATTACACAGAGTCATTACTGGACCAACATAATCTTGCGGTAATAAGATATTCGCGGTAATGATAGGCTCACGAATCTCGGCTATCCTTCCTAAGTCGGGCAATTTCGATGGGTTTTCAACATCTAAAATAGCGCCATCCTTCATTAAAACCTGATACACCACTGTGGGCGCAGTAGTGATTAGATTCATGTCGTACTCTCGTTCGAGTCGCTCCTGAACGATATCTAAATGAAGTAGACCTAAAAAACCACATCGAAACCCAAATCCTAGGGCCTGGGATGTCTCCGCCTCAAACTGCAAGCTGGCGTCATTCAGTTGAAGTTTTTCTAAAGCATCTCTTAACGAATCATATTCGTTTGATTCCACCGGATATAAACCCGCAAACACTTGGGATTTAACCTCCTTAAACCCTGGAAGCGCTTCCTGCGCAGGATTTTTAGCTAAGGTTATCGTGTCCCCTACTTTCGCAGCCTGCAGCTCTTTCACTCCAGAAATCACGAAACCCACTTCACCTGCCGATAACTTATCCCGAGCGATTGATCGTGGTGTAAAGACACCAACTTGTTCACATTGATGAGTCGTTTGATTAGCCATCAATCGAATTTGATCTTTCGCCTTAAGTTCTCCATCTATCATTCTAATGAGCATGACCACACCGACATAATTGTCGAACCAAGAATCAATAATCAGTGCTTTCAATGGTGCATTAGGGTCGCCCTTAGGTGGTGGTATATCTTGAACCACCTTATCTAAGAGGTCCTTAACCCCTTGGCCAGTCTTCGCACTAGCTGTTAACGCGCCTACGGCAGGTATACCGACAATATCTTCAATTTCTTCGATCACACGATCAGGATCCGCTGAAGGCAAATCGATCTTATTAAGCGCCGGAATAACATCAACCCCAAGATCGATCGCTGTATAGCAATTAGCAACCGTTTGCGCCTCGACCCCTTGAGAGGCGTCGACGACGAGCAACGCTCCTTCGCAAGCCGAAAGCGAACGAGAAACTTCGTAAGAGAAATCAACATGTCCTGGAGTATCGATTAGGTTTAATTGATAAGTCTGCCCATCGGACGCTTTGAAGCTCAGTGTCGCAGTCTGAGCTTTGATCGTAATACCACGCTCTCGTTCTAAGTCCATCGAATCAAGAACTTGAGATTCCATCTCTCGGTCACTTAGTCCGCCACAGGTTTGAATAAAACGATCCGCCAGCGTCGACTTTCCATGATCGATATGGGCAATAATTGAAAAGTTTCTAATATGTCGCATTAAAGAAGCACGACGACGTGCCCACAATATGTAAAGGGGGAATTCTACCGGATTCCCCCTTCTCTCGATACTTCTTAAAGGCGATCAAAAGACTACTTTGACTTTAACCTTATCGGAACATATAGCGACCCAGCACCCCTTTGAATTAATAAAGCCACGCTACGTGCATTTTCGTAACTTTCCATTAATTTTTTAAATTGAGCGACAGATGTAACATCGTCATTATTTAACGCCAACACTATATCCCCCGTTCTCAATCCAGCCTGTTCTCCTGCCCCAGCAACACGATCTATCAAAACGCCACTTTCGAGTTCAAGCTCCCTAAGTTTAGACAGATCTATATCCGACACCGCAAGCCCCAACTGTTCAATGACGTTCGAAGTACTGGCTTTAGGACTATTAGTCTGAGCCTGAGCGGTATTATCAGGAGGAATTTCACCTACGGTTAACGTCAACGTTTTTGACTTTTTATTTCGCCATACCTCTACCTCTACGGTTTTTCCTGGCCGAGTTTGACCAACAATGCGAGGTAGATCGTTGGAAGTTTCCACTTCAGTTCCGTCAAACGTTAAAATAATGTCTGACGTTGCAATGCCTGCCATGCTTGCAGCAGCGCCTTTTTCAACCCGACTGACCAACGCACCTCTTGGTCGATCTAATCCGAAGGATTCAGCTAGTTCTGCCGTGACCTCTTGGATAACAACGCCAATGCGCCCTCGCTTGACCCGACCATCCAAACGTAACTGGTCAGCAACGTCTACGGCTACATCGATTGGTATGGCAAATGACAACCCCATAAATCCGCCTGTACGGCTATAAATCTGAGCGTTGATGCCAACGACCTCGCCTTCCAGATTAAATAACGGTCCACCAGAGTTTCCTGGGTTGATCGCTACGTCTGTCTGTATAAACGGTACGTAGTTTTCCTGCGGAAGCGATCGTCCTTTGGCACTGACAATTCCAGCGGTAACAGTGCTCTCGAACCCAAAAGGAGATCCAATAGCCAATACCCAATCACCCACCCGCAGCTTTTCTGGATCTCCAATACTCACAAACGGCAAATCCGATGCCTCAATTTTTATCACTGCGACGTCTGTTCGTTTGTCAACGCCAATCACTTTAGCGGGATATTCGCGCTTGTCATTTAATTTTACGGTTATATCGTCTGCGGCAGCGACAACGTGAGAGTTAGTTAAAATGTAACCGTCGCTGGTGAAAATAAATCCAGATCCCAGAGACCGGGACTCACGCTTGCTCCCTTCAGGCGGAGCAAATCTGCGAAAGAAATCATAAAACGGATCGTCTTCAGGGACAGGAATATTACTTGGCTGATCAATTTGAGTTTTGGTGCTAATGTTTACGACTTTAACCCCCTGCTCCTCAACCAAGTCAGCAAAACTTGGGAGCTCTACCGCCGCAACGTGAGTCATTTGCACAAGAGCCAGAAATGTTAAACCGATTTTTAAAGCAACTTTCACTCTTCTTCTCCTTCTGTATTCCCGATTATATTTCAATTATTACTGCTAAATCTTAGCTCAGTACCTTACTAACGAGTCACCAATTTGCTTAACAGTATTCGCTGGAACATCACCAAGAACAGTGACAAACTGATCGTCCAGAACTCTCCTGTATACATTTAAAGACCCCTCTTTACCCAAGCCAGTCCGAAACCCGTTATTACGTCTCGAGTCTATGAATACTGATACGGCAGCGAATCCATCAGAGAACACTAATTGGATCCGAGAGCCGGCACCACCAACCTCCTTTTGCAATTCCATTATCTGCTTAAACCCAGGTGGCGGCTCACTGACTGCCCACAATCTTTCAGAGGCAGCCGTTCTGAGTTGACTCCTCGCTCTGCGATCCATCCTCCACGCCATCGCTTCATCTTCGTACGTCGAACGAGTCATATCCACTGTTATATGATCGCCTATTGATATCTCAGTAAACATAATTTGCTCGACAAGCTCATTGCGGTCGGTATACATCTGAGCCTTGATCTGCAAACCAGTTTTTTGGTCTATCCATAGCTCGTGGCGATACCGTAATTTGTCTCGTGGAAGAAGTGTTATGTGCGTTGCAAACCGTCCCGCTATACGATCAACGTTTCCAACATAGACGTCGTAGTTTTGACCAACGGTGGCCAACTGGTCCTCAGTTAACGAGGGGAAACTTCGTTCCTCCACGCCAAACTTGCTTTTTACGAGTTTATCACCGGGCAGATAGACTAAAATCCTATCGTCGGTCCGCGTTATCTCAAGTGGATCCCCGTTTAGCCGCTCAATCTTCTCTAGCTCCTGAGATCCGCCGCCATGATGGGTAATCCTACACGTTTCAAAGTGATCACCTTTTTGAAGGACGAAAACTCCAGTAAAATTTAGGGAGCGGCCGGCATAGGCCACTTGATTTAATGCCGTAACTGCATCGTGTTGGCTTAGCTTTTGGGGCTGGCTAAGGGCTGATCCACAGAACACGCTAGCAAGTAACATTAGACCAGCCGTTAGCGACGTGCTTCGCACCGTCATTGCGCCACAAACAATGTTACTCACCTGAGCTACCATCGAGGGCACTTGACCCTAGCCCCCTCGGATTGACCTTGCGATGCGCTGCCAAATACTCAGAGATGGCTTCATCGTAAGCTTCTTCCAAGGCAACCTGCTGTTGCTGAGAGACAAAGTCGCGTTTCGCTATTCGGATGTCCACCGGACTATTTTCAGAGACTCCTAACCAACCAACAAATCCCATGACAACAAACGAAGCGGCTACCTTCATCCAAGACACGTCGACAACGCGCCGGACGAACCCCGTTTTCGGCGCTATCACAATCGGCTCTTTGTCTAACGCTGCCTTGAAACGATCCCGGGAAAGACCGGATCTGGCCTCGGAACGCACTACGTCTCCTATCACATGATAGCGTCTCCAAGTTTCAAGCGCCTCGGATGAATGCTTAACAGCCTTGTAAGTGGCCGCCTCGCTACGGTCATCCATCTCACCGTCGACAAGACCGGATATTTTTTCGTTCTCTACCATCGTCTGCCTTCTCCCACATCTAACATAGGTTTAATTTTTTGCGATATTGCTTCTCGAGCTCTGAATATACGAGACCTCACAGTACCAATCGGGCACCCCATAGATTCGGCTATGTCTTCGTAGCTCATACCTTCTATTTCCCGAAGCATGATAGCCTCGCGAAGGTCCGCCGGTAACTCATCCATGGTTTTGTTGACTGTCTCAGCAATCTGCTTAGTAACAAGCTCAGACTCAGGAGTCGTCGCGTCACTCATGAAGCTGTCTTCCTCGAAGTCGTCGTCGTCATTCTTTTCAAATTGCGTCATTGATATCGGCCGCTTTGAGGCCGCCACCAAGTGATTTTTCGCGGTATTCACGGCGATCCTATAAAGCCACGTATAAAAAGCACTGTCGCCTCGAAAAGAAGCTAATGCTCGATACGCTTTGATAAAGGACTCTTGAACGATGTCCTCTACCTCTGCTTCGGATCGAACGAAACGAGAAACCAATCTGCTGACGCGCCGCTGATATTTGGTAAACAACATCTCGAAGGCGACCTTATCCCCGCGCTGAACACGCTGAACAAGGCTGTGGTCTTTCTCTCGCTCTGTCATAACGACGAGCTTATCAGATTGTTGTTTTTTAGTACCATTTTGCGGAAGGTCTAAATACGCATTTAACGATAAATCCATGGTAAAGCCCCTATAATTTAAAGATACAGGAGTGAGACTGCCCGAAAGTGGCAGGAGTTCCCTAAATTTTATCCGTAACGAAACAAATTAGATCAACCCCAGTTTTTCTATGTCTAGAAGCATAATTACGATACCCTAGAGCAGTATTAATACTTTTCCCATTATAGACTGTAGTGATCAATTTTGACGTAGTAATTCTTGGCAGCGGTTTAGCAGGATTGGCGAGTGCACTAAAGTTAGCGCCAAATCGTAAGGTCGCGATCGTAACAAAAAAGACGATGCTCGATGGCGCTAGTAACTGGGCCCAAGGTGGAATCGCAGCTGTAGTAGATGCTTTTGACACTCACGAGTCACACGTTAACGATACGATGGTAGCGGGGGCACACTTGAGTGATCCGAACGTTACACGACTGGTCGTCGAAAAAGGTGCTGCTGGAATAGATTGGCTAATAGGCCAAGGCGTGAACTTTACAAAAGACAAAAACACATCCTCGGGACTCCATCTAACGATGGAAGGAGGACATAGTTTCCGACGTATTATTCACGCGAAAGATGCGACAGGACATGCCGTACAAACAACCCTCGAAGAGCGGGCCCGATTGCACCCGAACATTACCATCTTAGAAAATCATGTGGGTATTGACCTAATCACAACGATCGACTCAAACACGGGGTGCACTGTTTGCTGTGGAATCTACGTTCTTGACTCCAATAAAGATTCCGTCGTTGCGATCCAAGCGCCCATAGTGATTTTAGCAACTGGTGGAGCGGGCAAAAGCTATTTATATACAACTAATCCAGACACATCCACCGGAGATGGAATTGCCATTGGATGGCGAGCCGGATGCAGTGTCTCAAATATGGAATTCATTCAATTTCATCCGACATGCTTGTACCATCCGGAAGCAAAATCGTTTTTGATTTCGGAGGCGCTTCGCGGCGAAGGTGGACTTTTATTGTTGCCAAATGGTCATCGGTTCATGCCTGAGTATGACTCTCGGGCCGAGTTGGCACCCAGAGATGTCGTTGCGAGGAGTATAGACGCGGAAATGAAAAAGCACGGTATTGATTGTGTTTACTTAGATATCTCCCATCGAGGTCTTAAATTCATAAAAGCACATTTCCCTAATATCTATAAACGTTGTTTAGAATTAGGGATTGACGCATCCAAACAGCCCATTCCAGTAGTACCTGCCGCCCATTACACATGTGGTGGGATAAATACCACGCTCGATGGGCTCACGGACATTAACGGACTATATGCTGTTGGAGAGACAGCCCACACGGGTCTTCATGGTGCAAATCGACTAGCCAGTAACTCGCTACTCGAATGTTTAGTCTTTTCAGAACAAGCAGCCAACCACATAATGAATTCATCAGAAAAACGTCTAGGAGCCATTAAGGAATGGGATGAGAGCCAAGTGACGGATTCTGACGAAGAAGTTGTCATCGCTCACAATTGGGACGAGCTCAGAAGATTTATGTGGAATTATGTGGGTATCGTAAGGACCACGAAACGACTCGAGCGAGCAGAACATAGACTGAAATTTTTGACGGAAGAAATCAGAGATTATTATTCAAATTTTAGGGTCACACGTGATCTTTTAGAACTTCGGAACTTGGTTGAAGTTTCCCGCTTAATTGTTCGTTGCGCATTGCGGCGCCAAGAAAGTCGTGGCTTGCACTTCAGCGCAGATTATCCATCTCAAAATGATACGGCACTCAACACAATCTGCGATCCAAAGGACTCATAATGAACACACGAATAGAAATGCAAAAATTTAGATGGTCTTCAATTTTGAGCAAAGAAAACCAAGAAGAACAAAAGCAAGATCTTCGCGGCCCCAGGAATGATAAGGTATGGATTACACCCGTCTTTGGACAATCTGTCGTTAACGTTTCTGGGGAAGATGCGGAGGCATTTCTCGATGCGCAATTAACGATTGATATAAAAAATGTAAAAAGTAAATCACTAGTTCCATCAGGCTATTGCAATCCGAAGGGTCGGTTGATTGCCACGCCTCACTTGATGCGTGGCGAAAGCTCGTTCAACCTACTTTTACCCGATGATTTAGTAAGTGAATTCATTTCACGAATTTCTCGATTTATTCTAAGATCAAAAGTCACATTAAGTGAGAATCATGAACTAGCAACAATTGGCGTAATTAGAAACGCTGGTGGCGAGGTGGAAACACCAGAATCTCAAGAGTCGAATATCGAGACTCTAAACGTAAATTCAACCCAAGGATTAATGTTATGTCCTTTTGAATCGATAGAGCCATTTTGGGCCAAAGCTACGACGATTTATTCATCATCCAGCCACGAACACTGGGAACTTGAAGACATCCGTAACGGAATAGTAAACGTCGGAAACGCTGTCAAAGAGCAGTTCTTGCCCCAAATGATTAATCTAGACAAAAGAGACGGCGTAAGTTTTACGAAAGGGTGTTACCCAGGCCAAGAAATCGTTGCAAGAACAAAGTATCTTGGCTCTGTAAAAAGAAGGCTATGTCACTTTAAATCTAGCAAATTGATCAATCCAGGGACACCTATTTTGAATGCCGGAGGTTCGACTTGTGGAACAGTTTGCCAGACGGCAAGTAATTTTCAGCAAAATGATGCATTTGAAGGGCTGGCCGTGATTCATGTGAATAACATCAATAATGAAACACTAACAACCTCTGACTCAATCGCGATTAATGACGTGACTTTTATCTAGCATGTGCCTCATATTGCTCGCATGGAAAGCTCACCCGAAGTACTCCTTGATTCTAGCGTCCAATCGAGACGAATATCACGAAAGAGGCTCTGCTGCCGCTCATCGCTGGCTGGATAGCCCCGATATTATAGCTGGGCAAGACTTAGAACAATCCGGAACGTGGATGGGCGTAACTAGATCTGGTCGCTGGGCTGCCGTTACAAACTTTAGAGAGCAGCTCCAAGAAGCGCAGCCAAAAAAATCTCGAGGTCACTTAACCGCTGGATTTCTCATGAACACCCAGTCTCCGGACTCATATGCCAATTCGGTGACGAAGGAGCTTACAAAATATAACGGGTTTAACTTAATTGTTGGCGACTCTTCATCAATAAACTACATCACAAATCGGCCAGCTACAGCGTTTAAACCAACAGAACCAATCACCCAACCTGGAATCTACGGGTTGAGTAACCATTTACTCGATACACCTTGGCCTAAAGTAAAAAACGGAAAAATGCGACTCCAAAAACTGATAAACGATAAAGAGGTTATTCAATTTACAGATGTATTGGAGTTAATGTCCGATACAACTAAGCCCTCGGACGGATCCCTTCCGAATTCTGGAGTGTCGCTAGATTGGGAGAGAACGCTATCCTCCATATTTATTACAACACCCGAATATGGAACTCGAGCGACATCCTTGCTCTTGATTAACAATGATTCATCGGAAATACAATTTTCAGAAGCAACGTTCGACGCTTCAGGTACCGAACTTTCAAATCAAACTTATATTGTTTGATAACGCAGCCAATCGAGCGATCTATTTAAAAAATTTACGATTACCGCTTTGGAAGAAATTTAAGTGGATCTACGGGCTTACCTTTTCGCCTAACCTCAAAATGCAGAATACTGCTGTGATTTTTACCGCCGACGATCGCTATTTGTTGTCCCTGTGCAATGAACTGCCCCTCACTGGATAACAGTTGACTATTGTGAGCATAAACGCTTAAAAAACTTTCGTTATGTTTGATGATTAATAATTTTCCATATCCCCGTAATCCACTCCCGCTGTAAACAACTTTTCCGGGAGCCGATGCAAAAACGGCAGTCTCTTTGTTCACTTTAATACCAATGCCCTTTCCCCTTTCACTAACTTGCTCCATATACCTATATTTAAGGTCACCAATAACGGGCCAGCGCCATGTACTTGGTGCAGATGAAGATAACTGAGGAAGCTCCTGAGAACGTACATCACGCTTTGGTTCTATTTCACTTTTTACATCAACTTTAGGTATTTTTAATATTTGTCCCGCATTAATCACATTTGTATTACCAATCCCGTTAAAACGAGCAAGCTCCTTGTGGTCAACGCCGAACTGAATAGAGATGCTATAAAGCGTATCACCCGGCTTTACCTTATACTCATCAGGCGCAACATTCTCGTTGACAGCCTCAGATTTACCGGGAACGCTTTGCTTCCTAGGCCTCAGTTTTTTTTGAGTTTTAACGGATTCCTTGGCCACCTCAGGTGCGGGTGAGTAATCTTTTATGGGTGCAGCACTCTTCGTGGTTCCACAACCACCAATACTTATCACCAAGACAAATATGGATACCGAAAAGAATACATTTAAAACCAATCGCTCACACATGACGATTACTTTACAACAACACCGCTCAAGAAAGGAACAAAACTTACTTCCTCATGCGTAATCAGCTCTTGCCCCGACCCTAGCTTTATAACCTCTGTCAGGAACTGCTTATCCTTACCTAAAGGAACAATCAGTCGACCATTTTCAGCTAATAATTCAATTAAATGTTCAGGAAGATCGACCGCGCCGGCTGCAATAATAATTGCATCTAGAGGAAACAAGGACTCGAGACCACTTGAACCATCTGCATGCTTAACTCGTACGTTATGACACTTTAAGTTACGTAGCCTTACTCGAGCGCTGCCTAGTAACGAGCCAATTCTCTCTATGGAGTAGACTTCGTTGGCAATCTGAGATAAAACGGCAGCTTGATATCCGCAACCAGTTCCAATTTCGAGAACTCTCGTAAGAGATGTTCGATTTCTAGCAAGTTCGCAAGAACGGGCTACCGTTAGCGGTCTAGAAATTGTTTGGCCTGACCCTATCGGCAATGATACGTCGTCATAAGCTCTACTGGCTAGAGCTTCTTCTATGAATAAATGTCGAGGAATCGTATTCATCGCTTGAAGAATGACCTCATCTGAGATCCCGTTCTCACGCAGCCGATCGACCATCCGTCTCCGAGTACGCTCGGATGTCATTCCTATTCCAACTTTATTTTTTTTTGAAAGACTCACGACCGATTCAAAATCTATGACCGGACAAGCCTAACGACTGAGGAAGTCAAGCTTGCTGCCGACTGAAGTGTCGCTTAAATCTACTTGAAGCGCTGTAATAGAAGCATAATTGTTCTTAATGGATCCAAAATCTGTGCCATTGCTGCCATCTCTGACCCCACCAGCAGCCCCTATCCAATAGACCGTTTGTCCTCTTGGATTCTTGGTTTCCACCACTCCATGCGCTTTGTGTCTCGCGCCTAAACGAGTGATTTGTACGCCGCTAAGCTGACTAGTATCAACATCAGGAACATTTATGTTTAACAAGTATTTTTCATTAAACCTACCTGTTTGAAATTTTCTAACAACATCTGTAGCCACAGCTGCCGCGGTACCGAAATGCGCACCGTCTTTACTCGCCAATGAAATCGCTAGCGCAGGCACTCCGAGCATGAAACCTTCCATCGCGGCAGCCACTGTACCGCTATAAATTGTATCCTCTCCCATATTCGCACCATTATTGATGCCTGACACAACAATATCAGGAGCTTCACTTAATAGGCCAGTGATCGCCAGGTGAACACAATCTGCAGGGGTCCCATTCACGGAATAAATATTTTCGTCATGTTGGTTGACAACCAGCGGTCTATCAAGCGTTAAAGAATTACTTGCCCCGCTGTAATCTTTATTCGGAGCTACTACGGTGACGTCTCCAATCTTAGACATCGCTTCCGCGAGTGCTTTTAGTCCTGGAGCGAAAAACCCATCATCATTGCTGATAAGTATTTTCATATCAGAGGGAACATTCGCATTTTTTCATGGACATCACACACCGCGCTGAGATCTAACATTTATCATTGGTCGGGACGGTGAGATTCGAACTCACGACCCCCTGCACCCCATGCAGGTACGCTACCAGGCTGCGCTACGCCCCGATGATTTCACTTTAAACAGCCAGATTATATCAGACACCAAGCCCTATTCACCTCTGAGTATGGAGAGAATCTCCATTAATTTGCTTTGCTCACTTGCTGTGCGGTCGCTTACCAACTTGGTTTTAATTTTTAATGGTGTCTCGCTGAGTTTTAAACGAGCACCGCTAATGGTGAACCCATCATCCCGAAGGAGCTCTCGGATTCTGAGGACCAGCAAAACATCTTTCTTTTGGTAATAACGACGTTTTGAACGCCGATCTATCGCTTGAAGTTCAGGAAACTCTTGTTCCCAGTATCTCAGGACGTGAGCCTTAATCCCGCAGAGTCTACTCACTTCCCCGATGGTGAAATAACGCTTGTCTGGTATTGAATAAACCAAATTTCACCTAAACCGAATTAAACCTTGACCTTATCCAATCGTTGATTCAATTCAACACGATGCTTAAATTTCTGGCTTGGATGAAATGTCACCACACGACGAGCTGAAATCGGAATTGCCTCACCTGTTTTGGGATTGCGTCCTGGTCTTTGACTTTTATTTCTCAAATGAAAATTACCAAAACCTGATAACTTCACATCTTCACCTTTTTCAAGACTTCCCCTGATTTCATCGAAAAAAGTTTCGACAAAATCTTTTGCCTCAGTCTTGTTTAAACCTAATTTCTCAAAAAGGAGATCTGACAACTCAGCCTTAGTCAGCGTCATCTCAATTAATCCTCATATTCTTTGCGTTGCATTAAATCGCTGTTTTAATAACTCTAACACTAGTGACACCGACTTCTCAACTTCTTCATCTGTAAGGGTTTTTTCTTTGTCTTGGAACATGACAGCTAATGCAACGCTCTTCTTCCCGTCGGCGACCCCCTCACCAGTATAAATATCAAATAATGTAACCCCTGTTAGATACTGAATCGTTTCTTCTTTAATCTCATTTAATATCCCACCAACCTCTGTATTTAAGTCAATCTCAACGGCCAAGTCTCGTCGGACGACAGGTAACTTTGAGTAAGCGAGATAGTCAGGCACGCTACTCTCAGGCAACACATCAATGTTTAACTCAAAAGCAACAACATTCGCACCAAGATCATATTTTTGACTCAACTCCGGGTGAAGTTCGCCCACGATTCCTAAGGTGACATCTCCTATCAAGATCGAGGCTACTTTCCCTGGATGAAAACTATCATGCTGACCGACGGAAAAGGTAATATCCTCTCTATTAAGCAATCGCTCTAAGTCGCCTTTTACATCGAAAAAATCGACTTCCCTGTTAATCTGCCCCCATTGCTCCGGAAAGACTGCCCCAGTGACTATGCCGGCTATTTTGTTAGTTTGATTGATGAATCCAGAGTCGTCACGATTAAAACAAAGGCTCGCTTCAAATATTCGTATGCGGTCTATTCTGTGACTAAGATTCCTTTGTACGACCAATGCTAAGCTTCCTAACAGATTAGTTCGCATCACTGCGTACTGCTCAGCGATCGGATTAAGCAGTGAAACAGCTTTGTTTTTTAGGCCAAAATCATTTTCTAAAGAATGATCAACGAAACTATAGGTAATGACCTCTTGGTAACCGCGACGTGTCAGTCCGAATTTTAATTTTTCATTCCAACCTGCCTCTTCTGGTCGAGTCATCATTGAAACCTTAGATATCGGCAACGTACTTGGAAGTTTTTCAAAACCCTCTATGCGAATAATCTCCTCAATTAAGTCTTCCTCTAACTCAAGGTCGAATCGGTAACTTGGAGGCGTAACTGAGAGGTATCCCTCCTCAGAGAATACCGTCATATCCAATAATTCAAAAATCTGTTTCATTCGATCAATGGTGACCTCTATACCTATTAGTCGATTAACACGCTCCGGACGAAAGACAATTGTTTTTTTCTTATCGGAGCTAGCTCCAGTTTTAATTAAAGACTCAACCTTACCCCCACAGATTTCCGTGATTAAGTTAGCAAGGCGCCATAACGCTTTTTTTGTTCCATTAGAGTCAACACCTCGCTCAAATCTATGGAGTGCATCGGTCGAGAAACCCAATGTTCGCCATTTTCCTGCAACAGATTGCGTTGAAAACACCGCGGCCTCGAGAAAGATGTTCGTTGTGCTTTCATCAACTGCCGTTGACGCTCCACCCATGATACCCGCTAAAGCTATAGGACCAGAATCATCTGTAATTAGCAGCATATTCTCAGTAATAACAAGGGACTGGCCGTTGAGTAGCTCTAAGGTTTCACCTTTTTGGCCAGACCGAACAACTATATTACCTTTGAGTTTATCTTTATCAAAGGCGTGCATAGGTTGGCCTAGCTCCAACATCACATAATTGGTTAAATCTACGATAGGACTGATACCACGAACACCCGATCGTTCCAGTTTTCGTAAAATGTGCTCAGGTGTTTTGCTATTCGCGTTAACGCCCTTGATACTCAGTCCCAAGTAGAGAGGACAGGCATTCTCATCATCAACGGCTACAGACAAGGGCTCAGGACTTAGCCCAGTTAATTCATCAACCTTCGGGTATTGAGCGGCGACACCATCGATTGCTTGTAATTCGCGAGCGATTCCCACGATTGACAGGCAGTCTCCCCGATTGGCGGTTAATTTCAGCTCAAATATATTGTCATTCAAATCGAATGCTTCTCGTATATCTAACCCAATGGCCGAGTCTTGATCAAGTCTCATCAAGCCAGCTGCATCTTCGCTAATCCCAAGCTCACTGGCAGAGCAGAGCATGCCTTGAGAGAGTTCGCCCCTCAATTTTGCTTTCTTGATAACAAGCCCATTAGGTAACCGGGCATTTACTAACGCCGTAGGCACTTTCATACCCGGTGAGGCATTAGGTGCGCCACAAACGATTTGTAATTGGTCAGGCAACCCAACGTCGACATCACAGATCTTTAAGCGCTCTGCATTTGGATGTGGACGTGTATCCGTTATTAATCCAACAACAACCCCTTCTAATCCATTGGCAACCGATTCTACAGACTCGACCTCTAGGCCAGCCATAGTCAAAGCGTTCGAGAGTTCCTCGGTCGTAAGTGATGTCGGACATACCGACCGTAACCAGTTTTCAGAAAATTTCATAAAACTATGCGCACCCGTTAACCGCTGAACTGCGATAAGAATCGCAAATCATTCTCAAAAAATAGTCGTAAATCCGTTACGCCATAACGCAACATAGCAAGCCGATCTAAACCCATACCAAACGCAAATCCTTGATAGCATTCGGTGTCGATATTTACATTGTTTAGAACCTTGGGATGCACCATGCCACACCCCCCTATCTCGAGCCATCCATCCTTGAAAGTCATATCTATTTCAGCTGAAGGCTCTGTAAATGGAAAGTACGATGGTCTAAAACGAACTTCCAAATCTTCTTTCTCAAAAAAACGCCTTAAAAATTCTCTTACCGTTCCTTTTAAATCAGCAAAAGTCGCTCGATCATCAATCCATAAACCTTCTATTTGGTGAAACATCGGAGAATGGGTAGCGTCAGAGTCGACACGATAGACCCTTCCTGGAGAAACAATCCGTATTGGAGGCTTATTGTTCTCCATATAACGGATCTGAATCGGTGAGGTATGCGTTCTCAATAGCTGCTGCTCGCCCTCAAGATAGAACGTATCATGCATCGATCGAGCTGGATGGTCCTCAGGCTGATTCAAAGAAGTAAAATTATAGTAATCATCCTCGATTTCCGGACCACTCGCGACACTAAATCCCATGGTTGAGAACAAGTCCGTTACTCGGTTTAAAGTACGTGTTACTGGATGTAATCCACCCAACGACTGTTTTCGTCCCGGAAGCGTTACATCTATTTTTTCGTTATCAAGGCGCTCTTTAAGCGCTTGTGCCTTGATCTCATTTTTTCGGGACTCCAAGAGCGCTTCTAATTCAGTTTTTAAGTTATTGAATTTAGCGCCTAAAATAGGACGTTCCTCAGCGCTCACTTTGGCCAGACCTTTCCTCAGATCCGTCAAAACTCCTTGTTTACCAAGGAACTGACCTTTGATCTGATCCAGCTCCGGCAGCGTTCTAGCTCCTTGAAAAGCATGCTTGGCTTCGGTAATTATTTTGTCTAGTTCTTGCATGGGTACTTTCACAAAAAAAAAGGAGGCCAGTTCGGCCTCCTTTATTCTCTACTTAATCCCTAAGAGGCCAATCCAGCACGTGCTTGCTCAGCTATCTTCTCAAATGCAACTGGATCATGGTACGCCAAATCTGCTAATACCTTTCGATCAACTTCAACGGAGGATTTTTTTAGTCCATTAATGAGTGTGCTATAGGTTAGTCCACACGCTCTCGCAGCAGCATTAATTCGAATAATCCATAGCGCCCTAAATTCACGCTTCTTCACTCTTCTATCGCGATAAGCATACTGGCCTGCCTTAATGACGGCCTGCTTAGCTACGCGATAAACATTTTTTCTTCGTCCTCTAAAACCTTTGGCTTGTTCTAATACTTTTTTATGTCGCGCTTTCGCAACCACACCTCTTTTTACTCTTGGCATCTCAACTCTCCTTTATGCGTAAGGTAGCATTGCACGAATAGCTGCCTGATCACCGGCGGCCACAGCAACAGTTCCACGTAAATGCCGCTTACGTTTCGTCGTTTTTTTCGTGAGGATGTGTCTCAGATTAGCCTGAGTTCTTTTAATACGACCGGAACCACCGATCTTGAAACGCTTAGCAGCGCCTCGTTTGGTTTTCATCTTTGGCATTACGCCTCCCTTTTATAAGACTATCAGGTGCCTCATCTAGCGAGAACTTTATGACCTGCAATCCCTTTTTCTTAACATTTCGATGCGACCCGTCTCGACCGCAGCCGAAATTATAACGATTTTTGTAACTTTTCGTTTTCTAAAACTGCGGCCTTCATTTTCTGTCGCTTTTGCTTCTCTTCAGGCTTTAGCGGCGCGACGACCATCACCATCTGTCGTCCTTCCATTTTTGGAAACTGCTCCACCTGCCCGTGATCCTCAAGATCGCTTCTAACACGTTCCAGCAGCCTGGTGCCGAGATTTTGATGGGCCATTTCGCGTCCTCTAAATCTCAATGTCACCTTAGTCTTATCACCGTCGGTCAAAAATTTAATTAAATTACGCAATTTAATAAGGTAATCACCTTCATCGGTACCTGGTCGAAACTTGATCTCTTTTACCTGAATTTGCTTTTGCTTAGCTTTCGCGTCTTGCTTCTTTTTCTGCTCGTTGTACTTAAACTTTCCGTAGTCCATTAACCGGCATACGGGCGGAGCTGCAGCCGGTGCAATCTCAACCAAATCAATTTCGGCCTCTTCCGCCTTCTCACGTGCTTCACTAATTCCCATGACCCCAATCGGTTCTCCTTCGATACCGACTAGTCTGATTTGAGGCGCCGTAATTTCCTCGTTGATTCGGGCTTCTTTTTGTCTGGCTATGGTTACAACCTCCTAAACTGATTAACTTACAAAAAAACTAACGCTTAGCGTTAAGCTCATTATTTAAACGTTCGTACAAAGCTTCCATTGACATCTGTCCTAAATCTTCACCACCTCTGCGGCGAACAGCAACCTCTCTCGATTCAACTTCTTTATCGCCAATGATTAACTGATAAGGCAGCTTTTGGAGACTGTGCTCGCGGATTTTATAGGTTATCTTTTCGTTTCTCAAGTCTGGCGCAGCCCGAAAACCTCTATCTATCAATTGTTTTATAACATCTTGAGCATAATCTGCATGGCGATCGGCGACATTCATAACGACCATCTGAGTTGGGGACAACCATAATGGCAGCGCCCCCGCATGATGTTCAATAACGATCCCAATAAAGCGCTCCATGGAACCAACAATAGCTCTATGCAGCATAACCGGGGTTTTCCGGGTGTTATCTTCCGCGACATATTCAGCATCTAATCTTTGAGGCATCATAAAGTCAACTTGGATTGTGCCGCACTGCCAAGACCGACCAATAGAATCCTTCAAATGATACTCAATTTTAGGCCCATAGAATGCACCCTCCCCGGGAAGTTCTTCCCAGCTAACACCGCAAGTGTCTAATGCGCTACGAAGGGCCGTCTCGGCATGATCCCAAACTGAATCATCACCCAACCGCTGATCGGGTCTGAGCGCCAATTTAATCGAAACGTCCTTAAAGTCAAAGTCACTGTAAGTTTTTAACGCAAGTCTATGAAAACCAATGACTTCTTCCTCAATTTGTTGGTCGGTACAAAAGATATGACCATCATCTTGAGTAAAACCCCGCACCCGCATCAAGCCATGGAGTGCGCCAGATGGTTCATTTCGATGACAGCCACCAAATTCCCCATAGCGGATGGGCAGATCTCGGTAGCTACGAAGTCCACTATTAAATATTTGTACATGACCCGGACAATTCATCGGCTTAACTGCATATTCGCGGTTCTCTGAGGAGGTAAAGAACATATTGTCTCTGAAATTATCCCAATGTCCGGATTTCTTCCAAAGAGAAACGTCCAAAATCTGAGGACACTTAACCTCTTGATAACCATTATCTTGGTAGACGCCACGCATATACTGCTCAATCTGTTGCCACAACTGCCAACCTTTAGGACGCCAGAAGACCATTCCTGGTGCCTCTTCCTGGCTATGGAAGAGGTCAAGTTGCTTACCGAGTTTTCGATGATCGCGCTTTTCCGCCTCCTCTAACTTAAAGAGATAGGCGTCAAGGTCCTCTTGGGTACCCCATGCGGTCCCGTAGATTCTTTGCAGCATTGCATTTTTAGAGTCCCCTCTCCAATATGCCCCAGCAACCTTTAAAAGCTTGAACGTTTTGAGCTTGCCCGTAGATGGAACATGAGGGCCTCGACACAAATCGGTAAACTCCCCTTGCGAATAAAGAGATAATTCTTCTTCATCCGGTAAATCGCCAATAATTTCAGACTTATAAGTCTCACCCAATGAGAGAAAGTAGCTACTCGCGTCATCCCGCGCTCGAACCGAGCGCACAATTTTTATATCTTTTTTTGCGAGCTGTTTCATTTTTTTCTCGATAGCGCTTAAGTCTTCGGGAGTGAACGCTCGCTCGAAAGCAAAATCATAATAGAAACCATCATTGATGACAGGTCCGATGGTAACTTGCGCGCTCGGAAATAAATCCTTAACGGCATGAGCTAATAAATGCGCTGTCGAATGGCGAATCACCTCAACCCCATCGTCATCACTCGCTGTAATAATCGCGAGTTGCGCATCAGTCGTAACGACATGATTTAGGTCGACAAGACGACCATCTAGGCGACCTGCTACAGCCGTCTTTCCTAAACTGGGTGCAATTGATCTAGCAATTGCGCCTACCGACATAACTTCGTCCAACGATCGCACTGATTCGTCTGGTAGTGTTACTTTAATCATGGATGCCTCATTTTTCGATTACTTTGTTTTAACTTGCCCGCAGCTCAGAGTTGAGCCCGTAATTTTACCTTTTTAAAGATTTTTAGGCCACGCATGGATTAACTTTATCTTTAAGCAAACTGACTCAAATATACAAACTCAGAACTTCCAGCCAAATCCAGTTTTATACGTCCAATCAGTTTTCTCGACACCATCAAACGGACGGGAATCATGCTCCACATTTATCGAGACAGTAAAATCGACATACTCCGTTGCAGGTATCGATACAGAAAAACTCCCAATGGCACGTTGATCGTCAGGGTCGTCAAGCTTATTTTGAAAGTATGAAGTCGTTACGAGCGATACATTTTTTTTGGTGCGCTTTCTATAAGAGAGGTAAATATTCGAGCGTCCAATTTCTCTAGCAGTCTCATTATCGTTTCGCGTTGACTCATAGAAGGCGCCTATTCCGAGATATAAACCTGAGCCGGACTCATCACTGAACCGCAAACGCAATCCAGAGCCAAACAAAGTACGCTCTTCCAGACGCGTAAACTCATTTTGCTGCCATTGATAAAATGCTTCCCAATCATAAGTTTCAGTGAGGGCACGCGTATGTCGAATATGAATAAGCTGTTCATCTGCAGTTCTATCGCCTGCGGTTTCCCCATATTCACTGCCGATGACAAGCAGATTGCTAAACCCATCATCGAGATGCTGAATCAATCCTGAGAGGCTCACTTCAGCCCGATCAGAGTTACCTGAGGCTCCAGAAGCCTGGATATTCCCCGCGGAAGACCACCCTGTGGCGTCTCCGGCGCGGACTCGCAGTGACTCGATGTTAACAATCGCATGTGCGCTGTGGCTAATTGTCGACGTTAAGCAAATAACATAAAAAGCTAAGCAACCTTTAACCACTACTTGCCTTTTATAGATACTAAATAGTGAATCATTTAGCAGTTATGAATATAACCTTCAGCAAAGTTGCAAACTAGGCAGAGGGAATTGTTCGGATCACTAGGTTACGTATTTCCGACATATCTTCCATCGCAAATCTAACACCTTCTCTTCCCAAGCCAGAATCTTTAACGCCACCATATGGCATATTATCCACTCGATAGGAAGGCACATCTCCAACAACCACGCCGCCCACGTCAAGCTTATCCCAAGCTTTCTGAATTTTGTAAAAATCGCGAGTAAATATCCCGGCCTGCAACCCAAACTTAGAATCATTTACCATGTCGATAGCCTGATCCCAAGTGCTAAATTTTTGTAATATAGCAACGGGGCCGAACGCCTCTTCGGTGCATACCTTGGCTTCCGAAGGAACATTCTCCATCAACGTAGCATCCAACATAGCCCCATCACGGTTCCCGCCGCAAAGAACGATGCCTCCCGCCTCCCTGGCTTCGTTAACCCAACCTTCAAGTCTCACAGCTTCACTTTCCGCAATCATCGGACCCACAAAAGTTTTCTCATCCTTTGGGTCTCCCGCAATTAAAGACGCAGCCTTTTTAACGAGTTTATCCCTCAAGGAATCGTATACGTCTTCGTGGATCAAAATACGCTGAACACCAATACAAGATTGTCCCGATTGATAAAAAGCACCAAATGTGATTCTCGTGACCGCATCATCAAGATCAGCATCCGCATCAACCACAACTGCTGCATTTCCACCGAGCTCTAGCACGACTTTTTTCTTACCACAACGAGCCTTAAGGTCCCACCCAACACCAGGAGAGCCTGTGAATGATAGTAATTTTAGTCTCTCGTCTATTGTAAACAGATCTGCTCCATCCCTTGAGCAGGGCAGGATAGAAAAGGCTCCTTTGGGCAAATTAGTTTCACCTAAAACCTCCCCGATCATAATTGCTCCAAGTGGAGTGCGAGAGGCAGGCTTCATTACAAACGGACAACCCACTGCAATAGCAGGCGCTATTTTATGAGCAGCCAAATTAAGAGGAAAATTGAATGGCGAGACGAAAGAGCATGGGCCAATTGGAACACGCTTCCACATTCCACTGTAACCCCGTGCACGCGCACTAATGTCCAGAGTTTGAAGTTCTCCATCAAATCGGGTCGTTTCCTCGGCGGCGATCTTAAACGTATCAATCAATCGACTTACTTCACCACGCGCGTCATTGATTGGCTTCCCTGCTTCAACACATAACGCATAAGCCATCTCGTCAAAACGCTCACGAAAACGGCTGACGCAATGCTCCAGAACCGCCTGTCGCTCATAAGTGGGCATTTCTGCTAAAGCCTCAGAAGCATCAACTGCCGCTTGTATGCCTAGATCAATCGCATTTGCATCTGCTAAAGCAACTTTTGTAGCGACCTCACCTGAATATTTGTCGGTTACCGCTAAGTCCGTGTTAGCGTAAACGGATTCATTCGCCAAAATATATGGGTATGTTTCTTTTAACTGTGACATAAGTCCTCTTAAAGTAATGTCTGGCTCGGCTAATGCTACGAGTTCTCCGAACCAAATAACTCAATTAAATATACCGATACGAATAACTAGATCTTCGCACTATCAGCTTTGATTTTATTATTTAAGATTTCATCGTTCTCGGAGTAATCCACTGGGCAATCAATCAAATGGACCCCTGGAGTGGACAAACACTTCTCAAGCGTTTCCTTGAGATTTTCTGAGCTACTGACTCGATGCCCGTGTGCGCCATAACTCTCAGCATATTTCACAAAATCAGGGTTGCCATACTCCAGACCCCAATCCTCAAATCCCATATTTGCTTGCTTCCATCGAATCATTCCGTAGCTTGAATCATTCAGAATCAGAACAATAATATTCATTTTCAAACGAACCGCTGTCTCCATCTCCTGAGAATTCATCATAAATCCCCCGTCACCGCAAATCGCCATTACTTTTCTTTTTGGATGCACAAGATGGGCAGCCATAGCTGACGGCAAACCCGCACCCATGGTTGCAAGAGCGTTATCGAGCATCACCGTATTTGATTGATGCGCAGTATAGTTTCGGGCGAACCAGATTTTATAAACTCCATTATCTAAGCAAATCATGCCATCATCGGGCATCGCCTTTCGGATATCTGCCACTAGGCGCTGCGGATAAATCGGAAATCTCGGATCGTCGGAACCTTCAACGATATTTTTATCATGATGTTGTTTCACCTCCATCATCCGAGTGAAATCCCAACTAAGTCCCTTCTTCTCTGACAAACCTGTCTTAATTTGCCAAATAGCATTAGCTATATCCCCCACGACTTCTAACTGAGGAAAGTAAACCGGATCCACCTCAGCACTTCGGAAAGAAATATGAATCACTTGAGTTCCCTCGGACACCATCACTGGATCACTCTCGGATGAATGATTAGTAATCTGATCCATGGCTGTACCATGACTCATGAAGAACGGTGGTTTCTCGATCACGTCATGACCGACATTGATAATGAGATCAGCCGCCTCTATTGCCCGATGCACGTAATCGCTAGATGAAAGTGCAGCACAACCCATAAAAAGCGGATGACGCTCATCAATAACGCCCTTACCAAGCTGAGTGCTAACAAACGGTATTCCGGTTTCATTCACAAGCTCTGTCAACATCTTGCTCGTGAGTTTTCGATTTCCGCCAGCTCCTACGACTAAAATCGGACTCTTTGCTTGGGCTATTTTCTCGATTGCTGCCTGAACGGACTTTTCCTCCGGCACAGGACGACGCACCGATGAAGCCTTGATGGGGACCTCGTCTGAGTGCTCATCAGCGATATCCTCTGGTAACTCAAGATGAACGGCCCCTGGCTTCTCTTCTTCTGCGAGCCTAAACGCTTCACGCACTCTGCTGGGGATGTTATCTGCAGAAACGATTTGATGAGCATACTTGGTGATTGGCTTCATCATCTCGACAACATCTAGAATTTGGAATCGTCCTTGCTTGGATTTCTTCACTGGCTTTTGCCCAGTAATCATCATCATTGGCATGCCACCTAACTGCGCATAAGCGGCGGAGGTCGTAAAGTTAGTCGCTCCAGGACCTAAAGTTGAAATACACACTCCGGTTTTCCCTGTTAATCGACCATACACAGACGCCATAAATCCAGCACCTTGCTCGTGTCTCGTCAAGATCAGCTTAATTTTCTTGGACCGCGAAAGACTGTCGAGAAAGTCTAAATTTTCTTCGCCAGGGATGCCAAAAATATACTCGACATTTTCCTCTTCTAATGCTTTGATGAATAAATCTGAACCCTTCATGCCCTTACCCCTTATAATTTTAAGTCAAATGACAAGCAACTTAACCCGGCTGCGCGACAGCCTCTCTTGTAAAGTCTAAGGTAACAGATTACTGGTCCCAATGAAAATCAATTGTTAGTATCACTAAATCCGGGATTAAAGCATCTTTTTGAAGCCTTATTGGGGCTTACCAAAGATCCATGTAAAGAGAAACAAATTAAAAGGATATCGTGACTTTATTACTATCTTATTAATCCCATCACGTCCGATTTTAAGAAATTCTTGCATCAATACCAAGCAACCACAATAGCTCCAAAGTTATTTTCAACCAGTATAATTAGGCGTATCTAACCTAGTCCTTAAGGTCAATATGATCAGTCGTTTTATTTTATGGATTTTATTCTTGTTGCTTGCACTTTCCACAGGCTTAAATGTCTATCAGATACGACTGTTCTCGACCGAGGACGTTAAACAAGAGTTAAATGAAAATGTAAGGTCTATCAACGGGAATACCTCTGATCGTCAAACATTTGTATTAGAGATCGACCTCGATCAAGATGGATACAAAACAGCACGATCAAATCCGTTTTGGGTCAAACAGAAAATAGGCAACATTCTCAATATTGAGGCTAGACGATTCGAGAGCCTGATACAGACATTTTGTTATTACATTGAATCTGAAGGAATCGATGTTAAGAATTGTATCGATGAGGTTAAAGTTTGGGTTCAACCCATAGAGGATCGTGAAGAAGCCTACATCGCCATTACTGGCAAACCGGTGGACTCTCCTGGCGTTGATGTTTCCAAAATCTGTAAAAAACAACTTTGTCGTTCTTTTAGACTCATTCATTTATCCCGAGAGGGTAAAAAAACTTTTATCGCGGGAGACTCGGGCTTTCAGACCATCCAAGCGAACGAAAAAAACATGCGCTTCGAGCTAATAAAAATCAGTCAAAGCGGAATCTTGGCGTGGACTCGGAAAATTGATTGGTATGGAAAGGACATTGCGACAACAGACTTGAGTCTCTATCTGAGCACAGGAAGATCAATAGTCGAGTCCTTACGAATACCCATCGCTGGAAGCTGGACCGATGCCGACTGTATGGACGTCACCGACGACGAACCGATAAAATTTAAAGAAGAATGCGGTAAACAATTCGACTCAGATTTGTTGACCAGCTTTAAAAACTCACCATTCTGGTCTCCCGGCGATCTCGCTCTTAATAACTCACTAAATGCCAAAGGCACACCGGTTCGCATCATCTTTGATCGAGACCTTAATCAATACGTCTTGCCTGAACAGATTGAACCTGGCATCAAAGAATTGCTATTACAGATGAGCTACCAGCCTTATGAAAACAAGGCCTCGCGCAACTGATCACCCCTGCTTTTGAGTAAGCCCGAATCTTAAGCAAGGGTAATTAAATCTTTATTCAAGCAAAAAGGACTTACGATGAATAAAATATTAACCCTCATAATGCTTTTTGTTTTCTCATCAGCGTACGCTGAGTCGATCGAAACACTCCTAGAGGATGGATACGAAATTAAATCAGCCGCAACGGTCGCAGCTGGCGGGATGTACTTCATTTTACAAAACGGCGCCAAAGCATACTTTTGTCCTGCGCTAGATCCTAGTAAAGTCATGAAGTGCCGCAAAGTAAAAGCGGGAAAGAATGAATAACAGGAAGTCTGTCATTCGATAAAATAGGATCAGAATTCAAACACCATGAAGATGTTATCTACTTATCGTTTTGGCGTGGGATTGCTGCTTGCCCTATTTGTTGGCTCAGTCGCTTACGCACAAGAGATGATCGGTGTGGTCTCAGCCCTCTCGGGTAATGCAACTATTGTTCGTAACTCAGTGGAAATAACCGCCAAGAGCGGCACACCTGTTTTTCAGGACGATGTTATTAATTCCGCGAAAAACTCTCGGATTCAAATTCTCCTCAAGGACCAAACCGCAATCAACCTCGGAGCCAATGCCTCCCTCACTATTGACGCTTTTGTTTACAGCGATGAGGCGGAGAATGTTGCAGTAAAGGTTTCGAAGGGCGCCTTTAAATTCATCTCCGGCAAAGTGGCGACTAAGAATCCAGAGAAAGTAACAGTAGAGACACCAGTCGCAACGATTGGTGTTCGAGGCACCGAATTCGTGGGCGTCATTAATCCACAAGACTCCAAGATTGCCCTGCTCGATGGAAAAATTGAAGTGGCAAATGATCTTGGATCACAGCTTGTGGAGGTACCCGGATTTGGCGTATCGATCGATACCGCTGGCGTCATCAGTCCACCTGTTAAGTTCTCGCAAAGTGAGCTTGAGTCAGTATTGAATGCCGTT
>NHCB01000008.1 GCA_002167745.1 Betaproteobacteria bacterium TMED22
CAAGATAAAGCTGGGTTCATACCTAACGTATTTTTAACGCTAGCTCATCGGCCTGAAGAATTTCGAGCTTTTTTTGCTTACCATGACGCGCTTATGTTGAGAGACAGGAAGCTGAGTAAGGCAGAGCGTGAAATGATTGTTGTTGCGACCAGTGGCGTTAATCATTGTATGTATTGTGTTGTCGCACATGGCGCGATTTTACGCATCTACCAAAAGGACCCTCTGATCTCGGATCAAATTGCTATTGATCATAATAAGGCGGATATCACGGACAAACAGAAAGTGATGCTTAGTTTCGCAGTAAAGCTAGCGCGTAATCCGGAAACTATAACTCCTTCCGATCACAAATTATTACAGGATCATGGTTTTGATAAAGATGAAATATGGGATATTGGTGCAATAACGGCTTTTTTTGCGTTATCCAACAGGATGGCTCATCTTATCGAAATGCGCGCTAATAATGAGTTTTACTCAATGGGTCGACAGACTAAGAGTTAAAACTAATAAAAAATCAAATTTATTCCAAAATATACGTCATATATATTCTTTAATGGAATATATATGACGTATATTCCGTAACAATCTAGTCGATCTTGTATAATTTCTTAATATGGAAACGTAAATTTAGACAGGATATATTTTCGGGCTGAATAATCAACAAAAGGAAATCAAATGGCGGCGTATGACCAAGACCCCCAAGAAACCCGAGAGTGGCTCGACGCCCTAAAAGGCGTCTTAAACACCGAGGGGCCTGACAGAGCACACTTTTTACTAGAACAGTTAATTGAAAAAGCCCGTCGCTCTGGAGCTTTCCTCCCATATACCGCGAATACCGCCTATATAAACACTATTCCCCCTTCCAAAGAGGACAAATCACCCGGTNACCACGAAATTGAGGGGAGAATCCGCAGCTATGTTCGGTGGAACGCCGCAGCAATGGTACTAAGGGCCAATAAAAACACAAACGTGGGCGGACATATTGCGAGTTTTGCTTCAGCTGCGACACTTTACGATGTAGGCTTCAATCACTTTTGGCATTCTCCCTCGAACACTCACGGTGGGGACTTAATCTTTGCACAAGGACACTCTGCAACGGGCGTCTATGCCAGAGCGTTTATGCTTGGCCGCTTAACTGCGGCACAAATGGACAAGTATCGGCAAGAAGTTGATGGGGACGGCTTATCGTCTTATCCCCATCCCTGGCTCATGCCGGATTTCTGGCAATTCCCCACAGTGTCCATGGGATTAGGTCCAATAATGGCAATTTACCAAGCTCGGTTTATGAAGTACTTACAGGATCGGGGATTAGCAAATACGGAAGGGAGAAAAGTTTGGTGCTTTATCGGCGACGGAGAAAGTGATGAGCCTGAAACGCTTGGCGCAATCGGGATTGCCGCTCGAGAAAAATTGGATAACTTGATCTTCGTTGTAAATTGTAATTTACAACGACTGGACGGCCCGGTCCGAGGCAATGGCAAAATCATCCAAGAGCTTGAAGCCGACTATCGAGGCTCAGGCTGGAATGTAATAAAACTCATATGGGGTTCGTACTGGGACTCATTAATTGCAAGAGATACGAATGGTATGTTGCTCAAACTAATGGATGAGACCGTTGATGGTGAATATCAAACATACAAAGCTAAAGACGGAGCATACGTTAGGAAACATTTCTTTGGTAAATATCCTGAGACACAAGAACTGGTCTCAAACATGTCTGATGACGATGTGTGGCGCCTAAACCGTGGCGGCCACGACCCTTATAAAATTTACGCTGCATACTCGACAGCCGTAAACCATACCGGCCAACCCACTGTCATCCTTGCTAAGACGATCAAAGGTTACGGCATGGGAACCGCTGGGGAAGCCCAAAACATAACCCATCAACAAAAGAAAATGGGAACGACCTCATTGAAAGATTTCCGAGATCGATTTAAATTACCCATTGAGGACAAAGATATAGACGACATCCCCTATCTTACGTTCCCAGAGGACTCCGCAGAAGCAAAATATATGCATGAGCGTCGAGAAGCTCTCGGTGGATATTTACCTACTCGAAGAAAAAAAGGGGACACGCTTAAAACTCCAGAAATTTCAGCATTCAATGCGTTGTTAAAAAATTCTGGCGATCGAACATTCTCCACAACAATGGCCTTTGTTCGAATTCTTGGCATACTAGTTAAAGACAAAACATTAGGCAAACGCGTCGTGCCCATTGTGCCTGACGAGTCACGCACATTTGGAATGGAAGGCATGTTTAGGCAACTCGGCATCTGGTCCTCAGTAGGTCAACTCTATACGCCTGAAGATGCCGATCAATTAATGTTTTANAAAGAAGATAAAACCGGTCAAATTCTTCAAGAGGGCATCAATGAAGCTGGAGCAATGTCCTCATGGATTGCGGCGGCGACCTCCTACTCGACGCATGGAATCTCAATGATCCCTTTTTATATCTACTACTCCATGTTTGGCTTTCAACGGGTCGGGGATTTAGCATGGGCCGCTGGTGACCAGCGGGCGAGAGGATTTTTACTGGGCGGGACAGCAGGACGAACAACTTTAAATGGCGAAGGATTACAGCATGAAGATGGACACAGTCACTTGCTTGCGAGCACGATCCCGAATTGTATTTCGTATGACCCGACGTTTGCCTATGAGTTAGCCGTTATCGTTGAAGACGGGCTCCGAAGAATGTATCAGGATCAAGAGGATGTCTTCTACTACATCACAGTTATGAATGAAAATTATGCGCACCCAGAGCTGCCAAAGGACGCAGAAGAAGGGATTGTGCGCGGAATGCATCAATTGCCTAGCCCCAAAACAAAATTAAAAAAGGCGCCAAGAGTTCAACTTCTCGGCAGCGGCACCATATTGCTTGAAGTTATCGCGGCACAGGCACTTTTGGAGTCCGATTTTGGCGTTATTGCACAAGTTTGGAGTTGCACTAGTTTCAATGAACTCCGACGCGACGGCATATCTACATCTCGCTGGAATATGTTGCATCCCGATGAAAACCCAAGATCCAGTTACGTCGAACAATGTCTTTCAAATACTGAGGGGCCCATAGTCGCCGCGACAGACTACATGAGGATCTTTGCCGATCAGATTAGGCCATATATCCCCAATAAAAATTACGTAGTGCTCGGTACTGACGGTTTTGGACGATCTGACACAAGGGAGAAACTGCGAGACTTTTTTGAGGTTGACCGGAGATATATAGTTGTAGCCGCTCTATCTGCAATGGCAGAAGAAGGAACTATTCCCAAAAAAACTATAGCGGAAGCAATAACCAAATATGGAGTTAATCCGAATAAACCTGAACCCACAACTGTCTGACCAACTTTTCACTAACTCACAGAATTAAGTAATGCAAAGGAATTTACATGACCGCTCCTAAAGACGTTTTAGTTCCCGATATTGGTGACTTTAAAGATATTCCTGTTATTGAGGTATTGGTAAAACCTGGGGATCATGTCAAAGCAGAGGAATCTCTTATTACACTTGAGTCAGATAAAGCAACTATGGAAGTGCCTGCGCCGTTCGACGGTGTTATCAAAGAACTACAGGTCAAAGTTGGCGATGACGTATCGGAAGGAACTGTCATATTAAGCCTTGAGGAAGCCTCAATTTCGGAAGAGCCGCAAAAAACCGAAGCCATGNCNNANNNGNCAANACCTGTCACACCTGTCACACCTGTCACACCTGTCACACCTGTCACACCTGTCACACCTGTCACACCTGCTGCACCTGCCTTGTCAGCTCACGCAAGTCCAGGCGTAAGACGATTCGCCCGGGAATTAGGTGTAGACATCACTCTTATAAACGGTACCGGACCTAAAAATCGAATACTTAAAGAAGACGTCCAAACATTCGTCAAGCGCTCAATTCAAAAAAGCGACTCAAGTGTATCGACTGGATCTAGCTTAGGTTTCAATTTGCCCGCCTGGCCAAATGTTGATTTCGAAAAATTTGGTCCAGTTGAAACAAAAAAATTATCGCGCATCAAAAAAATCTCTGGATCGGCGCTGCATAGGAACTGGGTAACAATCCCACACATCACTCAGCATGATGAGGTAGACATAACCGAACTGGAGACATTTCGTAAATCGCTCGCCAAGGATGCCGAAAAAGCTGGCGTCAAAATCACACCGCTAGCACTCATTATGAAAGCGACTGTAGCGGCTCTTAAGAAATTTCCAGAATTTAACTCCTCTCTAACTCCTGAAGGAAACGCGCTTTTTGTCAAGCAATACTTTCACATAGGCGTAGCCGTAGACACGCCCGGAGGGCTTGTCGTTCCTGTAATCCGAGATGTTGATAAAAAGGGGGTTTTTGAAATTGCCGAGGAACTAGGGAAAGTAAGTTTAAAAGCGCGAGATGGAAAATTAGGACCTGCCGACATGTCAGGAGGCTCATTCTCTATCTCAAGCCTAGGCGGCATTGGTGGAAGCCACTTCACACCTATCGTCAATGCGCCAGAGGTTGCGATCTTAGGTGTCGCTCGATCCGCGATGAAGCCATCTTGGAACGGAACCGAATTTACCCCACGACTTATATTACCGTTATCTCTATCATATGATCACAGAGTGATTGATGGCGCAGAGGGAGCAAGATTCATCACGCATCTCAACCAGATCCTTAGTGACATCAGAAGAATTTTACTTTAGACACTTTAAATTAGTTGATGAAGCTTCATTAATATTAAGATCCGTAAACTTTGACCATCAAATCAAGCATCGGCGTTCTGGGCGGAACATTTGATCCGATCCATTTTGCGCACCTTAGGCTAGCAGAGGAGGTGGCGGAAGCATTCTCATTAAATACGGTGCGCCTCATACCCTCGGCTAATCCACCACATCGAATGTCGCCAAGCGCATCCGCTAAAGACCGATTGAAAATGGTGGAATTGGCGCTCAATACAGCACGTAAGCAACTGGTGCCTGACGGTCGAGAATTAACTCGGGTCGGAAAAAGCTATATGGTGGACACCTTAAAGGATATTCGAATCGAGCACCCTAATGCATCTATAAACCTGATCCTTGGGACTGACGCTTTTATTAAATTAACGACATGGCATGAATGGCAGCTGCTTTTTTCGCTCGCCAATATTATCGTAGCGTCTCGACCAAACTTACCTATCAGTCAGCTCCGTGATAATCTTGAGCGGGACTTGGCATCCGAGTATAACAATCGAAAACGCTATGATCGCGAACTATTACACTCATCTTCACACGGGCTAATATTTACTTACGAATTTACGTCACTCGAGGTATCAGGTACATCATTACGAAAAAGGATTCCAAATAAGCTTAGTCTTAAGTACCTCTTACCAGATAATGTAATAGACTATATCCAAAACAATGATCTGTATAAGGAGATAAACCCTGAATCAAAACCTAAGTGATATTGCTGTAGATGTTCTAAAACAAGTTAAAGCGCTAGAAATCGTTGTAATAAACATCACCACGAGCAACTCCCTTTTTGACGAAATTATTGTTGCAAGTGCTGACTCAACGAGACAAGCGCGCGCTTTTGTAAATAACCTAAAAGAACGCCTGAAAGAAACGAAATACTCTATATTGAGCGTCGAAGGAGAAGCAACAGGCGAATGGGTTTTGATTGATTTAGGCGACATTGTTATTCACGTGATGAAACCCGAAGTCAGGACTTACTATAATTTGGAAGACCTGTGGCAAGAAACCCCAGCCTCTAAGGGCAACACCAAACAACAAGCTCACTAATTAATTTGGGACTATTATCGAGCACCCCTATTCATTAAAGCCGACGCAAAGGTTTTCCGGAGATTTACTTCGTAAATATGAAAATCAATATTATTTCGGTAGGACACAAGCCTCCAAAATGGACTGAGGATGGTTGCAGGGAGTACCTTAAAAGATTTCAACGCGACCTATCAATCACACTTACCGAAATCAAACCAGCATTTCGGATAGGTGATACGGATAAAAATCACTTGGCTAGGATGAAAGAAAAAGACCGTATCCTTTCAAAGTCTAATAAAAATGCCGATATGATCGCCCTGGATGAGAGCGGCACTCAAACAACGACTAATGAACTGGCTGAGCTACTTACCCATTGTATGACCGAGGGTAGAGATTTAGATTTTGTTATCGGCGGTGCAGATGGGCTTGCTCCTGAAATAAAAATGCAAGCTGATAAGACGATATCCCTATCTCGAATGACTTACCCTCATGCACTTGCTCGCTTAATCCTAATCGAACAGCTCTACCGCACACAGTGTATTATCAAAAACCATCCCTACCATCGCGAGTGAATTGCGGCATAAGGTATGAATAAGTTTTTTTATTTGGCATCTCAAAGTCCTAGACGAAAAGAAATCCTTGATAAACTATGCGCCCCTTATCAACTGCTTAACTTAGTTGAAGGATCAAACTCCAACGCGGATTTTGATGAAACACCGTTCAAAAATGAACACCCTGTTGATTATGTTAAAAGAACCGCTTTTATAAAAGCTAACGCGGGTTGGAAGTATCTTGTAGACCATCATTTAGAGAAAGCGCCTGTTCTAGCTGTTGATACAACGGTAGCGATTAACAAAAAGATTCTTGGCAAGCCGGAAGACGCTACTCACGCACGCACTATGCTGCAAAGTCTTTCAGGTCAATCACATCAAGTACTTACGGCTGTTACCATGAAGCAAGGTGACGCTGTCGTCCACAAGCTTTCAACTACTGATGTCTGCATGAGGGTGCTGCAAAAAAATGAAATTGACGCGTATATAAAAACAGGCGAGCCTTTTGGTAAGGCAGGAAGCTACGGCATTCAAGGTGCTGCTAGCATTTTTATTACTCATATTGCAGGCAGTTACTCCGGGGTTGTTGGCCTGCCTATTTATGAAACATCAGAGCTAATTAAAAAATTCGGGTTCACACTTTTATGAATAATGAAATCTTAATCAACGTTACACCTCAAGAGACACGAGTCGCGATCATTCAGCGCGGAGTGATACAAGAACTGCATATTGAACGCGAGGCGCATCTTGGCCTCGTGGGGAATATTTATAACGGCGTAGTAAAACGAATACTGCCTGGCATGCAATCTGCGTTTATCGATATTGGTATGGAAAAAGCAGCTTTTTTACATGTTGCCGATATATCGTGTGGTGACCGAGATAATATNGCTCCACCCCCCATTGAGAAACTGCTCCAAGAAGGGCAGATGATTCTCGTTCAAGTGGTGAAGGATCCTATCGGGACCAAAGGCGCACGTTTATCAACACAGATTAGCATTGCCGGCCGACTATTAGTTTACTTGCCCTTCGAAAATCACATTGGTATCTCACAAAAAATAGGTGACGAAGATGAGCGAGAACAATTAAAGGAACGATTAACCAGGCTCAAGGGAGAAGATTGCGAGCAAGGCTTCATCGTCCGGACGCTCGCTGAAACCGCAAACGATAGCGAGTTTCAATCAGATATTGAATATTTAAGAAGGGTCTGGGAAGACGTTAAAAATCGTTCTGAAACCTGTAAGGTCCCATCAATCGTATACCAGGATCTAGGCTTAAGTGTTCGGGTCCTTAGAGATTTTCTTTCACAGGACTCAGAACAGATCCTAGTTGACTCTAGGGAGACATTTCAAAAAATGGAAATCTTCGCGAAGATGTTCATGCCAAAATTTGCAGATCGCGTAAATATCTACACTAGTGAGCGACCACTATTCGAACGGTACGGAATTGAGGAGGAAATCGAAAAAGCCCTCAGTAGACGCGTTAATTTAAAGTCGGGCGGCTATCTTATTATCGATCAAACTGAAGCGCTCACTACTGTAGATGTAAATACGGGAGGTTTTGTGGGTGATAAAAATTTTGAAGAGACGATATTTAAAAATAACCTGGAGGCATCACAAGCTATTGCTCGGCAACTGCGGTTAAGGAATTTGGGAGGCATCATTATTATTGACTTTATTGATATGGACAATGAAACCCATCAACAATCTATTCTCGAGGAACTTGAGAAATCAATTGTTTTAGACCGAACACGAATAACTATTAACGGATTCACGCAACTTGGTTTAGTCGAAATGACCAGGAAACGAACTCGAGAGTCCCTTGCACACGTATTATGTGAGACCTGCCCTACGTGCTCAGGCCGTGGTGAAATTAAAACCACGGCAACTATTTGCTATCAAATACTGCGTGAATTAGTCAGGGAATCTCGTCAATATAATCCTAAAAGTCTTCGCGTTATCGCTTCGAGCAAAGTTGTCGATTTTTTTCATGAAGAAGAATCTCAAAGCATCGCGATGGCAGAGGAATTTATTGGTAAAACTATTCTGCTACAAGCCGAAACAGTCTATGGACAAGAAGATTACGACATCGTCCTCGGCTAATCCCGTCAGATTGANTAAGACACACTCAGCGTCAATAAGATTGCCTTATGCGCTGCGTTAATCGGCCAAATCAAAATAAGTTGACACAGAATCAGCAAAAATAATGGGGATAGATCTACCCCGCCAACTGGCCTAAATCGTTTCCTGAAAACGTCCAAAAACGGAGACGACATCGCTGCTAACAAAGACATAATTGGACTGTAAGGATTAACCCAGGATAAGATGGCCTGTGCGAAGGTAACGACGATAATGATGTAGACGAACATTTTCGCCAAGCTCACTGCAGACAAACAAATTATTGCTAAGATTGATGTGAACGCGGACGCTTTGAGATCGAAGCCGTTCAAAATAAAAACNAAGGTCAGCAATAACGTTTCCGCCACTAGCGCTAGCACAAAGGTAGATAAGTCATAACTCCGCCAACCTGGAACAAATCGCCGTGCAGGAACCACTGCAAAATCCGTAATTGCAATCACAAACANACTCAATGGATTATGGGGTGTGGCCCGGACAACCTGGAGATAAAATCGAAGTAAAAATGCAAGAGAAAATATACCTAATACCGTTTTAAATAAAAAAATCCCAGCCTCGGTCATACTTTTTTACCTCCGAAATCTCGCGCTAACTCGGCCGAGCGATCTTTAGCTCGCTTGACACCTTTAACAATCATTTCCTTTAACTGATCGCCTTCAAAAGAAGAAAGTGCTGCTGCAGTCGTTCCTCCTTTTGAAGTCACTCGATCACGCAAGACAGCCGGCGACTCTTCAGATCGAGCTGCAAGCCTTGATGCCCCCAAAAAGGTTTCCATCGCCAACAACCTCGCGACACCGGATTCAAGACCTAATTCGAGAGCTGCTGACTCAAGTGCTTCAATGAAATAAAAGACGTAAGCCGGTCCACTTCCCGATACGGCGGTCACGGCATCAATTAATGATTCCGTATTACACCACATATATTGACCGACAGAACTCATAACGGTTTCCGCCAGCTCACGATCACCAGGAGTCTTACTACCGTTGTACATTCCCGATACGCCGGCCCGAATTAATGCGGGCGTATTTGGCATCACCCGCACGACTCTTTGATGCCCATCGGACCACTCAGCAATAGATGCGACTGGAATACCTGCTACAACACTGATGATCAAACTATTCTTGAGACTTGAAGCACACGAATGAATCACTTCTTCTAGGTGTTGTGGCTTCACGGCCAACATAACAATATCCGGACTGAAGTTCACATCACTAAAGGTCGATGAGGTATTCAAACCCATAACTTGGAATCTTTGCCGCGCCTCTTCAGATATATCTACGACCAAAAGGTCTCCTGGTTTCGTCCCTTTTTCTAAAAGACCGCTAACCAGCGCCATTGCCATATTTCCACCGCCAATAAAGACAACTTTCATANTGTGATCACCCCGTGTCTATGACTTAATAATATTCAGTCTTTTCAATTTTAATACCAACTAACGATCACCGAAGATACCTCTTCCGACACGAACGAAGGTTGCTCCCTCCTGAATCCCTATCTCCAAATCATCAGACATACCCATTGATAATACATCGAGCTCGAATACCTCTTGATTCAGCGTATTTTTTAATTGACCTAACCGTCTAAAGGTATCAACAACCTCTTGAGCGCTCGCATTAGCTTTAGGCATAGTCATAAGGCCACGTAACTCCAAATGTGGCAGCTGTTCAACTAAATATGCAAGCTCGAAAAGGTCAGCAACACGGCACCCTTGCTTTGACTCTTCCCCTGTGATGTTCACTTGAAGACAAACCTTTAAGGAGTGTCTGCTCTCTGATCGGCCCTCAGATAAGCGTTGAGCAATCTTCAATCGATCTACAGAATGTACCCAATCAAATTTGGTCGCGATTTGCTTAGTCTTATTGCTTTGGATAGGCCCAATGAAATGCCATTCAAGTGGCAAGTCCCTTAGCTTATCGATCTTGGATATCGCCTCTTGAACATAGTTTTCACCAAAGTGTTTCTGTCCCGATGCGTAAGCTTGTCGGATCAACTCATCAGAAAATTTCTTACTTACCGCGATCAATTGAGTTGACCGATCCGGCCGTCCCGCGCGGCTTAAGGCAGAAGCAATACGGCTGCGAATATGCTCCAAATTATCCTTTATCCGAAGATCCGCTGGGGTCATCTTAATCGCATCGTCACGGCTTCAGAACAACTAAAAAAACAACTGCCACTAGAATTAATACTGGAAATTCATTAAACCAACGATACCAAACATGAGAGTGGACATTTCGGTCATTTTTAAAGCTTCTAACTAAGATCCCGCACCAAATATGATAAACAACCAATATTCCAACTAGACCAAGCTTCGCCTGGATCCAAAAACTACCGAAACCCCACCCCAACATCACAAGCCAAAATCCCGTAACGATGGTCAATATCGCTCCCGGCGTCATNATCCCATAAAACAGTTTACGTTCCATGATTTTAAATCGCTCCAGACTCGTTTGATCTGATGACATCGCATGGTAGACGAATAACCGAGGCAAATAAAATAACCCAGCAAACCACGTTACCATGACAATTATATGGGTGGCTTTTATGATCCCCGTCAAAATAAACTCTCCCCTTTTCCTAAGCTAGGACGACAACTTATGGCGACAATGATTGATAACAGCATTTTTAAGTCGGACTAAATCACCATGAAAAAAATGGCCTGCCCCTGGAAATACGGTCACCGGACTATGCTGTGGTCTAGCCCAATCCATCACATCAGACAATAAAACCACGTCATCTTTCTCACCATGAATAACTAAGGTATCTTCAGTCACACCCTCCACCTCAAACTTACCGACAGCGGGTGCGATCAAAACAAGTTGGTTAGGCGCATCTAATTGTGCCGCCCGCGAAACGATGTAGGTCCCAAAGGAAAAGCCTCCATAAATCATATGCTCTGGCTGAATTCTTTGGAAAGCAAAACTTCGGACGCTTTTAAAATCCTCCAGCTCACCAACCCCCTCGTCATAAACCCCGTCACTGTTACCAACGCCTCTGAAATTAAATCGAACGGAGGTTAACCCTAACGCATTAAATGCCTTTGCCAGGGTTTGAACAACCTTGTTATCCATCGTCCCGCCGTAAAGGGGGTGGGGATGGGCAATCAGAGCGCATCCTTTGCTAACGCTATTGGGTTCATTGAGAGCTAGCTCGAGATTGCCCGATGGTCCNTCAATCACGAGACGCTCTTCATTTATTCGATTCAAATTTTTAGACGCTCCACTATGTGTCCAGCCACTATATGTTTATCAATGATCTCATCAATGTCCTGCTCATCAATAAACGTATACCAAACCTCCTCCGGATAGACCACCATTACTGGGCCCTCATTGCAACGATCAAGACAGCCCGCCTGATTAATCCGCACGCGACCAGCTCCAGCGAGCCCAAGACTTTTAATCTTCGCCTTAGCGTAGTCACGCAAAGCCTGAGAGCCATGGTCGTTGCAAGAGCTCCGACCATCGGTGCGTTGATTACAACAAAAAAATACGTGATGCTGATAAAAGCTCATAAGCGATAAAATCATTAAATTCCGTTATCCTGAGATTATATCGGACACAACGCATTCGGCTCGGGAAATATTAATTAAACATGAACAATTTTGATATCTTTAATGGCGATGCTGATGGACTTTGCGGTATCACACAGCTCCGATTAGCCCGTCCCAGGCAGTCTACGCCCATTACCGGTGTTAAACGGGATAACTTATTATTAAATGATGCAATGCTTCCCGACAACAGCCAACTCACTGTAGTTGACATATCACTGCATAGCAATGTACGGGGGTTAACTCAAGCGCTATCCCAAGGATGTGTAGTCGAATGGTTTGACCACCATCATTCTGGCGTCATACCTGAGCACCGTAATCTGACGGCACATATCGATACCGACCCAACTGTGTGCAGTAGCCTCGTCATAAATAAGTTACTTAAAAATCGTTTTAGGCATTGGGCCATTGTTGCGGCGTTTGGCGACAATCTGAGTGAGAGCGCGCACGCACTAGCCGCCACCAGCGACATGCCGCAAAAAACGTTAGAAACTTTAAAAGACCTTGGGGTTTGTATCAATTACAACAGCTATGGGACCTCCATCGAAGACCTACACTATCATCCCGAAACGCTGTACCACATGATGCAGGCGTTCGATGAGCCTATCAATTTAGTTGCAGAAACAAAGCTACTTCCTGAACTTAAAGGAAACTATGAAGCAGATTTAATCGCGGCGCGCGGCGCCACTATAGATGCCATCAACGAGTACGTGGCTGTTGTAACACTGCCCAGCACAGCTTGGGCACGAAGGATTAACGGCCTCTACGCAAACGAGCTCTCTAATCGTTTTCCCGAGCGGGCTCACGCAATACTTATTGAACAGGTCAGCGGGTTTGCAGTAAGTATTCGAGCACCAAAAAGTAATCCCTTAAATGCGCACCAGGTGGCGTTGAAATTCGAGACCGGTGGTGGTCGTCACGCGGCGGCGGGAATACAACACCTCACTGCCGATCGAATAAATAACTTAGTCAATGAACTAATGCGGCATTATTGTCCCCGCTGACTAAACATCCTACAACGGCCATAGATTTTCTATAAAAAAAAGCCAGCCTTTTAAGGCTGGCTTTCTCAATGGAGAGAGAATAAAAAAAACGTTCTAAAACAATCCTTAGAAGTCGATTTGCGATCTAAAGATAAATGCGTCCTCGTTACCCTCTGCCGCAACGATTGGCGTGTTGTATTTAGTCTCTACTAGATTCGCCATAAATCGAACTTTTTCAGTAGGGACCCATTTCAAACCAACTGTTGTGGTTTTTACCAAGTCGGCACCAGCGTAATTACCGTCAGCTACGTCTTGAGCATCCCATTCTGATTTTCGGATACCAATTTCCCAGGATCCGAGTCCACCTTTTGAAGTGTAAGGCTGGTTAGGCTTAACACCCTTCATGCCCTTCATGCTGTATGTCTTAGAGTAAGGCTCTCCCGTCAACCGCCAAACTAAAGACATCTGACTGGCTTCAATTTCTTCAGCCTGCCCTATCGCATCAACCTCTACAGTTGTGCGCTCCGTCATGAACTTAAATGGTCCTTTAGCACCAACAAACACCACGTTGGTATATTCCCGCTTGAATGAGGCCGCACTATTGACTGTCCAAGTACCGAACGTATCACCACGCGCTTCACCGTCTAGTGAGAAGATTACTGTGCCTGCGCCGCCGTCTCGTGTACCCGATGAAGTTGCATAACCAAAATGCGCGATGGTATCTTTACTGTTGCCCATGAGGCCTGCTGCGTTATACGCAACAGCGAACATTGTGTCCTTGCCATCATTGTCGTTATCGGCCTCGTCTGCGTTTAAGCCCTCGCCGTTGTAATGGCCAACTGCGTAGAAGAGTGTCTTCTTGACAGGCTCACCGAAGAACTGGACACCAATCTGCTTGCCCGGATGAAGACCATCGGCGACTGATCGCTCTAAGAAATCAACAAATCGTGAACTAGTACCTTCCTCGAAGCCCGCATAGAATTTTTGATTACCAAAACGCGCAATGAATTTCTTGCTGGGTTTAAAGTCAAGATAACCGTACTCAAGATTGTTACTGTCTGGGTTAAACGTAGCCTCGACACCCCAGATCTTATCAATCGTTCCTTTTACACCGAGGTAAACACGGCGCATACCGAACGTATCCTCTTCAAGATCATGGTCATAGTCGTAGTAGTCCATCTGAACACGACCCGCAACCTGGAACTTGTTTTTACCATCCTCGGATGCCCACTTGAAGCCACCCTTCCATTTACCTTTAAGCGCGTTTGGATCAGATTTAGGTTTGTCTGCCTTGATTTCTTTGTACTCAGTATCTGAGATAACGCCCTTCTCATAGAGCTTGTCAATCAATGCCTCATTTGCATACGCACCGCTCGTTGCTGTTGCGAGCGCGCCCGCAACCGAAACAGCGATCAGAGTTTTCTTACTTCTTGTGAACATTCACGGTCTCCTTAATGGATAAATAGATATCTTTCGTGCTCAGTCGCATAAAATCGACTTAGCGAATACGGTCGCACGACACACCGTTTTCGATACGTGAATGCTAGGAGTTGAATATTACGCTTTAATTACAGTGAGCCGATTGTCTCAAAAAAACAACGGCGAAGAAACGACTTATACTTACAGCCGAAACCAAGCCAGCGTCAACACACATAAAGCGAGTGCCGCTGACGTAAGCCCTAAAAGCCGTACTTTACGGTTAAGTTCTTTGATGTCTTGTTGCCTTGCCTCTTGTTCGTCTTGCGCATTTTGGGATAAATAATCATCAATAAGTCGGGGTAATCGGGGCAGGATTGTCGACCATAAAGGCGCCTCTTTTTTTAATTGCTTGATAAAACCTTGAAACCCAACCTGTTCTTTCATCCAGTCTTCTAAGTATGGCTTAGCCGTTTTCCATAGATCTAAATTTGGATCTAACTCGCGTCCAAGCCCCTCAACATTAAGTAATGTTTTTTGTAACATGATCAGCTGCGGTTGTATCTCCACATTAAAGCGCCTAGCCGCCTGAAATAAATTTAAAAGTAACCTTCCAAAAGAAATATCCTTGAGAGGTTTATCGAATATTGGTTCGCAAATCGAGCGGATAGTTGCTTCAAAATCATCAATTCTCGTATCTTTAGGGACCCAACCTGCGTCAACGTGCGCTACGGCAACCCCACGATAGTCACGCCGGAAAAATGCCAAAAAATTCTGGGCTAGATAATTTTTATCAACCTCCGTAAGTGCACCCATAATCCCAAAATCGAGTGCGACATACCGGCCATCGTGCTGCACCAAAATATTACCGGGATGCATATCAGCATGAAAATATCCGTCTCGGAATACCTGCGTAAAAAAAATCTCGACACCAGACGCCGCAAGCTTTTCTAAATCGATATTTTGAGCTCGGAGTTCATCAATTCTTCCGACAGGAATCCCTGACATGCGCTCCATTACCATTACGTTCGTGCTGCAGTAGTCCCAATATATTTCCGGTACAACCAAGCTCGATGAACCGACAAAATTACGGCGTAATTGGCTCCCGTTTGCTGCCTCACGCATCAGGTCTAATTCATCATTTAAGTGCCTACGAAACTCAGATACAACCTCCCTTGGCTTAAGCCGCTTACCATCTGGCAAAATTCGCGCGAGCACCCAAGCAAACCAGTCCAGTAAAGCAATGTCACGATTGATAACACGCGTAATGTTAGGGCGTAACACTTTTACGGCGACTTCTCTACCGTCAACCAAAACACCAAAATGAACCTGCGCAACCGAGGCACTTGCGACCGCTTTTAGATCGAACTCACTAAAGGTTGTGTGAATGCCACCGTCAAACGAACGATCCATAATTTCAAAAACCTTAGTCGAGGAAAATGGTTCGACTCGGTCTTGTAGCAGTGCTAATTCATCCGCAATATCAACTGGAATCATATCCCTTCTTGTCGATAATACTTGACCAAACTTGACAAATATAGGACCCAATTGTTGCAAGGCTAAACGCAAGCGCTCGCCTCTAGGACTTGACAAGCTGCGCTTGAAGAATATTGTTCGAATCAGCATTCGAACCCCACGCAAAAATCGATTTGACGATGCGAACTCGTCGAGACCAAACCGTATAGCTACCCCAAAAATATAAAATGCACGGAAAAACCTCATACGTCGATATTTTCCTGATTATCTCGTCCCGCCCTGATCATCTCATTTACTCGCTTCTCAAGACGATCAACCCCGTCAGAAATCTCATCGACGTCACGAATAAACATCTCGATCCCTACAGGAGTCACTAATAGCTTAGACTCCTCTGTAAGGTAGTCACTCACAGAGGATTTCACAGACTGTCGTGCGCCGCTCATCCAGCGACCAAAAGCTCGTAACAGTTCGCCTAACCGGTGAGCGATAACATCGCCGAAAATCTGGGCTATATCCTCTTCGTAGTCCCAATCAAGCTTACCCACAATCTGCGACAAATCGGAAGCAAAGTGAGCGTCACCCTCTATACGCACACCCCTCGAACCTATCTCACCTTCTTTGAGCCAATTGAGCGCCGCGTCTGGACTGACTTTTACGATCAAACTCGGCTGTTCATCCCCGGTGTAGAGCTCAACGAAACCATCACCTGTGATGCATACAAGAATCGGCCCTAATGGTGCCTCGACACAAATCACTTTTCCACCATGCTTCGCCAGCGCCTCTCGAGCTACTGTTGAGCCTGTGAGGACGTGTTTCAGGAAACGTAAAATCATCACTAATGGAAACATAACTAAACCTTTAAACCACGATGAGCCGCTACGACTCCCGCCGCAAGGTTGAAATAATCAACCCGCTCAAAACCTGACTCACGGAACATATCTGCGAGTTCCTCTTGACCAGGGTGCATACGGATAGACTCTGAGAGATAACGATAGCTGTCCTCATCCTTAGCGACAAGCTTACCCAATAATGGAATTAGTTTAAAAGAATACATATCGTAGAATTTCTCTAAGGGTTTCCATACTTTTGAAAATTCGAGCACGATCACTCTTCCGCCGCGACGGGTTACTCGATGCATTTCCTTTAATGCTCGGGTTTTATGGGTCATATTTCTCAAACCAAATGCTACAGTAACGCAATCAAAGTAATCGTCTGGATAAGGAAGTGACTCAGCGTCACACTGGCAAACTGGAGGCAATTTGCCCGCGTCCATCATGCGGTCTCGGCCCACACTCAGCATCTCCAAATTGATATCGGTTAACCATAGCTCACCATCTGGGCCTATTTTCTCCAAAAACAACTTCGATAAGTCTCCAGTGCCGCCTGCTATGTCTAAGACACGTGACCCCGTTTTAACTCCAGATAGTTGAACCGCAAATCGTTTCCACAACCGATGGAGCCCACCAGACATGAGATCATTCATTACATCATATTGGTGGGCAACCGAGCTAAAGACATCGTCTACTCTTTTGCTTTTCTCCGACTCGGGGACTTCCTGAAAACCAAAGTGGGTCGTTTTAGTTTGATCGCTCTTGGCTCCAGTCATCTCCTCGCGGTGTAATTTATCCACGGCTTGCTCCATTTTGTTTAAGGCGCTCCAAGTAATCCGACCAGTTAACTTCATATTCATTGCCTAGAGACCATAAATAATCCCAGGAATAGATACCCGTGTCGTGGTCGTCGGTAAACGACAATTTCAGCGCGTAATGACCAACAGCCTCGATATGCCTGATATTGACGTCTCGCTTTCCAACTTGCAGCACCTCCTGTCCCGGACCATGCCCACGCACCTCCGCTGAAGGCGAAAAAACTCGTAAATATTCACAAGTCAGGAGAAATTTATCCCCGTTATTAAATTCAATTTCAAGCGAGCGAGTTTTTTGATGATGAACAATATCGGTGGGAACTAAAGAATCAGTGGGGGATTTTGTGTACAATCTAACCTCTTCACGGTAATGTTTCTGTAACAGAAGTGTCATAGAATTAGTTTCAACGTATTTGATAACTATAGCGGACAATTCAATGGCCGGCACTATTCTAATTGTTGAAGATGAACCAGCTATCGCCGAACTCATCGATGTCACACTAAAACGAAGCGGGCATCATACGCTATGCGCAAACTCGGTCGAGGAAGCGACCCGGTTGATAGACCGAGCTCTTCCCGATTTAGCACTGATTGACTGGATGCTACCTGGAGCAACCGGTATCGACCTAATCAAGCGAATCCGATCAAACAAACGCACCCAATCTATGCCTATCATCATGCTCACCGCGAAAGCGGATGAAGATGACAAGCTAATCGGGTTAGAAAAAGGGGCGGACGACTATATAACAAAACCATTCTCACCTAAAGAGCTTGTAGCAAGAATCAAAGCCGTATTACGTCGCCGTGCACCTCAGCTGACAGACGATATTGTAGAAACCAATGGACTCCAGGTCGACCCAGTTACGCATCGGGTAACGATTAACGGAGAGGTCATACATATGGGGCCATCTGAATTTCGGTTACTACACTTTTTCATGACGCATACTGAACGCGTGCATACACGCACCCAGCTGCTGGATCAAGTCTGGGGAGACCACGTCTTTGTGGAAGAACGGACAGTGGACGTGCACATTCGAAGATTAAGACAGGCACTTGAAAAATCAGGACATGACGCCTACATCCAAACTGTTAGAGGGGCGGGCTATCGGTTTTCTCGACCCTAGGTCGTAGACTTTCGAATTTGATACCATGCAAGATATAACCTAACGATTGGGCCCTCTTTACTTTTGCGCTATTGGATCAACGCTCTCTTAACACTGCTCTTCCCCGTCTTAATGGCTGGGGCTTTCGCGCTAATCTGGGGGACATTGGTCGGTTTATCCACGCTCTGCTTTTTGCTATTTATCGCTTTATGGTCAGAGCGACAAAAACTCTCCCTCTTCGATAACTGGCTCAATTCGCCTGATAGAAATCGCCTACCAAACTTGAATCCCGCTTGGGATCGAGTATTTAAGAGTTTTATCAAAATTGAGAAAAACCAAAAAGCCTCAGAAGCTGAACTTAATCGCGCGCTTACTCGATTTGAGCAAGCCGCTCGGGCTTTACCAGATGCCGTAATTTTGTTGAGCAATTCACGTCAAATTGAGTGGTGCAACACGAAAGCAGAAGAATATTTCCAGCTGGAATTGGATCGTGACCAAGGAGTTCAAATTGATTATTTACTCCGACAGCCCTCATTTAGAGCTTTCATGCGCAGCCAAGATATGGCGGCCTCACTAAGTCTTCGATTACCTCGACCAAGCATCGATCGTCAGGTCTCGATGCAAATGATACCCTTCGGAGAAGAACAAACGCTGTTGCTGGCTCGAGATGTTACGGAGCGGGAACAGCTCGAGGTCACACGACGTGACTTTGTGGCAAATATATCGCATGAGCTCCGAACCCCTCTTACAGTCATACAAGGGTTCCTCGAAACATTCGAAGATAATCCAGCCGAGGACACAAAGCTTTTAACACGAGGCGTAAAACTCATGTCCGACCAAAGTCAACGAATGAATCGGCTCATTACTGATCTTTTGGCATTGTCTCGACTTGAAACCTCAGATGCCCCACCGCAAGAGGTGGTGCATATGTCCAGACTAATTGAGAGCGTCCGCGTTGAAGCGCAAGCGCTATCGACAGAGAAGCATAACATTGATGTCCACGCATCCGCCGACCTGAAGATCCTCGGGTGCGAGGAGGAAATCAGGAGCGCCCTATCTAATCTAGTGAGCAATGCAGTGCGTTACTCACCTAAGGGCGGCACAATCTCTATCGAATGGGCTTTAATAGACCAAGATCCTGTCTTTTCCTGCCAGGATCAAGGCGTAGGCATTGCGCCAGAACACATCAGCCGACTGACGGAGCGTTTCTACCGTGTCGACAAAAGTCGATCACAAGAAACCGGCGGTACCGGACTTGGATTGGCCATTGTGAAGCACATCCTTAATCGTCATAATGCAAAACTAGAAATTTCAAGCGAGCCCAATAAAGGCAGTCAATTTTCTATTCGTTTTCCAAAAACGATAGTCTCCTCCAAATAAAAACTGCCTGAGTGACGACTTAAATAGAATCAGGCTCTAAGTGCTCTCTCAGCGCTGCCTCGAATTTCTCCCAGAACCCGTCCGGCGGATTTACAGGATGCCCTCCAGAAAAAGCGCCCCAAATTGGATTCGGATAATGTGGATCTCCTAAAAAACGAGGAATCACATGCCAATGCAGGTGCGGGACCAAGTTACCAAAAGATGCGATATTTACCTTGATGGGATTAAGTAACAAACGCATTGCTTTTTCGACTATATAAACAACATGCATTATGCATTCTCGATCGCTACGAGATAAATCCGAAAATTCGATCCAGTGCTCATTTGTAATAACGCGACAAAAAACTGGGTACGCATCATCACAAACTGAAATTATCCTCACGAAATCATTTGTCCAAAGAACGCGCTCATCCATCGCTACACAAAGTGCACAATCCAAGGAGGGCTCAATCTTCATCAAAAAGACTGCCACTCATTACCGAGAAACATTAGCACTGGCCATAGACTCATACTAAGTGACACCCACCATTAATATCCAATATCTGACAAATTTTCCGAAAGCGATACAAAAAATAGATACCATCAAGTGGGTTCTGAGCCAACCCGCTGCCAAACAAACGGCGTCTCCCAGCAACGGCACCCAAGAAATCAAAAGCGACACGCCACCCCAGCGTCGGACGTTCGTCAATATCCGGTCACTCGGTAAATGGCGAGTTGGTATGAACCGACCTAACAAAAATGTCGTAATTCCACCAAGTGTATTACCGATTGTCGCGACCCAAAGAGCCGCCCAATCTGAGGTGACCTCGTTCAGCAAGATCGCTATAAAAACGATCTCAGAACTTCCCGGCAAGACAGTGGCCGATATAAAACTGGCCACAAACAAGCCAAATAAAGATGCCCCTTCCATGTCATGCCTCCGTCAAACGCGAAACTTTCCGGGTTTTTAACTGGTCAAAAGAGTTTTTAATGCCATCAAGATCTGTGCGTGCGTCAAAATCTCAATAGGAATTTGGCTTATAATCTTAGCTTTAAATGGCAATGCAAATGTCGACAGCCTACTGACCTACGCGCAATCAGTTTTACCATTCTTGATTATAGGAGCACCCCTTGATTAGCACCCCGAAACAACTCGTTATTGTTGTCTTACTCGCCTTTGCCGTTCCGCTTACGGTTATTTTACTGGTCGTCCAATTTATCACAAGCGGTATAAACGCCGACCCAGATAGTTCCGCAATGAGCGAAGCCGCCATTGCGAAGAGAATGCAGGTGCTCAACGCTGATTCGTCAACTCAAATCGCGAATAATCAAGCGATAGATAGTCCAGCCATCGCCGTAGACCCCGGTGAGTCGCTGTACAACACAGTTTGTCAAGCGTGTCACGCTGCAGGTATCGCGGGCGCACCAAAAACAGGAGACCAATCAGTTTGGTCTGCCCGCCTAGACCTTGGCAACAATGTACTTTATCAAAGCGTCATTAAAGGGAAAAATTTGATGCCTGCAAGAGGAGGGGCAACAAACGCATCCGATGACGATATTCGGGCAGCCGTTGATTTCATGCTATCAACGCTTCAATGAGAACCACCGAACATTAATTGCTGATTTTTAATGGCGACCTACGCGATTGGCGACATACAAGGTTGCGCAAAAACTTTCTTAGCGCTGCTCGAGACAATAGAGTTTAAACCCAAAGAAGATCAACTTTGGCTTGCAGGAGACCTCGTTAATCGAGGTCCAGGCTCTTTAACGGTGCTGAGATACATCTACAGCATTAAAGAATCGGTCCAGATCGTGCTTGGGAATCATGATCTGCATTTACTTGCTGTCGCTGGCGGGGTTGGCACACTAAGGGACGACGATACTATTCTGGACATCCTCAATGCCCCAGATCGGCAAGAATTACTTGAGTGGCTTCGTCAACAGCCGGTTTTTTTCAAAGATGGTAATCATGCAATGGTGCACGCAGGGTTGCTTCCGGGATGGAGTTTTAATTCAGCAAAAGGGCTCTCATTGGAACTTGAGGCGATATTACGAAGCGATACTTATAAGGAACTCTTAGCAAATATGAGGGGCAGTAAACCTAAACACTGGTCCGAAGAACTGACGGGCTGGGAACGCTACCGGGTGCTTTTAAATGCGTTTACACGGATGCGAGTATGCGATAAAAAAACAGGAGGAATGGATTTTTCCTATAAGGGTCCCTATGAAACAATACCTGACGCCTCGACAGCCTGGTTCGACCTTCCTACTGAAAGACCCTTGGATGTAACATTAATTTGCGGTCATTGGTCGGCGCTTGGGGTGTATATAAAAGCCAATTTAGTGTGCCTGGACTCAGGGTGCATATGGGGCGGGCCATTAACAGCATACTGCTTGGATACTAAGAAAATTGTCCAAGCACCCAATCAAGACAAATAATTTACCACTCGAGTGCTCGATCAAAATTCTCTCTGTAAGAGGTTTCAATGTAAGTTCTATCAAATTGGTGGTTTTGTGGCCCCTGACTCGCAATCTTAATAGCGCCCAACAATGAGGCAAGGCGTCCAGTAGTCTCCCAATCTAAACCGGCCTGAATGCCATAAAGAAGTCCCGAACGATACGAATCACCGCATCCGGTTGGATCAACAACTTCTTCTGCGATCACAGTAGGGATATCTAATATTTTTTTACCCGTGTAGATCGTCGACCCTTCACCACCACGCGTTACAATCAGCGCCTTCAAGTGTCCGGCAATTTCAGAAAGCGTCTGACCGGTTTTTTCTTCCAGCATTTTTGCTTCGTACTCATTCATTGCTGCATATTCCGCCAATTTTATAAAGCTTAATAATTCCTCTCGATCAAACATCGGTAAACCCTGCCCTGGATCAAAAACGAACGGAATACCAGCTTCATGAAATTCTCGCGCGTGCTGAATCATGCCATCGCGACCATCCGGAGCTACAATTCCCAAGCTCACATCTTCAGCATCCGCAATATGATTCCGGTGAGACGAGCTCATCGCCCCGGGATGAAAAGCTGTAATCTGATTGTCATCCAAATCAGTTGTAATAAAAGCCTGAGCTGTAAACGCATCAGGAATAACAGTAACGTGATCTGTCAACAAACCCTTTTGTCGCATGCGATCAGTATAGGGAGCATGATCTTGACCTACCGTTGCCATAACCAATGGTTTGCCCCCGAGTAAATGCAGGCTGTAAGCGATATTACCCGCACATCCACCATACTCCCGCCGCATATGCGGTACTAGAAAGGCGACATTTAAATTATGAATTTGATCAGAAATGATGTGGTTTTTAAAACGATCTTCAAAAAGCATAATAGAGTCGTAAGCGATCGAACCACAAATCAAAGTATTCATTAGAAACCCCTGTTCAAATTACATAAAAATCGGAAGCGAATATTGTACGCGGTAGAAAAAAAGATGACGTTACGTTTGTACAAGGCGACGATTAGCTCGGAAGTTCATCAAAATACCAATCCCTATTAAGACTGTTACGGCGGATGATCCCCCGAAGGAGATCAGGGGTAGCGGCACACCCACAATAGGTAGCAATCCAATCACCATACCCACGTTAACAAAAGCATAAATAAAAAATGTCAAAGTGATTGATGTCGCGGCTAAGCGACTAAACAGGTTGGGGGCTCGTTGGGCTATCTGCAACCCTCGCCAAATCAGAGCTAGGTAGGCTAGAAAAATAAATAGCACACCTATAAACCCAAATTCCTCGCCTAGGACCGCAAAAACAAAATCCGTAGCTCCTTCGGGTAAAAAGTTCAATTGTGATTGAGTCCCTTCCATCCAGCCCTTACCCCAAAAGCCACCAGACCCAATTGCGATAGTTGACTGGATCGTATGATATCCCGCCCCCAGAGGGTCGGATGCCGGATTCAACAACGTAAGAATTCTTGTTTGCTGATAAGGCTCAAGCACGCCCCACGCAAACGGCATCACCAAAACTGAGAGCGTCACTATAAACGCAAGAACCCTCAAGGACATGCCTGCAAAAAAAAGAACGAAAAAACCAGAAGTAAAGACTAATATTGACGTTCCTAAATCCGGTTGTTTTAAAATTAATATGACGGGAGCCAGCAGCAACAAAGCAGCAACAACATAGTACTTTGCACCAATGACTCGTTCATATCGGTCAAAATACCAAGCGAGCATTAAAGGTAATGCAATTTTCATCAATTCTGATGGTTGTATCCGAACTACTTGCAAATCAAGCCAACGTTGCGCGCCCTTAGCCTGGTCGCCAATCAATGCCGTTAATACCAATAAAACCATGGTAAAAATATATAAAGGAAGAGCAAAACGACTAAGATAGTCTAATGGTATTTTCGCAACGATCCACATCAAAATTAGCGCAAAAATAAAATTCTTTCCTTGGGCGATGACTTTATTCATATCACCCTGAGATGAACTAAAGAGCACACAAAGACTTACCGCAAACAACGCGAACACCACGCACAATAACGGCAGATCAAGCGTTTTCGTGAATTCATTTTTAATCCGCAAAAAGATAACTAAGCTCCCTTAGCTTGAGGAGTCGATAAAGCTCATGGACGCGCATCAAAGTATGCATCGAACACTTTTCGCGCAATTGGTGCCGCAACACTGCCGCCCCCTCCGCCATTTTCAACTACCACAGCAAGCGCAATTGTTGGCTGATTCGCAGGCGCGTATCCAACAAAAAGAGCGTGATCTTGTAACCTCTTCTCAAGAGAATCCTCATCGTACTCCGCCCCTTTAAGACTAAACACTTGTGCCGTGCCTGTTTTACCCGCCATCGAATAATCTGCCCCTCTTGCCGCGCCGGCAGCGGTCCCGCCCGAGCGCATCACATCCTCCATCGCCTTTTGCAAAACATGAATGTGTTTTGAAGACAACATTAAGGGCTGACCAGGATTCGGCTGTGGAGACGCCGAAGCCCTATCAGAAAACGGCCGCGCCCCAAATCTAGACAAGACTGGTCGCACTAATGTCTGACCATTAGCTAAGGCTGCCGTGGCAACAGCCAGCTGTAAAGGGGTCACTAAGTTATAGCCCTGACCAATTCCTACGGATATCGTATCTCCAGGATACCAAGGTTGCTCAAACCGTCGTTTTTTCCACGCTTTAGAAGGCGCAATTCCACTGGCCTCACGGGGTAAATCAATTCCTGTTTTTGATCCAAACCCAAATCGAGTTAAATACCTATGAATCGTTTCAATTTCCAAATCGTGAGCAAGCTTATAAAAATAAGTGTCAACCGACTCAACGATGGCCTTGTGGAGATTTACCTCACCATGGCCACCTTTTTTCCAGTCTCTAAACTTATATTGGCTGCCGGGTAGGGAAAAGAATCCCGGATCCCACATCGACCACTCTGGAGTCCTTACCTTCTCCTCTAAGCCCGCAATGGCGATGAACGGCTTCAGCGTTGATCCCGGGGGGTAGACCCCATCACTTACCCGATTGACCAAAGGCCTATCTTCAGCATCTCGAATTTGGCGCCAAGTAGACTGATCAAATCCGCGAACAAATAAACTAGGGTCATATCCAGGTTTAGATACAAACGCTAAAACGCTTCCATCATTTGCATCCAACGCAACCAACGCGCCGCTTTCGTTCCCTAACGCATCGAACGCGGCCTTTTGCAGTGCTAGGTCGATAGTCAGGAAGACATCTTCTCCTCCAACGGGATGTTGTCGATCAAGGACTCTTAGTTCTGTGCCGCTCGAATCAACCTCAACATGATTGAGCCCCAGTCGCCCCCTAAGCTTAGATTCATAAAAAGCTTCAACACCTCTTTTCCCAATCCAATCGGAATTGATATATGAAGCTCTCAATCCTCTCTTTTCAAGACGGTCAAGATCGACCTCACTAACACGCCGAACATAACCCAACAAGTGTGACGTCAGCTCACCGTAGAGGTACTCCCTATAGAGCTGAGCGCGTAGTTTTATCCTTGGAAATCGAAATCCATTAGCAGTAAATCGTGCGATTTCATCCTGACTTAAATCATCTCGAATAATGATGTTAGCGAAGCGCCCGGCCTTTTTCATAGCCTTTTCGATCCGCGCTCTCTCTTCGGCGGAAACCTCTACTATATCGCCTAGCTCATCAAGAACTTGGTCAAGATCATCGATGCTATTATCCTGAAGCTCCAAGGCGTAAGAGGAATAATTCTTTGCCAAAACGCGACCGTTTCTATCATAAATTAACCCTCGATTCGGAAGAATTGGCGACACGTTTATGCGGTTATTTTCAGCTCGAAGCTGATAATATTCTGAATTAATTATCTGTAAAAAAAATAATCTGCCAAGCAAAAATACACACAGAATGAGCATAAAAATAATAGCCCCCCGTATTCGGAAGGTAAAGCCACCTAATTCTGATAAGGGTTTCCTATATCTCGACATTCGCTCATTTAAACTCTTTTGTTATGTACGACCGTACACGGCGATTAGCCTACTATTTATCAACACGTGCATAATTTTTCTCAATTATAAATTCAAGGAACGGCCAGGTTATGCACCAAGCGGCGACCATAACCAATTGATTGATGTCCATAAAGGCGCCAACATAGGAAGCAACCAAGCCATACAATATTGCTTCAAGCGCTACAAATGTCGCGATGACGAATGCGACTCTATTCAACCGAGCGCTCATTCGAAATCGATTATCAAACTTCACAGCTACTGCAACCAAGAATAAATACTTTAAAGCATGCAGCCCAATTATTTGGCCTCCCAGAAAATCCACTATCAAGCCCAATAAAAAAACTGTACCAAGCCTCGGTCTATTATCACCGCCCAACATAGCCCAATAAAAAATAATCAGCGCTAAGACATCCGGAGCTGTCGAAAAAGAGAGTCCGGGTAATCCAACACAAGAAATAATCAGCCCAATAATGATTGACGCTGCTATTTTTTTATTTGATACCCGCTGAATGAACACCGCCATATTAATTAACCCTCGCTACCGCTTATTTCGATTTATCCAAGGGATACAAATCATCGCCAATTGGCCCAGTGAGCGCTATGAAACTATTCGTCGAACTTGGAGACGCCAATGACTGCACTATTATCCTAGAAAAGGTGGAGGTCCGATCCGGATCGACTGAAATCACTTTGCCGACCGGAATGCCATAGGGATGTCTGCCTCCCATCCCGGTAGTGACCAAAATGTCATCAACCTTAATATCTACCTCCTCGGGAACAAACTTCAACTCTAGCGAATTATATTTTCCTCGCCCAAAGAGGACAGCCCGAAACCCAGTTCTGAGCACTTGAACATGCACGCTGGCGCGTTGATCAGACACCAATCTTACAAAGGCTTGAGCATCTTCGACACTAATCACCTGTCCGACAAGTCCCTTTGTTTCGACAAGATAATCACCAGGCTTTATCGGTGCCTCACGTGTAAATTGAACCCGCAGCCATTGATCATAAGGCGAATTCGACGCAGCAATCACCGTTACGGCATGCATCCCATTAGGACTTTGATTGCGCAGCTTAAGTAAAGACTGCAACTCCTCGAGACGCCGCTCGATTGAAGCTAGCTTTTGGAGTCTTACCTCGCTATATATTTGCGCGTTTTTAAGCTCTTCATTTTCTCGAACTAGCTCAACATTGGAAGCGAAATGAGAACTGAAATCTTCCAACCAATCCTTCAGCGGACGAAAGGACTCATTAACAACGACTTCGAGACTTGAAAGTTTTTCTTTAACAGGAGCAAAGGTATGTTGTTTTAAATCAAGAAAAACAAGGCTCAAAGCAATGGTTGAATACACCAAAAGTTTGATATAGAAACGGAGCCTATCACCCTTGATCGTGTTAGACGCTAATGGCATATCCTTAAAGAGAAATTAAGCTATTTAGCTAAGCCTAAAAATCAAGGCTTCGAACATCGGAAATAACTTATTCATTAGCAAAAACGCCTGTAAATGGATCGTCCAGTTTTTCGAGCGCCATGCCTGAACCGCGAACCACACAGGTTAATGGATTATCACTCACCTCAACCGGCAAGCGTGTCTCCTCGATCAGCAAACGATCGAGGTCTCTCAATAATGCGCCACCTCCGGTTAAAACTATACCCCGTTCCGCTATATCTCCACCCAATTCCGGTGGGGTTTGCTCAAGTCCATTTTTTACTGCCGACACGATGCTATTTAAGGGGTCATTGAGCGCCTCTAAAATTTCCGTACTCGTAATTTTAAAGCTGCGTGGAATCCCTTCCGCGAGATTTCTGCCTATTACTTCTTTTTCACGAATCTCTCCCCCAGGAAATGCAAGACCAATATCCTTTTTCAATTCCTCAGCCGTAGCTTCGCCAATAAGCATCCCGTAATTACGACGTACATAATTTATTATAGACTCGTCGAACTTATCACCACCCGTTCTCACGGAGCCCGAGTAAACCACGCCTCCAAGTGAGATGACACCAACTTCTGTCGTGCCACCACCTACGTCAACGACCATAGAACCGGTGGCCTCCTCGACCTGAAGTCCAGCTCCAATGGCGGCAGCCATCGGCTCCTCAATTAGCTCCACCTTACGAGCGCCGGCACCGTAAGCAGATTCTCTTATCGCGCGTCGCTCAACCTGGGTAGACCCGCAAGGAACACAAATTACGATTCTAGGGCTAGGCGCGAAAAATCTTGTGTCATGAACTTTCTTTATGAAGTGCCGCAGCATTTGCTCAGTTACCGTAAAGTCGGCAATTACGCCATCCTTCATTGGGCGAATCGCAGTAATGTTTCCCGGTGTTCTACCAAGCATTGACTTGGCCTCATTACCAACAGCTCTAATCGTTTTTGTACCCGCTGCGATCGACTCGTGGCGAATCGCAACCACTGAAGGCTCATCTAAAACGATACCCTTCCCACTCACAAAAATGAGTGTGTTCGCCGTACCTAAGTCAATGGCGATATCATTTGAAAAAAAACGCGTAAATAATCCAAACATGATGTGCTCCTACGAGAAGGCAGGGATAGAGTAATAAATCAATGATGTATGATAACCTAATGCTTTATTTAAGGCGAAAAACTTTCAAATAACCACGCTGTTCGATCTGAAATCAAGCATTCTGCTCACTCTAGTGGGACCGGACTTGTATGCTCGTGAAAATCAGTTGGTTTAAATCTAAGAAGACCCAAATATGTCACTAACTAAACAAGACGTCAAAAAGGCCGCGGACCTCGCGCGGATTGAAGTCACAGATCAAGAGGCTGAGGACGCGTTGGGCCCACTTAAAAAAGTATTCGCCCTCATTGAGGAGATGCAACAGCTCGATACGGAGGCCGTCGAACCCATGGCCCACGCACAAGATATCTCAACGCGGCTACGCGACGATATCGTCACCGAAAAAGACCAGCGAGAAATACTTCAGGCCTCAGCACCCGCTGTTGAAAAAGGTCTTTTCCTCGTTCCCAAAGTCATCGATCAATAATGTTTGATAAAACCGTTAAAGAGCTGGGTGACGCCCTTCGCCGTAAAGAATTCTCAAGTACTGAGTTGACGGTATCGTTCCTTGACCGTAGCAAAACTATCAATAAAGACATCAATGCATTCATTACCTTTGACGAAGAACAAACGCTAGCTCAAGCCAAAAAAGCCGATGAAATAATTTCATCGAATAATGCTACCGCGCTAACGGGCATCCCGATAGCCCACAAAGATATATGGTGCGCGAAGGATTGGATCACCACAAGTGGCTCAAGAATGTTAGAGAACTTTCGGTCTCCGTATGACGCACATATTATTAAACGATTTAATGAATACGGAGCGGTCACGCTAGGCAAAACAAACATGGACGAATTTGCGATGGGCTCATCGAATGAAACGTCCTGGTTTGGCAATGTTAAAAATCCCTGGGATCTCGATCGAGTTCCTGGCGGCAGTTCAGGAGGTTCAGCTGCCGCCGTATCAGCAGGTATGGCTCCGGCCTCTACCGGCACCGATACTGGCGGCTCAATTCGACAACCTGCTGCACTATGCGGGATTTCCGGCCTTAAACCTACCTATGGGCTGGTATCCCGTTATGGGATGATCGCGTTCGCCTCTAGCCTTGATCAAGGCGGCCCCATGGCGAGATCTGCAGAGGATCTGGCTATTCTTCTAGAAGCGATGGTGAGTTTTGATGCCAAGGATAGTACAAGTCTTAAAAAACCTACCATGGACTATTCCAGCGCTGTTAACAAATCAATAACTGGATTACGAATTGGCATTCCTAAAGAATATTTTAGTGATCAAATAGCGCCTGACGTACAAAAAGGAGTCGACGAAGCGCTAAAGGAATACGAAAAGTTAGGCGCAAAGCTTGTAAATATAAGTTTACCGACTAGCCCATTATCTGTCGCGGCTTATTATGTAATAGCGCCTGCAGAAGCCTCCAGCAATTTATCACGCTTTGACGGCGTGCGTTACGGATATCGGGCGCCCGAATACTCTGACTTAAACGACATGTACGCGAAAACGCGCGCCCAAGGATTTGGAGCGGAAGTTAAAAGAAGAATACTCATCGGTACGTATGTGCTCTCGCACGGATACTATGATGCATACTATTTAAAGGCTCAAAAAGTCAGGCGCCTAATTTCTCAAGACTTCTCCCGAGCCTTCGAACAATGTGACGTGATCATGTCTCCAACTACGCCAAGCACGGCATTTCAGATTGGTGAAAAGGCATCTGATCCTGTACAAATGTACCTTTCGGATACATTCACAATCGCTGCCAACTTAGCAGGGCTTCCTGCAATGTCGATTCCCTGCGGTCTAGATCAAAAACAATTACCAATCGGTCTACAGATTATTGGCAACTATTTCGAAGAGTCTCAAATGATAGCGGCGGCACATCAATACCAGTGCGTTACTGACTGGCATCTCAAAAAACCACCTTTAAATAACATTTGAAATTATGGAATGGGAAATTGTCATCGGGATTGAAACCCACGTGCAACTGTCAACTGAGTCAAAGATCTTTTCGGGGGCATCTACAGATTTCGGTGCAATGCCTAACGCCCATGCTTGCGAAGTAGACCTCGCGTTGCCTGGCGTTCTGCCTGTTCTCAATAAAGATGCTGTGGAAAAAGCAATGCGCTTCGGTGTCGCGACACAAGCCACCGTCAATCAACGCTCAATTTTTGCACGAAAAAACTATTTTTATCCAGACCTACCAAAAGGTTACCAAATCAGTCAAATGGAAACACCTGTAGTCGAGGGCGGAATAATAAAATTTCTCGTCGACGGGACTGAAAAAACGGTTAATTTAACGCGCGCGCACTTAGAAGAAGATGCTGGAAAGTCACTTCATGAGGACTTCGTCAACATGAGTGGTATTGATTTGAATCGAGCGGGTACGCCATTGCTGGAAATCGTGTCTGAACCCGAGATGAGATCATCTAACGAAGCGGTGGAATACGCAAAAACACTTCACGCTCTTGTGCGCTGGATAGGCATTTGTGATGGGAATATGCAGGAGGGAAACTTCCGATGCGATGCGAACGTATCAGTGCGCAGAAAAGGGGACGAAACACTCGGAACACGCCGAGAAATTAAAAATTTAAACTCATTTAAGTTCCTTCAACAAGCTATTGAGTATGAAGCCCGTTGGCAAATGGAACAAATCGAAGAGGGCCTGAAAATTGTGCAAGCTACCGTTCTGTTTGATGCTGATAGCGGAGAAACCCGGTTAATGAGAACCAAAGAAGATGCTCATGATTATCGGTATTTTCCAGATCCGGACTTGTTGCCATTAGTCATTGATGATGATTGGCTGATGACAACGCGCGCATCTCTTCCCGAGCTTCCAGAATCAAAAGCTCAAAAATATCAAAATGACTTGGAGCTTAACAGTTCAGATGTGGCGTCACTGGTGTCCAGCCTTGAAATCGCTACATATTTTGAAGCTACGCTTGGCCAATTTGATAAAAAAAACGCTCAAGCTGCAGCAAAGTTGATTGCAAACTGGATGAATGGCGAGCTAACAGCTGCGCTCAACCGTGCTCAAAAAGATATTACTCAATGCCCTATTTCTCCAGAAAAATTATCACTATTGATTAAACGTGTTCTCGACAACACGCTATCTACAAAATTAGCTCGGTTAGTTTTTGAGGAACTCTGGGTTGGGGATTCATCCGTAGATGACATTATTAGCGAGAAAGGATTTAAGCAAATATCAGACACGGAAGAAATTGAATCTTATGTATCTCAGGTTATCGAAGAAAATCCGCAACAAGTTGCCGACTTTAAAGCTGGGAAAGAAAAAGCGCTCAACTCACTTGTGGGCCAAGTAATGAGGCTAACCAAAGGCACAGCAAATCCTACGCAAGTAAATGAAATGCTGAAAACTAAGTTGAGTTAAGTTGCCCCGTACTCGGAACGATATTCGCTAACTCGATTAAGATCATCCGCCATTTCTGTTCGTTGCGATAAATAATCAACGAGATCATCTAAACAAAATAAACTGATTACAGGCAACTTGAAGTCTCGCTCAATTTCTTGAATCGCTGATTGGGCTCCTATTCCGCGTTCCTGACGATCTAGAGAAACCACGATACCGCAAGGTAAAGCGCCAGCGGCCTCAATAACCTCGATGGATTCCCGCACCGAAGTTCCCGCCGAGATGACATCGTCGACAATTAAAACACGACCGGAAACGGAAGCCCCAATAGTTACTCCTCCCTCCCCATGAGCTTTAGCTTCCTTTCGATTAAATGCAAACGGTACGTTTCTATTAAAGCTCGCTAACGCTATCGCCGTCGAAGCTGATAAGGTGATACCTTTATAGGCTGGCCCGTAAAGCATATCAAAATCGATTCCCGCGCTTAGAATCGCTTGAGCATAAAATCGACCTAGTTTTGCGATAGCATCACCATCTGTAAACAAGCCGGTATTAAAAAAGTAGGGTGATTGCCTGCCCGCCTTGGTTATAAAATCGCCAAAACGCAGAACGTTAGCGCGAAGAGTAAACTCGATAAAATCTATTTTTGAGAAAGTTTGTGATGTCATGTTGAGAATAATTTCATTAAATTTAAATGGTATCCGCTCTGCCGTTAGAAAAGGCCTTCCCTCATGGATGAAACGATCCAACGCCGATATATTATGCCTGCAAGAGCTTAAGGCTCAGGAAAAAGATATTGACGACGACACAAGAAATATTTCGAGTTATCACAGCTATTTTCATTGCGCCCAAAGACCAGGATATAGCGGCGTTGGTATTTATTCTAAACGAGAACCCGATGAAGTTATTAAAGGACTCGGTTTTGAAGATATTGATGCCGAGGGCAGATATATTGAGGCTCGCTTTGATAACCTCTCTGTCATTTCTGTTTACGTTCCATCAGGATCGAGCTCCGAGGAACGTCTAGCGATTAAGTTTCGTTTCATGGAGCGATTCATAGCACCGCTGCACGATTTGATGAATAGCGGAAGAGAAGTCGTGATTTGTGGGGATTGGAATACTGCACACAAAGAAATTGATCTCAAGAACTGGAAATCCAATAAAAAAAACTCAGGGTTTATGCCTGAAGAAAGAGAATGGATCGACGGAATTCTCAACAACCTAGGATATATCGACGTATTTAGAACATTAAATCCTCGTCCCGACCAATACACTTGGTGGTCAAATAGAGGCCAGGCGTGGTTGAATAATGTCGGCTGGCGTATCGACTACCAGTTATGTACGCCGGGTATTGCGCAAAGAGCAAAACGCGCAAAGATCTACAAAGCCAAACGATTTAGCGATCATGCCCCTTTAATCATTGATTATGATTTTAACTTATGATCCCAGCCAGTTAACCTAAAGAAGCGCCATTTCAGAACCATGAATGTTAGGGACTTATTCACGATTTATACCCAGACCAATGTTTTACGTATGCTGTTCTTGGGGTTTTCAGCAGGCCTTCCACTTCTCTTAGTGTTTGGAACTCTCTCGTTCTGGCTCAGGGAAGCGGGACTTGAGCTCTCAGCGATTGGATTTTTTTCATGGATAGGTTTGGTCTACGCCTTTAAGTGGGCGTGGTCCCCACTCGTTGATCAACTACCGATACCCTTACTCAATAAAAAACTTGGCAAAAGACGGTCCTGGTTACTGCTATCTCAGATTACGGTCGCTGTTGGGCTAATCGGTATAGCAACAACAGATCCCGCAAGAGGTATATCCGGCCTTATTGGCTTTGCTTTATTAACTGCTTTTGCTTCTGCGACTCAAGATATTGCTTTAGATGCTTACCGGATTGAATCTGGGCTGATTGAAGATCAAGGAGCCATGGCGGCGACTTATCAAATGGGGTACCGACTGGCCATGATTACTTCGTCTGCCGGTGCATTATTTCTAGCTTCATGGCTCGACCAAACAGACAACATATATGAACCAAAACCCTGGATGTATACTTACATATGGATGGCGGCACTGATGGTAGTCGGCATGGTGACAACCATCCTCTCCCCCGAGCCTTCGCCAAACAATATTCATCCAAATCCCGAACGGGACGCTAGATCGCAGTCGGAGCGAATAGTTAGCTGGTTCAGAAACGCCGTCGTAATGCCATTTGTAGACTTTATTCGGCGTTATCGGCTCCAAGCGATCATATTGCTGGCAATGATTAGCCTATACCGAATCTCGGATATTGTAATGGGCGTAATGTCCAATCCATTCTACATAGACATGGGGTTCTCTAAGCAAGAGATTGCCACAGTATCAAAAATATTTGGCGTGATCATGACAATTTTAGGGGCTCTCGTTGGAGGATCATTAATAAAATATTTCGGCGTTTTTAAAATTCTTTTTATAGGCGCTGCCCTTAGCAGTCTAACAAATCTGCTGTTTGCCTGGCTCTCGCTTAATGAGCCCTCTATTGGCGCGCTGACCCTAACGGTCAGTGCCGATAATTTCAGTGCAGGAGTCGCGAGCGCGGCATTCATCGCATACCTTTCCAGCCTCACTAACATTCAGTACTCCGCAACTCAATACGCGCTGTTCAGCTCCCTGATGTTCTTGTTGCCAAAATCAATTGCTGGATGGTCCGGCGTTTTTGTCGAAACATGGGGATACGCATATTTCTTTTTAACCACAGCGCTAATTGGAATACCCAGTCTCATGCTCGTATGGTTCATCCGACGAATATCGATAGAAGGTAGGCCCTAAATTTCATCAAAATCAAACCTTACGAAGCCTGGCCCTTGTTAAAACGATAAATTGCTACGGCCCCCAACAGGTTAGGAAGCGTCGTAACCATTCGACCGTCATCGCTAATTACAATACGGTCGCGAACATGTAGCCCATGGTTTGAACAGTACTTTTCAAAATCATTTATCGTCAATACATGAACATTCGGCGTGTCGTACCATTCGTGGGGCAGTTCTTTTGATATCGGCGTTCGCCCCAAAAAGATTTGTAAACGATGTCGCCACAATCCAAAATTAGGGAACGTAACGATGACCTGTTTCCCGACACGGAGCATCTCGTTAATGATGGTCTCTGTCTCATGAACGGCCTGTAAAGTTAAAGACAGAATAACGTAATCAAAAGTGCTATCGCCAAATCCAGCTAGGCCTTGCTCTAGGTCGGACTGAAGAACGTTAATCCCATTAGTGAGGCTAGCGAGAACATTTCGGTGATCTTTATCAACGCCATACCCCGTCACGTTACGCATCTTCTTCAGGTACAACAATAATGATCCATCACCACACCCCAAATCTAACACAGAAGAATCATTATGAATCATAGTCGTAATAATCTCGTAATCGCGACGCTTAATTTTATTTCCACTAAACATTCAAGGCCTCGACCCAGATTCGCTCAAAATAAGCGCTAATCAAGCTATGGTAAATCGGCTCGTCCATCAAAAATGCGTCGTGTCCGTAAGGTGAGTCTATTTCTGCGTAAGACACGTTTAACTTATTTGCCACAAGGGCTCCAACGATTTCCTCGGAACGGCTAGGCGAAAAACGCCAATCAGAGGTAAATGAAATAACTAGATAGTTAGCTTTTGCATTACTCAGGCTATTAGCTAAGTTTCCCGAGTACTTAGCAGCCGGATCAAAATAATCAAGCGCTTTCGTTATACGTAAGTATGTATTTGCATCAAAGGTATCTGCAAATTTATCTCCCTGGTATCGCAAATACGATTCGACTTGGAAATCTGTATCGAAATTAAACTTTAAAGCTTCCTCACGCAAGGCTCTACCAAACTTAACGTCCATCGTATCATCAGATAAATAAGTAATATGCCCGATCATCCGTGCAATCTTCAAGCCACTACGTGGAATAGCTTTATGCTGATAAAAATCACCGCCAAAAAATTCATTGTCTAAGGTGATCGCCTGACGCGCCACCTCGTTAAATGCAATATTTTGTGCTGATAGTTTTGGTGCGGCTGCGACAACTACAGCATTTTTAATTCGGCTAGGCTGATCTATGGTCCACTGGAGAGCCTGCATACCTCCCAAACTACCCCCCATAACTGCCGCAAAAGTATCGATACCAAGTTTAGTTGCAAGTCTAGCCTGAGCTTCTACCCAATCTTCGACCGTAACCATAGGGAATGAACTTCCCCAGGGCTTCTTAGTGGCAGGATTAATAGCTGACGGGCCGGTAGAGCCATGACATCCACCGAGATTATTAACCCCGATAATAAAAAAAAGATTGGTATCCAATGGCTTACCTGGGCCAATCAAATTGTCCCACCAACCCAAAGTTTTTTCGTCCCCATTATACGTGCCAGCTACGTGATGGGATGCGTTAAGCGCATGACACACTAAAACAGCGTTTGTTTTATCATCATTAAGAATGCCGTATGTTTCAAAAATCAGTTGATACTTCGATAGTATCTCACCGGATTTGAGCGCTAAGGGCTCCTCAAAATCCATAATTTGCGGCCGCACATCTCCAATTGAAGAAATCATAATGAGCGCCCGTGGTCAATCGCCGCTTTACGGCATTTGTAAGTCCTATTAAAAAAACCTATAACACCCATGATCCTAGAATTTTTCCCTGGATAGGCGAGCTAAGATCCTATTGGCCGCCTCTGATGCCATGTCGTTGATCAAAGAATTTTCTTCGGCTGACTTAGCGGCAATATCAAGATCACTATGAGTTATTTTCCGTCGCAATTCGAGCTGAAGCTCTACCGAAGAAGTTGAATTATTTGGCGACTCAATTGTATACCTAACGGAATAAACCAACTCATATTCATCTACGCTACCCGCATTTGACAATACCGCTACCGTTCGGGTCGAAGCTTCACTTAAAATATTTATTGCGACCTCTGCCGCAGACATCGTCTGAACAAGGTCAATACTAGATTTTCTTTTAATTTTCTTTTTAATTATCCGACCAACACGAGACTCCCCTGCCGGTTGCAAATATATAGTTTGGTAGGGTATGTCGTAACTGCCTTTCAATTTAAATCCGCAACCGGATAACGCAATTGCGACAACTAAAAGAATTAACTTTGTTCTTATTTTGAGCATTAATTTCGCACTCGATTCAATTAAATAACGATGTTAACCAGTCGACCCGGAACAACTACTACTTTTTTTACCGGTTGGCTTTGAACATAATTCTGCACCAACTCATCGCCTAAAGCCACGGCCTCGATATCCTCCTTTGACGCGGAAACAGGAATAGTTATTTTACTTCTTAGTTTTCCATTGACCTGCACTACAAGGTCAATTTCTTCCCGCAATAGCGCTTGCTCGTTTACCTTTGGCCATGTCGCATATTGCAACTCACCGGAGAATCCGAGCTCTTCCCATAATCGCTCGGTGATATGGGGGACAATCGGAAATAATATTCGTAACAGAATACTAAGACCCTCTACGCGTAAACTCGCTCGCTCAGCATCCGACAATCTCGCATCCTCGATGAGATCCAGCGTATTGAGCATTTTCATCCCAGCGGAAGCAACCGTATTGTATTGCTTTCGCTGATAATCAAAATCTGCCTGTTTCAGCAATATATTTAGATCTCTACATATATCTTTCGCATCTTTAGAATCAAGCTCGAACCCGCTCAAACTCAACCCTTCGCCAATCGATTTTTTAAATTGGTATCCATAGCGCCACAACCGCTTTAAAAATCGGAAAGCGCCCTCGACACCATCATCATTCCAAGCTAACGTGTCCTCAGGTGGTGACGCAAACATCATAAAGAATCGAGCCGTATCCGCACCATATCGATCAATAAGAGACTGTGGATCAACACCATTGTTTTTTGACTTCGACATAGTCCGAATTCCACCAGTCTCTACGGCTTCACCGTTGTCGACTAAACGCTGCCCCGAACGCTTTCCATTATCGTCTAGTAATAATTCGACATCTTGCGGATTGAAGTAAGTAATTCGGCCGGCATCCTCCGTCTTATAGAAGATTTCATTTAAGACCATGCCCTGAGTCAACAAATTCGAAAACGGCTCATCAATCTCTGAAACGTCAAGATCGCGCATTACCTTTGTCCAAAATCGGGAATACAACAAGTGCAAAATGGCGTGCTCAATCCCTCCAATATATTGATCAACTGGCAACCAATAACTAACCCGCTCATCCACCATCGCCTCGTGTTTATCAGCGCTCGCGAATCGCAAAAAATACCACGATGAATCCACGAACGTATCCATCGTATCAGTTTCCCGCTGCGCATCTCGTCCGCAGATTGGACATTGACATTGCAGAAAATCAGTCTTTTTGTTTAGGGGGTTACCTGAACCATCAGGAACACAATCCTCCGGCAATACAACGGGTAAATCACACTCCGGAACAGGCACATCACCACAAGACTCACAGTGAATGATAGGAATCGGAGTGCCCCAATATCTTTGCCGTGAAATACCCCAATCGCGAAGCCGCCACTGCGTATGTCTTTCACCTAAATTAAGGTTGGAGAGATCTTTGGCAATACTATCCACCGACTCGACAAAGGTCATACCGTCGTATTTCCCTGAATCAACACACGTGCCCTTTTCTGAATACCAGTCACTCCAGCCGTCCTGAGAATACTGCTTATCTGGCACTTCAATCACCTGCTGAATATCAATACCGTACTTTTTCGCAAACAAAAAATCGCGCTCATCATGAGCGGGAACGCCCATAACGGCTCCCTCGCCGTATGTCATCAAAACATAATTACCAACCCAAACTTCGATACGCCTACCGTCTAAAGGATGCGTCACAAAAATTCCTGTGGGCATTCCTTTCTTCTCCAAGGCCGCGATATCTGCTTCCATCGTACTACCTTGCTTACATTCCTCAATAAATGTCGCTAACTGGGGATTGGATTTAGCAACATATTCTGCGATACCGTGTTCCGCGGCAACCGCACAAAATGTAACGCCCATAATCGTGTCAACTCGGGTCGTAAATACTTTTAACACCTCTTTCTTACCATCTAAGGTGTATGGGAAACACACGTTTACACCCTCGCTTAAACCAATCCAATTTGCCTGCATCGTTTTCACTCGATCCGGCCAACCTGGCAAAGTATCCAACGCCTCTAGAAGTTCACGGGCATACTTAGTAATACGCATGTAATACATTGGGATTTCGCGCTTTTCAACAACAGCGCCCGTTCTCCAGCCGCGCCCATCGACCACTTGCTCATTAGCAAGGACAGTTTGGTCAACCGGGTCCCAATTTACTGTACCCGTCTTCCGGTAGACAAGGCCCTTGTCGAGCATTTTTGTGAATAACCACTGATTCCACCGATAATAAGTAGCGTCACAAGTCGCTAGCTCCCTACTCCAATCGATAGCAAACCCTAGCGACTGCAGTTGTTTTTTCATATAAGCGATATTATCGCGAGTCCACTTCGATGGTGGCACACCGTTAGCCATCGCAGCGTTTTCCGCTGGCAACCCGAATGCATCCCAGCCCATCGGTTGCAATACATTGTAACCATTCATCCGATGATATCGAGTTAGCACGTCACCAATCGTATAGTTACGCACGTGCCCCATATGTAACTTGCCTGAAGGATAGGGGAACATCGACAAGCAATAATACTTGGGCTTATTTTGATCCTCTGTCGCCTTGAACGATTCACTTTCAACCCAGCGGGCCTGAGCTTCCATTTCTATTTGCGAGGGGTGATATTGACTTTCCATGTGCAACCAATGTTGTAAACTAATATCTAATTATAGCTTTAGGTCTGTATTAATGATGCGTAAGTTCGAATTAAAGCGTATCTATGCTGCGAAACAGAATACAGTTATTCAGAACCTATCACTAACTTTGCTTAACCAATATGTCCCGAGCACATCCAATTGTTGCCGTCACTGGCGCCTCTGGAGCTGGCACTACCAGCGTCCAGGAAACTTTCAAATTTATTTGTGCCGAATCCAAATTCCAAGCAGTTTTCATTGAGGGAGACAGCTTCCATCGTTACGAGCGTGAAGAGATGCGCAAATTGATCGATGCTTGGGAGCGCACGGCTGGGAGAACGATAAGCCATTTTGGTCCTGAGGCTAATCTCCTCGATGAATTAGGAGCCTTATTTAATCAATATGGCGAGACTGGCACAGGTCGTGCAAGACAATACATACATAACGAAAACTCTGCCCGCGCTCACGGCCAAAAAGTTGGCACCTTTACAGAATGGTCGGACATAGTGCCTGACTCCGACTTACTTATATACGAGGGCTTACATGGAGGAATTGTAACCGATACGATCAACATATCTCAACATGTTGACTTATTAATTGGGATTACTCCCACCATCAACTTAGAATGGATACAGAAACTCTATCGCGATCAAAAGGACCGGGGACACTCTATAGACGATGTGACACAGACTATTCTCCGAAGAATGCCTGATTACATCGAACATATCGTGCCACAATACTCTAGAACACATATCAATTTCCAACGAGTTCCAACTGTTGACACCTCAAACCCTTTCTCCAACACAGGGATTCCAAGTCAAAGTGAGAGTTTAATTGTGATCCGATTTAACGCCCCTAACCAGCAAGAAATTAACGATATAATCAACGCGGTAGGAGGATCATTCCAAAGCAAAGAAGACTGTATTGTGGTACCCGGCCAAACGTATGAGCAAACATTGAAATTTATTCTTAAGCCTAGAGTCGAGAAACTTGTAATGAATGGACGCCAAGAGCGATCTCACCAATGAAATTTAACCCTACCAAAGCCCATTGAATGTCAGAAATACTGCACGGGCTAAACCAGCCGCAAATTGACGCTACAACCCACTCCACTTCCTCCATCTTAGTTCTCGCAGGCGCTGGTTCGGGAAAAACAAGAGTACTCACGACTCGAATCGCTTGGCTCATTCAAACTGGGCAAATTAATCCCTTTGAATTGATGGCGGTTACTTTTACGAACAAGGCCGCGAAGGAAATGCTACTCCGCATTACGTCAATGTTGCCGATAAACGCTCGCGGTATGTGGGTAGGCACTTTTCACGGACTTTGTAATCGACTCCTGAGAACACATTACCGAGAAGCGGGTCTGCCTCAAACGTTTCAAATACTGGATTCAGCCGATCAGCTATCGCTCGTTAAACGTGTCATGAAAAGTTTATCCATTGATGAGGTCCGCTACCCATTTAGGCAAGCACAGTACTTCATCAACTCGAATAAAGAAGAGGGCTTGCGTGCGAACAAAGTAGAGTCCATTGATGAATTTGGTCGAACTCTAACCGAAGTTTATCGAGAATATGATCGCGCTTGCGCCAACGAAGGTGTTGTAGATTTTTCGGAACTACTACTCCGCTCGTACGAGTTGTTGTTACAAAACGAACGGCTTCTAAAGCATTATCAAAATCGCTTTAAACATATCCTTGTAGACGAATTTCAAGATACCAACAAACTCCAATATGCATGGCTTAAACTCTTGGCTGACCAAGGCGCTTGTGTGATGGCAGTGGGAGACGATGACCAATCTATATACGCTTTTCGGGGAGCAAACACTGGAAATATGTTGAGCTTTGAAGCGGACTTTGCCATCGAGAAAGTAGTCAAGCTTGAACAAAATTACCGTTCTCTTGGGAATATACTAGACGGAGCCAACGCACTCATTAAGAATAACGACGGGCGACTTGGGAAAAATCTATGGACAGACCAAGGGGAGGGAGAGCCTATCCGGGTATTCCGAGCCACGACAGATGGCGAAGAAGCCTCATTTATCATTGAAGAGATTCAAGCGCTCAAAAACTCTGGTATTCAACTAAAGAGTATCGCACTCCTGTATCGTTCCAACGCTCAATCGCGGATACTAGAACACGGTTTATTCAGCTCGGGACTTCCCTACAAAGTTTATGGCGGGCTAAGATTCTTTGAACGACAAGAAGTCAAGCATGCGCTCGCTTACCTAAGGTTAATTGCCAATTCCGACGACGATGGCGCATTGCTAAGAATCATCAATTTTCCGACACGCGGCATTGGAAATCGCACGATTGAAAATATTCGTGACCTGGCTGAACGCACTGGCATCTCCCTGTGGCAGGCCGCATGCTCGGCACCACTATCTGGTCGCGCGGTTACTGCGGTAACAAGTTTTGTCACGTTAATTGAAAAACTAAAAAATGAAACCTCAGGATTCTCGCTCCCGGATTTGATTGAGCACTCAATAGAAAATAGTGGTCTGGTTGAGCATTATCAAAAAGACCGTGATGGTCAAGATCGACTAGAAAATCTTAATGAACTTATTAATGCAGCCTCGGCTTTTATTGATGAAAGGGCAAGCGCGCCCAACCTAGAGGCTCAGGTTGAAGTGAGCGCAGATGAAGATTTTAGCTTGATCGAAATTGATCCGCTAATTGACTTTCTTGCTCATGCTTCACTCGAAGCGGGAGACAATCAAGCGAGTTTTGGCGAAGACGCCCTACAGCTAATGACCGTTCATGCGGCGAAGGGTCTAGAATTTCATAGTGTCTTTATAAGCGGCTTAGAAGAAGGGCTGTTCCCCCACGAAAACAGCATTAACGAACATGGTGGTTTAGAGGAGGAACGACGGCTCATGTATGTGGCGATGACTCGCGCGATGCGGCGTCTGTACCTATCGCACTCACAAATGCGAATGCTTCATGGACAAACACGTTACAACATTGAATCGCGATTCATTGATGAAATACCGGGGGAATTATTAAAAAAAATTAATGACGCTAAACCTACGGCAACATCAGCCCCTCAACGCGCTCACGCACCGGTAACCGCCAGCCAAAAAGCTCCGGGGGGATTCCGCATCGGCCAACAAGTACAGCATACTAAATTTGGTTTAGGCGTTATTATTCAAATCGAAGGACAAGGGCCCGATGCGCGGCTCCAGGTAAATTTTAGAGACAGCGGATTGAAATGGCTCGCCCTCGAGTATGCGAAGCTAACGCGCGCATAAAGAGTAATCGTTTTATTTAGGAAAGATTTGTAAGTTTGCTCTGTGATTCCGCAAAATACACTTGAAAAGATCTGGGTCATGTGCATGCGTCAGCTCACCAGGCCGGGGCAAATGTAAGTCGTAAAGACGTGACACCCAGAATCTCAGGGCGCCGGCTCGCAACATTATCGGCCAAACTTTCTTCTCTATTGACGTGAACTGACGGATACTGTTGTACCCGCTCAATAAGGCTTGTAATTTATCATTATCCAGAGTGCTGTCAGCACGAATACACCAATCATTAGCAGTTATTGCGACGTCATAGACCCAAGCGTCTATACAAGCAAAATAGAGGTCAATAAATCCGCCTACCCGAGAGTCATCAAATAAGACATTGTCTCTGAATAGATCTGCATGAATTGGCCCTCTCGGAATTGCATCGCTAACAAATTCAGCTTGATAGGCTATTTCTGTCCGGAGTAAATCCGCGTCTACTTCGTCTAAAAATTTGTAGATGTCATCGGCCGCTTCGGTCCACCAAGCTGTTCCTCTCAAATTTTCTAAATATCCTTCAAAAGACTGACCCGCCAAGTGCATGTGTGCGAGTTGTTCCCCAACCAAAAACAACTGATCCCTAGTGGGCGTTGTAGACGGCGATCCCGGAATACAACTAACAATCGCGGCAGGCTTGCCGTTAAGCTGTCCTAAAAACTGATTATCTAACTTTTTAATGGGCGTAGGCACTGGGACTCCGTGGCTACTTAAGTGTGCCATTAAATTTAAATAAAAAGGCAGCTCAGTCGCAGTTAACTTTTCAAATAAAGTAAGTACGTAAATACCGTGGTCTGTGTCTAAATAAAAATTCGTATTTTCTATACCCGATTGGATACCGCGCAAGTTAACGACTTTGCCAACCGAGTAGCACTGCTTCACCCATTGTGAGGCTTCGTCTAAACTTACTTTTGTAAAAACTGACATGATTTAGAACATTACTACGATATCGATGAAATTATTACTAAAGACCGCTATCTTACCGAAATTATCGAGAGCGCAACTCTGACATAATGTACGCGGGTGTAATTATCCGTACTAACGAAATGATTTCATGAAAAGACTACTATTAATCGACGGCTCCTCCTACTTATATCGCGCGTTTCATGCTATGCCCGATTTTCGTAATAAAGCGGACGAGCCGACCGGTGCGATTTATGGCGTCATCAATATGCTTAAACGCGCCCGGTATGACATTAAACCGGACTACGTTGCGTGTATCTTCGACGCCAAGGGAAAAACATTTCGTGACGAGATTTATCCTAAATACAAGGCCAATAGGCCAAGGATGCCAGAGGATTTAAGAGCTCAAATAGAGCCACTACACGAATGTATTGAAGCTTTAGGTGTCCCCCTTTTAGTCATCCCCGATGTGGAAGCAGATGACGTGATTGCAACACTGACTAAAAAAGGGCTTGAGGAAAAACTGGAAATCGTGATTTCAACCGGCGACAAAGATATTGCCCAACTGATTAAGGCAAACGTCACAATTATTAATACTATGACTGGCGAAAACCTTGATACTGAAGGAGTCAAAGCAAAGTTTGGCGTCTATCCAGGCCGAATGGTCGATTATCAAAGTCTAGTCGGTGACTCGGTCGATAATGTTCCCGGGGTCGACAAAGTAGGTCCTAAGACCGCGGTTAAATGGCTTAACGAATATGGTGATCTTGATTCGATCATCGCAAATGCAGACCAGATTAAAGGCAAAGTTGGAGAAAACTTAAGGCTGGCCGTTGAGTGGCTCCCAACGACGCGAGAGCTTGTGACTTTAAAGGAAAACGTTGCAATCAACGTCCGTATGGAAAATTTAAAATATAGACCGGAGGACAAAAAAACTGTCGCACGTCTATTTGAAAAGCTAAATTTTAGAACCTGGCTTGATGAGCTACATAAGGAGAAAACAGAGGATATTGAAAGCAAAGCCGCCACTACCGAACAAAACGTCCCGCAGGATTACCAACTTATTACCTCACTAGAAAAGTTAGAGGATTGGATTAAAAAAATAAGTATCGCCAAGCTCACCGCAATAGATACGGAAACAACAGGCCTCGACTCGATGCAAGCCAAGTTAGTAGGTATTTCGCTTGCAACAAAAGCGGGCCAGGCAGGCTACATTCCGGTCGGACACGATTATGCTGATTGCCCAGAGCAGCTCGACGTCAATTTAGTCTTGGAAAAACTCAAACCGTGGCTGGAAGACCAAAATCAACAAAAAGTAGGACAAAACTTAAAGTTCGACCTACATATCTTTAATAATCATGGTATCCGGATGCGCGGGATCGCACACGACACGCTCCTACAATCCTATGTGTTAGAGAGCCATCGTAAACATGATATGGACAGTCTCGCACAAAGGCATCTCGGACTTAAAACGACAAGTTATGACGAAATAACAGGTAAGGGAATTAACAGGATATCTTTCTCCAAAGTCGACTTAAATGTCGCTAGAGACTATGCAGCTGAAGACGCCGATATTACCTTGAGACTTCATGGGTACATGTGGCCATTGTTAGAGCGGGAACCAAAGCTAACATACATTTACCGCGATATTGAGCTTCCCGCAATGGAGATTCTTTTCGAAATAGAGCGTTTTGGGGTTCTGGTCGACGCAGCGTCACTTGATGAACAAACGATAGATTTAAGCGAGAGAATACAAGTTATTGAAAAAGAGGCTTTTGAAGAGGCGGGCTCAAATTTCAATCTAAGCTCCCCCAAACAATTGCAAGAAATTTTATTTAACCAAAAACAATTACCAATACTGAAGAAAACACCTGGCGGTAAACCATCAACGAATGAAGAGGTGCTTCAGCAACTTGCGCTGGATCACCCCTTACCAGCATTAATCTTAAATCACCGAACGTTATCCAAACTCAAAACGACTTATACCGAAAAACTTCCTCGTATGCTTAATGAGTATACTGGTCGAATCCATACTAATTATGCGCAAGCAGTTGCCAACACTGGTCGGCTTGCAAGTAACGAGCCGAATTTGCAGAATATTCCTATTCGAACTGAGGAAGGACGGCGCGTAAGAGAGGCGTTTATCGCGCCTGCAGGGTCAGTCATTGTGTCCGCGGACTATTCGCAAATTGAGTTGCGGATCATGGCACACCTGTCTGAAGATGAAAGCTTAATCAAAGCGTTTAAAAATGGGGAAGACGTCCACCGACAAACGGCGAGTGAGATATTCAATGTAACGCCTATTGAAGTATCTACCGAACAGAGACGTTACGCAAAAGTAATTAACTTTGGTTTAATTTATGGTATGTCCGCGTTCGGCCTTGCCAAGCAACTTGGCGTTGAACGCTCTGCTGCGCAGCAGTATATCGACAGGTACTTTTCTCGCTATCCGGGTGTCGCTAATTATATGGATCGTTCTAAAAGCCAAGCAAAAGAGCTTGGTTACGTGGAAACCGTATTCGGTCGACGTTTAACGCTACCAGAGATTCATGCATCTAACCACCAAATGCGACAAGCAGCCGAGCGCGCGGCTATCAATGCACCTATGCAAGGTACGGCGGCCGATTTAATCAAAATTGCTATGATTTCTGTTAATCATTGGCTTCGTGATGAAAGATTAAAAACTAATATCATCATGCAAGTCCATGATGAGCTGATCTTAGAAGTACCTAAGGAAGAATTAGAGTTAATACTCAGGGACGTACCTCAGCGCATGGCATCAATCGCGCAACTGAGTGTGCCATTGGTAGCCGATATAGGATCTGGTAAAAACTGGGAACAAGCGCACTAAAAAATTTGATCACTTAATAAAATATAAGATTAGGTACCTTCAAACTTTAGGGGATGGAATTCATGAGCCCATCAGATCTTTGTCTATCGCCGCTTGAGCAAGTTGACCCGTTAAGATTTACAGTATCCTCTGGGGCATGTGACTGTCACGCGCATATCTTTGGTCCAAAAAAGATGTTTCCTTTCATCGCTGATCGATCGTATACCCCGCCAGAAGCTTCGATAGAGGCCTATAAAAACATGCACCGTAAATTAGGGATTACGCGTGCTGTAATCGTACAGCCTTCGGTTTATGGTACTGATAATCAGGTCACACTTACTGCCATCAAACAATATGGCAATGAAAATGCTCGAGGTATCGCTGTAGTAGATAACGACGTTTCTGAGTTAGAACTCGAAAGGCTACACGAGAAGGGCATCAGAGGAGTACGCTTCAATCTCTTGTTTAAAGGGGGGGCTCAGTTCAAATATCTAGAACGAATCTCATCCAAAATCGCCCCTTTTAACTGGCACGTTCAAATACTTATGGACGTCTCGGAACTCCAATTAATTACCGACAGACTGCGACGACTGCCCACCGAGATCGTTTTCGATCATATGGGGCATATCTCTACGAATCACGGGACTAATAACCTTGGTTTTCAAGCTTTAATCAACTTAATTAAAGAGGGGCGAGCCTGGGTTAAACTATCAGGTAATTATCGTATATCATCGGCGAAACCATCTTACAAAGACGCAGAAGCCTTTGCCCGTGCGCTCATCTCGGCATCACAAAAACGAGTGGTCTGGGGATCTGATTGGCCGCATCCAGGCTTGCATGACACCATGCCTAACGACGGTGCATTGCTAAATGCACTCGATGAGTATGCTGCATCAGATCAACTAAAACACGCTATATTAGTTAATAATCCAGCAGAGCTCTATGGCTTTAATACGTCGCCCAAAGGAAGCGAATATGACAAATGAAAATAAGCGCACTTTTCTCATGGGCTCCTATCGGATCGATATCATCGTTCATGGTTTTCCGGGGAAAAGTGTCTGTCATGGGCCCCTTGGTTTTAGCACTATCGCGCTCATCCGACATAACAACTTCACCGCGCTCGTCGACGTGGGTGGATTTGGTCAACGACTGATACTGAATCAACGATTAAACGAGCTAGGAGTGAGCCCCGATGAAGTCACGGATGTTCTGTTAACCCATTCTCACTTTGACCATGCTATCAATTGGGTAAACTTCCCAAATGCAAATATCTATATATCTAGAGATGAGATGCAGTGGGCGCTAGAACAGCCCACGGGGAAAACATACGTCCCAGAACTATATATAGCGGCGCTTCAGGACCACCAAAAGCTAGTCCTCATAGAAAACAATGAGGAAATATTGTCCGGCATCAAATCTTTAATTTGTCCAGGACACACTCCGGGGAGCACAGTGTACGTTCTGGACACAGGTGATTGCGATATCGTTTTCACAGGTGATGCATGTAAAAATCGAGCCGAATTGGTTTCTAGGGCAGCCGATATGACATATGACGCACATTTAACGAAAAAATCGATTGCCGATATATGGGGTAAGTGGTCTCGTCGCAACGGCGGTATATTAATACCCGGTCACGACTTACCTATGGTTCTCAACAATGATTCCATTGAGTACATCGGCAAACATGAAGCCACCATCAAAGCCTGGTTTGATGGCGCACTAAATCAAACAACACTTATATCTTTATCTCCGAGGAATTAAGCGGGAACTTCCCCCTTAACCGTCGTTCGATATAATGCGCGGCGATATCCATCGTAATCATTGAAGGCATGGTGGCAACAACCTCGATTGTCCCAAAGCACGAAAGTACCTGGTTCCCACTTCAATCGACACGTAAAAGCTGGCTGGGATACATGCTCTTTGAGAAAATTTAAAAGTCCTGCCGACTCAGCTGCAGTTAGGCCCTCAATACCATGCGTATAAGTTTCATCAACATATAAAGCACGCTCTCCGGACTTAGGATGAGTTCGAACTAACGGATGCATACTACCGTCTATCATAGCCTGGGTTCTCATATCAAGTTCCATGTCGCCGAATCCTTTTGTCCGGCCCCCATCGACATCTTTTTTACGTTTATCATCAGCCTCTTTTTTAAGTTGGTTGACAACACTTTTAGCAGAAAAATGAATTTTTAATGGCTCTATAATGGCCTTCATAGTGTCACTCAAACAGTTATACGCTAACACTGAATTTGCCCAGATGGTATCACCTCCATATGGCGGAACCTCTACACCATAGAGCATGCTCACCGAGGGCGGCTGCTTCATGAAAGGAGAATCAACATGCCATCCATTCCCAAATACCATCTCCGCTCGTGTGTCTGCCTCCATAATGACCGGATGAACATCACGATGCCCATCTACGCCTGTGGTATATGCGTCGTCCGCAAATTCACCAAAACGTAATGAAAAGGACTCTTGATCTGCGTGAGAGAAATCCTGATCTCTAAAGTAGATCATCTTATGTCGGTAGAGCGCATCTTCAACCTCCAGGAATTGCGCATCCGTAATAGTGCTGATATCAATACCTCTTATTTCAGCACCCATCGCTGCAGCTAGGGGCAGCGCTTGGATATGTTGATAATTTTTTGCGGTGTTATCGAATTTTCTAGTGGGGTGAACCTTCATCGTTCTAACTCCTATTAGCGCCTAAACTAAAACTTAATCATATTAATAATTACAACCTTCGTTCTATTCTTTGTTACTACTCGCGTAAACAGCGTAGAGCTTTTCATATCGGCCCTTACGTTTAATTAATTCGTCATGAGAGCCAACCTCAACCACGCGACCTGAATCCATAACCACAATCCGATCCGCTTTTTCGATCGTTGAGAACCGATGCGCAATAATAATGGTGGTTCGTCCTTTCCTGACGCGCTCAAAAGCTTCTTTTACTAACTTCTCCGATGTCGCGTCAAGGGCTGATGTCGCTTCATCCATAATCACAATCGGCGCGTCTTTAAATAGGGTCCGAGCAATCGCTAATCGCTGACGTTGACCACCAGATAACTTCATACCTTTCTCACCCACCAAAGACTCATAACCCTCAGGTAGTTGATTTATAAATTCTGTCGCGAACGCCCCCTCCGCAGCACTAACCACTTTTCGTTCGTCATGATCGTCCGAACCATAAATTATATTGGCTATAACTGAATCATTAAAAAGCGCTACCTCCTGACTCACTAATGCTATTTTTGAACGTAAGCTCTTCAACATTATCGTCGAAATTTCCTGATCATCAATTAATACACGACCTTTTGATGGCGTAAAAAATCTCGGTAACATGTTGGCTAACGTCGTCTTACCACTACCTGAACTGCCTACAATGGCAACGCTCTCGCCGGGTTGAATCGTTAAATCTATATCCTCGAGCGCATAGACATCTGTACCCGGATATTTAAAAGACACCCCATCAAACGTAATTTCACCGCGAATCGCACTTAATTCGACAGTCCCGCCATCTATCTCTGGTTCTTGATCAATAAGCCCGAAAACACTCTCACAGGCAGCTAACCCTCTTTGTAAATGCTCCATAATGCTCGTGAGTCGTTTTATCGGTGACGTTAACATTAATAGTGCCGCAAGATAGGAAACAAAACCTCCCACCGTCGTCTCATCAGCACGTACCTGGCCCATCACATGATATATAACAATGGCCGTCGCCAAAGCGGCTATCAACTGTACGATCGGGACATTTGCCGCGACCGCCATAGTCTGCTTCATAAGTAATCTTCTTAGGTTATTACTCGCCTCAAAAAATCGTTTACGTTCTGCTCGTTGGCCACTAAAAATTTTGACAACTTTATTACAATCAATCGACTCTTGTACAACTTCAGTAACTGTTCCTACCGAGTCCTGTGTTTCTCGACTTGCCCATCGCAATCGACCATTAAAATATCGAACAACGAGCGCTATAGGCGGCAACATAACTAGAGAAATAAGGGTCAACTGCCAATCTAGATAAATCAGGTACGCTAATAGGCCAACAACAGTCAACGTATCTTTAACAAACACGGTAATGACTTGAGTTGCCGCGTACTGTACTAATGAGACATCAAACGTAAATTTCGATAATTGACTTCCAGAGCTATGATCATGAAAATACTTCAAAGGCAGAACGAGAATTTTCTCGAACATCTCCTCACGTAAATCCATAACCATCTTATTTCCAACCCAAGCACTGGCGTACTGGGCAATGAACCCGCCAAGACCTCGAACTAAAAAAATCAGAATAAGGGCTATGGGCGCCCAGGTCATTAACGACGGATCTTTGTCAATAAATGTTCCGTCTAGAAAGGGCTTAATCACGACGGGTAGCGCGACTTCAGTAGCCGCGGTAAGGATTATGCCAAAGATCGAAATCGAGAACACCAAAGAATAAGGCCGCAGGTAACCCAACAAGCGAAGATAAAGCTGAGCGCTCTTTTCTGTTTTCATCGATCGCAATTTAACAGACCCCGACAAAAACGACCAGCGTTGACGGCATCTACTTCAAGATTACTTGCTTCTTAAAGGCCTAAAATTACTGGCTAAAGGCGTAGTCTGCAGTAAAAAATAATGATCGTTCTGGCAAGGGATAAAAGTTAAATGCATCATTACCAGCCGCAGTACTATTCACCGCGAACGTAAAATACTCTTTATTTAAAACGTTATTAACCTTAAACGCGAACGCCCAGGGACCGATATTCTTGCTAAGGTTGAAATCGAGAATCGAGTAACTCGGTATTTTCCGTCCAAAAGCATTAATCTCATCATTGGTCATAAATTGATCACTCGTATAGTTAAGCTTTGCGCCAATATTGTAGTTATCTCCCAAGTCCAGATCAGCTGAAACCCCTATTTTATTTCTCGGCACCAAGGGGATATCCTTATCTGCTAGCGAGACTCCGTTTCTCTCGCCATTAGAAAACTTGGGCTGGATGTAGGACAAGCTTCCCCTCACGACCCAATACTCATCTCGCCAAGTCGTTTGCAACTCAAGCCCCCGTCTTTGGGTAACGGAATAATTTGTATTTACGAACGCCACCGGATCTAATCGGATTTCATCGCGAGTATCCGTTTGAAATAAGGTTGCACTTATAAAAGTCGTTTTACTGGCCAAGCTAACACCGACTTCGTGCGTGTAACTAACTTGAGGTTCCAAAAAGTCGAACGTTCTATCGATCTCAAATGTATTGCCATTAAAGGCGGCAATAAAAACCTCATCAGAATTTGCAACGCGGAAGGCTCGACTGGTGCTGGCCTCGATATCGATTCCATTGGCTAGAGAGTACACAATGCCTAAATCGTAAGCGTTATTTTTTAATCTTTGTTCTTTTGAGTCAGCAGCATTGTTAGTAGTGCCAAACGGTGTCGAAGCTGATGGATCCACGAAGTCAGTAGCCTCTCCATCTTGCTGTTCGTGCCTAAAACCTAAAATCGCCTTGAACTGGTTCGTTAATCCGACAGTGCCACGGCCATATAGGGCTAGATTGGTTTGATCCAGTTTTGCAATACCAAATGGCTGGGTCGAAATCGCCGATGGGGTAGTCGCTCGTCTGTGGGTGCGGTCCCATTTGAAATAATCTAGCCCGAAGACAAATTCACCGCCACTCAAAGTATTTTTAGCGTTATATCTCACACGTGGCGATAGTTGCCATACCTTTGTTTTGATATTGGAAAACTCTTGGGAGCCAGCTGAGAATAAAGAAGAATCACTGTCCCGAAACGAAACCTCTTCAATTATGGTCCAACGACCTATATCCTGAGTCATTGAAAGGATTGCGTTGTTGCCGTCGAGCGTCAAAAAATCTTGCTCCGAATCCGTCGACTGCCGGTCAACAGTTCTTATAGGGACACCACCATCAGGATTAATGAGCAGGTCACCAGGTGTTCTTAGATCTAATCGATCTGCGCCCGTGGTAAAGGTAATGATATTCTGATCTCCGTACCACTGATAGTCTAGTTTAGCTACAGACCGTCTCTCCTCGTTATTCTCTCGATAATTGTCCGAATTGTATCGCTGACCAAAGACCCAAATGCCGGCATTATCACCGGCCGTTGTGCCCGAGAGATCTACTGATCGTGTGCCGAACGACCCCAGGTCTGTTCTGACCTTCGCGGTTCTCTCATTTGGCTGTTGGCGCTTCGTAATAACGTTTATATAGCCGGCTGTCGCACCCGCGCCGTAAAGCACACCACCAGACCCTTTCACAATCTCAATACGGTCGATGCTGTCCAGGGGAATTGACGACCAGTTAACCGAACTTAGATCATTATTTTTGATTCTCACTCCATTTAGTAGGACGAGTGTATTCTCGTCTCCAACCGCACCATAACCCCGGACGTCAATTGCCGCCGACTGTGTGCCGTTACCAAAAAAATTGTTCACAAGAGATAGGCCACTATGGGAAGACAGAAGCTCCGGTAAACTTTGGTGACTCGCATTCTCGAGCTGTTCAGAAGTAATGATCTCTATTCCTGGAGAGAGCCTTATTGCTTGTTCCTCGAATCGATCTACGGTAAGTAATACAGGTTCGATATTTATGTATTGTTGGGCAAAGGATCTTCCGCCAATTAAGAAAAAAAATAGACTGGTGGCCACTGCCAAAATCAAGTGGGGTGAGTGCTGCATTAGATACCTCATTCAGTAAATTTGCACCCGCCGTGCAAAATTAAAATACATCTCGACTAGTCGAGACAGCTACATTTAGAATGGCCGGTATCCGGACTCACAAGAAATAACTCTACGCCTTCCCCAAATTGAGAGTAAGCACTCGCTTTTTGGGTGGCTTCGCAGCTGTTTGGGGCTGCTGTTGTAGAGCTCACGCTTGTTCACCGTTGCGGGGGCAGTACAGGAATCGCGTTTTATCGCTCACCTGTTTCCCGATTATCCTACGCCCCCTAGAATAAGGACGCAGGCACCACGGAGGGCAATTTACCAGAAATGAAACTGAAATGCTATGTCATTGGGGTCTGTTGACTTTTTATATGCGTCGCCTATAGTTTCGTCATGCGTGCGCAACTGAAGGCTCTCGAGCGAAAATTGGATGAATTAATCAGCCTCACACGAAACTTAAGAGGCGAGAATTTCACGCTCCGACAAAAACTTGTATTAGCAGAGCATGAAAAACAAGAGCTTGCAAAGAGAATAAATCTCGCAGCATCTAAGTTGGAGAGTATGATAAGTCGACAAAATGAGAAAGATCCATTGTGAGCGCCCCGACGCTGCTCGAAGTCGAGATCCTTGGTAAACCAATGCGGTTGACCTGTCCAGAGGACCAAAGGGCGGCGCTCCTCAACGCGGTATCGCTCCTAGAAGAGCATACCCAAGAGATTCGTGAGAGCGGGAAGGTTGTGGGCTCCGAGAGAATAGCCATAATGGCGGCGCTGGAAATTGCCCACAAGCTACTTACCGTCCAAACCCGCGGTATCAATCTAAACGAATTACGCAGTACAATCACTTCAATAGGGGAAAAAATAGATACCGTTTTAAATGACCAAGAAAAATTATTTTAATTTACTGTTTACTAAGAAAGAGCTGCTCGATTAATTTTCTGAACCAATAAATTTACTTAGGTTGCCAACTCAAGCAATGCTTTTGCGCGCGTTCCAGGAGGACGCACCTACGGCATTCGGAAGGTGACCGCCTTGAACCTTATGGTTCAGGATGAACCGAGCAGCTCTTTCTTAGTAAACATAACCTAACCAATTCTTAAGCGATGTCAAAATCAACCACGATCCGCTACTGGCTCATGAAATCAGAGCCTAACGTCTTCAGTATCGATGACCTTGCCAAGCGGCCTGGAAGAACTGAGCCTTGGGATGGCATCCGAAACTATCAGGCGCGAAATTTCATGAGGGACGATATGTCCGTTGGGGATGGCGTGCTCTTTTACCATTCCAACTGTTCTCCTCCAGGCATTGCGGGATACGCCGAGGTAGCGCGGGAAGCATACCCAGATGAAACACAATTTGACGAAGTAAGTAATTACTTCGATGAAAAATCAAGTCATGAAAAGCCTCGATGGCTCAATGTGGATGTGAAATTTATTCGTAAAACAAAACTTTTATCGCTTCATGAAATGCGAGAACACAAAAAGCTCGAAAGCATGAAAGTCCTTCAAAAAGGGTCTCGTCTATCCATTACACCTGTAACGCCCGAAGAGTGGCGCTACATTCAAACCCTCATTTGATGATGGACTTGATGATCCAATGGTGGATCGCCTATCTAGCGGTGGGAGTTTTCGTAGGCTTTTTCGCGGGTCTTCTGGGAATTGGTGGTGGGACTCTTCTCGTCCCACTGATGGTTTTTCTATTTACAGCGCAAGAATTTGCAATAGAGCGAACGCTGCATCTCGCCATTGGTACTTCTCTTGCCTCAATTGTCTTCACGTCTCTATCGAGTATCCGTGCTCATCATGCGCGCGAAGCCATTTTATGGCCGACGGTCAAACAATCGGCCGGCTATCTTGTTGTTGGAACCTTCTTTGGTAGCTTCTTTGCCGAATCATTAAACCCTGCCGTTTTAGCTGGTTTATTCGTTATTTTTGCTGGATATGCCTCAATTGACCTATTTCTTAACCTCAAACCAAAGCCCTCCCGGAGCTTACCCAAAAGTATCGGCATGGGAATCGGCTCTGGGTGTATCGGGATAATTTCAAGTCTTGTAGGTATCGGCGGCGGCGTTGTTACTATTCCCCTAATGGTTATGCACAATATTCCTATGCGAAACGCTATAGGAACATCAGCAGCTTTAGGGTTTCCAATAGCGGTAGCGGGCGCTTTAGGATACATTTGGAATGGTTGGGGCAACATATACCTGCCAGAATACAGCATTGGTTACGTATATTTACCAGCACTTGTAGGAATTGTTGTTGGGACCTTTATCACGGTTCCATTCGGCGCTAAGGTCGCACACTCGATACCAGTCACAGCGCTTAAAAGGATCTTTGCTTTAATTTTGATGTTTCTAGCGATCGATATGTTCGTGAAAATATTTATTAAGGCTTAAACTAATCATCTACTCGACTAAGGTCGCTCCAAAAACCAACCCGTAAGACTATGACGATCTCGATTACAGGTTAGGACCTCATGCGCGAAGAGTTCACTCAAGAACACTACAAGCGTGCCGAATCGGGGGGCAACATCAATGAATTGCTCAAGACCGGAGTTCAAATATAATCTTAAATTCCCGCCGTCATTGCGCGACCAGCCCTTATTTAAATACAGTGTCACTGTTAATTTTCGACGCTTGCTGGCCAATGGTCGATCATAATGGCGCTCATATGCTGAGCCAGATTTATACTGTGCTAGATGACACTCAAAATCAAAAAGGCCGAGATACAGGCTTTGATTAAGGTCATCTTTAAGCCGGTCAAATTGTAAGAATACCTTTTCAATAACAGATCCCTCTTCTCGATCGAGCCACCATATTTGATCACCTCGGATACGTTCCTGAATTTGATACTGAGAGCCCGAACCAATACCCGCACTCTTATATTTACCTCTACCCACACCTGACTCGGCATATATCCTGAGTGTATCTAATACGCTCTCGCTAAATAAGCCGTGAGTAATCGAATACCCATCACGCTCAATATCATTGCTAATTTGATTGGCGATTGAAATCATCAGAGCCTGAATTTAACAAAATCGATCTAATTTCAATCGCTAGAGTATGCTTCTCTTAATAGAGATTTTTGAACTTTACCCATTGCATTTCTGGGTAATTGATTCACAACGTGGATCGCTTTAGGTACCTTATAAGTTGCGAGTTGTGCTTTTAAATTCTCAATTAATAGAGGGGTGTCAGCGTTAGAGTTTGCATTAAGGACGATCGCCGCCGTTACTGCCTCACCAAAGTCAGAATCCTTAATACCAAATACAGCAGACTCAAAAATGCTTGGCTCAGCATCTAAAATTAACTCTATTTCTTTTGGGTAAACGTTGTATCCCCCCGTTATGATCAAATCTTTGGATCTACCAACTATCGTGAGATAACGCTCTTCGTCGAAGACCCCTAAATCTCCCGTTCGAAACCACCCATCCGGAGTAAACTCTTCTTTGGTTTTTTCTGGCATATTTCGGTAACCTTTGAAGACATTTGGCCCTTTGATCTGTATGTGTCCAGTATCCCCCTGAGAAACACTCACATCAACATCATCTACGATACGAACGCTAACCCCGGGTAACGCCCGGCCGACCGATCCAACTTTACGTACCCCATGATAAGGGTTACTCGTAATCATTCCTGCTTCAGACATGCCGTAACGCTCTAAAATTTTATGGCCCGTTCTTTGCTCGAATAATTCGTGAGTCTCACTTAGCAAGGGAGCTGATCCAGAAATGAACAACCGGATCGCACGGCAAAGACTCTTAGTCAAACTGGCGCTACTTAATAGTCGCGTGTAGAACGTTGGCACCCCCATCATCACGGTTGATTTTGGTATTGCCTCAACAACTTCTTCAACATTAAACCTATTGAGCCAAAGCATCTTCGCTCCAACCGTCAGCGCACAATGGTTAGCGATAAATAATCCATGCACGTGAAAGACCGGTAACGCATGAAGCAAAACATCATTCTCAGAAAAATCCCAAAGTTTATTGAGCGCATTTACGTTCGAGATCAGATTATCATGCGTCACCATCGCGCCCTTACTTCGACCGGTAGTGCCCGAGGTATAAATAATGACCGCAACCTCGCTCGGGCTTGACGCTCGAGTCGGTGCGAATTCGGATTGCCTTGCCGAAAGGCTACTCAAGTCTTGATTATCTCCACCACTCAACACTACCGCCGAACAAGTCTTTATATCTGCCACCAAAGCCGAAACCTCATCCAATCGCTCAATGGTAGTAATGAAAAGTGTGGGTTTCGCGTCCGCAATAAAATGAGTCAGTTCGGATGCCTTGTATGCGGTATTTAGTGGCACGAAAATGTAACCGCCTTTTATACAGGCCAAGTAGAGCAGTAAACTGGGCAAGCTTTTTTCTACTTGCACAACAATACGATCACCGCCCCGTACACCTAATGCACTCAAGGCATTTAAATAACGTGATACTTGGTTGCCAAGCTGGCTGTATGAGATGTTGCGCTCTTTGCCAATTTTTATTGCTATGTTCGCTGGCTTTAATTGGACAACATTTTCAATAAGTGAATAAAAATTCATGACCTGACTTGTAAGATTGGTTGCTTGATAACCTTAATCAATATCCAGTTGAGCCCTAAATTTCACACCAATCTGAAATGATATCTTTGTACATATCAACAGACGCCTCTACACGATCTAAGACGCAATATTCGTCTGTCTGGTGTGCCATACTTGCCTCTCCAGGCCCTAGAATCAAAGTTGGTGGCGACCCGTAAGCAGGAGTAAGCGCCGCTGCATCAGTAAAATAAGTAGCTACTTTAGCCTCTGGGCGATATCCCAAATAAGGCTGGACGAGATCAAAGACAGTCTGGATCCATGGAGTGTCGGGCTCCGAATAAATACTTTCTAAGTCGATGAAGGTCTCCAGTTCTACGTCATGTCCCATACATTTTTGTAATTGATCTCTCACGTCTTTATGCTTTGACGTAGGGACGCTTCTAATATCAATCGAAATAGCCGCCTCATCAGGTACTGAATTTATATTTAATCCGCCATGTACCATGCCAACATTTAGAGTGGCCTGTCCCATCATCTCATGTGGCGGGTTCGAAAACTTAAAATTTTCTAATGCTGTTATTGCTTTTGCAGCTCTGTAAACCGCATTTTCTCCAAGGTTAGGCATCGAACCATGAGCTGTCACACCACTAGTCTTCGCGGTTAACCAGTAAGCCCCCTTATGTCCAACAAACGGAAAGTTAGAAGTGGGCTCACCAACTAAAACTGCGCCAGCTCGACCAAGCGCTCCCTGTTGACGCACTAAATCGAAAGCCCCTTGACAACCGACCTCTTCGCCCGCTGTGATAACCAACTCTAAGCCAGGAGTTCCGCTCAAACGGTCTGACAACTCGATGGCGGCGGTGACAAACGCGGCAACACCACACTTCATGTCACTTGTTCCACGGCCGAATAATCGGCCTGCATCGGTTTCACCGGAGAAGGGGTCTTTCGTCCAAGCGGTTGCGCCCAAGGGCACCGTGTCAATGTGGCCGGTAATGCACAATGGTTTCTTGGTGCTGTTCCCACCTATCCGAGCTACGAGGCTCGCTCGTTTCTCGCCGAAGGGATGCAGAGACACAGAAAATTTAGCTTTCTCTAAAATATTGCCTAAAAATCGAGCACACGCCTCTTCATCCCCCGGCGGGTTTATAGTGTTCATTTGAACCAAATGCTTAGTCAATTCTATAACTGATCCCAATGCCATCTCCTTAACACTAAGCGCTGCCGAAATAGGCCGCGCGTAACTCGGAATTATTTTTCAACGAATCCACTGACCCACTTGCTACAATTTTTCCTTGCGATAAAACATAGCCAAAATGAGCAATTTCTAATGTTTGTCGAACATTTTGTTCGACTAGTAACACAGTCATACCTTTTTCATTGATATCTTTAATAATACGAAAATTCTCTTTAACAAATAACGGTGACAAACCAAGAGATGGCTCATCAAATATCATAAGGGAGGGATTACTCATCAAGCTTCTACCAATCGTCAGCATGGCTTGCTCACCACCGGACATCGTTCCCGCTAATTGACCTGATCTCTCTTCTAGTTTCGGAAAAAAATCATACACCTGTTTTAAACGCTGCATCACAACGCTTGCGTCTCTCTCTAAAAAAGCACCTGCCTGTAAGTTTTCAAGAACAGTCATCTTTCCAAAGACTCGTCTGCCCTCTGGCACACACGTGACACCCTCACTCGCTATGTCATGTGTTGCCCATGAAGAAATGTCTTTACCGCTGAACGTCACTAAGCCTGCACGAATATTATTTAAGCCCAAAATGGCTCTAATCAATGTGGTTTTTCCGGCACCATTCGCGCCTAGCAAACAAGTGATTTTCCCCTCAATGACGTTAAGCGACACGTTACTAACCACATCTGCCTCATCATACCCAGCCGTTAAATTATCCACGGTAAGCATCGACACCATTTCAATCTTCTCCTAAATACGCTGCGCGCACGCTAGGATTGTTCGACACGTCAGAGTATTTCCCTTCGGCGATTTTTTCACCGTAATTAAGCACAACGCAAGTATCTGAAACCTTATTAATGAGTTCCATCTCATGCTCTATTAATATGGTCGATAGTGTAGGGTGCTGAGCTCTCCAGCCCTGGAGTTCATCCATTAATGCTCTAGTCTCATCAGGCGTCATACCAGCTGAAGGCTCGTCGAGCAACAAAATTTTAGGTTCGCTGATCAAAGCACGACATACTTCCACACGACGTCGATCGATCATAGAAAGTGAGGATATCGGCTTCAAAAGCAGTGCAGCCAAATCCGGACTAAACCGACGCAACAAGTCTTCAGCTATCTCGGTTTGTTCTTTTAGTTGGGACTTAAAGTACTTACGATCAAATATGTTTCGCCAAATACCAAAGTTCAGATTACGCTGATTGCCAATAATAAGGTTGTCAAGTACGGATAGAGAGGTCGCCAACCTCAAACGCTGGAAAGTGCGCGTTATCCCATAACCGTAGACCTTGTTTGGAGAGACCCCAGTAATATCCTTACCGTGCAAAAAGACATTTCCAGATGCGGGCCGATAAATACCTGTAAGCGCATTAAAGAAAGTCGTTTTCCCTGATCCATTGGGGCCGATAAGCCCTAAGAACTGCCCTTCACATAATTCAAAATCTAGGCCGTTCAACGCCTTAAGACCGCCAAACTTCACGGTTAGATCTTCCGTTTTTAATACGGCCGGCCTCACGCGGAGCTACCTGTAAAATATTGCCGAAGACCTCGAGGGATCAAGCCATTAGGCCTAAACCGAAGTATTAAAATCACTACAATCCCAAATAGTAGTAATCGATACTCTTGGATTACTTGAAATTTTTCCGGCAAAACAACAATTAACAACGCCGCTGGTATCACTGCCACCGCATTCCCGATGCCGCCCAAAAGTACTATGGACACAAGAAGTAAGGAATCGGCAAAATTAAAACTCGCCGGTGCTATGAAACCGGACATCGCAGCATATACTGCTCCCGCTAAACCAGCGAAAAAGTTTCCCACCATAAACGCCGTTATTTTCCAGCGCGGTGCATTAATTCCAAACGAAGCGGAAGCAACCTCGTCTAAACGAACTGAATCCATATTCAAACCAAACCAAGAGGCCTCAATCAAACGAGTCAACAAATAAGCGGCGGCGGCCAACAAAAGGGCAGCTATCGCATACGCCATATAAAATGAGCCCCCACCCAATACAGAGGGAAAACTATTAGCAAAATCCCATCCAAGTATCTCTAAGCCATCTACCTTTAAGCCCTGTGGTCCTCCAAAAACGTCGTTCACCTCTAAAAAAGTACGCAAAAGTATCCCGAATGCTATTGTGATCAGTGCTGCATAGTGGCCTCTAGTTCTAAGTATTGGCAATATTAATAACGCACCTAACAGTGCGGAAATAAGTCCACTAAACAGAATGATTACCAAATCTGGTACTGCGTGAAAATTGTGGTTTAATACCGCCATCGAGTACGCCCCGATACCAAAAAACGCGATAGCGGCAAAATTAACCAAGCCTGCAAATCCAAATTGAATTGTTAAACCAAGACTAACGGTTACGTAGAGCAAGACCGTCGTTAGCATTAACAATGCAAAATGCTCATGACGTAGCAGCAAAATCAACGCTAAAACACCAAGAACAAAACTAACTAACGTAAACCTTGGCATCATTCGCGCCGCTGTTTGGAAATAAATCAACATATTCGCTCGTTTTAAAAGCAAAATTGCCACGGGTAACGTAACCAACAACAATCCAATTTCCCACTCGTGCTCTAAATAAAGAAACCCATACAGAACGATAACGCTGAGACTAATACCTATTAGGATTACTAGTTGAGTTTTGAGTTGCGACATCGGGATTAAACTCTCTCCGCTGACCGGTCTGCCAACAAGCCTGTTGGCCGCCATGCCATAAGCATAATTATGACCGTAAACGCAAACACATCCTTATATGCCGGGACGCTGAACCATATCGCACCTAACGTTTGCAAAAACGCAAAAAGTAATCCGCCAACAATTGCTCCATAAATACTTCCCAACCCCCCAACGACGGCGGCACTAAACCCAATAACCCCCAACATAAGTCCCATGCTGAAATTAATCTCTTGATAGTAAAGGCCCGTGCTAATACCAGATAGCGCTGCAAGACCTGAGCCCAATGCGAAAGTCATCAATACCGTTTTATTAAAATTAATACCCATAAGTCGAGCCGTTTCCTCATCTTGGGCAACTGCTCTTATAGCCAGGCCCATTCGGGTTTTTTGAATGAATAAATGAGTTAAAACGATCGCCATTGCCCCAGTGAAAATAAGGATGACGCTATCTAATCGTAAATTAAGATTCCCCCAATTGATCGAGGTCTCGGGCAATAAAGCCGGAAAAGGTTTTGGGTTAGACCCGTTTGGAAAAAATAACCGAACGCCCTCTCGAATAACCGAACCAAACATAAGAGTAATAAGCAGTGTATTTAATGGTGGGGATTCCTTAAGAGGCAGAACCAAAAACTTACAAAGTAGAGCGCCAAGTAACGCCATAGCCACCACACCTAAACACAACATAATAGTTAAAGATAACCATGCAGGGGTAGAGAGTTGATCTAAGCCTAAAAATAGTGCGAGCGCAGTAAACGCACCCAGCATTAAAACGTCTCCGTGAGAAAACTTAATAACGTCGAGCACACCAAAAAACAACGTAAAACCGACGGCGACTAATGCGTAAGTTATTCCCTGAACAAGCCCGTTTATTAGGTATTGCGCAAAAAATCCGGGATCCATTTATGTCGACCGAATCTCGTTACTTCAACGAGCGATTGCCCGATGCGTACTCACTATCTTCCCAAAGTACCCAGCTCCCATCTTGAATCACATATTTAGTAATTAATGCAATGGTATTTTGGCCGTGGCTATCGAAAGTAATAGGCCCAATAATTGACTCGTGTTCCCGAATAAGGTTGAGCTCTTGTCGTATCAGCGTGCGGTCGGGGCCAACTTTTTCGATTACGTCGATGATTAGATCTGTCGCTGCAAATGCAAACGCGCCATAGGCTTCAGCGGGCTCATTAAAATCGCGCGCCTCATAGGCTCGCATAAACATTTTTCCGCCAGGCAACTTCTCCGTTGGTGCGCCCTCCCGAAAAGCGAGGACCCCCTCGGCCAACTCGCCCACACCATCTATGAAAGCATCCGATACAATTCCTGATGTCCCTTGGAATACCTGCCCCATACCAAGCTTATCCATTTGAGCGCGAATCCGAACACCTGTTGGCGCGAGACCACCAAAATAAATCACCTCCGGATTCAGCACCTTAATTTTTGTCAGTTCAGCAGTGAAATCTTGCTGATCAGGGTTTACCCCGAATGTGCCTAAAATCGTTCCACTTCGTTCGGTTAAAGCTTTTTTAAAATATTTAAAATGTCCCTTACCGTAATCGGTTGTGTCATGAATAACTGCCCAGGTCGAGAAGCCTTGTTCAGTCATAAACTCTGCCGCGACCATATTTTGATTTATCATCGTGCCGTTAACACGGTGGATCTCCGGGTGATCATTCCCATAAGTAATGTCCGGCAGGACGGCACCCCAAACAATAACGGGCAATCCAAACTTGTGGTACACATCGACCGTACCCATAGCAACAGCTGAACAATAATGAGTTACACCCGCAACTATATTTTTATCTGCCGCCGCTTTTGTTGCGACCTGAACGCCGATGTTGGGCTTACATTCGTCGTCTAATGGAACCAGTTCGTACTTGTAGTTGCTATCCGGTGATTCGTTACGCAAACTTATGGCTAAATCAGCGGAGTTGCGCCCACCTAAGCCACCTGCTGATACCCCACCTGTCAATGGGCCTATGAAAGTTATCTTTATAGTCTCGGGTTGATCACTACAGCCAATCAAAAAAACACAACAAATAAGAAAGATAAAAATATTTGGCAGTTTTAATTTGTCTGACATAAATTGAAATCGATTTTCATAAATTAGTTAACTTAATCATCTTAACAGACATAAAAAAAGGCAGCACCGGCTGCCTTTAGTGTCACTCATTCTCACCATGAACTTTAATGTTTACGCAACTTTCTAATTTCAGCGAGCTGTGCCCCGAGCATTGCCAACTCAGCTTCGACGGTAGCGATTTCTTGCTTGTCGGTAGACGCGTTGAGCGCTTCTTCTGCTCGTTTTTTAGCTTCTAGCGCGCGCGCTTCATCCAAATCATCACTTCGAATCGCAGTATCAGCCATAACCGTCACCGATCCAGGTTGCACCTCCAAGATTCCGCCGGCAACAAATATCGCCATCTCCTCTTTCGATTCTAGCGTCTGTATTCGCACCGACCCGGCTTTAATCCTTGTGATAAGGGGCGTATGTTTGGGATAGATACCTAAATCACCAAGCTCTCCTGGTACGACAATGAAAGACGCCTCTCCAGAAAAGACTGATTCTTCTGCGCTAACCACTTCTACCTGAATGGTGCTTGCCATAATGTCCCCAACGAACTCCGATTAACCTTGATTAATATATAAAACGCTTAACTATTTTTCTATTGTAAGGTCTTTGCCTTTTCAAAGGCCTCTTCGATTCCGCCGACCATATAAAATGCCTGTTCTGGTAGCTCATCACACTCACCACTAACAATCATCTTGAATCCACGAATAGTGTCTTTCAAGGACACGAACTTACCTGGAGAGCCTGTAAAGACCTCCGCCACGTGAAATGGTTGTGATAGGAAACGCTGGATTTTTCGCGCTCGTGATACTGCTAGCTTATCTTCTGGTGCCAACTCGTCCATTCCGAGAATCGCAATAATATCCCTTAACTCTTTATAGCGTTGCAAAGTAACCTGCACTGCACGCGTAGTTTCGTAATGTTCCTCACCGATCACGTTGGGGTCTACCTGTCTCGAAGTCGAATCAAGCGGGTCCACTGCAGGGTAGATACCTAGAGAAGCGATATCTCTACTCAATACAACTGTGGCATCCAAGTGCCCAAAAGTCGTTGCCGGAGAAGGATCGGTTAAGTCGTCAGCAGGCACGTAAACCGCCTGAATTGATGTAATCGATCCTACTTTGGTTGACACAATACGCTCTTGAAGCTTTCCCATTTCATCAGCCAATGTAGGCTGATACCCTACCGCGGATGGCATACGTCCAAGCAAGGCTGACACTTCAGTTCCGGCCAATGTATAACGATATATATTGTCCACAAAGAACAAAATATCTTTGCCTTCATCTCGGAATTTTTCAGCCATCGTCAGGCCTGTCAACGCAACACGCAGTCGGTTTCCTGGAGGCTCATTCATCTGTCCGAATACCATACCGACTTTATCAAGGACATTAGATTCTTTCATTTCGTGGTAGAAATCGTTCCCCTCTCGGGTTCTTTCTCCGACCCCTGCAAAAACAGATAACCCTTCGTGTGCCTTGGCGATGTTATTGATTAACTCCATCATATTTACGGTCTTACCAACGCCCGCGCCACCAAATAAACCAACTTTTCCGCCCTTTGCGAATGGACAGATCAAATCAATAACCTTAATGCCCGTCTCGAGAAGATCAACAGAAGGTGACAATTCAGCAAACTTTGGCGCTGCTGCATGAATTGGTCGTAACTCTTCAGATTCAACAGGGCCTGCTTCATCGATAGGCCGACCTAACACATCCATGATCCGGCCAAGTGTTCCTGGCCCAACAGGGACAGAAATCGGCGCGCCAGTTCCATCTACTTTCATTCCGCGACGCAACCCATCCGTAGATCCCAAGGCGATACAACGGACTACTCCGTCACCCAGCTGCTGCTCCACCTCAAGGGTAAGGCCGTCTTCCACTAGACCGCCTGACGCTTCTTCTGATAATTTCAGTGCGTCGTATACGTTAGGCATCGCCTCTCGTGGAAATTCAATATCGACTACGGCTCCGATACACTGCACAATTCTTCCGGTTGCTTGTGACATGGCTTTCTCTATCCGTTAAAAAAAATTCTATTAAAAATTAAACTGCTGACGCACCGCTAACAATTTCAGATAGCTCTTGCGTAATAGCGGCTTGGCGCGATTTGTTATAAACAAGGGTCAACTCATCTATGAGTGTGGCAGCATTGTCTGACGCAGATTTCATCGCCACCATTCTCGCTGATTGTTCGGACGACATATTTTCAGCTACCGATTGGTAAACCACCGCCTCGATGTAACGGTTCAAAACTTGATCTAGTACCTCTTTTGCATCGGGTTCATAGATGTAGTCCCAAGCACCAGTTGGTACACCAAGGCTCTCGCCCTTTACCGGCAATAGCTGTTCCATCGTCGGCTCTTGCTTCATGGTATTGATAAACTTATTATAAAACAGTACAACTTGGTCAAACTTGTCTTCGTTATATCCGTCAAGCACAACTTTAATTGCTCCTAATATGGCTTCCATCTTAGGAGCATCACCCAAGCCACTGACTTCAGCAACAACGTTAGCACCAAGCCGCTGCATGAATCCTACGCCTTTGCTACCAATACAACACACATCGACTTCCTCGCCGTCTGCTTGCCACTCTTTATACTGAGCTAACGCCATCCTTAAAACATTTGTATTTAATGCACCGCATAATCCCTTATCGGTCGTCACAACAATCATTGCTGCCCGCTTTACGGTATCTCTCTCAGTTAAATAGGGATGTCTATATTCGGGATTGGCATGGGAAATATTAGCCGCGACAGCCCGTATTTTGTCTCCAAACGGTCTTGCAGCGCGCATTCGTTCCTGAGCTTTTCTCATTTTAGATGCCGCCACCATTTCCATCGCTTTGGTGATCTTGCTCGTGTTTTGCACACTTTTAATTTTGTTTCTAATTTCCTTGGTGCCTGCCATCCTAAAATCTTTCTATCATCATTATTTTGATGTGGTTATTTTTTCCTGAAACTTAGTAGGTCCCGCTAACCTTCCACTCTTGAATTGCGGTTTTAAGCGCTTCTTCGTCTTCTTTAGTGAGGTTATTAGTTTCATCAATACGTGCGATTAAATCTGCATTTTTACTCTTGAGAAAATCCCTCATTGCCTTCTCAGCTGCCAACGCCTTACTGACTTCCATGCCATCGAAAACATCATTATTCAGCGCAAACAATGTTACTGCCATTTCCCAAACTTCCATTGGTTGGTATTGAGGTTGCTTCATTAGCTCAGTAGCCATTTGGCCGCGCTCAAGTTGGCGACGGGTGGCTTCGTCAAGGTCTGAGGCAAACTGAGCGAAGGCGGCAAGCTCTCGATACTGGGCTAACGCTAAACGAACACCTCCGCCGGTATCCTTACGTTTCATGATTTTAGTTTGCGCCGCACCACCCACCCGGGACACAGATACCCCCGCATTAATCGCTGGCCTCACTCCCGCGTTAAACAGGTCCGTTTCCAGAAAAATCTGGCCATCAGTAATCGAAATTACATTAGTGGGTACAAATGCAGACACATCACCAGCCTGAGTCTCAATGATTGGTAGCGCAGTCAACGATCCGGTTTTGTCCTTTACCGCTCCGTTGGTGTGGCGCTCTACCCACGCGGTTGACACTCGCGCCGCTCGCTCTAGCAAGCGTGAATGTAAGTAAAAAACGTCACCTGGGTAAGCCTCTCGGCCTGGTGGTCGTCTTAACAATAATGATATCTGCCTATATGCCCAGGCTTGTTTCGTTAAGTCATCGTAAATAATCAGGGCATCTTCGCCACGATCTCGGAAATACTCGCCCATCGTGCACCCAGAATAAGCCGCGATGTATTGCATGGCTGCCGACTCTGATGCCGTCGCGGCAACGACTATCGTGTATTCCATTGCTCCGTGTTCCTCTAGCTTTCGAACCACGTTAGCTACTGTTGAAGCCTTTTGCCCAATCGCTACGTATACACAGAAAAGGTTTTTGCCTTTCTGGTTAATAATAGTATCGACAGCGACGGCAGTTTTGCCTGTTTGACGATCGCCAATAACCAATTCTCGTTGGCCTCTACCCACGGGAACCATCGCGTCAATCGCTTTTAATCCTGTTTGCACAGGTTCGTCTACGGATTGTCTCCAAATTACGCCCGGAGCTACTTTCTCAATTACGTCCGACTCTTTCGCATTTATCGGGCCTTTTCCGTCAATAGGCTGACCCAGCGCGTCCACGACACGCCCCAAAAGCTCAGGGCCGACAGGTACTTCAAGAATCTTACCTGTACACTTTACTGTGTCGCCCTCAGTGATATGGGTATATTCCCCCAGCACCACGGCACCAACCGAATCACGTTCTAGGTTTAACGCCAAACCAAAGGTATTGCCTGGAAACTCCAGCATCTCACCTTGCATAACGTCTGAGAGGCCATGTACCCGACATATTCCGTCGGTCACGGAGACCACCGTACCTTGTGTTTTTGCTTCGGTCGCTGACGCAAGATTTTGGATCTTGCCTTTAATCAGCTCACTAATCTCTGATGGATTCAACTGCATGGATCAATGCTCCTAATAATTAATTCGTTAAAGTGACCGCCATATGTTGGAGGCGCCCTCTAACCGACGCATCCCACACCTTATCACCAACATGAACTTTTACGCCCCCGATTAAATTGGGGTCTACGGCAACGGATGGACTTATTTTTTTATCAAGCTTTTTCGACAAAATATCTGCGATAGCCTTCACCTGCGCCTCATCTAAGTCGAATGCCGACTGAATCACTGCGCTCACCACGCCTCCATCCTCAGCTTTTAGCGATTCATATTGCCTCACCACGTTGTCAAGGACCGAAAGTCTGCCGTTTCTTACAAGCAACTGAATAAAATTTCTCGCCTCTTCCGATACTCGGTCAGAGCAAATTGATAGAAATAAATCTTCAACGTCCGTCAACTGGATATCAGGCGCGCTGACAGTTGCCTGAAAGGTGGCGTCATTTGCAACGCTTTTTAAAAATTCCAAAGCTTCAGACCAAACATCCAAAGCATCGGTCTCTTTCGCTAACGAATAAAGCGCCTGAGCGTATGGTCGAGCCAATGTAGTGACTTCGGCCATCGCGCTAACCTAGCTCTGATTCAAGTCGCTTAAGCATATCAGCATGCGAATTTGCGTCGATTTCTTTTTGCAAAATTTGCTCCGCGCCAGCAAGCGCTAATGAAGCCACTTGCACCCGGAGTTGCTCTTTCGCTCGGTTGACTTCTTGCTCAACTTCTGCTTTGGCCGCGGATACAATTCGCTCGCCTTCGGCCTTCGCGTGGTTCTTTGCTTCCTCAACAAGCTCCCCAGAACGCTTTTCGGCCTGAGAAATAATCTCCATTGCCTGCTCCTTCGTCTTTTGAAGCTCCTGATTAACCTTTTCCGCCGCGTCAGCTAACTCTTGTCTGCCTTTTTCGCCGGCCGCTAAACCGTCTGCGATCTCTTTTTGACGGTCTTGCATCGCTTTTTGAAGCGGCGGCCAAACATACTTCATGGTCAGCCAAATGAACAAGGCAAACCAGAGCGCTTGGCCTAAAAGTGTTGCGTTAATATTCACGCTTACCTCCTGCGCCTTAAGTCTCGATTGATGTTACTCATTAACCAGCAACGATCGCAATAAATGGATTCGCAAACAACAAGTAGAGCGCGATACCAACACCGATCATGGTAACCGCATCTAGAAGACCGGCCACAATGAACATCTTAACTTGAAGCGTTGGGATCATCTCGGGTTGTCGTGCTGCGCCCTCTAAGAAGCGTCCGCCAAGAATACCAAAACCGATGGCGGTCCCTAAGGCCCCCATACCAATTAGCAATGCTACCGCTACTGCTGTCATACCTAGTACGGATGCGAGTTCCATATTTATCTCCTAATACAAAATTTAAGTTATTAAAAATTAAATCTAATTACGTTAATGATTTTCTGCCGCCATGCTCATGTATACGACCGTAAGCATCATGAATACAAAAGCCTGAAGTGTGATAATGAGTATGTGAAACAGAGCCCAGCCGAGACTCAGCATCGCGCCTGCGGGAACCCACCAGTAAGATGCCCCCATCCATACGGCAAGAAGAATGAAGACCATTTCTCCGGCGTACATGTTTCCGAATAATCGTAACGCCAAGGATATCGGCTTTGCGAGATCCTCAATAATTCTAAAAAGAAGGTTAATCGGGAATAGATACTTTCCAAACGGCACTGTGAGCGCCTCTTTCAATAGACCACGAACGCCTTTGAATTTTAAATTCATCGCGATCATTATAAAAAAGACCGCTATTGACATTCCAAAGGTTAAGTTTGGATCTGTCGTGGGGACAACTTTTAGATACTCCACCCCTGCAGAGGACGCAGCAAGTGGCAAAAAGTCGACCGGTATTAAGTCCATCGCGTTCATTAAGAACACCCAAACAAAAATTGTGATTGCAAGAGGTGTAACTAAGCCACTTTTCGCGTGAAAGGTATCCTTAACTTGATCATTAACAACGGAAACAATCATCTCGACACAATTTTGCGCGCCAGATGGTATGCCGCTGCTTGCCTTTCGAGCTAAAAGCATCATGGCACCAAACGCTATCAGTCCGAGTAATCCAGAAACTATGAGGGTATCCAAATGCAAACTCCAAAAGCCTTCGCCCACATGTAAGTTTTGCAAATGGTGAGAAATGTATTCGCCTGATGTTTGTGGTCCTGCAGTAGCCATTCGTCACTCTATATAAATAACATTAATTTTTCAGCAAAAGCGCGGCCCAGTAACTAGCTAAAGTTGCTACATAGGTAACAAACAATGGCGGTGCCGCGATTGGCCCTAACTGCGTAAAGGCCACACCAAAGAGCACGACCGTTATGGCCAGCTTCCCTGACTCAGCCCTGTAATGAGCCTTAACTAAACTGCGCGGGTCTTGAGTTTTTCCTCTGGAAGACCTCCAAACATAAAAGCATGAAGGAAGCAGCGCGATTAATCCACCAACCAAAGCTGACTTGCTATCAACCGAAAAACCATGAACCCCTAAAAAGCCAATTAAAAAGACCGACATCACTAGCGCCTGTAATCCTAAAACACGCAATGATCCAGTTACCACGACCTTACTCATACATTAAGAGAGCGAATCTGGAGGCTCGTAAGTTTTCCTACCCACGAAAAGGACGCTATTTTAAGGACTCGGCTAATTTGTGTCAATGCAGACCACACTAAAAAACCTCCCGCTCTCAAGCCCTTAACTTAGCTAAAAGAACTTCCAGCTCATCCAAGTCTGAGTATGACAAAACGATCTTTCCTGATCCTCTCTTTGTATTAGTAATCTTAACAGGCAAACCAAGGTGTTGAGCCAGACCCTCTTGTAAGTTAACCGTATCTTGGTCAGGAGTTTGACGACTCTGTCGGTTTTTTGCCTTACCACCAACACGAACATTGACCGCTCCTACCAAGCTCTCTACCTCTCGAACCGTTAAATTTAATGCCACGATTCGTTTTGCTAGGTCAGCTTGACGCGCTGCGTCTAAAACTAACAAAGAGCGAGCGTGACCCATCTCTAATCTTTGTTCGCGCAGCATTTGCTGGACAGAGGGCGCTAATGACAATAAACGTTGAAGATTTGTCACCGTGCTCCTTGATTTCCCAAGGATGCGAGCCACCGCCTCATGGGTGATTTCAAACTCTTCGATAAGCCTCTTAATGCCAATGGCCTCATCAATCGCGTTAAGGTCCTCTCTTTGAATGTTCTCTATCAATGCCATCGCCATGGCGGATTTATCATCTGCGTTTTTTACTACTACCGGAACAGCGTTCAGGCCCGCTTTCTGAGCGGCCCGCCACCTTCGTTCTCCGGCTATAATCTCGTGCTGTCCGCTTGATAAGGCTCTTACGACGAGCGGCTGGATAATCCCTTGAGAACGGATAGACTCACTCAGCTCAGCTATTGCGTTTTCGTCCATTCTCGTACGCGGTTGAAATTTTCCCGGTTGCAACCCGTCTATAGGTAAGGTTACTACAAGCTCCTTGCTATCACTATTAGCTGGTTTTCCGCTAGAAAAAAGAGCATCTAAGCCCTTTCCCAATCCTTTTGCTCTAACCATAGTATCTAAACGCCTTTGATAGTTAGGTAAATCTAGTTAAAAATTCTGTAGAAAGCGATCGATAAGCGATCGCCCCCTTTGACATCTTGTCATACACCAACACAGGAAGGCCATAACTTGGCGCCTCTGCAACCCGAACGTTCCTCGGTATTACAGTTTTAAACAGCTTGTCACCGAAGTGCGTATCAAGCTGATCGGAAACTTGCTGGGACAAAGAGCTGCGCCCGTCAAACATTGTTCTGACCAAGCCACCAATCTCAAGATCGGGGTTCAAATATGACTTAATACGTTTAATTGTGTCCACAAGATCAGTCAAGCCCTCTAGAGCGTAGTACTCACATTGCATCGGTATAATCACGTAGTTGGCTGCAGTTAAGCCGTTTATAGTGAGTAAGCTAAGAGCAGGTGGACAGTCAATAAAAACGAAATCATAGTCATCAGTTACTGACTCTAAAGCTCTTTTGAGTATGGTTTCACGACCATTGACTCCGACCAATTCTACTTCAGCACCTGCTAAGTGTTGATTCGCCGTCAGTACGTCGTAACCCGAGGTGGGGCTAATAACTCTGACGGCCCTGATGATTGCGGATTCAGTCAGAACATCATAAACGCCCGCGTCTGCCTCAGACTTGTCAATACCGCTCCCCGTGGTTGCGTTACCTTGAGGGTCTAAATCAATGAGGAGCACTCGCTTTCCTTCAGCAGCCACGCCCGTTCCAAGATTAATTGCGGTAGTCGTTTTTGCGACACCTCCTTTTTGATTTGCGATGGCAATAATACAAGTCACTTCATCTACCTTTTTTACATTAAAAGATCCGGGGCGAGCTCCACGATATGACGTTCAGCGTCAAGCTGGGGTACCCGAATTTGCTTGACTTGCCTTACTCTTCCTTCAGGGATTTCCGCTAATTCTGCCGCAGGGTATTTACCTTTCATTGCGATTAACACTCCATCCGAATTACAAAACTTAGATGCGATTCGAAGAAAAATTTTTAACTCGCTAAAAGCTCTAGAAACAATAACATTAAATCGTTTTGCGACCTCATAACTCTCGATTCTTGACGTCTCGACTTTGACATTTTTAAGCTCGAGTTCGATAGTGACTTGCTTTAAAAAGGTCGTTTTTTTAGCACTGCGATCCAAAAGAAACACCTCTCTCTCTGGTTGTGCAATAGCAATAGGCAGCCCGGGAAAACCACCTCCCGTCCCAATGTCAAGCAACGAGCCGCTCGGAAGATGCCCTATAATAGAACAAGAATCATACAAGTGAGTACTTACCCACTTAGCTTTTGGAGTAACTGATGTAATGTTATAAACTTGGTTCCACCTATCTAATAAAACCAAATATTGACGAAATATCGCTATCTGATGATTTGTTACCTCTACGCCCATTTGTTGCAGCATGACCCGAGAAAGCTCGCTAAAATTTTGCGTCATTAACTAGCCACTCTTACCTGATCACCGTGTTCACCTAAAGACTGATTTGATCTTTTTAGATAGACCGACAAAATGCCAACAGCGGCTGGCGTGATGCCTGAGATTCGGCTTGCATGGCCCAAAGTAACCGGGCGATTAGAGGTTAACTTCTGCTTAACCTCCGAAGAGAGGCCCGGCACATTTTCATAGTCGAAGTCCTTGGGAATCTTAATTCCTTCAAGACTGGCCATCTTTGTCACCTCCTCTTTTTGGCGACTAATGTAACCTTGATATTTGGATTGAATTTCCACTTGTTCGGCCACAACATGATCTTCAACGCCTGGCCCGACACCGTTCAAACTCATTAAAGCACCATAATTCACTTCCGGACGCTTTAAAAGCTGAATTACAGAGTATTCATGATCCAAGGATTTGCCAAAGACTTGTTTTATTTTGTCTTGGTCATCGCAGCTTGGACCAATAAACAATTTAGTAAGGCGCTCGGTTTCAACCTCAATAGAGCGCCGCTTCTGTTCAAAAATCTCCCATCGACGATCGTCAACAAGACCTAGATCTCGACCCGCCGGCGTTAACCTGAGGTCCGCATTATCTTCTCTAAGACTTAATCGATATTCCGCTCGACTTGTAAACATCCGATAAGGTTCTGTCACCCCTCGAGTAATTAAATCGTCAACTAATACGCCCAAATACGCCTCATCACGCCTTGGATACCACCCAGCCTTACCTGCGACTTTCCGCGACGCATTCAATCCAGCCAACAGCCCTTGCGCTGCCGCTTCCTCATATCCTGTCGTACCGTTAATCTGTCCGGCGAAGAATAAGTGTTCTAAAGCTTTTGTCTCTAAAGTCGGCTTCAGGGCTCGGGGATCAAAATAATCATATTCAATAGCATATCCTGGCCTTAAGATATAAGCTTCCTCAAGACCCTTGATCGACTTGACTATCTCGCTTTGAACGTCGAATGGAAGGCTTGTGGAAATCCCGTTCGGATAATATTCGTTGGTGTTCAAGCCCTCCGGCTCAAGGAAAATTTGATGATGACCACGGTCAGAAAAGCGGACTACCTTATCCTCTATCGACGGACAATAACGCGGCCCAACCCCCTCTATCAATCCTGTATATAGCGGCGATCGATCTAAGCCCGAGCGAATAAGATCATGCGTTTCTTCGTTAGTGTGTGTAATCCAACAGGGCACCTGCCGCGGATGCTGATCCTGCGACCCCACAAAAGAAAAAACTGGTCGCTCGACATCACCGTCTTGCCTCTCCAGGACAGAAAAATCAATAGTGCGACCGTCAATTCGCGGTGGCGTACCGGTCTTGAGACGCCCTACTGGCAGTTGTAACTCACGCAATCGAGCCGCTAACGCATTAGCAGGTGCGTCACCAGCTCTCCCGGCCTCATGATTTTTTAATCCTACATGAATTTTTCCGGCCAAAAATGTCCCTGCCGTTAAAACCACCGCCTTGGCGTTGATAGTCAGCCCTATATCTGTTATCACCCCCGTGACCGAATTCCCAGAAACAAGCACATCTACTGCCGCACCTTGGAATATATCTAACCGGTTCTGGGACTCAAGCTTCTCCCTTATTGCCTGCCGATATAAAGAGCGATCTGCTTGCGCGCGCGTCGCTCGAACGGCCGGCCCCTTGCTTGAATTAAGGCGACGAAAATGTATTCCAGCCTCGTCAGCCGCAGACGCCATTGCGCCGCCTAATGCATCAATCTCTTTTACCAAATGGCCTTTGCCGATGCCTCCGATTGATGGATTACACGACATTTGCCCCAGCGTTTCTATGCTATGCGTGAGCAATAGCGTCTGAGACCCCGAGCGCGCCGAGGCTAACGCAGCCTCAGTGCCTGAATGGCCGCCACCAATAACCACTACATCATAGTTTTTTGAAAACAACATAATTTTATAACGCTACTTAACGACACCCATTACACACTAAGCCTGTTAGGCCCACCATATGTTTCACGTGAAACATGTTAAAAGTTCTTATTTTCCAACACAAAAATTAGAAAATATTTCTCCTAGTAAGTCATCCGCCACGAATTCCCCTGTGATTTCTGATATTGCATTTTGTGCCACCCTTAGCTCTTCCGCGCAAAGCTCAATTGTACCGATATTTATTAAAGCGGCGGTGACATGTGCCGCCGCTCGATCCAGCGCGTTAAGGTGTCGTTCCCGCGCCATAAACGGCATTTCCTCGCTTAACCTAACCCCGGCCTTCTCAAGAAGACATTCCTTTAGTATTTCTATGCCCGCTCCAGTCTTTGCTGATAGGTTGACGGCTGGAATCCCTCCGCGCTCATTGAGGCTCGCCGACTGACCTTTTAGATCAATTTTATTGAACACTACAATGCTTTTGTTTTCCGCAAAATGGGGCATCGACGCTCTTGCTCCCAAATCGCTACCAGCCTCTCGTATATCAACTATAACATCTGCATCTTTTAAATGATCTAGAGTTCGTTGAATGCCCATGCTCTCAATTGGGTCATCTGACCGCCTTAGGCCGGCCGTATCAATAATAAGCATAGGCATCCCGCCAACTATGATTTGGCGCTCTATGGAGTCTCTTGTTGTCCCAGCATATTGAGTCACGATTGATGTTTCCTCTTCTGACAATCTATTCATCAAGGTTGACTTGCCGACGTTGGGCTCCCCTGCTAAGACAACTTTTGCGCCCTCTCTAAGAAGGTTGCCCTGGGTCGCCTGTTCTCTAAGCTGCACCAGGCTTAGGTGCACTCCATTGAGTCGATCCTTGACAGACTCGTCTTTTAAAAAGTCGATCTCCTCCTCAGAAAAGTCAATGGCAGCCTCCACAAAAACGCGTGCCTCAATTAATTCGGTTTTTATTTGCTCTGTTCGAGTGGAAAATTCGCCGCTCAATGAGCGATGCGCGCTTAAAACGGCCGCCTCAGAAGATGCACCGATCAAATCGGCCACACTTTCAGCCTGAGCTAAATCAAGTTTACTATTGAGATACGCCCGTTTTGTAAATTCTCCGGGCTCGGCGAGTCTCGCTCCCGCATCAATGCATGCACGCAAAATCAGACGAAGTACGCCTGGGCCACCATGGCCTTGAAGCTCAAGGACGTCCTCCCCAGTGTAAGAATTAGGCCCCTGAAAATAAACCGCTAAACCGGAGTCTAAAGCCTCTCCGGCTCCATTAACAAAGGTGCGTATTACCGCGGTTCGCTTTGGTGGCAATCCATCGATAATGTGCTTGGCGATTATTCTGGTTTTTTTACCGGAAACCCTAACGACTCCTATACCGCCCGTGCCGGGTGGTGTCGCTATGGCCGCAATAGTCTCATTGTTTAACATTATTGGGCTTTTTACCCTCGATAGCCCGCGTAATTGTCCATTGCTGCGCTATAGACAACACGTTGTTTACAAGCCAATACAAAACTAAACCTGAGGCGAAGAAAAAGAAGAAAACGCTGAATACTACCGGCATAACCTTCATTACTTTGGCCTGTATTGGGTCTGGCGGGGTTGGGCTAAGCCAAGACTGGGCCACCATGCTTAACGCCATGAGGATCGGCAAAACATAATAAGGATCTTTAGCGGAAAGATCCGTTATCCAAAAGATAAACGGGGCGTCTCTCAATTCGACGCTTGCGAGCAAAACCCAATAAAGAGCGATAAAGAAGGGTATTTGAATCAATATCGGCAAACACCCGCCCAAAGGATTGATTTTTTCTTTCTTATACAAATCCATCATCGCCTGTTGAAATTTTTGTTTATCATCACCGTATGTTTCTTTTAGCGTTTTCAAACGCGGTGCCATAACCCGCATTTTCGCCATTGATTTATAGCCCGCTGCTGACAATGGGAAAAATACCAACTTAATTATTACGGTAAGAACTACTATTGCCCATCCCCAATTGCCAACTATGCCCTGAATGGCGGACAGTAACCAAAACAGAGGCGATGCTATGATAGTTAACCAGCCGTAGTCCACGACTAAATCTAACCCTGGCGCCAATTTTTTAAGCACGTTTTGCTCTTGCGGTCCGGCATATAGGCGCGCGCCCAACGTTCCCTCCCTATTCGCTGATATCTCTGTACCGCCCTCAACGTACCCCATGGCATACAAATTATTGCCGAGTGATTTCATAAAATTCTCTCGAGTTTTCCCCTCTTCAGGAAGCCACGCGGCAACGAAATAATGTTGCACAAATCCAACCCAACCATCATTTACAATTTTCGGATAATTCACTTTGGCTCGGTCCATATCTTTGAAGGCAACTTTTTTAAATTTGGACTCCTCAGAATAAACCGCCCCACCAGTATAAGTTGGTTGTAATTTGGTATCTCCATCTGCGTCGCCACCATCCCTCAACAACTGAAAATATGCATTGGGAGTAATTGGCATATTGGTTTTATTTGTTATTTTATAATCCACATCTAACGCATATGATCCTCTATAAAACGTGTATATTTTTTCTACGAAAGCATTTTCGGTATCCGATGACAGCACTACGCTGATTGAATCCTCCCCCGTACGAAGCAAGTACTCACTATCTTTAGATATAAATTGTGTATTATGGTTTGGCAGCCCCTCTCCTATTAATCCCGACTCAGCAATGTAGGTTCTGCCCGCTTCAATTTCAAAAAACCTTAGCGCGTCACTCTTACTGTCTTTGCTGTGATGCTGGGTTAATATTAGCTCTTTTATGCCACCACCCAAACGATCAATCTTTGCCGAAAATACATCAGTGCTTACCTGAACATAATCACCTAGTGTTGGAGCAGCCTTGTTTAATGCTTCCTCGCTCCGTTTATTAGATTGATCATTAATAGTAGCTTCAGGCACAGTCGAAATGCCTTGCTGGAGGTCTGTTGTGGGTAGCGACTCTGGCACTAACGATTGATCTTTTTTCAGCCAAGCATCGCCTAAAAGAATAATAGACCCGACAAAAATTACTGTGGCGATAATGCGTGCACTATCCATTGTGTATTTCCTTTTTTTCTTGGGATATAGGCGGTACGGGGTCAACCCCCCCCGGATGAAATGGATGACATTTACAAAGCCTTTTTACGCCTAGACGCAGTCCTTTACCGGGGCCATAACACGATATGCTCTCCTTAAAATATTCTGAACACGTAGGATAAAAACGACACCTCGCACCGAGCAATGGAGAAACCATATACTGATAATATTTAATTAATGTTAAAAGCAAGCGCTTCATTTTATTTGCTTTAGCCAAAGCTGCTCAAGCTCGCGCTTAATGACAACCAAGTCCGACTTGATAATTTTCCGGGTAGCTCTTATAACAACATCTTTGGACTTCATCGCGGACTTGGATGTTCGAAAAAGCTCTTTTACTTGTCGTCGAACACGATTTCTGACGACCGCTAAAGGAATGTTTTTCTTAGATAACGACACTCCAATTCTACTAATGGGTAAATTGTTCTCCCTCGATAGTAAAATAAAATGACCGCTTCTATGCCTTGAAGGAAAGCGTCCCGAATAATTTGCGCCTCCGCATAAACGAGACTCCGAGGGTAGCTTATTTACAATCACACGCTTAAGCGTGCCCTCCCCTTGGCTCGACGCGCGTTAATTACCGAGCGACCACCGCGGGTCTTCATTCTCACTAAAAACCCATGTGTCCTTTGTCGCCGCGTTTTGGACGGCTGATATGTACGTTTCATCCAAGTACTCCAAGTAACTTACAATCAAAAAAGCCTGCCATTACAACGTTTTTTCTACAAATTGTCAAATTGACCATTTTCAAATAGGCTGTGGATAACCTCTAACAGATCGGATACAATCTAGTACAAATAACAAACAAAATAACAGACGCGTTATTCCGTTAATAAGCTCACAGACCCGACCTGCAATCAGGTAGGGTAATTATCTAATAATTCCGTATACTTTAATGACTTCTTTTTGGGATGGCTGCCTCGACTACTTTAAAACTGTACTTTCCTCGCAGCAGTACAAGACTTGGGTTCAACCTCTAGACGGCAACATAATAAACGATGAAATCGTTATCGTTGCTCCTAATCGCTTTTTGCTGGTTTGGGCCAGAGATAACTACTCGAAAGACTTTAAACGGTTGTGCACAGAAGCAACAGGTTCTAATCTGCCAATCCGGTTTTCGTTAAAAACAGCTCCGCACACTGAAAAAACATCTAACCATTCTAAATCTTCTTATGGCGAAAGCGATAAATCACAACCTATTAAAAATCATATCAAACATAGCAATCGTCTACCGCAACTAAACATTGGTTTTACTTTTGATAATTTTGTTATTGGCCGGGGCAACCAATTAGCTAGAGCTGCAGCCCTTCAAGTCTGTGACAATCCTGCCACAGCTTATAACCCTCTTTTTATATATGGCGGGGGGGGCTTAGGAAAAACTCACTTGGTTCAAGCAATTGGTAATGTAATAGCCGAAAAAACCCCTGACGCTAAAATTCTTTATATTCATGCCGAAAAATATGTATCCGATGTTGTCAGCGCTTATCAGCACAAATCATTTGAAAACTTCAAACGTTTTTACCACTCTTTGGATCTTTTATTGATAGACGATATACAGTTTTTTGCTAAAAAAGCCAGAACCCAAGAAGAATTTTTCTATCTATTCAATGCTCTAACACAATCAAAAAAACAGGTTGTAATGACTTGTGACACGTTTCCAAAAGAAATATCGGGCATGGAAGACCGACTCGTGTCTCGATTTGGATCTGGTTTGACGGTAGCCATAGAGCCGCCTGAACTCGAGCTCCGAGTCGCAATATTACTGAAAAAAGCAGAAATAGATTCTATACCGCTGAGCGAAGATGTCGCATTTTTCGTCGCAACGCACATACAATCCAATGTCCGAGAACTAGAAGGTGCACTTAAACGAATATCAGCGTATGCAAATTTCACTAAAGAACTGATTTCCGTTTCGCTAGCGAAAGAAGCCTTAAAAGATTTGCTAGCCAGCAATTCTAAATTAATCACAATTGATTCGATTCAAAAATGTGTTGCGGATTATTATAAGCTTAAAGTATCTGATATGTTCTCTAAAAAACGGATACGGTCTGTGGCTAGGCCGCGACAAATGGCTATGGCATTGTCGAAAGAATTGACGAGCTATAGTCTGCCTGATATTGGTGACGCCTATGGTGGTCGAGATCACACTACCGTGCTTCATGCTTGCCGAAAAATTGCTGAACTTAGAACATCGGACTCAAACATTGCTCGGGATTTTAATGCTCTTATACAGATTCTCCGAAGTTAACTATTTATAACTCTGTGGATAACTAGTTTAATTTATCTTAATAAAGTCAATATGTAGATAATACGAAATATTTATTCACAAAATATCCCTATACTAAACGTAAATTAACCATAGAGTTTAAGCGACTAAAAACTTATTGACTTCAACGGTTTGAATTAGTTGTATACATTTAAATCGCTATCTATCACTATTACTAAGGTTTAATATGAAACTATTAAATATCGATAAAGATTTACTATTAAAACCATTACAAATGGTTGCTGGCATTGTAGAAAGACGTCATACCTTACCTATCTTATCGAATGTTTTTTTAAAAGCTAATAACAACGATCTGGAAGTCATAGCCACTGATTTAGAAATACAAATAGCAACCAATACCCCATTGGAAAAGTCTTATAAAAGTGAGACGTTAACTATTTCTGCACGAAAAACGCTCGATATTTTACGGGCACTACCCGATAATACAAAAATTAGTTTAGAAGCTTCTGAGAATAGAGCGACATTAAAAAGTGGGAAAAGTAAATTTCATTTACAAACGTTACCGTCAGGAGATTTTCCCCTTATAGCAGCTAAAGATAACGCGCACTTAGACACCGTAATCATCGAGCAAAAAGTACTTAAAAACATGCTTCAAAAAGTACAATTTTCAATGGCACAGCAAGACATTCGTTATTATTTGAATGGTCTCTTATTGGTACTAGATGGAGACACGATGAGATTAATAGCTACAGACGGGCATAGGCTATCCCACTCAGCAACTAAATTAGAAACTTCCGTGGGCAATAGAGAAACTATCTTACCTCGAAAAACAGTACTAGAATTGTTGAAATTATTAGATAGTGATCAATCTACTGTCAAATTAGAGATTACCGACACACAGATAACCGTAAGGTTTGGCAACGTCACATTGGTATCAAAACTAGTAGATGGCAAGTTCCCAGATTACAAACGAGTAATACCCACAGATTTGAATAATGAATTAATTATAGGCAGGGAAAGTTTACAAGGTGCATTACAACGCGCCTCGATATTATCTAATGAAAAGTTTAAAGGGGTACGCTGGGTATTAACGAAAAATTTATTAAAAATCATTTGTTCTAATAGCGAACAAGAAGAAGCGGAAGAAGAGCTAGAAGTAAGCTACCAAGGCGAGCCCCTTGATATAGGATTTAACGTCAATTACTTATTAGATTGCTTGGGTAACGTAGGAACACAAGATATTAATTGCGCATTAGGTGACTCTAACAGCAGCATGTTAATGACAATAAAAGAAGACAGTACATTTCAGTACGTAGTCATGCCAATGAGAATTTGAGGAAAAAAATGGAAGAACAAGAAGAATATTCTGCAGGCAGCATCAAAGTTCTCAAAGGGTTAGAAGCCGTCCGTAAAAGACCAGGGATGTACATTGGCGATACAAGTGACGGGACTGGATTGCACCACATGGTGTTTGAGGTAGTAGACAACTCCATTGATGAGGCACTAGCCGGTCACTGTGACACGATTAACATCACCATATATGATGATGGCGGAATTTCGATTTCAGACAACGGTCGAGGAATACCAACTGATATTCATCCAGAGGATGAAGAAGGGCGGTCCACGCCTGAAATTGTAATGACCGTGCTTCACGCAGGAGGTAAGTTCGATAGTAATTCTTATAAGATTTCAGGCGGCCTTCATGGTGTGGGTGTTTCAGTGGTTAATGCCCTGTCATCAAAATTACAATTGAAGATATACAGAGACGGGTTCGAGCACGAAATGACTTTTTCCGATGGGGCGCCGGATAGCTCTTTAAAAAACATCGGGGAAACCAACAAAACAGGAACAGAAATTTCTTTTTGGGCGAGCCAAGAAGTATTCGGCGTTATAGAATTTCATTACGAAATTTTAGCTAAAAGGCTACGAGAATTATCGTTTTTGAATAATGGCGTTCGGATTGAATTAACTGATAAAAAAACAGGCCGATCAGAAACGTTTAGCTATGAGGGCGGCGTGAGCGGATTTGTAGAATATATAAACAAGAATAAAACAGTTTTGCATAAGAATATTTTTCATACAAGCTTTGAGGCAGACGGAATAACCGCAGAAGCATCGATCCAATGGAACGATTCATATCAGGAACAAGTTTTATGCTATACGAACAATATTCCTCAACGAGATGGAGGGACACACTTAGCGGCTTTACGTACCTCTATGACTCGAACATTAAATCAGTATATCCAAGCTAACGATCTAGCGAAAAAAGCAAAGGTTGAAACTACAGGTGAGGATATGCGAGAAGGCATAACTTGTGTTCTATCAGTTAAGGTGCCAGATCCGAAGTTCTCATCACAAACCAAAGATAAACTGGTCTCCCCGGAGTGTAAGCCCGTCGTAGAAAAAGCGGTTTCACAAGGGTTATCAGATTGGCTATTAGAAAATCCGGCAGATGCAAAAACAGTAGTCAGCAAGATAATAGATTCTGCGCGCGCGCGCGAGGCAGCCAGAAAAGCACGAGAGATGACGCGAAGAAAAGGCGTGCTTGATGGATTGGGATTGCCAGGCAAGTTGGCCGACTGTCAGGAAAAAGATCCAGCGCTATCAGAAATTTACTTGGTGGAGGGAGATTCCGCTGGGGGGTCAGCGAAGCAAGGTCGAGATAGAAAATTTCAGGCTATCTTGCCCTTGAAGGGAAAAATATTAAATGTAGAAAAAGCACGATTTGAAAAGCTAATTTCCTCTACAGAAATCACATCATTAATTATAGCCTTAGGTACGGGTATAGGCAAAGACGACTATGATCCAAGCAAGTTGCGGTATGACAGGATTATTATTATGACCGATGCTGATGTTGACGGCTCTCACATAAGAACGTTGTTACTCACGTTCTTTTATCGTCAAATGCCTGAGTTGGTGGAGGGTGGTCATATTTACATCGCGCAGCCTCCGCTGTTTAAAGTTAAGCTGGGAAGAGACGAACGATATTTAAAAGATGAGCAATCATTAAAGGACTATACGTTATCCGTCGCGTTAAAAGATGCTGAAGTTGTTGATAAAGATGGGAAGAGCATTTCTATTGAAGCGATAGAAGAAATCGCGCGAGCTTATATTGCAGCTGAAGCTATCGTTGATCGATTAAGTTATAGGTATGATCGGACGATACTAAATGCTGTTTTAAAAGGATTAGAAATTTATCTTAGCAATGCTGAACAGGCCAGAAAAACAATATCTACAATTTCTGAATCACTTGAAGGCCAGAAAGTGGAATTGATTAGCGATAAAACTAATGAGGATGATGCGCCTGTGTTTTCGATAAAGATTACACGTATGACTCATGGGAACGAATACGAAACATTAATAGACGATGCGTTTATATCCAGTGGTGAGTACAGACAATTAATAGGGGTGTCAAAATTAACCGAAGGATTATTTACCGATGGAACAATTGTGAGACGAAAGGATCGGGAACAAAAAGCAAAAAGTTTTAAAGAAGTCTTAGATTGGCTTTTAGATGATGCAAAACGAATTATAGGAGTTCAGCGTTATAAAGGTTTGGGAGAAATGAACCCCGATCAACTGTGGGAGACAACTATGGATCCTAAGGTTCGCATATTGTTGAAAGCCCGAGTAGAGGACGCAATAGCCGCTGATGGTATTTTTACTACGCTGATGGGCGACATGGTAGAGCCGCGAAGGGCTTTTATAGAGGCAAACGCCCTTCGTGCTAGAAATTTAGACGTATAAAANTNTTTAGCTGGTTTTTTAGCTGGTTTTTTAGCTGGTTTTTTAGCTGGTTTTTTAGCTGGTTTTTTAGCTGGTTTTTTAGCTGGTTTCTTAGCTGGTTTTTTAGCTGGTTTCTTAGCTGGTTTCTTAGCTGGTTTCTTAGCTGGTTTTTGCGGTGACTTCGTCAGCTTTTGATTTATTAATTGTACCGCGTCAGCAAGACTAAGTGTTTCAGGATCTAGGTCTTTTGGAATGGTGGCATTTGTGGTGCCGCATTTGACGTAAGGACCATAACGGCCGCTACGCACAGAAATCGGTTTTTTATCAGTAGGGTGTTCTCCTAAAGCGCGACCACTCGCAGCGCTTTTTTGTGCTAATAGTTCAACCGCTCGATTAAGTTCGATATCGTAAACGCTGTCAGTTTTCGGTATGGACTTAAATCCACCATCATGTTTTAAATAAGGCCCAAAGCGCCCAATGTTTGCCTCGATTGGTTTTTGTGTTTCTGGATGATTGCCAATACTTCGGGGCAAACTTAATGCTTTAAGTGCCGTTGCAAATGCGTCCTCGCTTGCCTCGAGGGGGAAGGCAGCATCTTTTGGCCAAGCCCCTCTTTTTGGTTTTTTCTCTTTAGATCCCTGAGGTGGAGTCTCCCCAATTTGAACATATGGACCATAGGGACCACTTAGTAGGAAGATTGGTTTTGAAGAGCCTGGATCATTTCCCAATAATAGCGGCTCTTTCTGAGCGGGTCCCGAACCAAATGGTTCCGTAAAGTCACATTTAGGATAGCTACTGCATCCAACAAAGAGGCCTCGAGAGCTGTTTTGAAGCAAAACAGGGCTGCTACATTTAGGACAAGCTTCGGGTTTTTTTTGATCTACCCAATCGGAAGAAATAACTTGTCTGGAGAAACTTTTCCATGTTCGTATGGGCTGAGCGCCGCNGGGCAGAGGAATNCCACGGTTTGCGCTCGTTTTGTTTTCGACTTGTCCCGAAAAAGAGTGCCAAAATTTACCTATGACCTTCGTCCAATCAAGTGTTCCATTCGAGATTTCGTCTAGTTCGGTCTCAAGATCGGCGGTAAAGCCATAGTCGAGGTAGGCATCAAAATGAGTTGTTAAAAAGTTATTAACTATGCGTCCAACGTCTGTAGGGTTAAATCGTTTTTTATCTAAGTTCGCATATCCTCGCTCAACAAGTGTAGAGATTATATTTGCATATGTAGATGGCCGACCAATGCCATATTCCTCTAATGTTTTGACCAAGCTTGCTTCAGAATAACGCGGTGGTGGCTGGGTGAAGTGTTGTTCTCCAAAAATATCTTCTATGGGTAATGAATCGTTTTCCGAAAGTTCTGGGAGTTTGGAGTCGCCCTCAGTCGTCGAATCATCAGCACCCTCTAGATAGACAGACATNAACCCTGGAAAGACCAAAATTTGACCGCTAGCCCTAAAAAGGGTGCCAACTGGTTTTGTCTCCAGATTAACGCTCGTAGTATCAAATTTTGCTGGAGACATTTGTGAAGCGACAGTTCGCTTCCATATCATTTCATAGAGAATAGCTTGGTCTGGTCGTAGGAATGGTTTTAAAGATTCTGGTGTGCGACTTATAGCGGTAGGACGTATTGCTTCATGTGCTTCCTGCGCATTTTTCGACTTTGTTTTGTAGACGATGGGTTTATTGGGCAGATACTCGGGAGAAAAATTGTTAGATACATATTTCCTAATATCTGAAACCGCATCATTTGATAGAGCTAGTGAGTCCGTTCGCATGTATGTGATTAAGCCTTCAATGGACCCACCAATTTCAATTCCTTCGTAGAGCTGCTGAGCAGCGCTCATTGTAGATCTAGCAGTTAATCCTAATTTACGAACAGCTTCTTGTTGTAGCGTAGAAGTTGTAAAAGGCGCAGCGGGAGACCTTGATCTCGGTTTGCGAGTGATTTTTGATACCACCACATTGCCATTAGATTCTGCTTTAATCGTATTAACTATATCTAGGTAGTCTTTTTCAGATCGAAATGAAAATTGTTCTACTTTCTCATTTTTAAAGTTCGCGAGTTTTGCTTCAAAGGGTTGTTTTCCTTTAGAAGTTTTCAAATGGATTGACCAATACTCTTCATTATCGAATTGCTCTATTGCTTGTTCTCGCTCAACAATCAGCCTAAGTGCGGGGCTTTGAACNCTGCCTGCAGATAGATTCCTAGCAATTTTGCGCCATAGAATAGGAGACAAATTGAAACCCACTAAGTGATCTAAAGCTCTCCTGGCTTGTTGCGCATTAACAAGCGGCATAGAGATATCTCGAGGTTTATTAATAGCATCTTGAACTGCCGTTTCGGTTATTTCATAAAAAACGACTCTTTTTAGGGCCTTATTTTTAAGTAGTTTTTTATCCTCAAGAATTTCAGCTAAATGCCAGGCAATTGCTTCGCCCTCTCGATCCGGGTCGGTCGCCAGATAAATGGTGTCAGCTTTTTTAACGGCTTTAGTAATTGCGTCTACATGCTTTTTGTTCCGAGCAACGAGCTCATAATCAAGTGTAAAACTATTCTCGGTATCCACTGCGCCTTCTTTTGCGCGTAGGTCCCGTATGTGCCCATAAGACGCGAGGATGTCGAAAGTGCCACCTAAATATTTCTTAAGCGTGCTTGCTTTCGACGGAGATTCAACTATAAGAAGGTTTTGAGCCATGGTTTACCGGACAGGTTTTGGCTGGATCATACAAGACTTGAGCGCTTACGCCAACTATAGGAAATTTATTGCAACCTAACTTCGTCTCGAGCAGCTAACAGTTCTAGCATCATGCCGTCTATAGATTCTTGCTCGTGCCACAGCGCAAGTAAGACAATCAATTTGATTTCATCAACTCCTACTTGANATTCAGCAAGAGCAATTACACGCTCAATTATAACTTCTCGCTGCGTAGGTGAGATTAAAGCCGAGTCCACCAAGAACGTTAAAAAACCACGTGCTTTGGTGGATAGGCCATTAATTTCTTCGGGTGAAAAAACCCTAAAACCGACGTTATTATCTAAAGTGCCTCGATAGGCGTTGGGGTCCTCAAGGGAGCTAAACCCCCGTAGCCATCCAAGCACTTCAGAAATGTCTTCTTCCTCGAATCCAGCGTCAGAAAGTTTTCGAGTAATGGTTTCATTATCGGGGAGCGTGCCGTGCGGGAAAAAGTTCTCGACTAAATAAAAAAGTATGTCGAACATATGAGTCCTTGGTTGTTTGATCGTTTAATTAGTTCCCGCCGATCAAATATAAACGATGTTTTCCTCTTTTATAAGAGGATGTCCTAACGTAAACATAGAGTCAAGAATTTGAGTAAAAAATAAATACAATTATTTTTTGGGTAAAGAATAGTTTTAAAATAAGCAGAGAAGCGTCGTTTCTATGATTAATAAATTAATACAGTTACATTACTCCAAAAGCCAAACCCCTGTTAAGAATATATGAGTATTTTGAACATATTGCAGCATCCGGACGATAGATTACATGTTACTGCAAAACGAGTGGAGCGCGTTGGAAAAGCCACTCGTCAGCTTGTGGAGGATATGGCTGAAACAATGTACTCTGCGTCCGGCATTGGTCTTGCCGCAACTCAGGTCAATGTGCCTGAGCGCGTAATTGTGGTTGACATCACTGATACACGCGATGATCTGCTGGTATTGATTAATCCTGAAATTGAATCGAGAGAGGGCACGGTTGTTTTTGAAGAAGGTTGTTTGAGCGTTCCTGGTATATATGATCGCGTCGAACGATCAGAACGAATAATGGTTCGGGCACTAAACGTTGAGGGCGAAGCATTCAACATAGAGGCCGCGGGAATACTTTCTGTTTGCATACAACATGAAATTGATCATTTGGATGGAAAGGTTTTTGTCGAATATTTGTCACGCCTTAAGCAAAATCGCATTATTAAAAAATTACTAAAAAATCAAAGAAATCCCGATCAATGAGAGGCAACATGAGAATTATTTTCGCGGGAACACCAGCATTTTCTGCAGTAAGTTTAAATTCACTGGTAGAAGCTGGATACCACATTCCATTAGTCATAACTCAGCCAGATCGACGAGCGGGTCGAGGAATGTCGGTGTTACCAAGTGAAGTCAAAAAAGCGGCAACCGCTTTTGGCATAGAAACTTATCAGCCTCTCAACCTAAAGTCTACAGAAATACTGGAAAAGGTTCGTCGCGTTAATGCGGACGTAATGATCGTAGTAGCTTTTGGGCAGATTGTTCCTTTATCTATCCTGAAAATCTTTCGTTTTGGGGGCATCAATGTGCATGCTTCGCTATTACCTCGGTGGCGAGGTGCTGCGCCAATTCAGCGGGCCATTATGGCTGGTGATGAAGAAACGGGCGTCTGTATTATGCAGATGGCAGAGGGGCTCGACACTGGCCCGGTTTTTCAGGAACGTCGAATACCGATCGATGCGACAGATACAGCGGGCACGCTTAATAATAAGTTGGCTCTATTGGGAGCCGAGGCGTTGATACAGTCGCTATCCGTTTTGAATGAAGACTATGCTCCAACAGCACAAGACGATGCTTTCTCAACTTATGCGCACAAAATATCGAGGGAAGATGCACATATTGACTGGTCGGCCGACGCGTCCGGTATAAACCTTTTGGTACGAGCGATGGACCCCACTCCTGGTGCGTATACTTTTTTCGGAGATATACGTGTCAAAATATGGAAAACTACAGTATGGAGATCTGGATGTACACAAGCTGAGCCGGGAACGGTGATTGAGTTTGAGCGGGATGGCTTTGTCGTTGCGTGCGGGCAGGGAGCGTTAAAGATTGTTGTAGTCCAAAAGGCCGGAGGAAAAAAATCCTCGGCATTAGAATATCTTGGTTCTTCTCACATGAAAGTAGGCGATGCATTTAGATAACTTCGAAAGATGATCGATATTCAGCTTGCCTCTCAGGCATGCTTATCGAAGGTCAAATTAGGCCAAAGTCTTAAAACCGTGTTTCCTCAAGAGCTCGAGAAATTGGGCTCCAGAAACGATCAAGCGACAGTTAAGAATACGGTTTATGGTGCCTTGCGTTACTTGGGTTATCTCGAGTTTTCGCTAGACAGTCTGGTTTCTAAGCGCCCGCATGGGTTAGTAAATTTATTACTAGTTAGTATTTATTTAATTGAATATAGTCGGGCCGCAAACCATGCTGTTGTTAATGCGGCTGTTTCTTCAGCGAAGCAAATGGGGTTTGGTAAGTTGGCAGGCTTAGTGAATGCCGTGCTTCGTAATTATCTGAGACATGAATTTGAAATTAAACAAAACGCGGAAAATGATGATGTGGCAAAGTTACAGCATCAAGCCTGGTGGATAAAAAAATTACGTCAAGATCATCCTGGCCAAGTAGACGATATTTTTTCTTCCAGCCTCCAGCAACCGAGTTTGGCGCTGCGAGTTAACACGCGTTCTATCTCGTTAGAAAAGTATGTACGGTTACTGGATGAGCAAAACATTCTCTGGAGAAGGCCTAAAAATAATATTGTTGCAGATGTGGCAGTCATTTTGAGTCAGCCGGTACCTGTGGCTAAAATACCTGGATTTTTTGAAGGGCTGATTTCTGTTCAAGATGTTGGCGCTCAAACGACGGCACCACAATTGGGTTTGCGACCAGGACAGCGTGTGCTTGATGCCTGTGCTGCGCCAGGCGGAAAGACGTGCCACATACTCGAGTTGGAGGATGTTTTTGTAACCGCGATCGATAAAGACCCAAAGAGATTAATTAAAGTAGAAGAAAATTTAACCCGACTTAGTTTGACGGCTAAGACACTTGCGATAGATATGTGCGATATAGGAGCTTGGTGGGACGGGAAGCATTACGACCGCATTTTGCTTGATGTGCCATGTAGCGCGTCTGGCGTCGTTCGACGACACCCAGACATTAAATGGATAAGACGGGAAAAGGATATAGATAGTTTTGTGCAGCAACAACGTTCTTTATTGAGTGCAGCCTGGAAGGTTCTGGTGAAGGGTGGTAAATTGTTGTACACAACATGCTCGATATTTCCCGAAGAAAATGAAAAACAAGTGAGATGGTTTTTGAACGAGCAGTCAGACGCAAAGATTGACACAGGGTATGCGGCACACAATGGTCACTTGATTTTACCTAACGATAGTCACGATGGATTTTTTCACGCACTTCTTGAGAAAAAGTAATTTAGTTGCGGTAGCGCTGTCATTAGTTATGATATGCGTGTTTGCGACTCATGGGGTTGCCGCGGGCATTATTGTTCAGTCTGTAAAATTAGAGCAAAAAGAGGCCACCTACTCTTTAGACGCAACATTTAATATCGACCTAAGTCCAATTATTCAAGAGGCTCTCCATAAAGGGGTTACGCTGCCTTTTGTACTTGATTTCAATGTTGTCCGAAAGAGATGGAATATATGGGACCAAACGGTTGTGGAAACATCGTTACCTTATAGGCTGACCTTCAGCGCTCTCACTCGGCAGTACCACATAAAGGATAAGTTAAGGGGGCGCGACGTTAGTTTTGACACGCTTGAACAGGCTTTAACCGCGGCTGGAGCGGTGTCCGATTTGGCCGTATTCAATGCTGAACAGTTACAGCCCGATTTACAGTATGAAGCTCAAGTGCGATTGAGGTTAGAGGCCGGAGGATTGCCTAGCGCTCTTCAGTTGGAGGCCTTGGAGTCGGATAAGTGGGAGGTGTCTTCGCCATGGTATCGCTGGGTTATGGGGCGATGAGGCTCAAGATAAACCAGAGTATAAAAAAGACAATGCTCACCGTTATTGTGACGGTCTCTTTGANCTTTGGTAGTTACTTGCTTTATTTGTTGTCGACACAGATTACGACAACGAGTGATGTGTTCAATGAGCTTCCGGTGCTGCTGGGCGTGGGTGTCGCCCTTATCGTAGTACTCATGATTCTAGTGGGCGCACAACTTTTGGTGACAATTAGACGCTATCGAGCTGGCGTATTCGGCTCTAAATTAACTGTTCGTTTAATACTTGTATTTGTTTTGGTCTCGCTTGTGCCTGGTGCCGTTATGTATGGAATTTCGGTCCAATTTTTGGCAGGGTCTATTGAATCTTGGTTTGATATTCGGGTCGATAGTGCGCTTGAAGGGGGCTTAAACCTAGGCCGGGCAAATCTCGAAAATGGCCTAGGAGAGCTTCAGAGTAAGGCGGATTCCATGGCAGTAAGTCTGTCATATCAAAGCACGGCGACCCAGGTTGCCTCAATCGACAGCTTAAGAGATCAAGCCGCGATAAGCGAAGCCACGTTATTTACGACCTCAGGAGAGGTGGTGGCATCGTCTAATTCGGGGACCGATTCTTTTATCCCGTTAGCCCCAAGTCAAACAATGTTGCGTCAAGCGCAACTTCAACAAAATTATGCAGGCATCGAAGAAGACGAGGATGCTGGATTGCTTTTAAGAGTAATTGTACCGATTAATCATCTCGACTCAGAGATGCAAATTTTGCAAGTAACGCAATTAGTCCCGCAAAGATTGGCCCGTGATGCGGCGATGGTTCAAGAGGCATATCGTGATTATCAGGAATTATCGTTGTCCAGATACGGGCTTCAACGACTCTATACATTAGCCCTAACCTTGTCTTTAGGGCTGGCCCTGTTCTCCGTGGTTCTATTGGCAGTTATGTTCAGTAATCGACTTTCTGCACCACTAGGGTTTTTGGCTGCAGGGACTCGAGCGGTTGCGAAAGGGGATTTTAGTCAGAGGGCGCCAATTAATAGGCGCGATGAACTTGGATTCTTGACGGAGTCGTTTAGTGTGATGACGGGACAACTTTCAGAGGCAAAGGATGCTGCAGAGAAGCATGAGAAAGCACTCACTCAGGCAAACGCCTATTTGTCGAGCATTCTAGAAACTTTATCTGCGGGTGTTTTGACCTTTGATGAGCGGCTTAATTTGCGCGCTTACAATCCAAGTGCGGAGGAAATCCTTGGCCATACATTAGAAGACGCATTACCCTCAGGAAGCGCTAGTCCTAATGGCTTAGATTCAATGAGAAGGCTCATCAAGGATGGATTATCGGAATCCACGGAAATAAAGTCGGAGCGTCAGCTGGAAATAGTCGTTAATGGATTGAAAAAGGTGATTTTGATTCGTATATCGACCCTTGGTGGTGGGGAGCTGCCTGGCTTTATCGTAGTGTTTGATGATGTTACTAACTTACTTCAAGCTCAAAGATCGGCTCTTTGGGGGGAGGTTGCTCAACGGCTTGCACACGAGATAAAAAACCCACTTACGCCAATACAATTGTCGGCCGAACGATTAACACACCGATTAGGACCTAAACTAGATCAAGATGATGCTGCGATGCTAGAGCGCTCAATTAAAACGATAGTTGATCAGGTTGCGGCCCTAAAGGGAATGGTAAATGCCTTCAATCAATATTCTAGGAACCCAGATCGTAAGTCAGAGTTGGTTGATGTCAATGAATTGGTCTTGGATGTCATCGAGTTATATCGAGCTACTACAGTGGCAATTGAAACGAAACTGGATAGCTCAGAAATATTTCTTTGGGGCGACACAGGAAAATTGCGCCAAGTTCTGCATAATTTAATCCAGAATTCTGAGCAGGCGTTAGTGGGTCATCACAGTCCTCAAATTGTTATTGAAACGGCCACAACGTTAGATTCCACGCATATAAGGGTCCATGACAATGGCCCGGGACTTTCAGATGAGGTGATAGGCCGAGCGTTTGACCCTTATTACACTACAAAAGCTAAAGGAACAGGTCTAGGTCTAGCGATAGTTAGAAAAATTGTTGAAGAGCACGACGGAAGCGTATCGATACGTAATGGCGAGGTTGGAGCTGCGATTGAAATAACGCTGCCGATTTCGCACACAATTAAAAACTCCAAAATTTTGAAAAAAATGGTTTAAATATGAGCAAAATCCTCGTGGTAGACGATGAAATAGGGATACGTGAGTTACTGTCAGAGATCCTCAAAGAGGAAGGCCATCAGGTCTCTGTGGCGGAAAATGCGACACAGGCTAGAGGGATGTTTATGAATGACAGGCCAGAACTTGTTTTATTAGATATTTGGATGCCTGACATTGACGGCGTCAGTTTATTGAAGGAATGGGCCTCCTCTGGTCTTATGACGATGCCGGTCGTTATGATGTCGGGACATGGCACAATTGATACAGCCGTAGAGGCGACTAGGATAGGGGCATACTCGTTTTTAGAAAAGCCAGTTGCATTGCAAAAGCTTTTGTCAACGGTATCCGCAGCACTTAGAAATCAATCGAGATATGGCACTCGCGATCCCGTTTACGTAACCTTAGGCAATACAGAGGTAGCGCTAAATCTGAAACGACGGTGCGAGGCACTCTCAAACACTTCGGCGCCGGTGCTGTTTTTAGAGGCGCCTGGGTCAGGGGCAGACCAGTGCGCTAGTTTATTGAAAGCTGCAAATAAACCTTGGGTTGTTATTTCGGGACCACGGGAATACGAAACAAATAAAGAACAGCTAGTTGAGATGAGCAAAGATGGCATAGTTTTTTTTCGTGATATCGGAACACTAGAGCCCCCCCATCAATTAGATCTAATCGCAAAGTGGAAAAGTCTTAAGGGGGCGGGTGTTCGCGTTATAGCCTCGTCAACGACTCGTTTAAGTGGATTGGTGTCGCAAGATCAATTCGATATCAGGCTTTATGAATTAATTTGCCAAACGATAGTTAATGTGCCACCTTTGAAGGATAGGATAGAGGATGTTATCGAGATTTCTAAAGCTGTTCTTTTTCATAAATATCCAGCGAAATCTTTCTCTGTGGCCGCACTTAATACTCTGCGATCAAATGACTGGCCGGCTAATTTAAGTCAGCTGAGCGCCGTGGTTCTATCAAGCGCCCAATTTTCTGCGGGAGAGGAGATAGGGGTTAGCGATCTTATGCCTGTCTTAGAAAACGCAGCTAAGGAGATAAGCTTGAAGGCCACATCCTGGGACTTTGATAAAGATTATCGTTCCGCGCGCGAGATGTTTGATAAACAATATTTAGAATATCATTTAGTAAAAGAGGGGGGAAATATGTCTCGCGTAGCAAACCAGGCCGGGATAGAACGGACCCACCTTTACCGCAAGTTGAAGCAGTTAGGCATTAAAACGCCTCGTAAAAATGATGGTTCAAATTAAGTGTAAGTTATAGCTATACCCCCTACTCAGCAACACGCTATGCGGCCGTTAAGATAAAATAACGCTCTCGCGTCACGGTAGTAATTAACCACGGCTAAATGCGGGATGGATCTCCTTTAATCGAAAAGTATAAAGTTGTTAAAACGATGTCAAACAATATAAATTATGCAGATGCGATCCGCGCGCTGGCGATGGACGCAGTACAACAGGCGAATTCAGGTCATCCAGGAATGCCTATGGGCATGGCGGATATTGCCACGGTTCTTTGGCAAAAACACCTAAGGCATAACCCTGCTAATCCTAAGTGGGCGGATCGAGATCGATTTGTAATCTCCAATGGCCATGGCTCAATGCTTTTGTATTCCTTGTTGCACTTGTCCGGGTACGACCTAAGTATTGCAGAGCTCAAAAATTTCAGACAGCTACATTCGAAAACCCCGGGTCATCCCGAATACGGCGTTACGCCAGGAGTGGAAACCACAACGGGTCCGCTTGGCCAGGGTGTGGCTAATGCGGTCGGCATGGCGATCGCAGAAAAAGTTTTGGCTAGTGATTTTAATCGTCCAGATCATGAAATTGTCAATCATTTCACTTACGTTTTTCTGGGAGACGGTTGCTTAATGGAAGGAGTTTCCCACGAGGTATGTTCTTTAGCGGGAACCTTAGGTTTAAATAAACTCGTACTCTTTTATGATGATAACGGTATTTCAATTGACTCAGAAAAAGGTGAAATGAGTAGCTGGTTCTCTGACGATACGCCGAAGAGATTTGAGTCTTACGGATGGAACGTAATACGAGATATAGACGGCCATGACCCGGAAAAAATTGATGCTGCAATTATTCAAGCGAAAGCGAGTATTCACAAGCCCACAATTATTTGTTGTAAGACCGTCATCGGTAAGGGGTCGCCAAAAAAACAAAATACTGGATCGTCACATGGAGCTCCGTTAGGAGAAGATGAGGTGATGGCGACTAGAGACGCATTGGGGTGGTCTCACCCGCCTTTTGAAATACCAGATGAAGTGTATGCCGCGTGGAACGCTCAAGTTAAAGGCCAAGCTATGGAGATCGAGTGGGTAGCTCGTGATAGCAATCATAAAAAGAATTATCCCGATTTAAATCAAGAGTTACACCGACGACTATCCGGAGAGGCGCCTTATGAATGGGCAGAAAAACTAAATACCGAGGTTCAAGTTTGGAATGCCAAGGCGGAAAAATTGGCGACAAGAAAAGCGTCACAGAACGCATTGGAGTATATGGGGCCAAATTTACCAGAACTTATTGGTGGGTCCGCGGATCTCGCAGCGTCTAACTTGACTATGTGGTCGGGATCAAAGCCTATTAGTGCGTCAAGTTCTGGAAATTACTTGTTTTATGGGGTGCGGGAATTCGGGATGGCTGCAGTCATGAATGGACTAGCGTTGCATGGAGGGTTTATTCCTTATGGCGCCACATTTTTAGTTTTTTCGGATTACTGTCGAAATGCATTACGAGTGGCCGCATTAATGAATCTTAGATCGCTCTTTGTGTTCACTCATGACTCAATCGGTTTAGGAGAAGATGGCCCCACCCATCAGCCGGTCGAGCACGCGGCGAGCTTGAGAATGATACCGAATTTAGATGTATGGCGACCGTGTGATGCGGTCGAGACTTTAGTTGCTTGGAGTGCAATGATTAGCCGCGTTGATGGCCCAAGTTGTTTGCTGGCTACTCGTCAAGGAGTGCCCCATCAGCAAAAAACAAGCGATCAAATTAAAGATATTTCCAAGGGAGCCTACGTCTTAAGTGACTCGAAAGACCCTCAAGTAATAATTTTGGCAACAGGGTCGGAAGTGTCGCTTGCGATAGATGCTCAGAAGGTACTGGATAGCGAAGGAGTTTCCACCCGTGTTGTATCCATGCCTTCCACAGACGTATTTGATCGCCAGGATGTTAGTTATCGTGAAGCTTTGCTGCCTAAAGGGCTTCCCAAAGTTGCGGTGGAGGCTGGAGTTACCAATTTTTGGCGTCAATATGTCGGAATTGATGGAGTAGTAGTAGGCGTAGATACTTTTGGTGAATCCGCCCCTGCAGCAGCCTTGTATGAACACTTTGGCGTTACCGTTCAGGCAGTTGTGAGTGCCGTTAAGGCAGTAAAGAATTAGTCGCTAACTTAAGGGTTGGCGCGTTAAAGTACATGTGATTATTGATAGAAGGAGTTAACGTATGACGATTCGTGTCGCAATTAATGGTTATGGTCGCATTGGAAGAAATATTCTCAGGGCTCACTATGAGGGAGGCAAAGATCACGATATAGAGATTGTCGCTATTAATGATCTTGGTGATGCAGCGACTAATGCGCATTTAACCCAATACGATACTGCCCACGGCCGCTTTCCTGGTGATATATCGATTGAGGGTGATAGCCTTATTGTAAATGGAGATAAAATTAAGGTTGTTGCTGAGCGAAATCCTGGCGCATTACCTTGGGCCGAATTAAAGGTGGATGTGGTCTTGGAGTGCACAGGTTTTTTTGCCTCGAAAGAAAAGGCTAGCGCCCACATTCAAGCTGGAGCAAAAAAAGTGGTCATATCGGCTCCTGGCGGGAAAGATGTCGATGCAACCATCGTATATGGAGTCAATCACCAGTCGCTCACGGCAAAAGCTGAGGTGATATCGAATGCATCATGTACAACTAACTGTTTGGCACCGGTTGTTAAGGCGCTGAACGACGAAGTAGGGGTTGTTAATGGCCTGATGACTACGATTCATGCCTACACAAACGATCAGGTATTAACAGATGTTTACCACGAGGATTTGCGTCGGGCGCGATCTGCAACCATGTCTATGATCCCGACAAAAACCGGAGCTGCTGCGGCTGTCGGTTTGGTGCTGCCAGAACTCAATGGCAAGCTGGATGGGTTTGCGATGCGTGTACCAACAATCAACGTATCGGTTGTCGATTTATCATTTGTGTCTAAACGCGCCACCTCGGTCGAAGAGGTTAATAAAATAATAAAAACCGCTTCGGAACAACAGTTAAAGGGAATTCTTGAGTACAGTGATGGGCCTTTGGTGTCCGTAGATTTTAACCATAATCCAGCCTCATCGATTTTTGATGCCACGTTAACAAAAGTATCCGAAGGCACATTGGTCAAAGTATGTTCTTGGTACGATAACGAGTGGGGGTTTTCTAATCGTATGTTGGATACGACTGTAGCTTTGATGTCTGCAGCTTAGTTCTAGTAGAGTCCTAAAAAAAGAGCTCCACTAAAGTAGGGTTTGCTGTTTGCTCGATAGCCGAAAAATGAAGATATGAAATTTAAAACATTGGATGAGCTTAATCTTACTGGTAAGCGTGTTCTTGTCCGCTCAGATCTCAATGTTCCATTCGGCGACAATCATGAGATATCGGATGACACGCGAATAAAGGCTTCTTTGCCTGCGATTCGGCACGCGATATCTTCCGGTGCCGCCGTCATGATCATGTCGCATCTAGGTCGACCTAAGGCGGGCACATACCAAGAGGAGTTTTCCTTGGCGCCTGTCGCGAAACATTTGTCGGAGCTATTGGGAACAAAGGTACCGATTGCTCGGGATTGGGTATCCGGTGTTGATGTAGACCTAGGCCACGCTGTACTGCTTGAAAATTGTAGAATGAATTTGGGAGAAACCGAAAACGATGACGTGCTTGCAAAAAAAATGGCTCACTTGTGCGATGTTTTTGTGAACGATGCGTTTGGCGCGGCCCATAGAGCTCATGCATCCACACACGGTGTCGCGAAATATGCAGAGGAGTGTTGTGCTGGCCCTTTAGTAGCTAAAGAGGTAAGCGCGCTTACAAAGGCGCTCGCATCCCCCGCGAAACCGCTTGTGGCGATTGTTGGAGGCGCCAAAGTTTCCACAAAGCTTACTATCTTATTGGAATTGGCAAAAAAAGTGGACCATCTAATCGTCGGTGGGGGCATAGCGAACACCTTTCTATTAGCTAAAGGAAAAAATATAGGCGGCTCCTTAGCGGAGAAGGATTTAGTTCAGGAGGCGAGGGCTGTTATTGATCAGATTGAGTCCCGAGGGGGCAAGATACCTTTGCCGAATGATGTTGTGTGTGCGACCGTATTCGATCAAGATGCAGAAGGGACAAAAAAATATATAGATGAGATCAATAACGACGATATGATCCTAGATTTTGGGCCCGAGACCATGAGTGAAATAGCGAAACTGATTAAACAGGCTGGGACGATAGTGTGGAACGGTCCGTTGGGTGTTTTCGAGTTTGATCAGTTTGCAGGTGGGACTCGCGAACTTTCAAAATCGATCGCTCAGTCGACGGGCTTTTCCTTAGCGGGCGGTGGGGATACGATAGCCGCAGTTACTAAATTTGGAGTGACTGATAAAATTAATTATATTTCTACTGCTGGCGGTGCTTTTTTAGAATTTTTAGAGGGAAAAAAATTGCCGGCTTTAGACATGCTTGAAAAGCGAGCGATTGAAACCAAATAAAGTTTAGTGGCCCAAACGGTGCTTGATTCTAATTTCGACATAAAGGATTTTAATATATGGCTTTAGTTTCCATGAGACAGTTGCTCGATCACGCGGCTGAGAATAATTACGGAGTACCAGCGTTTAACGTAAACAATCTTGAACAGGTGCAAGCAATCATGGAGGCTGCCTCGGAGACGTCCAGTCCAGTTATTATGCAAGCCTCGGCTGGCGCCAGGAAATATGCTGGCGAACCATTTCTTAGACATCTTATATTGGCTGCTATCGAGCAGTACCCTGATATTCCTGTCGTAATGCATCAAGATCATGGTGCGTCGCCGGCCGTTTGCCAGCGATCTATTCGATCGGGTTTTTCAAGCGTGATGATGGATGGCTCATTAGGGGAGGACGCGAAAACACCGGCTTCCTATGAATATAATGTAAATGTCACAAAACACGTAGTGGATATGGCCCATTCTGTAGGCGTTTCAGTAGAGGGGGAGCTGGGTTGCTTGGGATCCTTAGAAACAATGGAGGCGGGCAAAGAAGACGGGTCCGGCGCAGAGGGAACATTGACGATGGAGATGTTGTTAACCGACCCAGAACAGGCTGCTGATTTTGTGGCTAAGACGGGGGTAGATGCTCTAGCTATTGCTATCGGAACGTCTCATGGTGCGTACAAATTTACGCGAAAACCGACGGGAGATATCTTAGCAATAGATCGTATTCGAGCGATTCACAATAAAATTCCTAATACGCATCTTGTGATGCATGGTTCTTCCAGTGTTCCTCAAGAATGGTTAAAAATAATCCGTGAGCATGGCGGAGATATGAAGGAGACTTATGGGGTTCCTGTAGAGGAGATTCAGGAAGGCATAAAACATGGAGTCCGAAAAATCAACATTGACACCGACATTCGCTTAGCTATGACGGGTGCTATTCGTAGAGCGTTTGATGCCGATAAGGGTGAATTTGACCCAAGAAAATACCTAAAGCCGGCAAAAGAAGCGGCAAAGTCTATCTGTAAAGATCGATTTGAGTCTTTCGGCACGGCAGGGAACTCCGGAAAAATAAAACCTATCCCGCTCGATGATATAGCGAGTATCTATGAAAAAGCGTAACGATAAAGATTTTCATTTAACAAGAAAAATCCTTGAGTGAATTGATGAGTAATATCAGTAAAAATAACAAACCAATCGTAGCAATCATTATGGGCAGCGAAAGCGATTGGAACACTATGAAACACTCATCCGAATGCTTGGAGTCCTTTGGTATTGCACATGAAACGCGCGTTGTGTCCGCGCATCGGACGCCTGACGAAATGTTTCAATATGCGGAGGAAGCACAAGGTCGTGGAATTAAGATTATTATTGCGGGCGCTGGGGGCTCCGCACATCTACCAGGAATGATTGCTTCTAAAACGACGATACCGGTCTTGGGGGTGCCAGTTACAACCAAGTCCATGAATGGCCTTGACTCACTTCTTTCTATAGCGCAAATGCCCAAAGGAATACCGGTAGCAACGTTCGCCGTTGGTGAGGCTGGTGCAGCCAATGCAGCGCTCTTTGCGGCAGCGTCTTTGGCGCTAGATGATGAAAGATTGAGCCAAAAGCTCAGCACGTTTCGTAAGCGGCAGCGTACGAAAGTTAGGGCAATGAAATTGCCTGTAAAACGTTTGAAGTGATGATTCAGCCGGGATCTTGGCTAGGAATCCTCGGAGGAGGACAGCTTGGAAGAATGTTTACGCAGGCAGCTCAAAGTATGGGCTACAGAGTTGCCGTACTCGATCCCGATCCATCGAGCCCAGGCGGACGAATTTCAGATAAACATTTGGTAACTGAGTACGATAATCTGAGGGGTCTGAAAGAGCTGGCGCGGGTCTCGTCTGCGGTGACTACGGAATTTGAAAATGTTCCCGCTGACAGTCTTCGGACTCTTAGCGATTTATTGCCAGTAAGTCCTCAGGCCGACGCCGTAGAGGTGGCGCAGGATCGCATTCGTGAAAAAACATTTTTAAGTAAGAACGGATTTAGGGTAGCACCTTACGCGGTTTTTAATGATTTAAATGATGTTGCTAATCTTTCAAAAAGCCTAGTCTTTCCAGGGCTTTTAAAGGTCAGTCGATTTGGTTATGATGGAAAAGGACAGCTACTTATAAAAGACTTAACTGAGCTCATAAGCGGATTTAAGAATCTCGGTAGAGTCCCTTGTGTATTCGAGGAGTTTTTGTCCCTTACAGCGGAGGTGTCGGTTATTGTTGCCCGAGATGAAAGGGGAGACACTGCAGTTTTTCCTGTCTCTGAGAATCGGCACCGTAATGGAATACTGGATATAACGATTGCTCCGGCACGCATTCCTCTTTCTATTTTGTCCGAAGCAAAACAGGAGGCTTTAGCGCTTGGTGACGCACTTCGATACAAGGGCATACTGTGCGTGGAATTTTTTGTTTTAGATGGTGGCGCATTAGTGATTAATGAAATTGCACCTAGGCCCCACAACAGTGGACATTACACAATTGATGCGTGTAGCGTGTCCCAGTTTGAGCAACAAGTCCGCGTGACCAGCGGATTACCATTGATTAACCCAAGACAGCACTCTTCCGCTGTGATGGTTAACCTTTTGGGAGACTCCTGGGACAACGGTGAGCCTGATTGGAATAGCATCTTAAAAGATGACCGCATTCGACTACATCTTTATGGGAAGGATGAGGCGCGTCCAGGCCGCAAGATGGGTCATTTGACTATTGTTGATCCTGATTTAGATCAAGCTTTAAACTTATCCCGGCAAATCAAAACACTATTGGGAAAGCAGTGAACACAAGTAACCCACACTCTATTTTCGAGACCGATATCGGTTCTTTAGAATTTTTATATCGAGGTAAAGTTCGAGATATATATAAAATTGATGCTGATCGCCTGCTTGTGGTTCAAACGGATCGGTTGTCGGCGTTTGATGTTGTTTTGCCAAACCCAATTCCTGGTAAGGGTTGTTTGCTCACAGAGCTCTCAGTATTTTGGTTTAAAAAACTATCTCATATTATCCCCAATCATTGGCTAGACTACTCTCCACAAGAGTTTGTAACTGATAAAGAATCAGATCAAGTCAAAGGCCGCGCTATGGTTGTGCGTAAGCTTAAACCCCTTCCAGTCGAAGCGATTGTTCGAGGTTACCTAGCGGGATCGGGATGGAAGGAGTATCAGAAGACGGCAAAAATATGCGGCATTTCGTTGCCACCGAATTTGAGAGAGGCACAAAAATTACCCGAGACTATTTTCACTCCGTCAACGAAGGCTGAAGTCGGAGATCATGATGAAAACATATCTTTTAAGCTGGTAGAAGACAAAATAGGGGTCGATCATGCGGGTAAGATTCGAGAAGTCTCCTGTAAGCTGTATGAAGAGGCGTCTGCTTATGCGCTGGAGCGCAACATTATTATTGCCGACACTAAATTTGAGTTTGGCATCGATTCCAATGGCGAGCTTTATCTTATTGATGAAGCATTAACTTCAGATTCTTCTCGATTTTGGCCGCAAGATCAATATGTCCTGGGGTCGAGTCCGCCGTCCTTTGACAAGCAATTCGTTCGAGATTGGCTTGAGACAATTTCTTGGAATAAAAAACCGCCGGCGCCTGATGTCCCGGGAGATATTATTCAAAAAACCTCAGATAAGTATCGGGAAGCGCTGTCTTTGCTCACGCGATGAAGGTTAAGAGCTAACTTTGAGTATACGAATTACTAAGGATATATCGATAGCTGCGCGTTTATTAACCGAGGGAAAATTGGTCGCTTTTCCAACGGAAACGGTATATGGATTGGGAGCTGACGCACTGAACCCAATCGCAGTTAGGCGCGTGTATGAAGCTAAGTCCCGACCGCTGGATCATCCTTTAATCATTCATGTTGGTTATAACGATTTAATTGACGAATTTGCTGTTGACATACCTAACAGCGCCATGGCCTTGGTTAGTCGTTTTTGGCCCGGCCCTTTAACCTTGGTTTTAAAAGCCTCAGAAAAAGTCTTGCCAATTGTCACGGGCGGTCAAGATACGGTGGCAATTAGATGTCCTGCGCACCCTATGGCGATGGCTTTATTAAAAGAATTTGCAGGCGGGATCGTTGGTCCATCAGCAAATAAGTTCGGGCATCTATCTCCAACGAAGGCGATAGACGTAGATAACGACTTCGGTTCAGAAGTTGATCTTATCCTTGATGGAGACGCATGTGCCGTTGGAATAGAGTCGACGATCGTAGGGTTCGATGGCGAATTACCGGTTATGTTGCGGCCTGGAATGATAACTAGGGAAACTATTTCGACTGTGATCTCGAAAGAAGTCTTGGACGTAGGGCCAAAGCCTCCAAGGGTCCCCGGGTCTTTGCCGTCTCATTATGCACCGGTTACGAAGTTAGTACTTTTGGAGGCGGACGATATTCGGCAATATTTAAAAGAAAATGCGGGATCACATGATTTCGCCTTACTAACTTTTGAGTCGTTTTCAGAATTACACCCAAGAATTAGAATGATAATTGCGTCGAGAGCGCCTAAGGATTACGCTAAAAATTTGTATCAATGGTTAAGAGAGCTTGATGGCGTTGGCGCTAAAGTAATAATTGTCGAGGCGGTTCCTGCGACGGATGCTTGGGATGGCATTCGCGATCGGTTGGGTAGGGCCGCTTGTTAGTTTTAGCTAGCACTGAGCCCAGAGGGCGATATTACATTTACTGACAATTTCAGTTGTGCGGTGATTAATGTATCTCTGGTTCGTCTACAGCGGCATTGCCGCTTAAAAAATCGAAGTCGCACCCTTCGTGCGCTTGCTGAACGTGTTGAGAAAACAATTGTCCATAACCTCTAGGAAATTTTTTAATTTGGGGGCGCCAAACTGTCCGCCGTTTATCTAGCTCCGCGTGGCTTATTAAAACATTGATTTCGCGTTTTTTGGCATCTAACTCGATTATGTCTCCACTTTTGACCAGCGCAAGCGGTCCTCCTATCCAAGACTCTGGCGACACGTGTAGGACGCATGTCCCGTAACTTGTGCCGCTCATTCGTGCGTCCGAGATCCGAACCATATCGCGAACACCTTGTTTCAAAAGTTTTTTGGGTATCGGTAACATGCCCCATTCTGGCATTCCAGGACCACCTTGTGGCCCAGAGTTTCTTAGAACAAGTATTGAGCTCGGCTCTACATCTAACTCAGGATCATCTAATCGTCGCTCCATATCACTGTAGTTCTCAAAAACTATAGCCTTACCCTTGTGTTTTAAAAGACTAGCGCTCGCCGCTGAGGTTTTAATAACTGCGCCATTTGGAGCTAAGTTTCCTTTTAAAATAATTAAGCCACCTTCTGCAAGAATTGGCTCGTCTAGGGGCTTAATGACGTCATTATTAAAGACTTTGAAACGTTTAATATTTTCACCCAATGATTTTCCGGTACAGGTCATTGCCTCTATATTGAGTAATGGCCGCATGACTTGAAGCAGCGCTGCTAGGCCTCCGGCATAGTGGAAGTCTTCCATGAGATATTTACCAGCAGGGCGCATATTGACTAAGTATGGAGTGGTTTTTCCAATTTTTTCAAATAGCTCCAGTGGTAACTCAAACCCCGCTCTTTTCGCAATCGCAATTAAGTGAATTAGGGCATTGGTTGACCCGCCAAGTGCCATCAATACGCGAATAGCATTCTCAATAGATGTCCAAGTCAAAATGTTCTTAGGAGTTAAGTCTTCCCAAACCATTTCGACTATGCGTCTACCTGAATCTGAAGCCATACGGGGGTGATTTGAGTCGGGCGCGGGAATTGTAGATGCATTAGGTAATGTAAAGCCCAACGTTTCTAGGATGCCAGTCATGGTTGACGCGGTACCCATCGTCATGCATGTCCCAGCAGATCTCGCTATACCTTCCTCAATATCATGCCAATCTTCCTTAGTGATATTCCCAGCTCTGAGTTCATCCCAGTATTTCCAAACATCAGATCCAGACCCTAATGTTTTCCCATGCCAGTTCCCTCGAAGCATGGGGCCCGCAGGGACAAATATAGTTGGCAGCCCCATACTTAGCGCGCCCATGAGTAATCCCGGTGGAGTTTTGTCGCAGCCACCCATCAAAACGCAACCGTCAATTGGATAAGATCTTAAGATCTCTTCAGTCTCCATCGACAACAAGTTACGGTACATCATTGTCGATGGCTTTTGATAGACTTCGGCTAATGACATCACGGGTATCTCAACTGGAAATCCTCCCGCTTGCCAGATGCCTCGCTTTACGTCTTGCGCTCTTTCTCGGAAGTGTGAATGACAGTGACTAAGTTCGCTCCACGTATTTAAAATTGCGATGACGGGCTTTCCCTCATAGTCCCGGCGACTAAATCCCATTTGTAAGGCTCTAGATCGGTGTCCGAAGGCACGAAGGCTCTCGGGTCCGAACCATCGATGCGAGCGTAACTGAGTGGCTTCTTTTATTTTATTAATGGGCATTTTTCTATGTTCTAAATATAATTAATTTCAAATTCACCGTGGCATACTATAAACGCGCAGTCAAAATAAGCTATTTCAGGATATAGGAAAATGTGTAATTCATGGAGTCTTGGTTTATTGGACCTAATGGACTGAGATAAAATAAGAATTGTTTATGTGCTCGAAGTTTCCTGAGCGCGGTGATCAAGAGAGGAGCGGCGAAATGATTAATGACCGAATAGATGTAAATATTGCGGGGGGTTTGGACTTACCTCTTCCGCGAATGGTGCACGTGAGACAAAAGTTTGAGTTATCTAAAATTAGCAGCATTACCGAAACTATTACTCAGGAGTTTACGAAGCCCAATATTCAGTCGAAGATCAAGCCTGGAATGTCGATCGCGATAGGGGTTGGATCTAGAGGCGTAAATAATATTGCCGAATGTGTTAAGGCTGTAGTGGATAAGATTAAAGAGTTGGGCGGGAATCCGTTTGTTTTCCCTGCGATGGGCAGTCACGGTGGAGCCACGGCGGAGGGACAGAAAGAAGTATTAGATGGGTACGGTGTTACTGAATCATTTATTGGTTGTCCTGTTCAATCCAGTATGGAAGTGGTTGAGATCGGTAAGGCTGATGATGGAATGCCGGTTTACATGGATAAACTGGCTTCCGAAGCTGATGCTATTGCGCTCGTGTGTAGGATTAAGCCACACACAAACTTTAGAGCGCCCATTGAGTCAGGCATCATAAAAATGCTAACTATTGGCATGGGAAAGATTATCGGCGCATCGACTTTACATACTTATGGTATGGATATGTTTGGTGTTTTGCTGCCTAAGGCGGCTAAAATTATCATGGAAAAAAAGAATTTTTTATTTGGTGTCGCTATGCTAGAAAATGCCGCGGATGAGACTGCAGTCATAGAGATCGTACCGAGTGAAGAGGTATTAGAAAGAGAGCCTTTACTTTTGGCTCGAGCAAAAAAGTTGATGCCAAAATTACAATTTGAAGAAATTGATGTCTTAGTTGTCGAGAAAATCGGCAAAAACATATCTGGCGCTGGAATGGACCCGAACATAACGGGTCGTAATTGCCGAGATGTCGAGTGGGAGATGAGTCCCCACGTTAAGAAAATTGCTGTTTTAGGTCTTACTCCTGAAACGCACGGCAATGCAACGGGGTTGGGCGCCGCTGATGTCATCACAATGGATGTTTACCGAGACCTGGATATTTCTAAGACATATGCAAATGTAATTACTTCCATGTACCTGGATGGCGCTGCTATCCCGATCATTATGAATGATGATCAAGCTGCGATACGACTAGCTGTGAAAACGGTGGTTAGAGTAAAACCAGAGGATGTGAAGATCGTAAGGATTTCTACAACCCTAGAAGTTGTGGATTTGTATGTTTCGGAAAATTTATTACCTTACATAGAGAGCAACCCAGACAAGTTTGAGATTGTAAGCGACCCAGAGCCAATGAAGTTTGATGCCAAAGGAAAAATTTATCCCATGATGGCTGTACGTTCACATGCTAGTGCTTGAGGGTTCTTTGTTAAGTCCTTCTTAAAGCTTTAATTATGCGTATCCATTTAGATCCTATCGGAGGTGTTGCGGGAGACATGTTTATTGCAGCCATTCTGGACGCTAAACCAGAATGGTACGACGAGATGTGCTTAACCATTCGGGCTGCAGGCCTACCCAAAGAAGTTGGATTATCATTACAGCCACACACAGATTTTGCGCTTACAGGGACGCGCTTCAGTGTTGACGAATTGGGGGTTCATGAACATCATCACACGCCATTCATAAAGATTAGAGATATGTTGTCGGAGTCAACTCTCAAGTCGGGTGTTCGCCAAGCCGCAATAGATATTTTTTCTCTTTTAGCTGAAGCTGAGGCGACAGTGCACGACAAGTCTATCGAAACGATCAGTTTTCATGAGGTCGGGGAATGGGATTCTATTGCAGACATTGTTGGGGCTGCATTCTTGATTGATAAAGCATCTGCGACTTGGACCATTGGGGCTTTGCCATTAGGTCGAGGGGCAGTTGATACCAGTCACGGCAAGTTGCCAGTCCCAACACCGGCTGCGGTTAGTTTGCTCCAAGGCTTTTATTTTGAAGACGATGGTCTTGATGGAGAGCGTATTACGCCAACCGGAGCGGCGATTTTGTCGTATCTCAAACCACAACAAATAGGCGCGGCTCAAGGCGGAAAATTAGTTGCATCAGGGACGGGTTTTGGAACTAAAGTTTTTCCAAAGAAGAGTAATGTTTTGCGTGCCTTGATGTTGTCTGTAGATGGGCATGAAGGTCAGTCAGACGACTTGATTTATCAGATTGATTTTGATCTCGACGACCAAAGTGCGGAGGACTTGGCAATAGGATTAGACCATATTCGCTCACTTCCAACGGTACTTGATGTCTCTCAAACGGCACTGTTCGGCAAGAAAGGCAGAATGGCAACAGGAATTCGCGTTCTTGCAACGACTGAAGATGTTGATAAAGTTTTTGAGGTATGTTTTTTTGAAACATCAACGATAGGGTTGCGTTATCAAGAGCTAAAACGTATGACCCTAGATCGATGGGAAGAGAGTTATGTTAGCGAGCGCTCAGAGGGAAGCTGCAAATTCGTGAGTCGCTCAGGAATAACAACGCTTAAAGTTGAATCTGACGACCTTGTTAGTACTAAAGGGTATGCTAATAGGGAGCGTTTGCGACGAGAAATTTCAACAAAATACGAGACCCCAAGTGATTGAAGACGTTTCTGAGCATATAACTAAAATACGTGCGCTATTCGCTGAGATGAAAGAGGTCTCAGTAGCGGTTAGTGGAGGCATAGATAGCGTGACGCTTGCTGTTTTGGCTAGCCAGACACCGAACATTTCTATTCAAATGTATCATGCTGTTTCGCCGGCGGTACCATCACAGGCCACAGATCGAGTGAAGCAGTTGTCTCGTGATTACGGTTGGAGCCTACAAATTTTGGATGCTCATGAATTTGCTGATGAAGACTATTTGTCGAACCCTGTTAACCGTTGTTTTTACTGTAAAACGAATTTATATAAAGCGATATCGGCTGTGAGTGGAGGCGTCATAGTGTCGGGTGCGAATACGGATGATCTATCTGATTATCGGCCGGGATTAGACGCCGCGAAAAACGCCAGTGTGCGTCATCCCTATGTAGAAACGTTAACGAATAAAAGTCTGGTTAGATCTATAGCGAAACAAATAGGTTTAGGTGAGCTATCAGAGCTGGCAGCGTCACCGTGCTTGTCGAGTAGAGTAGAGACGGGCATCCGCATAGACCCAGAACTTTTACCGCTTATTAACGAGACCGAGCGCTTGATTGCGCAATCCGTCTTTCCAGAGCCTGAAACAGTGAGGTGCCGGGTTCGGTCTGCCGGTGTCGTGATCGAATTAGATGATAGGTCAATGTCCCGATTAACAACGCAAAAACGACAGACATTAAAAGAGAAAATAAATACCATTTTCAAATATCGGGGCTATAAATATCCTGTTAACTTTGAAGTGTATAAATTGGGCAGTGCATTTATTCATATAAAATCTACGCGTGCTGTTGAATCGTAATGAGCTTCGCAGAAGATATTAAGTTAGATTTTAATAGGGAAGACCGCATCGGTCTCGACGAGGCGATTTTTTGCGAAGGAAAAACTTCGGAGCAGATCGCAGAAATTCTTCGGCAGGCTCAGTCGAATCAACGCCGATTTCTTCTCACGCGTCTGTCTAGCGATAAGCAACAAGATGTACTTAGCTTGGGCGAGTTCGACATGGATTACGATCCAATATCAAGAACTGCTTATTTTCCTGATTCCAACGAGCTTATCAGCGAAAATCAGGTCTCAGTCATTTGTGCAGGTACCTCAGATGTTCCAGTGGCCAAAGAGGTCGTTAGGACTTTGCGGTATTACGGACATCTTGCTGTAGAGATTTCGGACGTGGGCGTTGCCGGACTATGGCGATTACTTGATCGGCTAGATGATATTAAGGTAGCCAAGGTTGTCGTCGTCATCGCGGGAATGGATGCCGCACTGCCAACGGTCTTGGGCGGCTTGGTAGCGCAGCCACTTATTGGGGTGCCAACGTCAGTCGGTTATGGTGTGGCTCAAGGTGGGACTGCTGCGCTTCAAGCTATGTTAGCTAGTTGCTCTCCAGGAATAACCGTCACGAATATTGATAACGGTTACGGGGGCGCATGTGCTGCTCTGAGAATACTCAGAACAGCACTAACTTAATCGCCGATTTACTGCAACTCCGAAGCTACCGCATCAATTCCGGCTTGTGCGCAAATTCCATCATCGCTAGCTGGCGCGCCGGAGACACCAATGGAGCCAATGTGTTCGCCGCTAGCAGTCATTACAGGAAGACCGCCCTCAAATGCTGCAACGCCAGGAACATGGGCAATTCCAGGCACGCGAGTTGCAGCGATTTCTTCAACTACTTTAGTAGAGAAAGGAAATCCTGCTGAGGTTTCCGCTTTTAGTATTGCGATCTCAATACTTTTTAGAAAGGCCCTGTCCATGCGCTGGAAATAGATTAAATTACCGCCGGCATCCATGATGGCAATATTCATACGCCAACCTTCTTGACTCGCTCTATCTTCACAGGCTTGCGCCATTTTCTTTGCCATCTCTAATGTCAACACGGGTCGCATTTCTACCGCGTTCGCATTGCTGAAAATAAAGCTAGAAAAGGATAGAACGATTAGACTAATAATTTTCTTCATGCTATTACTCCTTAACTTGTAGATTGTAAAAACCCCGCCCTTGTAGAATCATATTATAAAAGCGTGTCTGAAACATTACAGAACATATCGAGCTAAATCCTCGCTCTCTGACAGGTCTCTCAGTCGCTCATTGACATAGTCTGTGTCAATAGAAACTGACTGACCTTGTTTTTTAGAAGCGTCGAATGATAGATCTTCTAATAGCTTCTCCATTACTGTGTAGAGCCTACGTGCTCCGATGTTTTCTGTTGTTTCGTTGACGTGCCAAGCGATTTCAGCAATGCGACGAATACCTTCTGTTGTGAACTTTAGGTAGACCTCTTCAGTTTCCATCAGTGCTTCATACTGCTTACAAAGGCAGGCATCTGTTGACGTTAGAATACATTCAAAATCTTCAACAGTTAAGCTGGATAGCTCGACTCTAATCGGAAATCTACCTTGAAGCTCTGGGATCAGATCGGAAGGTTTGGTGAGATGGAAAGCGCCACTGCCAACAAATAAGATGTGGTCAGTTTTTACCATGCCATATTTGGTGGATACCGTGGTACCCTCGACTAGGGGCAGCAGGTCGCGTTGCACGCCCTGTCGTGACACTTCACCGCCGCTAGTTTCTTGTCGACCCGAAATTTTATCGATCTCGTCTAGAAAGACAATTCCGTTTTCTTCGGCATTGGCTACTGCCGTGGTTTTTATCTCGTCATCATTAATAAGTTTCCCCGCTTCCTCATCAATGAGAGCTTTCAGAGCGTCCTCAATTTTAAGTTTGCGTTTTTTTGTTTTGTTTGTACCCATATTTTGGAACATTCCTTGAATCTGGGATGTAAGATCTTCCATTCCCGGAGGTGCAAGAATTTCCATTTGAGCGTTTGCCTGCGTGATATCTATTTCGATCTCCCTGTCGTTCAATTCTCCTTCTCGGAGTCTTTTCCTGAATTTTTGTCGGGTAGCTGATTCCGTTGAATTATCTGATTCTTTCGCATCAATTGTGCGGGCAGGGGGCAACAAAGCGTCTAAAATACGCTCCTCAGCAAGATCTTCCGCGAGGTGCCTGACTCGAAGAGTTTCTTTTTCGCGCATTTGTTTGATCCCTATTTCGATTAGATCACGAACGATCGATTCTACGTCCTTACCAACATACCCAACTTCGGTAAATTTGGTGGCTTCTACTTTGATGAAAGGAGCATCGGACAGTCGAGCCAAACGTCTGGCAATTTCTGTTTTACCAACACCTGTGGGTCCTATCATGAGTATATTTTTAGGTGTAATTTCTTGTTTTAGTGGTTCAGCAACTTGTTTACGTCGCCATCTATTTCTGAGCGCTACAGCGACAGCCCGCTTGGCGGGATGTTGCCCAACAATGTGTTTATCAAGTTCATGAACAATTTCTTGAGGATTCATTTGTGACATAAGTGTAGGGGCGTCTCTATTCTTTATTGGTTTAAGGTTTCAATCGTATGATTTTGATTGGTATAGATACAAATATCTCCAGCAATTGTGAGCGAAGCTTTGACAATTTGTTCTGCGTTTAGATCTGAGTTAATGATTAATGCTTTCGCTGCTGCTTGAGCGTAACCACCGCCACTACCGATAGCTATTAGTCCATCTTCGGGTTCGATTACATCTCCATTTCCCGTGATAATGAGGGATGTGGTTAAGTCAGAAACGGCAAGCATTGCTTCGAGTCTTCTCAACATCCGATCAGTTCTCCAATCTTTTGCGAGCTCTACTGCTGATCTAAGTAGTTGCCCTTGATGTTTTTCGAGTTTAGCTTCGAAGCGTTCAAATAGCGTGAATGCATCAGCGGTGCCGCCAGCAAAACCAGCTAGGATTTTGCCTTGATAGAGCTTCCGTACTTTTTTTGCTGAGCCTTTCATAACGCAATTGCCTAGTGTTACTTGGCCATCCCCGCCAATTGCGACTTGATTATCTCTCCTGACCGAGATTATGGTCGTTCCGTGCATATCGTATTTCATTAGGCTGTAATGTCCTTTATTTAATTAAATCGCTACGAATTGATAGAAACAAGCTTGTGAATATTAGTAAGCTGTTCTATAGGTCACTCAGAGTAGTTAACTGCCTAAGATGGTCTGTTTGATTAAAGCTTTCAATATTAACGTTTCCAGTTTCGAAATTATAAATGAACTGATGTATAGAGCCATTTTCAATTGTTGGCCTCTCTTTATTTCCAGCTTCAATATTATTCGCTAGTCGCCACAGCACATCAATGACGCCGCCATGGGTTACTACGAGAACGTTACCTTTTTTAAAGCTTTGATGAATTTTTACCAGTGATCTTTGAACGCGCCCGATGAATTCGCTCATTGATTCGGCTCCAGAAGGGGTAAAAGCAAACGATCTATCCTGAAATGCCTTTAGATCTTCAGCGTTTTGCTTCTTAGCCTCGGACACAAATAGACCCTCAAGTACCCCCAAGTGACGTTCTCTTAGTAACGGTTCTAACGCAAATCCCTGATCCGTCCTTATACTGGGCTCGGCCGTTTGTCTAGCGCGCGACAAATCGCTACTTACGATTCCATTGAAGGTTTTGGGTTTTAGCTTATCCGCAACAGCTGAGGCTTGCGCTATACCTTTGGCGTTTAAGGGCACATCGATTTGTCCTTGAATTCGCCGCTCTTTATTCCAATGCGTTTCGCCGTGACGAACAATAGTCAGCTTAATTTTTTGCTCAGTCACAATTTGTTTTTTCTTTTAGCCCTCGGATGAGTTTTGTCATAAATTTTCGCTAAGTGCTGCCAATCTAAGTGTGTGTATACCTGTGTAGTTGAGATACTTGTGTGCCCCAGCATTTCTTGAACCGCGCGCAGGTCTCCACTCGATTGAAGAAGGTGGGAGGCGAATGAGTGTCGAAGCATGTGCGGATGAACGTTCTGTCGCAATCCTTGTCGTCTTGTCAATTGAGATAGGCGGTGCTGAATTGTTCTAGAACTTATCGGTTGATTATTTTTATTTGGAAATAATAAGTTATTAATTGGTTTATTTAAACTTTCCCGAAGCTTAATCCAGTGGCGAATAGCTGTGTTTGCTTTTTGTCCAACGGGCACTATTCTCGTTTTATTTCCTTTTCCTGTTACGCGAACAGTGCCATCATTCAAATCAAGTTCTTTTATCGTTACAGATGCCAGTTCGGATAATCGAAGTCCAGATGAGTAACACAGCTCGAACATTGCTTGATCTCTTACTCCTTTTTCATCTGTTGCTGGAGTCTCAAGCAATTGAATGACTTCGTCTGGACTCAGGGCTTTTGGAAGCCGTTTATCTTTTTTAGGTGCCCTTATGCCGAGACAAGGATTGTGTTTATGGCCGCTGCGTTCGCTTAAGAAATTGAAATAGCCTCGCCATGCCGATAACGCTCTAGATAGCGTTTTGCCGCCACGTCCGTTAGCATGAAGTTTGGCAACAAGCCTCCGAATATCGTGTGTGGTTAAGTTGGCAAGGCAGTCGGAGAATTCCAGATTGAGTAATGTGAGATCTCGGCTATAACTTTTCAGCGTGTGTACTGAAAGCCGTCGTTCTTTTTCTAAGTAATCTAAGTACTCTGAAATTTGTTTTAACTCTGAGCTTTTCATGCTCTTGACTAGACCGTTATGTCACGATGAGATTCGTATTCAAGTGTTGCTGAAACAACGTTCCCTATCTTTTCAAGAAATCGCGTATCTATACTTGGATCATATTTGTTTTCATCGGATGAGCTAAAAATTAAGACTCCTAAAAGTGCGTTACTTGAAATTGGTATATACGCAGAAGATGCCAGGACCCACGAATTCACCAATTGCTCGATTTCTTGAGGAGGTTCGAGTAAGCATCTGGGCCCGTCCACTGAGCCTAAGAAATTTAATATAGCGCTTTTTTCATGGTTGGGTTGCTGTACGTGTCGTGAAACTGTAAAAATGCGACACACTTCGATACTAAACTGCTCACGTAGCTTTGACTCAATTAGTTTTATTGATACATCCTCCCGTTTAATTTTAAATAATGTCAAGCTTGCTTTTAACAGCGAATCCCAGCTTTTTTCGTTCCGCCGAGCGTTGATTAAAAACTCGTTAATTTGTTCTTCTAATGATCGTATTTTTTGTTGGAGTTGAGGCACTTGTCTATGGGATAAGGAGATGATTTTTTCATCCCGATTAGTTTGCTTATCAATGTCATTTTCAAATATTTTTAAGTATTTTGCTAAGAGATCCGGATGGCTTTGTAAGTATCCAACAACATCATCTTCGGTCACTAAGTGTCTCCTCCGATCTCTATTTCTCCTTCAAACACAGATTGCACTGGACCGCTTAGATATACGTCTGCTCCATCACCATTCCAAGCTATTGTCAGTTCGCCACCCTTCGTAAGGACTTTACATGGACTGTCTAATAATCCAATTTTTATGCCGTAGACTACAGACGCACAGGCCCCAGTTCCACAAGAGAGCGTCTCCCCAGCGCCTCTCTCCCAGACTCTAAGGTCTACCTTCTGTCTTGAGCGAACCCCCATGAAATTCACATTGACGCGTTCTGGAAACATCTCGTTGTTCTCTAAAAGCTTACCCATTGTTTTTACAGGTGCAACATCTATTTTTTCAGCTAGGATCACCGCATGTGGGTTGCCCATAGACACTGCTCCGAATTCAAATTGCCGGCCATCAATCAACAGCGCGTATTTATCATTTTTGCTTATTCCTAGGATGGGGATTTCAACGGGATCAAAAATTGGAGGGCCCATGTTAACAGACACAGACCCGTCGTCCTGTAATTTGGGCCTGATAATTCCAGAGCGAGTTTCCACAACAATTTCGTGTTTACTTGTTAACTTTTTGTCATGTACAAACGTTACAAAACATCGCGCGCCATTCCCGCATTGATTTACCTCTCCACCGTCTGCATTAAAAATTCGGTAAGAGAAATCGGCATGTTTTATGGTGCTGGAGCCAACCACAAGGAGTTGATCGAATCCAATGCCAAGTTGGCGGTTGCTCAATTTTGAGATTTTTTGTTTGGAGAGGTTAAATGCATCTTTTGTTGCATCAATAACGACAAAGTCATTGCCTGCTCCGTGCATCTTAGTGAATTTAAGTTTCATCGATCTCGCTAACTGATTATTTTAGACATTATAAAGTCATCCATTACAAATCCTTGACCAATATCAATAATCACCTCGTTTTCTTTTTCATAACCCGCTTTTTGATAAAACTCAATGGAGTTTTCATTACCCCTGTTAACTTGGAGCCAAATTTTAGCGAAGCCTAATTTGCCGTAATGTGTTTCTGCAAATCTCATCAGCGTGGTTCCAAATCCGCGTCCTTGAGTTTTTGGGTGTACGTAAAGCTTATCGACCTTTACTGAACGAATTGAAGCATCTTCTTCAAAATGACCAAATCCCCACATTGTTTCCTCAATCATAACCTTAAACCAAGTGCATGAAGGTGAGCCTATAAGTTGGTTGATTTTTTTTAGGGAGTACCTCTGATTAAGCATGTAATCAATTTGCTGAACCGTGATTATTCCGGGGTAGTGCAAATACCAAATTTCTTTGGCAAGTCGACGAATTGCATTGTCGTCTTCTAGTTTAGCCGGAGAAATATTGGGTAACGCTATAGGATCATTCATTTTTTATATCGATCAATTTACAATTTTTGGGATTAGTCGTATATTTTTTCGTCACCCGGGGGTCGGGTCTTGAACCGTTTATGTACCCAGTAATATTGTTCGGGCATCATGCGGGCTTGAGTCTCTATAAATTCATTCATGGTTTTTGTGTCATTCAATAAGTCACCTGACGGATAATTATTCCATGATGGAAAAAATTTGATTATGTATGGCTCATTAAATCCGTATTGACGGATCGTTACTGGGATCACTTTAGCCTTTGTTAATGCGGCTAACCGGGGAACCGCGTCTATAGTGGCCGCGCTTATGCCAAAAAAAGGAACATAAACTGCATCTTTAGGGCCAAAGTCCATATCGGGAAGAAAAAAGAGGGGCAGTCTTGCTTTGAGGGCTCGGATCACGCTTTTAATTCCATCTTGTCTTGAGATAAGCTTGGTTTCTCTAAAGCGAGTGCGTCGAGATTGTAAAAATTTGTCTAGGATGGGATCTTTCTGCTTGCTGTACATTGTTTGCGCATGTTCCTCAATCGAAAGTCTAATCCCTAGTATCTCAAGGCCAACGAAGTGAGGCGCGAGCACAATAACTGGTCCCTCACTGAGCGCTTGATCAAGAATTTCCTTACCTTCGATTTTCGCTAATTTTTTTATGGAGGATGCTTTTGACCACCAAGCAATCGAGCAATCAGCTAATGCCCTACCAAGAGATATAAAATGTTTTAACCGCAGGTTGGCCCTTTCGCGTGTAGATAAATTCGGAAAGCATAGATCGAGGTTTTTAGTGACCACACGTCTTCTATCCCGAGATAATAAAAAGAATAAAAATCCCAGTAATTGACCGGATACTCCCAAAGCACGGCGGGGAAAGAAGTGAAGGATCCAAAGTATCGCTAAACCGATTCGAGTCATTTATGGCTATTACCTAAATAATTCTTTCTAATTGACGTTATTTGGCCGACATCGACTTTTGCTTACTTAAACCTACTGGGATCTTATAGCGGTTATAAGACCAAAGAAACTGGTTGGGATTCTTTCGAATCAGAAATTCTAATCCTCGGTTTAAACATCTCGACTGAGTTTCTGTGCTAAGTCGGTCTGGCATCTCGTAGAAGAACAGTTCAAACCCGGCCCCTTTGGCTAGTCTTTTGGTTGCCATTAGTAAAACTGTAGCATCGCTCTTCTCAGCTAACCGAGACCACATAGTCATAGTGTACGCCGGTCGTTGGAAGAAATCAGCCCACTCGCCGTCTCCCTTGCCGGGCACCTGATCGGGAAGGACGCCAATAGCCTCGCCTTTTTTTAGAGCCTTCAGTAATGTCCTGACCCCAGAAATATCGGTTGTAGCAAGCCTAATGCGCTTTCCTTGTCGTCCGCGCTTCATGAGGGGCTCCAAAAAACGGAGTTTAGGTGGCCGATACAGGACGGTAAAGGGAAATTGGGTGGATAAATAGTGTGGGATTATCTCAAAACATCCAATGTGTGGCGTTAAAAGGATTAACCCGCGGCCTCGCGCTAATCCTTCTTCAACGAGGTTCCAGCCGTGAACTTTCTTCATTAGCTTCGAGGGATCGTTATCGGGTGAAAACCAAATGCGCGGTAATTCAGCCAATGCTTTACCGCTCTCTACAACATTGTTTCTTATATGTATTTTTGATTGCTTGCTGTCTACGATCACACCACTTTGAGTGTAGTTATTACTCAATCGCCTTGCATACGTAGAAGATGATAAAAACATTAGGTGTCCCAGAATCCAGCCCAATTGATGTAAAAATCTGAGGGGAAAAATTCCTAATAACTTGAATATCATGATAAGCATGACGATAACATTTGGATTTCTGGGTTGATTTTGGTACTCTTTGCCCCCATTTCAAAAGAGTTTTGAGGCAAACACAATGCGAGAGTACTTATTTACATCTGAGTCCGTTTCGGAAGGCCACCCAGATAAGGTCGCGGACCAAATTTCGGATGCAGTCCTTGATGCTATTCTAGCTCAAGATCCTGTCGCTAGGGTTGCCGCAGAGACTTTAGTAAACACTGGACTTGTTGTTATGGCTGGGGAAATTACCACTACTGCAAACGTTGATTTCCAGCAAGTCGCAAGAGATACATTACAACGTATTGGATATAACAACACAGACTTTGGTATTGACTATAGAGGATGCTCTGTGCTGGTGGCATATGACAAACAAAGTCCTGATATTAAGCAGGGAGTTGATGCAGCTCACGATGACCCGCTGAATCAAGGAGCGGGCGACCAGGGTTTGATGTTCGGGTACGCATGCGACGAAACTGATGTCTACATGCCACTTGCGATTCATTTGTCTCATCGGCTGGTTGAGCGTCAGTCTGAATTGCGGCGTGACGGTCGATTGCCGTGGTTAAGGCCAGATGCTAAATCACAGGTTACTTTGCGGTATGAAGATGGTAAGGCTAAGGCAATAGATACGGTGGTTGTGTCGACACAACATGCGCCGGAAATGGAGTTGGACCAAATTAGAGAGGCGGTAATTGAGGAGATCATTAAGCCCGTCATTCCAAATCATCTGATTCAAGGGGAAATTAATTATTTGGTAAATCCAACGGGACGTTTTGTCGTAGGCGGACCACAGGGAGATTGTGGCTTAACTGGGCGTAAGATCATCGTTGATACTTACGGTGGTGCTGCACATCATGGTGGCGGAGCGTTTTCTGGAAAGGATCCATCTAAAGTTGATCGATCGGCTGCTTATGCCGCTCGGTATGTGGCTAAGAATGTGGTTGCCGCCGGGCTAGCCTCTAAATGTGAAGTACAACTTTCTTACGCGATTGGTGTGGCGGAGCCGACGAGCGTTTCGGTTACGACATTTGGTACGGGGCTAATTGATGACGAGCAAATAGCTAAGCTTGTCGCGACGAATTTTGATTTACGTCCCAAGGGGATCGTGCAAATGTTGAGCTTGTTGCGTCCAATATATGAAAAGACAGCTGCTTACGGACATTTTGGTCGAGATGAGCCGGAATTTTCTTGGGAAGGTCTCGATAAAGTTGAAACTTTGAAGGGGGCCCTGTAGTCATAGTATACTTGTAAAGATTGCTGAGGAGCGTTGCGACCCTTCCGACTTGACGAAGGGCTAGGCTCAGCACGAGAAACGACGCTCACAAACTAGTAAGTTGTTGGTTTGTGGGCGTTTTTTATTGCCCCAAGCGTTATTTTTTGATTAAGGAGGGCAGTAAATGTCAGCAGTATTGCAACAAAATTCATCCGCTGGAGATTACTTGGTGGCGGATCTATCTCTATCGTCTTGGGGTAGAAAAGAGATGCTAATTGCCGAAATTGAAATGCCAGGATTAATGGCTATTCGAGAAGAATTTAGTGGCAGTAAGCCCTTGAAGGGTGCCCGCATTGCCGGTTCGCTTCATATGACTATCCAAACAGCGGTTTTGATTGAAACTCTGACCGCTCTCGGCGCCGAAGTTCGTTGGGCATCTTGTAACATATACTCGACTCAGGATCATGCTGCTGCTGCGATTGCGGAATCAGGTGTCCCAGTTTTTGCGTTCAAGGGAGAGACTCTTGAACAATATTGGGACTACTGCCACAAAATCTTTGAGTGGCCGTCAGATCAAGCAAACATGATTCTCGACGACGGTGGAGATGCTACGCTATTGCTTCATTTGGGTACAAAGGCTGAGAGTGACCTCTCGGTCCTGAATAAGCCTTCTAGCGAAGAGGAGCGTGTTCTCTATGCCGCAATCAAGAAGAAATTGGCCGCGGATCCAAAATGGTATTCGGTCCGATTGGCGGCAGTTAAAGGTGTAACAGAAGAGACAACTACTGGGGTGAAGCGTCTTATCGAGATGGCCGCAGATAAGACACTAGCGTTTCCAGCGATTAATGTGAACGACTCTGTAACCAAGTCTAAATTTGATAATCTGTACGGTTGTCGTGAATCACTTGTTGATGCCATCAAGCGCGCCACCGATGTGATGATTGCGGGAAAAGTAGCGGTTGTTGCTGGTTTTGGTGACGTTGGTAAGGGTTCTGCGCAAGCACTGCGTGCGTTATCGGCTCAAGTCTGGGTTACGGAAGTCGATCCTATTTGTGCGTTGCAAGCCGCCATGGAAGGTTTTCGCGTTGTAACCATGGAATATGCAGCAGATAAAGCTGATATTTTTGTCACAGCCACAGGGAACTACAATGTGATCAATCATGATCACATGGCGGCGATGAAGAATGAGGCCATTGTGTGTAACATCGGACACTTTGATAATGAAATCGACGTTGCATCTATCGAGAAATATACTTGGGAGAATATCAAGCCCCAAGTGGATCACATTGTTTTCCCCGATGGCAAGAAAATTATTCTTTTGGCTCAGGGCCGGCTGGTTAATTTAGGGTGTGCAACTGGACATCCTAGTTATGTGATGAGTTCCTCTTTTGCGAATCAAGTAATCGCTCAAATTGAGCTCTTTAATGATCCAGAAAAATATCCGCTTGGCGTTCATGTGCTGCCTAAGCATCTTGATGAGAAGGTAGCTAGACTTCAGTTGGCTACTTTGAATGTGCAATTAACCGAATTAACTGATGATCAAGCAAAGTATATCGGTGTCGCAAAGACAGGACCTTACAAGCCTGAGATGTATCGTTATTAAGTAATTGAGGGTTGCAGACTGGGGCGACTTTTTTAAGATTGTAAAGATGCTTTAGATGGCTCCACCCCGAAGATTAAAAAGTTTTTGGGGCGGAGTCGTTTTGCCGTCTGAATTACTTATTTAATGTAAGTACACACTTATTACGGGAAACCTATAAAAGATTGTATTATAGGATTACGCAGCAGTTTTAAGGGGTTTGTTATTTAACGGACGCGCCGCGTAGGCATGATAGGCTGCAGCCTCTGCAGCGCCAATTTCAATCTTCGCACCCATATTATCAAACACACTTTCTAGCGCACAAAGGCACAGCATAACGTTTTCCATTTTACAGCTGTAGCCCATGATACCGAATCGCCAAATTTTACCTGCGAGTGGACCGAGGCCCGCGCCGATCTCTATATTCATTTCTTCTAGAAGCCGATGACGAACTTCTTTTTCATCAATTCCGGGCATGACGTAAACCGCATTCATTTGCGGTAGGCGATATTCTTCGTCAACCAAATAAGAAAGTCCTAACGTTTCCAATCCAGCTTTAAGCGCTAGGTGATTTCTTCTATGTCGGGCCCAAGAGGCTTCCAGGCCCTCGTCCCTGAGCATTACAAGTGCTTCATGAAGAGAATAGAGTGAATTGGTTGGCGCTGTGTGGTGATAGGTTCGATTACTCTCGCCCCAATAGCCAATCAGCAAATTTAAGTCCATAAACCAACTTTGAACCTTATGTTTTCTGTTTCTTACAAGCTCTACCACGCGATCACTGAATGTAATGGGCGAAAGACCTGGCGTGCATGATAAGCATTTTTGGCTACCAGAATAAACGGCGTCCAAGCCCCATTCATCAACAAGGACCGGAACGCCAATCAGTGAAGTAACCGTATCCACGATCGTGAGCGCATCGTACTCATGAGCGATTGCTGCGAGCGTCTTTGCATCGGATCGAACGCCAGTAGACGTTTCTGCATGAACAAAGGCCAGAATTTTAGTGTCTGGATGTTTTTTGAACGCTTCACGAACTTTTTCGGGATCTACAGGCTTTCCCATAGGATCTTCGACGACGATAGCTGTACCACCGCATCGTTCCACGTTCTCAATCATGCGACCACCAAATACTCCGTTACGGCAAACAATAACTTTGTCGCCAGGGCTCACCATATTCACGAAGCACATCTCCATACCTACAGAGCCTGGTCCGGAGACCGGAAAGGTCATCGCATTTTTTGTTTGAAATGCATAACGCAATAGCTCTTTAAGCTCCTCCATCATGCCTACGAAAACTGGATCCAAGTAGCCAATCGTAGGTCGCCCCATTGCAGAGAAGACTCTAGGGTGTATTTCGGAAGGCCCTGGTCCCATTAATGTTCTTTGGGGCGGATAAAAGGAATTAATATTGGAGTATGACTGGTCACTCATTTAGGGGGTTTCCTTCGATGAAAAACTAACTTCCTGTTAGATGGAATGGCGGATGTCGTTATTATATCTAAAATCAGCAATCTCAATGACTACTTACACGTTTTGATGGTCTATTTTTATGACATTAGATGATGGAGATTGGTTCAGGGTCGGATCTGGATCAAAAGCAATATCGCCTTCCCCGCTATCAGTAACGTCGATAGAAAGTCCCTTAAAATCATAGAGTTCTGAGTCGAGGAGATGCGATGCAGAGACTTTTTTAAGCGCGCTAAACATCGTATCCAAGCGCCCCGGGTGTTTCTTATCCCACTCAAGGAGCATTTGTTTTGTAACCTGTCTCTGAAGATTCTCTTGAGACCCACATAGATCACAGGGAATAATTGGGAATTGTTTTATCTCGGCGTACGCAACGATATCTTTCTCCTTACAGTATGCAAGTGGTCGGATTACGATGTGTTCCCCATTATCTGATTTAAGCTTAGGCGGCATAGCTTTTAATCTGCCGCCATGAAACATATTTAGAAAAAACGTTTCTAAAATATCTTCACGATGATGTCCTAAAGCGATTTTTGTAACACCTAACTGATTGGCGGTTTTGTATAAGATTCCTCGGCGCATCCGTGAGCATAAACCACACATCGTCTTACCTTCAGGGATCACTCGCTTAACGATGCTGTATGTATCTTGCTCAATGATATGAAAAGGCACGTCCAACGATTTAAGATAGTTAGGCAGAATTTCTTCCGGGAAACCCGGATGTTTCTGATCTAAGTTGATCGCGATGATATCAAAGTGGATTGGTGCGTGACTTCGTAAAGAGAGCAGCATATCTAGCATCGTATAGCTATCTTTGCCGCCAGATAGACACACCATAACTTTATCGCCGTCAACAATCATGTCGTAGTCAGCGATTGCCTCCCCTACTTGTCTGCGCAGTCGTTTGACTAACTTATTTGTTTCGTAAATTGATTTTTGAGCAATTGAAGGCATAGTCATTCTTTCGATTGGTAAATTTCAAATCCTACGGATGCACAGTCGGGATATACGTCGGTTTTTTCGCTTGCCACTTTTGCTGCCAGTACGCCATCCCGGCCAAGGCAGAGTTCAAGGATTTGTTCGCAGAAAGTTTCTTGTAGATGAAAATGTGCGCTCTTTGAAAGGTTCATAATAGAGGTTCTTAAGAAATCGTAGTCGACTGTTTCTGCAATAGTATCCTTAAGGATGCGTATATTAGGATCAATGTCTAGCTCGACGTTAATAAGAACATTTTGTTTTTTAACTTTTTCAAAATCATGTATTCCGATAGAGAGCGATACGGCCATGTCTTTTAGAAAAATTTTTCGGTAGTGCTTTGATTCAAGTTTCATATTTTTTGGTCAGGGTTAATTGTCATTATTTTTTAATTTCAAACTGCACATCCCGTTTTGTAGGCCAAAGGTGTTGACCGCCGTCAACAATGAGTGTTGTGCCCGTTATTGCATTTGCATTTAGAAGATATTTGACGGCGCTGACTATATCCTCTGGTACAGAGCTTTTCCCGAGCGGAGCCAGCTTGTGTGCTGTTTCAAATCCTGAATCTGTTTGTTCCCCGCTGGGCAAAGTGATGCCAGGAGCCAAACCGCACACCCGTAACTTAGGCCCTAGAGCTGATGCAAAAAGTTTTGTAGCAGTTTCTAGTGCAACTTTACTCAGCGTGTAGGAGAAAAAATCTGAATTCAAGTTATGTGTTTTTTGGTCTAGGAGGTTGATAACGCACCCCAGTTCGTTTTGAGGAATTTGCTTCGCGAATTCAGATGTCAATCGTAGTGGTGCATATAGGTTCACGGCCATATGTTTTTCCAGATTCGAGCGATCAAATTGTTCGGGTCTGTCGAAGCTAAACATGGACGCATTATTTACTAGGCCGTGAATGTTACCTAGTTCTTTTCTGATCGTTGCGATTAGGTTTATGGTGCTATCTTCGTGAGCTAAGTTTGCTTTAACAGCAACGCTCTTGACGCCCATATTCTTGAGACTTTGCAGCAAATCGACGGCTTCAGACTCTGACTCATTATAGTGAACAGCCACGTTCCAGCCATCTTTTGCTAGACCGAGGGCAATATGCTTCCCGATGCGCGTAGCGCCACCAGTGATTAAAACGGTCCTATCTTCTGTATGTGTCATCATTTATTACAGTTACGGGCTAAAATATCACTTATGTCGTTACGCGGAGATGTCCTCGTTAAATGCAACAATCTTTCGTTGGCTTGTCTTTAGCATACATCCGTCGAGATCTAAGGAATAATGGATAAATGACAGAAGAGTTATCAAATCAAGCCGCAACCCTCGTTATGTTAAAAACGCATCTAGCCCAAAAGAATAATTGGCTGGACTTTGCCTCGTTCATGCACCACGCACTGTTCGACCCTAAATACGGTTATTACATGCGGGACACTTACAAATTTGGATCACGGGGTGATTTTATCACTGCGCCGGAGATAAGTGATCTTTTTGGACGAACGATTGCCAGACAATGCGCACAAATTTTACAAATGACTGGGGGTGGTATTTTAGAGCTTGGTGGCGGTAGCGCTGTTCTCGGATCCGATATTCTGCTTGAGTTAGACAAGATGGATTGTTCTTTAGATGAGTATCTATTGTTTGAACCCAGCCCGGCGTTAACTGGGCGACAAAAAGAGCGGATTGCTCGTTTACCGCCTAACATCAGGAGTAAGGTTCGCTGGATTAGCGAGCTTCCAAAAAATTTTAACGGAATAATTGTGGCAAATGAGGTATTTGATGCGCTCCCTGTCCACCTCCTGTCCTTAAACGCTAATGGTTGGCAAGAACGAGGGATAGTTTTAGATAATGAATCTTTGACTTGGCAAGACCGTCCGATTGAAGACGAGCGGCTATATCACGCTATTGATCGCCTAGATGTCGATTCTCCTTATGTTACGGAAGTTTGCTTGGCGGCGAATAGTCTTGTTAATGAGCTATCACAAAGCCTAGATGTTGGGGTGATTCTTGCGCTTGATTATGGCTATGAACATCCTAATTATTATCATCCGGACCGGAGAGATGGAACGCTGAGTTGTCATTATCAACATAAAGTAGATTCTGATCCGCTCGAGCGCCCAGGGCATAAAGATATCACCGCTCACGTTGACTTCTCCCGGCTTGCCCATGCGGCGCATGATGCTGGTCTAGAGGTCGCTGGATATTTGAGCCAAGCAGATTTTTTGGTAAATTGTGGCATCACGGATTTATTGGCATCCTTCGACCCTGAACAGATGGATACCTATTTGCCTGCTGCTTCAGCCGCACAAAAATTGTTATCTCCAACTCTCATGGGGGAGATGTTCAAGGTAATATCTCTTACCCGCGGGATTAATGAACCCCTATTTGGTTTTAGCCATGGGGACAGGCGGCACATGCTATGACAACAAAAAGCGGAAGGCATATCCATATTCTAGGTATCTGTGGCAGCTTTATGGGTGGGTTGGCAGCTATAGCAAAACAAGCTGGATTTAGAGTGACTGGGTGTGATGAGGCGGTTTATCCTCCTATGAGTCTGCAGCTTGAATCAATGGATATTGATCTTATTGAGGGTTGGGATGTTGACCAACTCGCTTTGAAGCCCGACCTTTATGTAATTGGTAACGTAGTTTCTCGAGGCAATCCTTTAATGGAGGAAATACTCAATCTTAATTTGCCTTATACGTCAGGACCTCAGTGGTTGCATGAGTCGGTTCTGAGGTCCAAATGGGTATTGGCTGTGGGGGGAACGCACGGTAAGACTACCACCACCGCCATGGTGGCGACAATTCTTGATTATGCGGGATTGAACCCAGGTTTTTTAGTTGGAGGTGTCCCAGCTGATTTTGATTTGTCGTCTAGACTTACTGAGTCCGATTTCTTTGTAATTGAAGCCGACGAGTACGATACAGCGTTTTTCGATAAGCGATCTAAATTTTTGCACTACCATCCGCGAACATTAGTTTTGAATAATCTTGAGTATGATCATGCAGACATTTTTCCGAACTTAGAGGCGATCGAGACACAGTTTCATCACTTGATACGAACAGTTCCGAGGACAGGGGCTGTAATTACCAATAAAAACAGTGTGGCTTTGAATCGAGTGATCGAGCGCGGATGCTGGTCCGAAGTTATTCCGTTCGGCACGTCCCAATATTGGACACACCAAAGTTTAGACTATGGTGCTCGCATAGAGTTATTGAATAAGAACCAGCCCCAGGGGGCTTACAAACCAGACTTCTTTGGCGCACATAATTTGGATAACGCTATGGCCGCATTATTAGCTGCTCAGCATTGCGGCGTTCCTATTGAGGTTGGATTGAGGGCGCTAGAAAAATTCCAAGGCGTGAGACGTCGGTTAGAGCTTCGCGGTGAGGTGAACAAAATCAAGGTTTATGACGATTTTGCCCATCATCCGACAGCGATAAGGTCAACCATCACAGCGGTCAAGCAGCGATACCCTGGTGCAAGGATTTTGGCTGTCTTTGAGCCGCGCTCAAACAGCATGAAAATGGGACATCACAATGATTCTTTACCCTCCAGTCTGGATATTGCAGACCTTGTTTATTGCTATACGAAGGGGCTCGATTGGAATGCGCCTGAATTGTTCAGAACAATGGACAATAAGGTGAGTCTTTTTAATGACATACCAATGATGACTCGAGCCATTGTAAGCAGTGCCCTACCGGGAGATTTCATACTGATCATGAGTAACGGTGGGTTTCAGAATATTCATCAGAAGGTCTTAGATCTTTTAGGATCGAAAGTAACTTAATGAAGTTAATTATTTATGCGCACGGCTTCAATAGCTCTTCTTCTTCCTACAAAGCTCGTCTTTTGGCGAAGTTGATTCGTGAGCAGGACTCTAAGGTTAATTTTTGGTGCCCAAACCTGTCTCATTGGCCTAAGGAGGCGGTGGCGGTCTTGAGTCACAAAATCAAGACATGCTGTATCAATGACGTAGTTATAGTTGGTAGCTCTTTGGGTGGATTTTATGCAACGCACTTATCCGAAAAGTTAGGGTGCAGATCCATCCTAATAAATCCTGCAATTACCCCTCATATCGGGTTACTAAATTATGTTGGCCTTCAAAAAAACCTCTATACGCAGGAGGAATATGAATTTACGAATCAGCACTTGAACCAACTTGAGGCAATGTATATTCCTGAACTTAAAAATCCTGAAAAATTATTTCTTATGCATACGACCGGCGATGAGCTGTTGGATTGGAGAGTAGCCGTGAAGTACTATAGGGCTTCAAAACGATTATTAGTATCGGGCTCTGACCATGGGTTTAGTAACTTTGAAGATTACGTTGATATTATCCTTTCACACGTCGGTGGTGCTCCATCGTCTGTTTGATGCTGCATGAATAGTTTCTAAATAAGTTCAATAATATTTGAAGGTAAAGTTTCCGTGAATGTACTGTATCTGGGGTCTGGTTCTTTGAAGGTTGGCCGAGTTTTGAAGGAAACTGGCGCTTCTCTTCAGGTTCAAAGCCAATTTGGAAAAAAAATTAAAGTTAAAGCGAGCCATGTGTTCTTCTTTTTTGATCACGCGCACCCTGATGAGTTTTTTGATTCGTCACAAGAGCTCGCAAAAACCATAGATCCTGATTTACTTTGGGAGGCCTTTGACGGTAATGAACACCTTTATTCAGCAGCTACAAAAGCCTTTTACGGTGACTTTATTACGAAAGAGCAGCAGGCCGGCATATTAAAAGTCTTATTTGATCATCCAACGCATTTCTACAAAAAGGGGCACGGAAACTTCAAGCCTGCCCCCCCGGATTCATTGAGATCCGCTAAGGCATCTTTGGAACTCAAGAAACAACGCCAAATATTGCTAGGACGCTATGTAAAGCAGTTATGTGAGTTCGTAGTGCCAGAGGAGTTTCGTGATAAGTTGCCTCGATTATTGTATGGCCCAGATAAAAATCAATTAGAGGAAAAGGCAATTGAGCAGGCCTGTATAAATTTAAAAATAGGAAAGCGAGCACTTTTTTCTAAACTATCTATTTTGCCCAAGCCTGAAGACCTCCATATGGGGCAATTCATATTCGATCAATTCAATAATGCCCCGGAGCATAGAAATGATACGCGGGTTATGGACGTGGAGGGTTTGCCTGCGGGTCCAGTGACCGCATTCAGTATTGATGATGCGTCCACTACGGAAATTGACGATGCGTTTTCTTTAACTGAGGATAAAAACGGTGGCTGGAGGCTTGGTATACATATTGCCGCACCAGGTCTTTGTATCCAAACGAACTCTGCACTGGATAAGGAGCTGCGGTCTAGAATGTCGACGGTTTATCATCCAGCCGGAAAACTTACAATGTCACCGCCTGAGGTTGTGAAGCAATTTAGTCTATCAGAGGGAAACCAGACACCCGTTATCTCATTCTATGCGGATGTAGATTCTGAGTTTGTCATTTCGGAAACCGAGTCAAAGATTGAAACTATTAACGTCAAAAATAATTTGGATTTGGCAATCATCGACCAATATTTTGATCCTGATTTGGGCTTTAACCAGAAAGTAGATTGTCCAAAAAGTCGTGAATTAAATTTACTGTATCAACTTGCGATACGGTTACGCGAACTTAGAGGGGAAGCCCATACCCATATTCATAGGAAAGAATATAGCTTTAATGTGCAGGATGGTATGGTCACGATTATTCCTCGCAAACGCGGCTCGCCAGTTGATGTGATCGTTTCAGAATTGATGATATTTGCGAACAGCTCTTGGGGGGCCGAGCTTAAGAGGGCGGATGTGGCTGCGTTGTATCGTGTAAAAACAAAGTCGAAAACTGGATTGTCTATCAACTCTTTACCGCATGAGACGATGGGATTGGATGCGTATACTTGGGTTAGTAGTCCTTTGAGGCGTTACGTTGATTTAGTTAATCAGCGACAGTTAATATCTCATCTTTTATGTCACGAGCCGATATACAGTGTCTCCAGCGAAGATTTAATCAGTATTGTTTATGATTTTGAAAGTAAGTACGCACAATATGCCGATTTTCAGAGATCGATGGAACGTTTTTGGTGTTTAAAGTGGTTACAACAGACGGATCAGAGGGAATTTGAAGCAGAAGTGCTACGTGAAAACTTAGTACGCTTAGACCCTATCCCCTTGGTGTGTAGGGTCAATAATGCGACTCAAACCAATGTTGGAGAGAAAATCTCAATTAAAATATTGGATATTAATTTGTATGATAATTTTGCCACCGCAGAGTGGATTAAGAGTCTCTGACTTGTAACTGGCAAACCAACCACGTAATCTTTTGCTGTACCGACCGAATTCCGATAAATAGCGACTAACTCAAGTATGCGATTTAATCGACGAACTAGTAAACGAATAATTTTTAGACCGTCCAAAAAGATGGCTCTCGCACTTGTAGGTTCTGTGTTTGTTCATACAATGTTGTTAACTATTCAGCCCGTTCAATCGACGCTTGGTCTTCGTTTTGCTTCGGCTGATTTGGATGTTATTCTCGTCAATAGCCAGTCACCGAGAAAGGTGAGCGCGGCGGATGCGTTAGCTCAGGTTAGTTTGCAAGGCGGTGGCAATACCGAGGTTCATGTTATGGCTGCGAGTAGCGCTCCGGTTGAGGCCTTGACTGCAATGGAGCGAAGTGTGAAATTGGCCGGCCGTCGCGTTGACCAACTAGAGCGCTCCGTCCAAGAACTTTTAGTAATTAATCAGGAACGTACGATGTTACAGTCAAATCCTCGGGCTAGTAAAAGAAAGTCACCTAACAGCGTTGACTCTGAGAGCCCTATTAACGTGGCTAATAACACTGCTATTAATCACTTACAAGCCAAAATTGACAAAGAGTGGATGAACTATCAAAAGAGGCCAAGACGTCAATTTATCGGTGCGAATGTCCGGGAGGCGGTATTCGCGACCTACGTCGAGCGCTGGCGACAACGGATAGAGGATTTCGGTAGTCGGCACTACTCAAAAATTTTAGGCAATCAAAGGCTCGAAGGAGTAATGATTGTCACGGTATCGATTCGTTCTGATGGTACATTGGAAGATGTTTTTATTGACCGCTCTTCTGGGTCAGACGTATTGGACCAAGCGGCCACAGATATCGTGCAAAGGTCTTCTCCCTTTGATTCGTTTGACTCTAAATTAAGTGCAAAATTCGATGTTCTCTCTATTACTCGACAATGGTCGTTCAAGAAGAATGATCTCGACTTAAAGTAAGGAAACTAAATGGCAGCGCCTGATCAATATGTCGTTATTGGTAATCCGATTGAACACAGCAAATCACCGGAAATTCATTCAATGTTCGCTGATCAAATTGGAATTTCGATTGAGTATAAAAAACTCCTCTGTCCTATCGGGGACTTTTCAAAAGTAGTCAGTGAGTTTTTTGCCTCGGGTGGTCGGGGAGCTAATGTGACCGTCCCATTTAAGCTAGAAGCTTACGAGTACTCGATGCTCCGATCGAGTCGAGTCGAGCACGCTAAAGCGGCGAATACCCTTCTTAGCAAAAACGGAGTAATTGCGGCTGAAAATACTGATGGAATAGGTTTGGTACGAGATATTGTTGGTAATATAGAATTTCCGATCGCGGATCAGTCAGTCTTAATCGTGGGCTCTGGTGGAGCGACGCGAGGTGTTTTGCTGCCGATTCTCGAGGAACGTCCTAAAGCAATCATGGTGGTTAATCGAACGCCAGAAAAAGCTTACCAATTAATTAAAACGATTGAAGTTGAGGCTAATAGAACGGGTGTCGATGTTGCTTCAGGAGGATTGCTTGATCTCGATGATGGCGAATTTGATTTGGTCGTGAACGCTACATCAAGCAGTTTGAGTGATGAATTATTTCCGCTCGGCACTAATCTTTTGGGTAGGAAGGCTCTGGCTTATGACATGATGTATGGTAAAGAGGAAACGTCGTTCACAAAATGGGCGCAACATGCTAAGGCGCACAAAGTTGCAGATGGTCTTGGTATGTTGGTTGAACAGGCAGCCGAATCATTTTTTCTTTGGTGTGGTGAGCGCCCCAACACTCAGGCAGTGATGGAGATATTACGCTCGGGATGAAGTGGCGAGCACGTTGGGCCTGGAGATTCATTGGCTTTGTAATTTCAACATTCTTGATTTACGAGATATGGTTTGCTGGACGTATTTTGATTTTAAGATGGGTAGATCCAAAGAATACCTCCTTTATGATTGCTTATGCTGAGGAATCCAATAACGTGCCAAAGCATATCTGGGTTGATTATGAGAATATTTCACCACAAGTTAAAAAGGCGGTTCTGGCGTCGGAAGATGCAAGGTTTATACACCATGGTGGGTTCGACTGGACCGCTTTACGCCACGCTGCTTCACGGAATGTGAGGCAGGGAAAAATTATTTCTGGAGGCTCTACTATTACTCAACAGTTAGCGAAGAATTTGTTTTTATCTCCAAGTCGGTCTATTTGGAGAAAGGGGCAAGAAGCAATTTTAGCCTTGATGTTGGAGGTTTCCTTATCAAAACAAAGGATATTTGAAGTCTATCTAAATATCATTGAATGGGGCCAAGGTGTCTATGGCATTGAGGCGGCTGCAAATCATTATTTCAACCGGACCGCTAGTGATTTGAGTGGGCATCAAGCAGCAAAATTAGCCTCCTATATTCCAGCACCGAGAAAACATTTTATTGTTGGCGATACTGATCGATCTCTTAGAAAAGCAAAGATCATTCGTGGCAGAATGACGCAAATTAAGGTTCCTACCGAGTAGGTCATGATTAATGTTTTATCACCCTGAGTTTGATCCAGTAGCGATTCAGATAGGCGCTGTAGCGGTGCGCTGGTACGGACTGATGTATCTGATCGGATTCGCCCTGGGGTTAACTCTTGGTCGGTTGAGAATACGTACAAGCCAAGATACTTTGATTTCAACGCGTGAGTTTGATGATTTGCTGTTCTATGTTGTTTTGGGCGTCCTCATTGGGGGGCGTTTGGGATATTCGATTTTATATGACCTTAGCAGTATTCTTCGAAGCCCATTGTCGGTGTTTTACGTTTGGGAAGGTGGAATGTCATTTCATGGAGGCTTAATTGGGGTAAGCGTTGCAGTAGTAATTTATGCCCGACTGAAACAAAAAAATTGGTTGGCTTTGGGGGACTTTATTGCGCCGTTAGTCCCCTTGGGTTTAGCTGCCGGTCGAATTGGAAATTTTATAAATGGAGAACTTTGGGGTCGTCCAACCGATGTCCCTTGGGCAATAGTGTTTCCTCAATCTGGCTCACTTGTCGGTAGACATCCATCACAATTGTATGAGTTCTTTCTGGAGGGAGTAGTACTGTTCCTGATCCTCTGGACTCTTTCAAAAAAAACACGTCCAGCTGGCGTGATAACGGGACTGTTTTTGCTGTGCTATGGCTTCTTTCGGTTCATCATTGAGTTTGTGAGAGAGCCTGACCAGCACTTGGGGACTTTATCGCTCGGACTTTCCATGGGGCAATGGTTATGCATCCCCATGATAGCCGCTGGATTAATCTTTGTAGTTCGGACGAAATCGATAAAAGTAAAGGGTTAACCTATATGCGATTAAAGTCTCGAGCTTGACCATAGTATTCAAATAATTGACTTTTATAATCATGAAAAGAAGGTGTAATAATGAAGACTGATACAGTCATCGGTATCATTGGCGGCAGCGGTGTTTACGATATTAAAGGATTGAAAAATATCAATTGGACTAAAGTAGACAGTCCTTTTGGAGGGCCTTCAGATGAATATCTAGTAGGCGAATTTGAAGGGCTAAAAATTGTCTTTCTTCCTCGCCACGGACGAGGTCATGTTGTTTCGCCCAGTCAAGTCAACTATCGGGCCAATATTGATGGCATGAAGCGGTTAGGTGTTACAGACTTAATTTCGGTTAGTGCCGTAGGTTCGTTACGCGAGGACCTTGTCCCTGGCATGTTTGTCATCGTGGATCAGTTTATTGACAGAACATTCGCTCGAGAAAAATCATTCTTTGGAAAGGGTTTGGTAGCTCATGTTTCGGTCGCACACCCTGTTTGTTCTCGTCTTGGCGACCATATTGAATCTGCCTTAAAACTGACGGATATCGGGTATGTTAGAGGTGGTACTTATCTCGTGATGGAGGGCCCACAATTCTCTACGTTGGCAGAATCAAAGCTTTATCGACAGTGGGGTTGCGATGTCATCGGGATGACCAATATGCCAGAGGCCAAGTTGGCGCGTGAGGCTGAAATTTGTTATGCGAGTGTGGCGATGGTCACAGATTTTGATTGTTGGCATCCTGATCATGAGGATGTCTCTGTTGAGCAGGTAATAAAAGTTTTAGTGGGTAATGCAGAAAAAGCCAAGACATTGATTGGTGAGGTTGTTCCAATGATTCATTCGGATGAGACGGCCCCGAGCTGCAGCTGCAAGCAGGCTCTTGAGTTCGCCTTAATAACGGCTCCTGATTCACGAGATCCGAAGTTAGTTAAAAAGCTCGACGCGATTGCTGGTCGTGTACTGAAACCGTAATTAATTTTCCGAGGTTTTGGTTAAGATAAACTTTTGTAATTGTAATTTGCTTGGGGAGAATTAGCCGTGAACATAACCGATATTATAAGGACAATTCCAGACTATCCTAAGTCTGGAATTATGTTCCGCGATATCACTACTTTGCTGAACCACCCAGAGGGATTTAAATACACCATCCAAGCCTTAGCTGACAGGTACTCAAAATATGATTTTGATTTTGTGGCAGGCATTGAGGCGCGTGGGTTTATTCTGGGGGCTCCTCTTGCGATAACTTTAAGTAAAGGTTTTATTCCCATAAGAAAGATCGGGAAGTTACCTGGACAGACAATTTCTCAAAGTTATGATTTGGAATATGGAACTGATGAAATTGAAATACATGCCGATGCGTTTGCCGAACGGTCCAAAATATTGGTTGTGGATGATTTAATTGCTACAGGTGGAACCGCAGCTGCAGCTATTCAACTAATAGAAAAATCGGGTGGCGAAGTTGTTGAGTCTTGCTTTGTCATTGATTTGCCTGATTTGGGTGGTACAAAGAAACTAGAAGAATCGGGGCAGCGTGTATTTTCGCTTGTTGCATTCGAAGGTGATTAAGGCCATGGATATTATATGACCATTGAGACGTTGCGTTGGCGAAATAACCAGCTGGAAATGATTGATCAACGGTGTTTGCCTGTCGTTATTCAGTATTTATCCTATTCGGATGCACAAGCTGTTGCAGAAGGAATTCAAAAGATGGTAGTTAGAGGTGCTCCCGCGATTGGTGTGGCAGCAGCGTACGGCTATGCTCTAGAGGCGCAAAAATCCGTTTCGCTAACCAAGCGAGAGTTTGATGAACGAATGGCTCGAGCTTTTGATGTTTTAGCGGCGAGCCGACCAACGGCCATAAATTTATTTTGGGCTTTGAATCGTATGCGCAGTCGACTCGACCATGCTTCAAAAAAAGAAAATATCTTGGTGGCGCGTTTCTTACTTGATGAGGCGCACGCGATTTATCATGAAGATATCGAGATCAATAAAAGAATGGGTGCGTTTGGCGCATCGGTTCTTGATGACGGCATGTGTATTTTGACACACTGTAATGCTGGAGCCCTTGCTACTGCGGGCCACGGGACTGCGCTCGGTGTTATTCGGTCTGCGGTGACGGAAGGAAAAAAAATAACGGTTTTTGCTGGTGAGACGCGACCATTTTTACAAGGAGCTCGTTTGACGGCGTGGGAGCTCTCGGAAGACGGGATAGATACGACATTAATTACAGATAATATGGCAGGCCACTTTATGAAAAGTGGTGTGATTCATGCGGTTATTGTGGGTACGGATCGAGTTGCCGGTAACGGAGATGTGGCAAATAAAATTGGTACATATATGGTAGCTGTTTTAGCGAAAGAACACGACATTCCTTTCTACGTTGCTTGTCCGTTATCGACGATTGATTTATCAATACCTAGCGGCGATGACATTCCTATTGAAGAGCGATCGCCAAAAGAGGTTACTGGGTACCAAGAGGTTAGATGGGCGCCTGAAAATATCAAAGTTAAAAACCCGTCTTTCGATGTAACTCCCGCGCGGTTGATTACCGCCCTGATAACCGAACAAGGCATTGTTTACGAGCCAAATCAAAAGAAGCTAAAAGCTTTGTTCTAGAGCGTTTTAGTTTGAAATTTTAAATAAAAAGGAATGGGAATAATGACCGATCGGTTTAAAAATAAAGTGGTATTAATTACTGGTGCAGGACAAGGTATAGGACTAGCTACTGCAAGAAGAATGGCGAGCGAGGGCGCAATAATTATTGCGGGCATATTAGATGACACTCAGGCTGAAGCAGTGAATGAATATGAGGCGATAAAGTTAGACGTGCGCCATGAGGAGTCGTGGATATCGGCAATGGATCTGTTGATGAAGTCTCATGGCGGGTTAGATGTCTTGATAAATAATGCTGGTATTTCCCCGCAAGCTACGGCGGAGGAAACAACGCCCGAGTTTTGGGATGAGGTCATGGCAATAAATCTTCGAGGAAGTTTTCTCGGCTGTCAAAAGGCGATTCCCCTAATGAGAAAGAGGGGCGGCGGAGCGATTGTTAACTTGGCATCCATAAACGGTATTCGCGGGAATCGGCGACTAGTTGCTTATGCGGCGACTAAGGGTGCGATAGTCTCGATGACCATGTCACTAGCGTTGGATCATAGTCAAGACAATATTCGTGTTAATTGTGTTTGTCCGGCTACTATCGATACTGCGATGGCGAGGGGTATGATGGCGGAGGCTCCTGATCCCACGTTACTTGAAAGGCAAATGCTCGAAAAGCACCCGATTGGCCGGATTGGCCAGCCAGAGGAGGTGGCTTCTACAATAGCCTTTTTGGCGAGCGAAGACGCATCGTTTATGACAGGTTTAGCAATTCCGGTAGATGGTGGTCGTAGTATTCGATGATGGCTTTACTTAAAAGGAATCGTTATTAGCCTGCTCCGATTGGTGGAATAAGGTGGATTTCACTGTCTTCGCCTATTGGAGCAAACAAAATATCCTGATAGATTTCACCATCAATTGCGACAGCGAAACCTTCCGATTCAACTAATGGTGCCAGGCTGGGACAAATTTGCTTTAGCTCGCCTACCAGTTGGTGGACATTCTTCGCCTGGATATTGAATTCAACTACGCCATTTGTCAGGCTTTTTAAAGAACCAGTGATAATAAGTTGTGCCAACGATTTACCAACGTTTATCCGTGCATTAGCTTCGCTAAAACCTTAGGTGGGGAGAGCGGTAACTCATCGAACCGTTTGTTTGTCGCTCTCGACACGGCGTTTGAGATGGCTGCGAGTGGTGGAATGATCGGCGTTTCTCCCACTCCTCTAACTCCGTAAGGATGATTTGGATTTGGCACCTCAACAATGACAGTGTCTATCATTGGAACATCGGAGCATACAGGTATACGATAATCTAAAAACCCAGTATTTTCCAATTCGCCTTTATCGTTGTAGATGTATTCTTCATTGAGCGCCCAGCCTATTCCTTGAACTGCGCCTCCCTGCATTTGTCCTTCAACATAGGCAGGATGAATAGCCTTCCCTGCATCTTGGATCGCAGTGTAGCGAACAATGGAAACCTGTCCGGTTTCTTCATCTACTTCCACGTCAACGATGTGTGTTCCTAGGCTTGGCCCAGCTCCAGTAACGTTCATGGAACAATTAGCCATAATTGGCCCACCGGTTTTCCCTGCTTGCTTTGCGATTTGTGCAAGGCTCATAGTTTTGGGTTCATTTCCTGAAATTAAACGAGCATGACCATCAACCCATTCGACTTGATCAAGAGAAACTTCCCAAAGTAATGCTGCTCGCTTCTTAAGCTCTTCGATTGCCTCCCTCGTAGACTCAACCACGGTTGTTCCGGTAGAGAACGTAGCTCGGCTTCCACCCGTTAGAAAATTGAAGCCAAGAGAATTAGTGTCGCCAATAATAGGCTTGATTAGCTCCATCGGAACGCCGAGTTCTTCAGATGCCATCATCGCCATAGAAGCTCGTGAGCCTCCGATGTCTGGCGTACCTAGAGTAAGTCCTACCGTGCCGTCTTCATTGATAGTGATTGATGAGCTGGTTTCGCCGCCAATATTGAACCAGAACCCAGATGCAACCCCTCTAGCTTGGTTCGCACCAAGTGGAGCCGAGTAATGTGGATGGCTTTTAGCAGCCTCAAGTGTTTCGATCATTCCGATTGGCCCAAGCTTGGGACCATAAGGAGCAACAGTACCTTCCTTAGCGGCATTTTTGAGGCGTAAATCAATAGGGTCCATACCAATTTTCATTGCGATTTCATCAATTACGCTCTCGACCCCATATTCAGAGATAGGACCTCCTGGAGCACGATATGCCGCGACCTTAGGACGATTTACTACAATGTCGAACCCGACTGCTCGAACATTCTTTAGGTCATATGGCGCGAATGCACACATCGCCCCGGGACCAACGGGAGCACCTTGAAATGCTCCTGCTTGATATTTTAATACGCAGTCTCCAGCGGTTATTTTTCCGTTGTTTTTAACACCAATCTTGACCCATATTTTTGCTCCAGATGTTGGTCCGCTCGACGTAAATACTTCCGCTCTGTTCATTTCCATTTTTACTGGACGACAGGATTTTCTTGACAAGGCCAATGCTAAAGGTTCGAGGTAGACAACCGTTTTCCCGCCAAAGCCCCCGCCAATTTCAGACGCTGTTACTCGAATTTGTGCCGCATTAAAGCCTAAAAGTTTGGAGCAGAAATTCCGGACAACAAAAGGACCTTGAGTTGTGCACCATAATTCAGCCTGACCATCTTCTGAAACGCTGGCCAGACAAGCGTGGGGTTCTATATATCCCTGGTGTACTTGTTGGGTCGTAAATTCTCTTTCGACTATTAGATCTGCTTCGGAGAATCCTTTTTCGACATCTCCAAGGCCGAATTCGACGCGTTTTGCTACGTTTGACGCTGACGTCGGCATTGGCTCGACGCCAATGGTTATCATATCGTCGTGAAGTAACGGAGCATCAGATTTTTCTGCGTCCTCAACTTCTAATACGTGTGGCAATACATCATATTTCACATCTATTAATGCGAGCGCTTTCTCTGCTACATCTTCGTCCGTAGCTGCTACAGCTGCAAGAGTGTGTCCAACATATAGCACCTTTTCTCGAGCCATCACGTTTCGAGTGATGTCCTTCATATTTACAACCATTTCCCCGTTAGGCACAAATTCAGATGGAAAATCTTCGAAGTCAGCTGACGTGATAATTGCCTTTACCCCTTCGAGCTTTTCGGCCTTACTGGTATCAATAGAGATAATTTTTGCATGAGCATAAGGACTTCTTAGGACGCGCCCTACTAGCATATTTGGAAGTGACTTATCTGCACCAAATAACGCTCTACCGGTAACTTTGTCTACTCCGTCAGGCCTAGCGGGTCGAGACCCAACGATCTTTAAGGCTCGTTCAAGGTTCGTTTGAGTCATGTCATTCATGTTGTATTCCTTTTTTTCTAAATTCTAAATTCTCAAGCATTTCGGGCTTCAGCGGCAACTTCCAAAACGGCCCGAACAATCTTATCGTAACCAGTACATCGACATAAGTTACCGGCCAACCAAAATCGTACTTCCTCTTCGCTGGGACTTTTGTTTTTTTCTAAGAGAGCTCTTGCGGCAACTAATACTCCGGGTGTGCAGATGCCGCATTGAAGCGCCGCAAGGTCGATAAATTTTTGCTGTAGGGGATCCAGTGATGATCCTGAGGATAGGCCTTCAACCGTTTCGATTTTTTTGCCGTCAGCTTCCGCCCCAAGGACAAGACAAGCACACACCAACCTGTCATCCATCATTACGCTGCAGGCACCGCAATCTCCTGTAGCGCACCCCTCTTTGCTTCCCTTCAAGTCTAATTCCTGCCTCAAAACATCGAGAAGCGTTTGTTGTGTATTACAGAGAAATTCGTAACTATCCCCGTTAATTTGCGTTGAAATATGTGTCTTTGGCATGTATTTTCTTTCGAGTTCGTATTTTAGTGATTGATCGCTCGTTTATAAGCGATCGTAAGCGTCCGCTTCGCAAGTACGCCCGCAATTTTCGTTCTATATTCTACAGTGCCTCTTTTATCTTTGATTGGCCTGCACGCAGATTCGGCTATCGAAATTAATTTATTTATTGAGTTTTCATTTGGCTCTTTACCAATGAAGAGGTCTTCCAGGCCGTCAAGGATAATCTGAGTGGGAGCTATTGCCCCTAAAGCCACCCGAATGGATGTTATTTTTTTATCTTTATCCACGCTAACCGAGGTGCCTGCTCCAACTATTGCTATATCCATTTCGCTGCGCGGGATTAATCGGAGGTAGGCATCACCTGTACCACTTTCAGGTTTTGGAAGTTTAAATCCTAGAATGAATTCTCCTTTTTCAAGAACAGTGACTCCCGGGGAGGTCACAATATTTTCTATTGGTTCTTCTCGGTCTCCAGATTGTCCTGAGATGATACAAGTGCCGTAAGCTGCGATAAGCGCGGGTACACTATCGGCCGCAGGGGAGGCGTTACATAAATTACCTCCTAGAGTCGCCCGTCCCTGAATCTGGGTAGAGCCGATTAGCGATAACGACTCCACTAATCCTGGCCAGTCTTGGCGTAAGGATTCGTGTTCAGAGATTTCTGCACATGGCACCGCCGCACCAATCCACCACCCGTCAGTCGAGTTCTCAATACTCATTATTTTAGGGACTTGTTTGATATCAACGATCACACTAGGTGAGACGAATTTAGTTTTTAGCTTTACAAGTAAGTCAGTTCCTCCTGCGAGCGCGAATGCGCCATCTTGAGCCAGAGCTTTGCTCGCTTCCATAGCGGTTGTTGGTGTAACGTAATCCATGATATTTTTCCTTGTAAATGACCTTACTCAGTATTTTTAGCACAAATATACTATATAGCTGTAATTTTAAGACACTTTAAGCGGACGTGCTCCCAATATGGCTAATGTTTGGCTTGTCGAGGGTCAAAGCTCGATCCGCGTGCCGAGCTCAACCACTCGATTTGCAGGCAGCTTAAAAAAACTAATAGCGCTTGCAGAATTTCTTGACATTAGTGCAAATAATTTTTCTCGCCAAAGAGCCATATCTTTCCCCAGCTTAGGGACCAAAGTTTGTCTGGAGAGAAAATATGATGTGTCCATTGTGTTGAACCGAAGTCCAGAGGACGCACACAATTCAAGTGCTGCGGGAATATCTGGTTGGTCTTTAAATCCATAGCGAACAAGAATTTTATGAAATTCGTTATTAATTGCTTCAACTATGACACGCTCCCCCTCTGGGACGTGCGGTATTTCCTCCGTACTCACCGTTAGAAGAACAACACGCTCATGCAAAACTTTGTTGTGATTTAGATTGTGCAGCAGTGCGTGGGGTACCGTATTTGCGGAGGTGGTCATGAAAACTGCCGTGCCCGACACTCTTTGAGGAGGATATGATGCTAAGCTGGTTAAGAAGGGTTTTAGTTCGAGCGCATCAGGCGCTAGTTCACGAGCAAGCCCCTGACGACCCTTATACCAAGTCGTAAATAATGTAAACAATATCAATCCGACAGTGAATGGAAACCAGCCACCGTGAAGAATTTTGACAGAATTTGCTGAAAATAAAACTAAATCAAATATTAGAAATATTACGGCTATCGGTAATGCGTACCATCGACGCCAGCCCCACAGGTGAGTCACTACGAAGTAGGCCATTACAGTGTCGATTGCCATCATCCCTGTAACAGCTACACCATATGCTCCTGCCAGATTGCTTGATGATCCGAATGAGAGAATCAATAACAAAACAGCGGCTAACAGCATCCAGTTGATCCATGGCATATAAACTTGCCCGATTTCGCTCTCAGATGTATGAAACACGTCAAGTCTTGGACAATAACCCAATTGAATTGCTTGTCGTGTCAATGAATAGGTGCCTGATATTACTGCTTGTGACGCAACTACTGTCGCAATGGTTGTCATGCCTATTAACGGATACAGCCCCCACGCGGGAACCATGTTGTAAAAGGGATGCGCTATTGTCTCTGGCTGGGCAAGAATGAGTGCTCCCTGACCAAAATAATTCAGTAATAAGTTAGGCCAAACCCACAAAGTCCATGCAATTCTTATTGGTTTTCGACCAAAATGTCCCATATCGGTGTATATACCTTCGGTCCCAGTGACCGCTAGAGCGATAGCTCCGATGGCTAAAAATCCAAAGATTTTATTTGTAATAAAGAACTGGACTGCATAGGTCGGGTTCAGTGCCTTAAAGATTGAAGCTTCGAGCCCAATATTAATTAGACCTAAAAAGCCAAGGACACCAAACCAGATGACCGTTACTGGACCGAAAAGAGCTCCAACTCCACCGCTTCCGCGTTGTTGCAACATAAAAAGAAGAATTACGATCGCAATCGTAATGGGCATAACGTAGGGCTGAAGTACAGGAGAAGCGACCCCTAGACCTTCTACCGCAGACAATACTGAGATAGCGGGTGTTATAATCCCATCACCATAAAACAGCGCTGCGCCAAATAGTCCAAGCGCGATTAAGAAAAAGCGTTTTTTTGGTTTTTTCTCTGTTGCTTTTAATACAAGCGCCAGGAGCGCCATCATACCGCCTTCCCCACGATTGTCAGCTCGAAGCATAAAAAATACGTACTTGAGTGCGACAACTAAGGCGAGCGCCCAAAATATAAGCGATAAGCAACCTAGAATATTATCCGCGTCAGGAGTGATCCCGTATCGCGGACTGAATACTTCCCGGATAGTGTATATCGGGCTGGTACCAATATCTCCAAAAACAACGCCAATCGCTGCAATTGTGAGGGCGACAATATTTTGTTTATGAGTCTCTTGAGAGTTAATATGCATTTAGGATCTTAGGGCTTATTCGCTTGTCTTCCGAAATCTGCTATTTTTAAAATGAAAACTATAACTAGCATGCTGCTCATTCCAATTTGAAGGATGTTGATCCTACGCCCATTTGTTGTGCTGCACGATATTATACCTAGGAGATCTTTATGGCGAATCTAACAATTCAAACGAGTACCGCTCCGACTGCGGTGGGCGCATATTCACAAGGCGTGCAGGTAGGTGCAACTCTTTATGTTTCCGGCCAGCTGGGCCTAGATCCTGAGTCAGGGCTGTTACGGCCAAACTTTCTAGCGCAAGCTAATCAGGCCTTCGAGAATATTGAGTCCATTTTAAGGGCCGCGGAATTTACGCTTGACGATGTTGTTAAGTTCACGATTTTTATGACTGACTTGACTTATTTTGACGAGCTAAATAAACATATGGACAGGTTATTTGCTTCGAATAGCTATCCTGCTCGTTCAGCGGTTCAAGTATCGCGTTTACCAAAAGACGGGTTGATTGAAGTAGATGCTATCGCGGCTCGTTAGCCTTTTTCCGGAACAATGCATTGAAATATATGAAAAACGGTGTCGTTAATTCTGTTGGCCAATCTAATGACCTCGAGAAGGTTACTACGCCTGCTGTTCAAGCGAAGCTGATTAAGTTAGGAATATTCCGAGTACAAGACTTGCTGACTTTTTTCCCTATTCGATATCAAGATGAGACCAAGGTGCTTAATATCACTGAAGCGCCGGAACGAGAGCTGGTTCAAATAGAAGTTACTGTTATTAACAGCAAAGTTGAATTCCGTCCGAGACGTCAATTAGTGGTTTCAGTTCAGGACGCAACTGGTATCGCTTCGCTTCGCTTCTTAAACTTCTATCCCAGCCAACAACGAATGTTAGGAGCTGGGGTCCGCATAAGGGTGGTTGGCGAATTTAGAATCAATCGCCAACGTGTAAGAGAAATGGTTCATCCAAGATACAAAAAAATAATTGCCAACGAAGAGTTACCAACTACGTTAACCCCAGTTTATGCAACGACCAAGGGGCTTGGTCAGGCGTCGATTCGTAAAGCGGTTACACGTGCATTTGCAGTTGCTGATCAGACTGATACGCTTTTGCCTGCCTACTTAGACGACCTTGGTTTGCCAAGTTTTTCTGATACCGTAAAGACGCTACATCGGCCACAGGGTGATGTAGATCCAGCTTTACTTAAAAATCGAAGTAGCGAGTTTTGGGCGCGTCTAAGTTTTGACGAGCTCCTCGCGCAGCAGCTGATCATGCGAAAGAATTATGATAAGCGGGAGCAGTATATGGCCCCAGTAATGTCGCCAGTTAACTCACGGATAGAGTTATTTTTATCTCGACTGGGTTTCAAGCTTACAAATGCTCAAGAGAGAGTACTATCTGAAATTCAAACAGATATATCGAAGCACCTGCCAATGCGACGATTACTACAGGGTGACGTCGGGAGTGGTAAGACGGTCATTGCTGCCTTGGCGGCACTTCAAGCTATTGATGCAGGGTATCAAGTAGCTTTAATGGTGCCGACTGAGATTCTTTCGGAACAACATTTTAGAAAAATAGAAGGTTGGTTGAGTATTCTAAACATAAGCGTTGAGCGTTTGACAGGAAGTCTCACTAAAGCCGAACGAAACCAAGTGAACGAAAAAATGAAAGGCGGATTTGTCCATATTGTTGTTGGAACACACGCTCTATTTCAGGAGGATGTTGTATTTAAAAATTTGGGGTTGGTTATTATTGATGAGCAGCATCGCTTTGGAGTTAAACAAAGATTAGCGTTAATCGATAAAGGGGCCGATAAACTGAATCAAACTCATCAGTTGATGATGAGTGCTACCCCGATACCTCGGTCCTTAGCGATGAGCTTTTTTGGTGATTTGGACGTCTCGGTGATTGATGAATTGCCGCTGGGCCGTATTCCGATTACGACTAAGCTTGTCAGTAATAGCCGCCGAGAGGAGGTTTTTCAGCGCATTGAAGAAACATGTCAGTCTGGTCAGCAAGTGTATTGGGTCTGTCCTCTTATTGAAGAGTCTGAGACATTGCAATTAGAAACCGCTATTCACACCCATGATTTAATTCAAGCCCAATTTCCAAATCTCCGTATTGGGATTGTGCATGGTCGAATGAAGAGCCAAGAAAAAACGAGCATTATGGATGCGTTTTCTGACGGTGCTATTCACTTATTAGTTGCCACCTCAGTGATCGAGGTTGGAATTGATGTGCCGAATGCGACGGTAATGGTGATCGAAAATGCCGAAAGAATAGGCCTATCTCAATTACACCAATTGAGAGGGCGTATTGGTCGAGGGTCTGGCGCTAGCACTTGTATTCTTCTGTATAGCTCAAAATTGACAGATACCGCTCGATTACGATTGAGGGTTATCTATGAAAACATAGATGGCTTCGAGGTTGCTCGGGCGGATCTTCAGCTCCGAGGACCTGGAGAAATATTAGGTGCTCGACAGTCTGGCGTACCGATGCTCCGTTACGCTGATCCAGAAAGAGACGTACTGCTTTTAGAAAAGGCCAAGCTTCTTGCGTCGGATTTTTTAGCGAATCACACCGAGCTGGCGGAGAAACATATAGATCGGTGGTATGGTTCGCGGGAAAAATTTTCCGAGGCGTAGTGAAAATGCTGCATAAACTATATAAGCGGTTTTCTATCTACGGACGGTTAATTCGTATTGATAAACCCGTGGGTATTTTTTTGCTCCTTTGGCCAACTCTATGGGCACTTTGGATGGCCTCAGAAGGGTTGCCCGACGTTAAACTTTTTTTTGCTTATGTCTTAGGCACTATTTTGATGCGATCTGCGGGATGCGCTATTAACGATTATGCCGATCGAGATTTTGATTGTCATGTAAAACGAACGGCTCGTCGACCATTAGCCAACCGGGAAATCGCCCCGTGGGAGGCTTTATTTATTGCTTCGTTATTATTAACAATGGCTTTTTGTTTGGTGCTGACGCTTAACCTATTGACAATTAAGCTGTCATTTTTAGCGTTGTTTCTGGCTATCAGTTATCCATATGCAAAGCGATTAATCTCAATACCGCAGGCTTACTTGGGTATTGCGTTTGGATTTGGGATTCCTATGGCCTGGGCATCTGTCGCAGACCATGTACCGTTCGTGGCCTTAGTTACTATGTTGGGTAATATCTTTTGGGTACTGGCTTACGATACGCAATATGCCATGGTGGATCGTGATGATGATGTGAACATAGGAATAAAAACAACAGCAATACTTTTTGGGAAATATGATGTCTTATGTATTGTGTTATTTCAAATCTGTTTTGTCGCTGTTATGTCCATAGTCGGAATCATGAGCGGCTTAGGTGTTTTTTATTTCTTAGGTTTGCTCTGCTCGGTAATTGCTATGGCGTGGCAATACCCTATGATTAAGTCCCGGTCCCGTCAGGGGTGTTTTAGAGCATTTCGGCATAATAATTCCGTAGGCGGTATTCTTTTTGTGGGTTTACTGTTGGATCTTTTATTTCCTGTTGGATAGAAGCCCGTTGTGTTGGTATTTAAGGATAATTGGATGGTACAATTACTTTAAATTAATTTGGTTTTTTTAAGTCCAAGTAAATTTATTGATTGTTGGTCAATTTAGAATAAGTTGATTTTGCGCTCGTAGCAAAGACTAAAAATTGACCAGCTTGTAGTGAACGGAAGGGAGAGCATTAAAATGAAGAAAGCTGTTGTAACTTGCCTCGTTGCTTTTGGCTTAAGTTTTGTTTCAAACGTGCAAGCGAATGATGTTGAAGCGTTAGCAAAAAGTAAAAACTGCTTGAGTTGTCACGCGGTAGATAAAAAATTAGTAGGCCCTGCTTACAAGGAAATTGCCAAAGGTACAGACCCAAAAGGTGGGGAGATAACGGTAGAGAGGCTTATAAACTCTATCAAGAACGGAAGCATGGGTAAGTGGGGTCCGATTCCTATGCCGCCTAATCCTGTTACTGATGATGAAGCGAAGCAACTCGCTGAATGGATTATGTCTCTTTAATGTACTAAGACTTTTAAAAAACCGGCTTATGGCCGGTTTTTTTTGTTGTTTATTTTTCCGCTGAAATCAAAAATTGACACTTTGCTATCCACTGTTACTATTAGCGAGAGGCCGACGAGCCAGTCGAGATTTTGATCGAAGTAAAATTTTGGAGACGAGACAATGATATTTAAACGTTCATTTGCGATATTCGTAGCGGCATTGATTATTGCTGGATGTGGAGCGGAGAGCGAGACGAGCGATGGAAAAAAAATTGTTAACATCGGCCACGTGGGTCCACTTACTGGCCCTATTGCGCACCTTGGAAAGGATAATGAGCGTGGAGCCGAGCTCGCCGTTGATGAGGCTAATGAGTTAGACCTAGTGATTGATGGAGTACCAATTCAATTTAGGTTGTTATCGGAGGATGATGAGGCTAACCCACAGAAAGCTACTGTTGTTGCCCAAAAGTTGGTTGATTCCGACATAGTAGGTGTCGTTGGACATCTAAACTCGGGGACAACCATTCCCGCTTCTACTATATATTTCGATTCTGGCATACCGCAAGTTTCACCGTCAGCTACGGCTATTACATATACCCATCAAGATTATCAGACCGCACACCGCGTAATGGCAAACGACGAGCAGCAAGGGAAGGTTTTGGGTGATTATGCTGTTAAAACGCTCGGCGCTAAGGGGATAGCGATTATTGATGATCGAAGCGCATATGGAAAAGGTTTAGCTGATGAGTTTGAGTCAGCTATTAAGGATGCCGGCGGTAAGATTTTGACGAGAGAGTTTACCGATATTACGAAAACAGATTTCACGGCAATCTTGACCAAAATAAAGGGTTTAAATCCGGATTTGATTTTTTATGGTGGGATGGATTCTCAAGCCGGGCCCATGATGAAACAAATTAAAAATCTAGGGTTAACGGGATTCTTCCTAGCTGGAGACGGCGTGCAGACTAAACAGTTCATGGTTTTATCGGGCGCTGAGGGTGAAGGTGCGTACGCATCTTCTCCCGGGTTACCGTTAGACCAAATGGCTGGAGGCAAAGAATTCCGGGAAAAATTTAAGCAAATTTATCGAGAGGATATTCAGCTCTATGCTCCTTATGCTTATGACGCTACGTTTGTAATGATTAACGCAATGATGCGCGCGAACTCAACAGACCCAGCAACCTATTTGCCGTTTCTTCGCAATACCGATTTCCCGGGTGTTACGGGACGAATTCGTTTTGATGAACGGGGGGACCTGAAGGGGGGCAACATAAGTCTCTATCGGGTTGTGAATGGGACATGGCAATACGTTGAGACAATCGGCGGGGCTGATTAATGTGACGTGGATGTCTTTTGCTGGGGTTAATTTCTCCCAGGGGCGCAAAGTAGCACGATGGATATATTTGCTCAGCAAATTTTAAATGGATTAGTACTAGGTAGTGTGTATGCCTTGGTAGCGCTAGGCTATACGATGGTGTACGGCATTCTTGGACTAATTAATTTTGCACACGGTGAAGTGGTGATGATTGGCGCCATGACAGCACTCGCAGTTGTTTCGACGTTGCTGTCAGTGTTTCCCGAGATGCATCCATTTTTGACAATCTTATTGGCAGGGCTTGCTGCAATTCTTGTATGTATGTCGCTTGCTTTTTTTATTGAACGTTTAGCCTATAGACCACTACGAAATGCACCTCGTTTAGCCCCGCTGATCACAGCGATTGGGATATCAATTCTGCTTCAAAATATCGCCATGATAATTTGGGGTCGTAAATACAAAACAGTGCCTCAACTATTTCCCACGGAAACATTTGAATTGTTTGGTGCGAGCATCACTAGCGTTCAGATATTCATCATACTGATCTCAGCTGTGCTTATGAGTGGCTTACTCGTTATTGTGCATTTTACAAAGCTTGGACGTGCTATGCGTGCGACCTCTGAGAGTCAGCGCGTGGCAGGGCTGATGGGGATTAATGTTAATAAAATAATTTCTGTAACGTTCATGATAGGCGCTGGATTAGCTGCAGTAGCTGGAATCTTGATCGCGGGTAACTATAGTGTGGTCCATTACTCGATGGGTTTTATGTTGGGACTTAAAGCCTTTACGGCAGCTGTACTTGGCGGTATCGGCAACCTCGGAGGCGCAGTTCTTGGAGGACTTTTGTTGGGGCTCATTGAAAGTATTGGTGCCGGATATATCGGCGACCTTACCGGAGGATTCTTAGGTAGTCATTATCAGGATGTTTTTGCATTTGTTGTTTTGATTGTTGTGTTGGTTTTCAGGCCTACGGGACTTATGGGTGAGCGAGTATCGGAGCGTGCATGAAACATTTTGTGCAAGATTTATGGTGTAAATTCAGAAACAACAGAAAAGCGCTTTTTTGTGGGTATATTCTGCTCTTCTTGGCGTTAGCAGTTTTACCTTTTCTTCTAAGTAATACCGTGGGCCGAACATGGGTACGCATCCTTGATTTTGCGCTGATTTACGCCATGCTGGCGTTGGGTTTGAATATAGTTGTGGGCTTCGCAGGTTTGTTGGATTTAGGGTACATCGCGTTTTACGCTGTAGGCGCCTATACTTGGGCGCTCCTGGCGTCTCCGCAGTTTGATTTGCATCTACCTTTTTGGGCGATATTACCTATTGGCGCTGGCATGGCAGCGCTTTTTGGTGTGTTGCTTGGAGCGCCGACACTGCGGCTAAGAGGAGATTATTTGGCAATCGTTACACTAGGGTTTGGGGAGATCATTCGAATTTTTTTGAATAATCTTGACCACCCAGTCAACGTAACTAATGGACCAATCGGTATTAATAAAATTGATCCAATAAGCATTGGGGGGGCTGATCTGACTAGAACTCATGAGCTACTGGGCATTTCATTTTCAGGTGTTCATACTTACTACTACGTCCTGTTAGCGCTTTTGTTTATGACGATTGTTATCTGTGTTCGCCTTGAGAAATCAAGAATTGGTCGTGCATGGTTAGCAATTAGGGAAGATGAATTAGCAGCTCAGGCAATGGGTATTAATACGCGCAATGTAAAGCTGTTGGCATTCGCTTTAGGTGCGATGTTTGGCGGCATCGCCGGTGGTCTGTTCGCGAGTCTTCAAGGCTTCGTAAGCCCAGAAAGTTTTGGGTTGCTCGAGTCGATTATGGTTTTATGTATGGTTGTTCTGGGTGGTATGGGGCATGTTTATGGGGTATTACTCGGCGCAATTTTACTTACGGTACTTCCAGAAATTTTGAGGTCAACCGCGTCGCCAATTCAACGAACGCTATTTGGCGATGTTTATATTGATCCTGAAGCACTTCGAATGTTGCTTTTTGGCTTAGCCCTGATTCTGGTAATGCTGATGCGTCCGACAGGTCTTTGGCCGGCACCAAAACGTCGAACAGCTGCAGATCCAGACATCGCTAAAGATTAGATGATTCTTCATATGCCGTTATTAGAGCTTACAAAAATCAATAAAAATTTCGGTGGAGTGCAAGCGTTAAACGATGTCTCATTAACGATTAATGAAGGTGAAATATATGGTTTGATTGGGCCTAATGGTGCCGGAAAGACTACGTTATTTAATGTTATCACTGGTGTTTATTTGCCGAATAACGGGCGCATCAAATTTGACGCGCGATCTATCGTAGGACGAAAACCTCATCAAGTTGCTACGGCAGGCATAGCAAGAACATTTCAAAATATTCGACTGTTTCAAAATATGACAGTCATGGAAAATGTCATGGTCGGCATGCACGCCAAGACATCGACAGGATCATTCGGCGCGATCTTCAATACTAAATCCGCTAGACATGAAGAGAAAATGATTCGGACCCAATCAATGAGGTGGTTGGACTATGTTGGCATTTTGACTGAGGCGGATAATCTTGCGCGTAACTTATCCTATGGGGATCAGCGTAGATTGGAGATTGCACGAGCTCTTGCTACGAGACCAAAATTATTAGCGTTAGATGAGCCGGCGGCTGGGATGAATGCAATTGAGACGGAAGAATTGAAAGGTTTGATTCAAACAATTAGAACTGACGGAGTATCGATATTGTTGATTGAGCATGACGTCAAACTCATCATGAATTTGTGTGACCGAGTTGCCGTCTTGGATTATGGTCAAAAAATAGCCGAAGATGTCCCGCAGCTTGTTCGGAAAGACCCGAACGTTATACAAGCCTATATTGGTGGAGAGTTGCCATGAGTTTCTTGGAGGCTCAGTCACTAGACGTAAGGTATGGCGGTATTCGTGCGGTGAGAGGTGTTGATATAAGAGTTGAAGAAGGTGAAACAGTTGCTTTAATCGGCGCCAATGGTGCTGGTAAGAGCTCTATGCTTAACGCCATAGCGGGTGTGCTTCCACATACAGGGAGCGTGTATTTTAATAATGTAGATCTCAGTTACAGACCGGTCTTCGATCGCGTTAAGCGTGGCATTTCAATGGTGCCTGAGGGCCGTGGTGTCTTTGGTCGTTTGACGGTTGAAGAAAACCTTCTCATGGGTGCTTACCTTGGTAATAGCCAGCAGGAACAAGACACGGATTTGAAAATGATGTATGAGTTCTTTCCAAGATTAAAAGAGCGACGACGTCAAACGGGCGGAACGTTATCTGGTGGCGAGCAGCAAATGTTGGCGATTGGTCGTGCGTTGATGGCGAGACCAAAATTACTATTGTTAGATGAACCTTCGATGGGTTTAGCGCCGATTATGGTTGAAAAGATTTTTGAAGTTATTCGAGGTGTATCTCAAACGGGAGTTACAATTTTACTAGTTGAACAAAATGCTCGACTAGCGTTAGAGTCGAGCCAAAGAGCTTACGTGATGGAAAGCGGAGAGTTATCGATAACCGGTGAGTCGAGGGAGTTACTACACAGCCCTGAAATACGGCGTTCTTATCTGGGAGGAGGCGACTAAGTTAGGTATTGATTATTTATGAATAACGATTTGTCCTTATAGAATATCTAGACCCAATCTTTGCCAATTAAATATCTCTCATACAGCGCTTCTTCTGCGGAGCTGTTATCGGGACTCCAGTTATAACGCCATTTCACGTTGGGGGGCATGGACATCAAGATCGATTCTGTTCGTCCGCCTGATTGAAGTCCAAACAAGGTTCCACGATCAAACACTAAATTAAATTCTACGTAACGACCTCGCCTATACGCTTGAAAATCTTTTTCTTTATCGCCAAACGGGATACCTTGACGTTTTTCAACAATTGGCATGTAACCAGCTAAAAAATGTTTTCCTACACTGCGAGTCATTGCAAAGCACGTATTAAAATCAGGCGTTGAGATGTCGTCAAAAAATATACCACCAACACCTCTGGGTTCTTTGCGATGTTTTAAATAAAAGTAGCTATCGCACCATTTTTTAAATTTGGGGTACAGCGCTTTATCAAAAGGGTCAAGTGACGCTCTGCAGGTCTCGTGAAAATGAACACAGTCTTCGTCAAACCCGTAGTAGGGAGTTAAGTCCATGCCACCGCCAAACCACCAAACTGGCTCTTCAGATTTTCTCGCTGCAAAGAAAAATCGAACGTTCATGTGTACGGTTGGCACATAAGGATTGTTGGGATGTAGCACGACTGAGACACCCATGGCCTCGAAAGATCGACCTGCTAATTCAGGACGCGCTGTGGTAGCAGATTGTGGTAATTGGTCCCCATAAACATGAGAAAAGTTGACCCCAGCGCGTTCGAACAAGTTACCATTTTCCAAGACTCGGCTAATACCTCCACCACCGGACTCTCGATCCCATTTGTCGGTAATAAAGTGCTTACCATCAAGTCCTTCTATTTCTTGAACGATATTATCTTGAAGCGATATGAAAAATTCTTTTACTGGACCAACTTCTATCATAGCTATCAATTTTTGGTTGCCCGGTAACCAATATCGGTCCGATATTGTTTATCAGCGAAGGAGATTCGGTCTGAGGTTTCTAGCGCTAAATCACGGGCTTTAATTGCGTTTTCTCCTAGGGCTGTTACGCATAGAACACGACCACCATTAGTGACGAGTTGATTGTCAATAAGAGCAGTCCCTGCATGAAAGACATGCACGTCTGCATTGTCCTGGGGCGGGATTATGACGACATCGCCTTTTCGCGGTGATTGAGGATAGCCTTTAGCTGCTAGGACTATACCTAAAGCTGTTCTTAGGTCCCAGCTGGATTCGACCTTGTTTAATGTGCCCATTAGTGCATGTTCTACCAAAGTGACTAAATCGCTTTTTAAACGCATCATGATTGGTTGGGTTTCTGGATCACCAAGGCGACAATTAAATTCGAGGACTTTGATTGTTTGATCGGAGGCAATCATTAATCCCGCATAGAGAAACCCAACAAAGGGTGTTCCCGCGTCCTTCATGCCATTAAGGACGGGCTTAATTACTTCCTTCATGACTTTTGCATGTAGCTCTGGTGTCACTACCGGTGCTGGTGAATAAGCACCCATCCCGCCTGTATTAGGACCTTGGTCATTATTGAGTAATCTCTTGTGGTCTTGGCTCGTCGCTAATGGTAGAACGTGTTCTCCGTCAATCATTACAATGAAGCTAGCCTCTTCACCTACTAAAAAGTCTTCTATAACGACTTTTGCGCCGGCTACGCCCATGCCGTTGTCTACAAGCATCATATCTATAGCTTCATGTGCCTCTAGTTCGGTCATGGCCACAACGACACCTTTGCCTGCCGCTAAGCCATCGGCCTTAACAACAATTGGGGCCCCTTTAGCAGAGATGTAGTTGTGGGCTTCATTCGGCTCGGTGAAGGTGGAATATTCAGCAGTTGGAATATTATGATTTGACATAAATTGTTTAGCGAAATCTTTTGAGCTTTCAAGTTGAGCTGCCGCTGCTACAGGCCCAAAAATCATAAGCTCTCTGGCTTTGAACGCATCAACGATACCCTCGCTTAATGGCGCTTCAGGACCAACGATAGTCATATCAATATTCTCCGAGATCGCAAACTTGATTAAATCCTCGATCTCGTGCAGGGGCACGTTTTCTATGCTGTCTTCAAGGAATGTCCCTGCATTTCCCGGAGATACAAATATTTTAGATGTTCTTGGAGATTGAGCAAGACGCCAGGCAAGTGCATGCTCCCTACCGCCGCTTCCAATAACGAGGATTTTCATAACGACTTATCTCCTGTATGCAATCGGTAAACTATGTGTTTAGCGTGACCATTCATCTTAGTGTCTGAAGTGACGGGTTCCAGTTAAAACCATAGCGATTCCATGCTCGTTTGCTGCAGTAATAACCTCATCATCTCTTAAGCTGCCGCCAGGCTGGATGACTGCGTTAGCTCCAGCAGTTTTCAGCACATCCAGCCCATCTCGAAATGGGAAAAATGCATCTGATGCAACGACTGAGTTCGAGAGGCTCAGATTTGCATTCTCTGCCTTAATGCAGGCTATTCTTGCTGAGTCTATGCGACTCATTTGGCCGGCCCCGACACCTAAGGTCATGCCATCTCCACAAAATACTATGGCATTAGATTTAACGAATTTGGCTACGCGCCAAGCAAACATTAGATCTGTCATTTGTTTTGCTGTTGGTTTAACTTCTGTAACAATTTTCAGATCGCCTTCTAATACGTTCTTCGCGTCAGAATGTTGTACCAACATACCTCCACCCACCCGTTTATATTCATGCTTATTTACGGCGCGATCAAGACCGATTTGCAGCAATCTAACATTTTTCTTTTCCGAGAAATAGACTTTAGCTTCATCGGAAAAATTCGGCGCTATCACCACTTCAACGAATTGGTTGCCAATTGCAGAAGCAGCATGTTCGTCAACTTCGGTATTAAAGGCGATGATGCCACCAAATGCAGAAGTAGGATCCGTAGCAAAGGCTTTTTGGTAAGCCTTTACCCCATTTTCTCCGATTGCTACACCACACGGATTTGCATGCTTGACAATGACACAAGCTGGGTCGTTAAAGCTTTTGACGCACTCCCAAGCCGCATCGGAATCGGCAATATTGTTATACGAGAGTTCTTTGCCTTGAATTTGTTTGTAATTTGCCAAGGCCCCAAGAAGAGGAGATAAGTCTTTATAAAAGGCTGCTTGTTGGTGAGGATTTTCGCCATAGCGAAGATCTTCGCTTTTACGAAAATTGAGATTTATCTGGTCCGGAAAATTCGTTTGGTTCCCTTGTATATCTGTCCCCGCGAGGTAGTTGCTTACATTGGAGTCGTAGGTTGCCGTGTGTGAAAATGCTTGCCGGCAAAGTGCGAACCGCGTTTTTCGAGAAAGGGTTCGTGTGGGCGAACTCGTTAGCTCAGCCAGCACCATATGGTAGTCCGTTGGCCTAGTAATTACCCCTACATGCTCCCAGTTTTTAGCGGCCGCTCTAACCATTGTCGGTCCGCCTATATCAATATTTTCAATAGCTTCTTCAAGACTGCAGTTTGGGTTGGCTACTGTTGCGGCAAACGGGTATAAGTTGACCACTACCAGATCGATTGTTGGTATCTCGTGCTGGCTTAATGATGCAGCATGTTGCTCTAGGTCACGTCTTGCCAAGATGCCTGCATGTACTTTTGGGTGGAGTGTCTTCACTCGGCCATCCAGCATTTCAGGAAATCCGGTGTAGTCGCCAATTTCGGTTACCGGAACACCTTCTTCGGAGAGTGTTCTAGCTGTCCCGCCGGTGGATAGAATTTTATAACCCATTTTTTCGAGTGATTGGGCGAACGCGATCACTCCGGTCTTATCCGAGACGCTTATTAAAGCTTGTTTAGATGATGGCATTGTACATTTGATAGTTATGATTCTTAATTGATTAAAGGAATTTATATTTTTTCATTTTCGCTCTGAGTGTATTACGGTTAATCCCTAGGATTTGTGCGGCTTCGCTTTGATTACCTCTTGCACGGCTCAGAATTTCTTCGATAAGCGCTTTTTCGACAGACTCGATAACCATGTCATAGACTCTGTGGACACTTTCACCCTCTAAGTCTTTAAAGTAAGTCTCTATCGAATGCTTCACAGCGTCCGGGAGATCACGCTGCTTACTCATGCTGCGAATTTTTGGGCTATTAGGTTTTGTTGATACGCCACAGAAATCAGAAAATTAGTTACTGCATTCAATTGTGTTTTTCCACTTTGAAGCGCATTGAATGCCGCACGAAAGTCCTTTGATCCTGGTAGATCAGCGAGATACCAGCTCACATGTTTACGGGCTAGTCGAACTGCTCGTTCTTCACCGTAAAAACTATAAAGTTCAGTTAGGTGTTCTAGAAGAATATTTTTTCTCTCACTAATTGTTGGAGGTGGTAGCTCCTCTTCAGTTTTTAGGTAATGGCTAATTTCTCGATAAATCCAAGGCCTTCCTTGGGCCGCTCGACCGATCATAACTGCGTCAGCTTGCGTCGACTTAAGTACTTCAAATGCTTTTTTTGGTGAATCAATATCACCATTAGCAATGATAGGAATTTTAAGCGCAGACTTGACTTGAGCGATAGTGTCATATTCGGCGGCCCCATTAAAAAAATCATTTCTTGTTCGTCCATGTATGGTGAGTGCTTGTATTCCGCAGTCTTCTGCGATCCTGGCGATTTGGATTGCGTTTTTTGATTCTTCGCTCCATCCTGTCCGTATCTTCAACGTTACTGGGATATTTGCCGAGCGAACAACAGAGTGCAGTATTGATGCGACGAGCGGTTCGTTTTTCATTAATGCTGATCCTGCCGCAGCTTTGCATACTTTCTTGGCGGGACAACCCATGTTTATGTCAATTATTTCTGCTCCGAGACCGACATTAAGCTTAGCTGCTTCGGCCATTTGTAATGGATCGGTTCCCGCAATTTGTACCACTCTCGGAGTGTCTTCGCCGCTATGAGTTAGTCGAAACTGTGTTTTTTTCGAATTCCATAGTTTCGTATTTGATGTGACCATTTCGGACACGGCGAGTGCTGCACCTAGCTTTCTGCAAAGATTTCTAAAGGGCTGATCGGTTACTCCTGCCATTGGAGCCGCGATTACAGGTGATTTTAGTAGGTGAGGCCCGATTTTCATAACGTGCTTTATGAACCAAATCCCCGATTTTATAGGATTCAGAGAAATATACGAAATACTTATAGCTTCGGACCAAAAATTAATTGTCGCATAATTATTTTCTTTGCCAAAGGCGCTAAATCCAGTCCTAATAGCCCGAGGCCTCGAACACCTGATATGCCAGGTATTTTAGCGGAAAAGAATCGATTAAGTCCTGCGCTGAAGAGGGCAGTTTGAAGACGATCCCATCGACGTTTTTTTCGAAATCTACTGACAGTGTTTCCACTGACCAGATCCTCTGTCTCAATCCCTCCACATAATTCAGCAAGATCCCATGCGTCTCGAAGCCCTAAATTTAGCCCTTGAGCCGCTATTGGATGAAGCGCTTGGGAGGCATTTCCGATAACCACAATACCGCCGCCTGAAGGCTGTTCAGCGATCCGGGTGGTCAAGCTGTAAGCTCTTTTTTCTCGAATAGAAGTGAATCGTCCACAGCGATCTCCAAAGGCATTTTGAAAAGCTTCTAAAAACTGCTCCTCTGGTTGATTGAGCAAGTCACCGCTTTCAGAACTCGGAACCGACCAGACAAAGGCATACTCGCCTCCTCGTGGTAGCAGTGCAATAGGTCCTGTTTGGGTAAATCTTTCGTAGGCCATATCGCTAGGATTAGACTCGCCAGTGATAATGCCGACTATAGCGTCGTGGCCGTGGTTGACTGTTTTTTTGAATTTGAGCCCAGCTATATTTAAAGATTGTCCCCCATCAGCCATCACGACTAAACGAGTGGTAATCTCCGAGCTAATGCCATTATTCTCAAGTGTAATTTTAGAGTGGTCTTTATATTTTTCGATAGAGTTGGCCGATGCCTGGAACAGTGTTTTAACTTTCTGTTGGTTTAGCTGTTTTCTCAAACGAGGCAATAGATCTCTATATCGAACTACGAATCCCAACTTAGGCAATTGGACATCTGATGCGGATACGACGCTTTTCCCGAAATGCCCGCGATCTGAGATCTGTATCCTACGAATTGGGAATTGTTCTTCATCGGACGACCAAACTTTAAGTCGGTTAAGAATGAGATAGCTATTCCATGAAAGTGCTAACGTGCGACCATCAGACATTTCTGATTTTTGAGGCTGCAACTCTAGGACAGCTACGGATAATCCAAGTTTATTCATGGCGAGCGCTGTTACACAGCCCACCGGACCGGCTCCAATTACTACTACGTCGTAATGAATTTCAGAAACCATTCATTTAAGCTGACATCAGTAATTCAATGTCCTTGATTGCTTTAGGCGCTGCAGATGTAATAATTTCACACCCGGAATCATGATTGACGATCGCATCATCTTCGATACGGACTCCGATATTCCAAAATTGCTCTGGAATATCGGGTGCGCTGCGAATGTAGCATCCTGGCTCTATGGTCATTACCATTCCTGGTTGGAGACTTCGCCATTGACCGTCGGTTTTATAGTTACCCACATCGTGCACGTCTCTTCCGAGCCAATGCCCGGTCCTGTGCATGTAATACCTCGAGTATTCGCGTTGTTCCAAGACTTTGTCGAGTGATCCATGACAGAGGTTTAAGTCAATTAACCCTTGTGCGAGGATTTTAGTTGCAGCGTCGTGGGGTGCTTGCCAACTGTTGCCGCAAGAGGTGGCTTCTACCGCGGCTAGCTGCGCATCTAAAACTAGTTCGTATATTACTTTCTGTGGCCCAGAAAATTTGCCGTTAACAGGAAAGGTGCGAGTGATGTCGGACGCATAGCCATCGAGTTCGCATCCCGCGTCAATGAGCAGTAAATCCCCATCATTCAAGACGGTATTATTCTCTATATAGTGCAGGACGCAGGCATTTTTACCTCCCGCAACGATGGAGGTGTAAGCAGGAAATTGAGAGCCTCTTTTTTTAAAGTGATAAAGCAACTCAGCTTCAATTTCATATTCATACTTTCCTGGCGCAGCAGCCGTCATTGCATGGATATGCGCTTCAGCTGATATTTTTGCTGCTCGGCGCATGATATCCAGCTCTTCTGGATCTTTGATAAGCCTCATTTCATCCAGGATTTGCCTAACGTCTATGAGGCCTGCTGGAGCGTTGACACCCTCTCGCGCTCGAGATCTTGTTTTGTTTAACCAACCCATCATTTTTTTATCCCAATCAGGCGAAACGCCAACGGGTGTAAAAATTGTATTTTTATTTTCGATGAGTTGAGGAAGAATAGTATCTATCTCATCAATGGCAAACGCATCGTCAAAGTGGAATTGGGTTTTTGCCTCTTCGGGGCCATGCCGAAAACCATCCCATATTTCTCGTTCTTCGTGTTTGGCCCGACAAAAAAGGATTGAACGAGATTCCTTTCCTCCAATTACCACGACAACAGACTCGGGCTCACTGAATCCAGTCAGGTAGTGAAAATAGCTGTCGAACCGGTAAGGGTAGTGGGCATCCTTGTTTCTGATGGCTTCGCCGGCAGTTGGAATTACAGCGATACCAGATTTCATGTTTATAGCAAGCTCGTGCCGTCTGCGCTCAAATTGAGTTTTCATATTAGTTTGTTTTTCCTATTTTTTTAGTTGATCGTTTAGCTCTTGCTCCATCAAATCGGCCAATAAATTGTCTGTATTAGTTTTTCTTATCCTAAGCGCGGTAATTAGTTTTCCAACATCTGAGCTTCGCTTATTTTGGGATAGCTTGAATTTCGCATTGATACTTGAAATTTTAGCTTTAAAACCAATAACTCCGGCTGCTGCCTCGTTTATTAATTCAAGGTAGCTGTTCGATGTAATAAACTCAGAAAAATTCCCATCAAAATATTTTGTAAGTTTATCAAGTAGTTTGAGGGTTGATTCTTGACTGTTGACTAAAACAACCTCGGCTTTCACCTCAATAACTGCATAATTCCATGTGGGTAAATGTGGGCTAGTTAGGTACCAAGCGGGGGATATATATCCGTGTGGACCTTGAAATAGAAAAGTTGTTGTATTGGGCTCCTGGAGGTTGCGCCAGATATCGTTTTGTAGAGCAAAGTGGCCCTCCAACTGAGATCGCTCTTGATTTATTAAAACTGGAGTCATTGTAATCTCTGGGACTCCGCCAGATGCAGTGATTACCGTAGCCAATGGGTTATTTTGAATTAGTTTGATAGCTCGCTCTACATTTTTCAATCGAAAATGCTGTGGTAGATACATCATTGCCCGGACAAAGCAACAAAACGATTGACATCTTCTAGGCGCTCTGGTGTGCCAACATCTGACCAATATTCTGACACCAGCTCGCCTAACATTTGGCCACGGTTAATTTCACGCTTGAGGATTGGCGCAAGTGCAAAGGATGTGTTTTCGGATATACCACTAAACATTGCCGCTCTGTAGACGCCAATTCCGCTGAAAGTTAGTCTCTCCTCTCCTCCAAGTTTTAGTTGTGTCTCGGCTAAACAAAAGTCACCTTTCAAGTGATGTGCCGGGTTTGGAACCATAAAGAGGCATCCTGATTTATCTGGACTATTGTTTAGCCTGCTAATAGCTTCATTCAAGCGGTGGAAGGGAAGCTCGGAGTAAATGTCAGCATTGATGACTGGAAAAATATCGTTTCTGATATGTTTGAGCGCATTGGCGATACCACCAGCTGTCTCAAGTGGGACATCTTCTTGAGAGATCACAATTTCCGCGGTAGATCTGTATTGATCGGCGATGAATTGCTTAATTTGGTCAGCCAGGTGGCAAACATTAATTACGATCCGATTGAATCCTACTTTACGAAGTTTCTCTAAGTGATAATGAATGAGTGGTGTGCCATTGATCTTTAAAAGAGCTTTAGGACATTTTTCCCCAAGCTCACCCATTCGTGTGCCTCGTCCTGCAGCGAGAATCATAGCGGTAGGTTGATTCGTAACCATCATGCCTTCAAAATGTATGACCGATTTTTGGAGTTGTTCTCTCGATTTCGTTGAGAATTTTAATTAAGGGATTCAGCGCGCGATATCGCTGCGCCACATCTCGCACATAAGCCAAGAAGCGAGGCGCATCTGAAATGTAGTGATCTTTACCATCTCTATGTTTAAGTCTGGAAAATATCCCCAGCACCTTTAAGTGCCTTTGCAAACCCATCCACTCTATGTCTTTGTAAAAATCCCCGAAATCGAGGGGAACAGGCAGGGATGCTTTGCGCGCTTTTTCCCAATAACGAATTGTCCAGTCAAGGATTTGTTCTTCGTCCCAGCTGATAAAAGCATCTTTAAATAGAGAAATTACATCGTAACTTATCGGACCTACTCTGGCATCTTGAAAATCTAAAACACCAGGGTTGTCATCACAAATCATTAAATTTCTTGGCATAAAGTCTCGGTGTACGAGAACTTCGGATTGACTAATACAGCGAGCTGTGATGAGTTGTAGGATATTTTTTAACGATTCTTGAGTTTTTTTATCAAGTTTAATTTCTAGATGTTTTTGAATATACCAATCGTCAAATAGTTTGAGCTCCTGGTTCATAAGTTCAGCGCTGTAACTATTTAATAAATTTCTTGCCNCAATCGTTTGAATTTTAACGAGTGCGGTTGTTGCGTCCTCAAATAATTGATTCGCATTTTCGTTGTTGAGTGATTTTANGTATGTGTCGTCGCCGAGATCGGACAGAAGAAGCAACCCATCATCAAAATTAGTATGCTTAATAATCGGAACGTTGATGCCGTTGGAAGCCAGCATTTCGGCCATTAACGTGAATTGTCGGGCATCGTTATACTCTGTGGGAGCATCCATCAGCACGAGGGATGTCTTATTGGCTAACGTGACTCTAAAGTATCTCCTAGCTCCTGCGTCTGCTGCTAGGTCGGTTAAGGTAAAATCATGTCCTTCGAGTATTAAATGTAACCAATTATTAACAAGCTCGAGTCTAGACGAATCAAAAAGTGCCTTAATTATTTTCTTCATGACTTAAGCTTTAAATTTCTTTGTATACACAATTTGATGAGTAACCCAATGCTTCATTATACGAAGTTACAGTTCATTTTTATTTGTTGGGCTTCGCTCTGCACTCACTCAGGANTAGTGCAAGCTCAGATAGCGGATGCTCAATGGCCGAACATTAATGGCGGTCGGATTATTCTAGAGTCTCAATCTATTGATCATTCCGAAGATATGCCACAAATCTCGGTAGAGGCCGAGCGAATTAACGGAGTACGTGATGAGTATNTAGAGGCAGAGGGTAACGCAATTATTATTAGGGGCGATCAAGAGTTAAGAGGTGATTACTTATTTTACGATCAAGTGAATGATGAGGTTACAGGTAGGACAAATGTCTCCATTAAGAAACCGGGAGTTTTCATACAGGGCGACACATTTAAGTATTCACCAAGCTATGAGGCTGGGGAGATTGAAGATGCGCAGTATCTTTTAACTGATAACGGAGCTCGCGGCAAAGCGAAAAAACTGATTTTTGAAGGACCTTTCCGAAAAATAGCTATTAATGCGACTTATACCTCATGCGATGTTAGCCAAGAGGACGTTTATCTTAAAACAAGTCGCTTAAACATTAATCAGGACAAGGGGCACGGTACTGCCCGGAATGCCACGGTATGGTTCAAAGGAGCTCCGATTTTGTATGCACCTTACCTATCATTTCCTCTCACCGATAAAAGAAAGACTGGTTTGTTGACGCCATCTTATGGACAGAGTGTTGATAACGGTCTAGAGGTAAAAATACCGGTATATTTAAACATCGCTCCAAACTTCGACAGTATAGTTACCTTAAGATCAATGTCTGAGCGAGGTAATCTCATAGGCACTAGTTCACGTTATCTCGGACAAACATTCAATGGTGATTTTATTTACGATGTAATTAAAGATGACCAGATATTTCTGAACGAGGATGGAAGTCAAGAATCGAGGCACTATTACGCCCTTATTCATAAGCATAATTTTTCACCAAACTTTAGCGGCGCAGTAAATTTACAAGGAATCTCTGACGATAATTATTTTAAAGATTTCAGTAATGATGCGGCTAAGACTTCACTGGCGCATTTGCCGCGTAAAGCAAGTATTTACGGTAATTTTGAAGATTGGTACGGAAGTGTGGATGTTATTCACTATCAAAGTTTAAATTTTGCGTCAGCCCCATTCCAGGTAGATCCACAAATTAACGCGCATGTTAACCCATTGTTTTCTTTTGGATTCGAATCAGAGTCAATGTTTCAGTTCGTTGATTTTAATCACCAAGAACTAAATGGGGCTAAGAGAGCGGTGATTTATCCTGGACTGAGATACGTATACGAAAATGATTTTTTAAGCTTGAGTCCCAAGGTTGGGTATCACTATACAAATTATGATCTTGATTCTGGAGTGACGGAGGACCGTTCATTGCCAATTTATTCATTGCGGGGTTCGGTGGCATTTGAGAGAGATTTTAACTACGCGGGTGTTGAAATGACTCAAACTCTGGTGCCACAGTTTTTCGCCTTGCACGTGCCTTTTGAAGATCAGACCGACTTACCTGTGTTTGATAGCGCTTTGGCAGATTTTAGCTTGTCGCAAATATATTCAGAAAATATTTTTTCTGGTCAGGATCGAATAAATGATGCCGATCAGATAACGATAGGCGTAACTAGCAAGTTTCTTGAGTATGAAAGTGGAGAAGAGTGGTTTGCTCTAACTGTTGCGCAGCGGTTCCATTATGATGAGGAGTTTGTCAACCTTAGTGCTAGCGACACCCCAAGATCGGGCAACCGATCTGATATCCTCATGCAGGCCGGAGGGCGTATAAGTCAATCATGGCGCGCAAATTCTCTTTTTCAGTATAGCGCGGTGCTTGATGAAGTCATTAGTCAAAACACTTGGTTGCAATATAGCCCCGAGGATGGGAAACACATTTATTTCGAGCATAGATATAATCGAGATTCTTTTGAGCAGTTCGATGTGACCGGTCAATGGCCTTTGATTGGTCAATGGGGTATCGCTGGCCGATGGAACTACTCTAATGACGCAAAAAAGTTGGTAAGAGGTGTTTTAGGTGTTGAGTACAAGTTAGGATGTTGGGCGTTCAGGGTGGTAGCTGACCGAATGCTAAACGGCCTAGATAAAAAAGGGGACGATTTATATGCGACGTCGATATTTGTTCAACTGGAGCTTAAAGATATAACTAGGGTTGGTAGTGATGCTATAGGCATTCTGAAGCAAAATTTGAATCGTTTTTCTGAAAATTAATTAGTTTTTTGATTGAGATATAGATATGAATTTTTTGTTGAAGTGTATTTTGTTTTGTCTTGTGAGCACATCTGCGTTTGGAGAGGAGCCGATACCCGTTAATCGAGTTGTTGCCATTGTAGGGGAGGCGGTGATTACTGAATCGGAGCTCGATATAGAGTTGTCTTTGGCCCGAAATAACATTACGCAATCAGGGTCGTCGATGCCAGATTTAAACTATCTACGGCAACAAGTCCTTGATCGGATGGTTACTCGGCAGGCGCTCGAAGATTTAGCGGACCGCACTGGTATACGAGTCTCTGATAACGAGGTTCGTCGATC
>NHCB01000009.1 GCA_002167745.1 Betaproteobacteria bacterium TMED22
TTGTGCGGGTCCCCGTCAATTCCTTTGAGTTTTAACCTTGCGGCCGTACTCCCCAGGCGGTCAACTTCACGCGTTAGCTACGTTACTAAGAAAGTCTCCTTNCCCAACAACTAGTTGACATCGTTTAGGGCGTGGACTACCAGGGTATCTAATCCTGTTTGCTCCCCACGCTTTCGTGCATGAGCGTCAGTGTTGGCCCAGGGAACTGCCTTCGCCATCGGTGTTCCTCCTGATATCTACGCATTTCACTGCTACACCAGGAATTCCATTCCCCTCTGCCACACTCTAGCTCTCCAGTCACAAGCGCCATTCCCAGGTTAAGCCCGGGGATTTCACACCTGTCTTAGAGAGCCGCCTGCGCACTCTTTACGCCCAGTAATTCCGATTAACGCTCGCACCCTACGTATTACCGCGGCTGCTGGCACGTAGTTAGCCGGTGCTTCTTCTGACGGTACCGTCATTCGCACAAGTTATTAGCTTGTGCTGTTTCTTTCCGTCTGAAAGCGGTTTACAACCCGAAGGCCTTCGTCCCGCACGCGGCATGGCTGGATCAGGGTTGCCCCCATTGTCCAAAATTCCCCACTGCTGCCTCCCGTAGGAGTCTGGACCGTGTCTCAGTTCCAGTGTGGCTGGTCGTCCTCTCAGACCAGCTACGGATCGTCGCCTTGGTAGGCCTTTACCCTACCAACAAGCTAATCCGACATCAGCCGCTCCATCAGCGTAAGGCCCGAAGGTCCCCCACTTTCCTCCTCGGAGATTATGCGGTATTAATCCGGCTTTCGCCGGGCTATCCCCCACAAATGGATACGTTCCGATGNATTACTCACCCGTTCGCCACTCGTCGCCAGACCGAAGTCCGCGTTACCGTTCGACTTGCATGTGTAAAGCATGCCGCCAGCGTTCAATCTGAGCCAGGATCAAACTCTTCAGTTCAATCCAAATGCTCTTACTCAAAAGATTCCATTAACAAGAATCCATAAGTATGAGCACTTCATATACTGCAAACTACTATATTTTGAGCAACTAGCGCCTAAGCACTAGTACACGCATCCATAATACTTTACCTACACAAAGCGCTCACACGCTTTAGCTATCCGATTTTTTAAAGAGCGTTCCGCTGTTTGTTGAGCGGAGCCGCGCATTGTACCGTAACTGCGAGCTCGGTCAAGGGTTTTGGCTAAAAATTGTGTCAATTAATGTTAATTTTTGCAAATTTTCTTTTACCAAATTGCAGAACGACACTCCCCCCCCTCGAAATGGTCTGACCTTTATCGGAGACCTTCTCGCCATCTATTCGAACACCGCCCTGTTTAATGCCTCTTATTGCCTCGGAAGTGCTAGGCGAGAGACCTGATAATTTTAATGCCTGAACGACAGATACCCCCTCACCGTCAGCAGAAAGAGAGAATTCGGGCATTTCCTCCGGGATACCACCGTGTCGAAAGCGTGATTCAAAATCACTTAGCGCGCTTGAAGCCGCTTCATGGGTATGGAAGCGCGCCACGATTTCTTTCGCGAAAGCCACCTTGATATCTCGAGGATTTCGTCCTTCCGACACCTCGCTCTTCCAAGATTCGATGTTCGTGAGCGTCTCAAATGAAAGCAACTCGATGTATCGCCACATCAAATCATCGGAAATTGACATTAATTTTCCGAACATGTCAGCTGGGGCATCCTCAATCCCAACATAATTATTGAGTGATTTAGACATCTTATTCACGCCATCCAGCCCTTCCAAGAGAGGCATAGTTAGAATACATTGGGGATCCTGCCCCGCGTCCCTCTGAAGCTCGCGCCCAACTAACAAGTTGAATTTTTGATCAGTCCCTCCCAACTCCACATCCGCCTTTAAAGCGACCGAGTCGTACCCCTGCACAAGCGGATACAAAAATTCGTGAATCGCGATGGGTTGACCATTTTTATACCGCTTGCCGAAGTCATCACGCTCCAACATACGCGCCACCGTATAACTAGAGGCCAATCTAATCATTTCCGAAGACGTAAAATCACCCATCCAATTCGAATTAAACGCAACCTCAGTCAACTTTGGATCCAAAATCTTAAATACTTGCTTTTGATAGGTTTCCGCGTTTGCAATAACCTCTTCCTGAGTCAAGGGTGGACGTGTCGTGTTCTTACCAGTGGGATCACCAATCATCCCCGTAAAATCACCGATCAAAAAGACGATCTCGTGCCCTAAATCCTGGAAGTGCTTTAGCTTGTTTATCAACACCGTATGCCCGAGATGCAGGTCAGGTGCAGTCGGATCGAACCCCGCCTTAATACGAAGTTTGTCTTTCTTTTTTAACTTGTTTAGCAAGGCATCCTCAGAAATTAATTCTTCTATTCCTCGCTTGATAATTTTTAACTGCTCTTCGAACACACAAACATCCTATCTATAAAATTAAGAGAGTCGGGAACCGAAGGCCATCCGCGATTAACAAATCAAGGCAACAATGAAATGCCTTCAAATCTGGTAAACTTTGTCCGCCTAAACGGTTGTCTAAATCGAATTGACCTACATAATATCGCACATCAAGCTATTGACCCAATTTCCCGTCTCGTTCATAGCGAAAATAAGCTTGGCCCTATTGTTTTTGGCGTGTTGCCTCGTTATCACCCTTGGTTATTCATCAGGTCCACCGCTGTCCAGCGCAGACCAAAAGAAAATAATGATGAACTTAAAGGTCACCATCCAACAAGATGATCATACTTATCAGCTCGGATCATTTGTCGAAGAAAAAACTATTAAAAGGGGTGACACATTTATTAGACTCCTTCGCCGATTACAAATAGACGACCCAGAACTCATTAAATTTTTATCCTTAAAAAAAGTAGCTAGGGAATTAAAGCTTAGAGCTGGGGATTCAATTCGCGCTTATATCAATCCTCAAGGCACAGTTAACAAAATACTACTGATAGGCCAAAGCGGGAAGGTGATGTCAGTCATCAAAAACGATTCCGGGTTCGAAATCAAGCCAGTCTTACTGGAAAATCGATTATTATTTGGATCGGGCACTATTCAATCCTCACTATATAGAGCCCTAGACGAAAATGGAATCGCAGACGAGTTAGGCTCAGAAATAGCTGAGATACTCGCCAGTGAAATCGACTTTAACCGAGATATTAGAAGCGGCGCTCGATTCTCTATTGTTTACTCTGCCAATTTTTTTGATAACAACTATATCTCTTCAGGCAAAATCCAGGCACTTAAATTCATCAATGATGGACGGGAATATAAAGCATTTTTATTCGAGGATGATGCCACAAAGCAAAGCGGTTACTATAAAGAGAACGGAGAAAATATTAAAAACGCCTTCTTAAGATCTCCACTAAAATTCTCGAGAGTCACCTCGGGCTTTTCAAAACGTCGGCTGCATCCCGTTTTGAGGAAATGGAGAGCTCATAAAGGCATTGACTATGGCGCCCCCATAGGGACACCGATCATGGCAGTAAGCAAGGGCGCCGTAAGATATATTGGCACTAAAGGCGCATATGGCCGATTTATTGAGTTACGTCACAAGAATGGAGTTTCAACCCGCTACGCTCACCTATCCAAATACGCTAAGAAGCTCAAGAAAGGCTCGAAGGTGGAGCAAGGACAAATAATTGGTTATGTTGGGAAGAGTGGCATGGCGACCGGCCCACACTTACATTATGAATTTCTGATGAATGGCCGCCAGGTCGACCCCTCCAAGGCTGTAACACCTCCAGGCCCACCAATCACCCCTGAGCGGCAAGAAGAGTTCAAATTAAAAACGGCAGCCACAAAGTCTATGCTGCTGCGCTTGGATGCATTTCCTACTGAGTAGTCCCCAAAAAATTAGCCACAAGAGGTCCCTAAGAAAAATTTATAACCGCTTTTACTGCTAAGCATCCCTAAGCAGAAAAAGAAGAGCCACATCCACATGTCGAAGTAGCATTGGGATTTTTAATTACAAACTGCGCTCCATCAATGCCCTCCTGATAATCAATCTCAGCGCCCACTAAATACTGGTAGCTCATCGCGTCAATCAGCAACTTGACTCCGTTCTTATCTACCTGGGCATCATCCTCGTTAATTTCTTCATCAAAAGTAAAGCCGTATTGGAACCCGGAACACCCACCACCAGACACAAAAACTCTGAGCTTTAGCTCCGTATTACCCTCCTCATCTATCAGCTCTTTAACCTTACTGGCAGCTGATTCGGTGAAGACTAATTGCTCTTTCGTTTGGGAAGCGACTTCCATTTAAACATCTCCGTTAAACTATATAATTGTTGTGACAAAAAAACCATTTGCAAGTTTCATACCCCCGCAAAGCCAATGACAAAAATTTCATAAACACTCACGTCAACGGTCATGGTACCAGACCAAGACCATTTAATCCCATTGTCTCATCCAGACCAAACATGATATTCATATTTTGTATGGCCTGACCAGATGCACCTTTCACAAGATTATCTAGCACGGACACCACCAATACCGAGCTTGCATCCTCCGAGACCTGCATACCGATTTTGCAAAAATTTGACCCGCGAACAGAGCGCGTATCCGGGAATTGACCTTCAGGCAGAATATCAACAAATGGCTCATTTTCAAAAAATGCTTCGAATGAGGATCTAACTTCGTGCGCCGCGGGTACGGACAAGTTTGCGTACAACGTGGCTAATATCCCTCGGTTAATAGGCAACAAATGAGGAGTAAACCTTAGTCCAATGTCCGTTCCAGCGATGCCCCGCAAAATTTCTACTATTTCAGGATGATGTCGATGTCCGCGTAAACCGTAAGCCTTAAAATTATCACCAACTTCAGAGTAAATAATACCTAAATCTTCCTTTCTTCCAGCGCCACTCACTCCAGATTTCGCATCTGCAATCAACGAGCTCGAATCGACTAATCCAGAAGATAAAAGGGGCGCAAAACCCAACTCAATGGCTGTCGCATAACAACCAGGATTTCCAACTATTCGGGCTTCCTTAATTTTCTCTCGATTGATTTCCGGCAAACCGTAGACAGCCTCCTCAAGAAGTTGCCTCGCCTGATGATCAATGCCGTACCACTTCTCCCAATGCGTCAAGTCCTTCATTCGGAAGTCCGCAGCAAGATCGATTACCCGAACACCTGTATCCACTAAGTCCTGTGCTTGTTGCATAGCCACCCCATGAGGCGTCGCAAAAAAAACTACATCACATTGACCCAAGATATCGATTGACGGCTTAACAAATGTTAAATCGAGGCGCCCCCTAAGACTTGGAAAAATCTCACTGACGCTCATCCCCTCCTCAGTTCTCGACGTAATCGTCGCGATGCTCGCCTGAGGGTGCATGCTAAGCAGCCTGATAAGTTCTACTCCCGTGTAACCCGTACCCCCAACAATGCCAACGTTCAACATAAGTCTGCTTTATTTTCAAATTAAAATGAAGTTATATAACAACTATATAACACGATCCAAATAAAAAAGGCCGCTAAAGCGGCCTTTTTTCGAAAAACACAGCGTCGAATTATCGTTTCGAAAACTGTGGTCTGCGCCGCGCTTTTTTGAGACCTACTTTTTTCCGCTCTACCTCGCGGGCATCTCTTGTGATTAACCCAGCTTGTCGTAAAGCCGGCTTCAAAGAAGCATCATAGTCTACGAGTGCTCGAGCAATACCATGCCTAACCGCACCAGCTTGACCCGTCTCGCCGCCACCAGTGACATTCACTTGGATATCAAATGCGCTTTGAGAATCAGTAACCTCAAGCGGTTGCCTGACCAACATACGCCCCGTCTCTCTTGAAAAAAATTGATCTAGAGGCTTCTTATTGACAACAATTTTGCCTGATCCTGCTTTGATATAGACTCGAGCGACGGCCGCTTTTCGTCTTCCGGTCCCATAATTTGCTTGGTTTGCGTAAGCCATCTATTTACCTTTCTATAATTCTAAAGCCTGAGGCTGCTGAGCGGTATGTGGATGTTCCGAGCCAGGATACACTTTCAATTTTTTTATCATTGCATATCCTAATGGTCCCTTAGGCAACATACCTTTAACAGCCAATTCAAGTGCTCTGCCTGGGACCTTCTCTTGCATTTTTTCAAAAGTTGTTTCGTACAACCCTCCTGGGTAACCACTGTGTCGATAATATTTTTTATCTTTGGCCTTTTTACCAGTAACCCTTAATTCAGCCGCATTAACCACAACAACGAAATCGCCAGTATCCACGTGCGACGTATAAATAGGCTTATGCTTGCCTCTGAGTCGCCTAGCAATCTCAGTAGCAATTCTTCCAAGAACCTTATCTTTTGCGTCGACCACGTACCATGTACGGTTCACCTCACTGTCTTTTGCACTAATAGTTTTCATTCAAAATCCGTGTTCCAGCTTTTTAGTTTTGGCTTCTCCAGCTAGATGCTGGCGAAAAGGCGGGAGTTTATAATGGCAGACACACAGTGTCAACGATTAGCTTTGTCGAGCCGACAACCGACTCACCACCTTATTCCTCATCTTGCCCCTTTTTACGGTCCGCTTTTTTCTCAAGAATGCTGGAAATAAAGAGTCCTACCTCGTACAAAATCCATATTGGAAATGCGAGTAATAATTGAGATACGACATCCGGGGGCGTAAAAATAGCAGCGATGACAAATGCACCGACAATTACATAGGGTCTTGATTCTTTTAATGTTTTGATGCTAACAATACCCATACGCGTCAAAATTACAACCGCTATCGGAGTCTCAAATGCAAGTCCAAAAGCAAGAAATAGCGTTAAAACAAAGTCAAAATACTTTTGAATGTCTGTATTCATCTCTACCCCATCTGGAGTGAAAGCTGCTACAAAATGAAATACAGTCGGAAAAACAATTAAATACGCAAACAGACATCCCACGAGAAACAAGATTGTGCTGGTGGCTATTAATGGGACAACCAACCGCTTCTCGTGCGTGTAAAGTCCTGGCGCAATAAACGCCCAAATCTGATAGAGAACAAAAGGTAAAGCGACTATTAACGATGCGAACAGAGTGACCTTAATTGGAACGAAAAAGGGCGCAGCAACCTCGATAGCGATCATGGTCGCACCCTCAGGTAACTCAGCTATCATTGGCGCTGCGAGCAACGTATAAATATCTCGAGCCCAGTAAAACAGTACGAAAAACACAAGTAACAAAGCCCCTACCGCCTTTAATAAACGGTCTCTTAACTCAATTAAATGTGAAATGAACCCCTCAGCACCATCCACTACCAATACCCTTTTACGAGGAAATACAACATAACGTCAGAATAGCTCAACTGACCTCACTATTTTTTTTAACTTCGATCGATTCAGTCTCCTCAGACGGTTTTTCCTCATTCGAGGCCATCTCATCGCTCTCAACACCGAAACCAAGACCCCCGACTAGATCAATACCTCCAGTTTGTTTCTTATCGAACTCAGAGGAGACTTCAACCGGAGCTTCGTCGAGAAGTTCGGTAGTCTCCGGCCTATCCGATTTTACGTTTCCTGATCGATCTGTTTGAAGCTCTTCTTTTAGAGGCCCTGACCGTGGCTCAACTTTAGCATCGTCAAGCTCACTCGAAACTGTCTTTTGTACGCTTTTGTCAACGTCTTCGACTTCGGTCTCAATAAAATTAACCTGTTCCGAAACACTCTCCTGGATTTCGCTAGCAGTCTCCTGCATCGATTTCTGCAGGGATTTGAGCTCTTCTAATTGCATTTCTTTGCTTATGTCAGATTTAATGTCAGAAGCATAACGCTGCATGCGACTGAACAGATGTCCCAAAGTTCGGGCCACCTTTGGCAGTCGCTCCGGACCGATCACGACGAGACCAATAACCGCGATCACCATGATTTCCGTGATACCAAAATTAAACATGCTGGAACTCGTTCATACGCTAAACAAACAAGCTAAGCGTTTGATTTGTCTTTTGACTCCGACTCTACAACGGTGCTCGTGTCCTGCTTGTCATCAAGTTCGGTTTTTTGGGCTCCTTCTTCTCCCTCATTAACCTTTACACCATCCTTAAATCCTTTGACGGCTTTTCCAAGGTCTGAACCCAAGTTACCTAACTTCTTGGTACCGAACACCAAAATCACCACAACCAGCACGATCACCCAATGCCATATACTAAAAGACCCCATCATCATACTAACTCCTCAATCTAATCTTTTAACTTAACTATTCCGATAAATCATAGGGGGTAGCGGAGCATCCCCACCTAACACATGAATATGTAGGTGATATACATCTTGACGACCCACCTTACCCGTATTCACAATTGTTCTAAATCCATTGGTCGAGCCCATTTTGGTCGCAAATAAATGAGCCATACCCATCATTCTACCCAATAAACCATAATCCTCTTCAGTTATATCCGCAAGCGAGCTGATATGTTTCTTTGGGATAACGAGTAAATGCACCGGCGCCTGGGGATGAATATCTTTAAAAACAAGTAGTTCGTCATCTTCATAAACTTTGTTACTGGGGATATCACCCGATACGATTTTACAAAATATACAATCTTGCGTCATTACTAGCTATCCCATTTACTTTTTTCGACCGGCCTTTTCATCAAGTCCAGAGACGCCTTCACGGCGCTCTAATTCAAGAACCACATCACTAAGTGAAATGTCATGGTGAGCCATGACAACTAAAGAGTGAAACCATAAATCCGCTAATTCCCGAATGATGTGTTGCTGATCATTGTCTTTTGATGCCATCACGACTTCAATTGCCTCTTCACCCAGTTTCTTTAAAAGGTGGTCCTGTCCTTTTTGAAATAAACCCGCAGTGTAGGACTCTCCTGACGAAGAGCTTTTTCGGGTTTGTATTAAAGCCTGCAATCGTTTGAGCACCTCTAAATCATTCATTTTGTCCGTAAATTTCCTCTTCGGTTTTAATTACAAGTTCATTGTTTATCCACTGATCTTTATCTAATTTATTAAAAAAACAGCTGTTTCGTCCTGTGTGACAAGCAATACCACCAACTTGTTCGACCTTAAAAATCAAAGAGTCACCGTCGCAATCCAAATAAACATCTTTAATTATTTGATAATGGCCAGAAGACTCGCCCTTGAGCCACAACGCGCGCCTGGAACGAGACCAGAAACAAGCATGCCCGCCCTCCAATGATTTAATAATCGCCTCCTCATTTGCCCAAGCAACCATTAAAACTTTGTCAGATTGATAATCTTGAACGACTACCGTTACAAGCCCGCGGTCATCCCATTTAATTTCCGACATAAAATTCTTTGTCATAACCGCACCTCTATCCCAGCCCTAGCCATTTCCTGTTTGACCTCCTTAACAGACATCTCGCCATAATGAAAAACACTTGCCGCCAATAACGCATCTGCCCCGCCCTCTAGCGCTCCGTCAACAAAGTGCCTCATCTCACCAACCCCACCACTAGCTATTATGGGGATTTCCAACGCATCAGACATTGCTCTCGTTAACCCAATATCAAAACCATTCTTGGTGCCGTCTTGATCCATGCTTGTCAATAAAATTTCACCGGCGCCCGCTTCCTGCATACGCAAGCCCCAGTCTATCGCGTCCAAACCGGTTTCTCTGCGTCCTCCATGAGTAAAGACTCCCCATCCGGTATGCGCGGTCGGTATCGCTTTCGCGTCTACTGCAACCACAATGCATTGGGACCCGAAGAAATCACTGGCCTCTTTCACTAAATTTGGGTTTAAAACCGCTGAAGTATTGATACTAACTTTATCTGCGCCAGCCTTTAATAATCTGTGAATATCAGCAATCTCACGAACACCTCCACCAACTGTTAATGGTATGAAAACTTGCTCAGCCACATCCTCAATAACTTTCAATATTAATCCTCGCTCGTCACTGCTCGCAGTAATATCAAGAAAACATAGCTCATCTGCGCCCTGCTCATCGTATCTTTGGGCCACCTCTACCGGATCGCCAGCGTCTCGAAGACTCACAAAATTTACCCCTTTAACCACTCGCCCGTTATGCACATCGAGACAAGGAATAATTCTTTTCGTTAACGCCATCAATAATGTCCTTCAAAAAAGACCAATTTAGGTGATCTAACCATACTTAGCCACTTGACTAGCCTCTTCAAAATCGAAAGCCGATTCATAGATTGCGCGACCAGTAATTGCTGCCGTTACGCCATACTTCTCCAATTCTCTAAGCCTGCGAATATCGTCGATTGAGCTAATACCTCCACTCGCAATGACCGGAACATCCAAAGAAGATGCTAATTCTTGCGTAGATTCGACATTAGCGCCGATCATCATTCCATCCCGCCCAATATCCGTATATATAACTCCCTCCACCCCATAATCTTGAAATTTCTGTGCTAAATCAATGACACTATCGTCAGTCACTTTTGCCCAGCCATCAACCGCTACTTTTCCTTCTTTGCCATCTAAGCCCACAATAATGTGCCCGGGAAAAGCCAAACAAGCCTCCTTCAGAAATTCAGGTTCTCGTACCGCAGCGGTTCCAATAATCACAAAAGTTACCCCACGATCTAGATATCGCTCAACCGTCGACAAATCCCGAATGCCTCCCCCAACCTGCACTGGAACAGTTTCACCGATTGTGTCTACGATTGCACTAATAGCTAACTCGTTTTCCGGTTTTCCCTCGAAGGCGCCATTCAAATCCACAAGGTGCAGCCGTTCTGCGCCTAGCTTTTGCCAGTGTTTGCCCATAGCCAGCGGATCGTCAGAAAATACTGTGGCATCCTTCATCATACCTTGCCGAAGACGAACACATTGTCCGTCCTTTAAATCAATCGCCGGAATCAAAATCATAGATTAAATTTACTCAACAAATTCATAGATACCGCTCCAAACTACTGAACGACCCAAAAAAACTAACCAGACCAGTGGCCATTCCAACTCAAAAAATTAGACAGCATTCTGAGTCCTGATTGCTGACTTTTTTCCGGATGAAACTGAACAGCCACTATATTTTTAGACGCCACAGCACTTGCGAAACCGTTAATGTAGGCAGTCTTTCCAATGACAACCTGAGACTTAAGTGGTTCTACAAAATAGCTGTGTACAAAATAAAAATACTCATCACTGTCTATTCCCTCAAAAATCGGATGCGGATGGCAAATGTCGACCGTATTCCAGCCCATGTGAGGGACTTTAAACTTAGAGCCTCCTTCATCTAACTTGTTTGGAGCAAACTTTCGAACCTCGCCAGATATCAACCCAAGGCCATCAACGCCACCCTCCGCACTACACTCAAACAAAAGTTGGAGCCCAATACAAATGCCAAGAAAGGGTTTCTTGGCTGAGGCTATCCGGATAGGCTCAATTAATTTCCTAGATTCCAATTCCCTCATGCAATCTGGCATTGCGCCCTGACCTGGGAAAACTATTTTGTCAGCTTTTGCGATATCAGCAGGATCACCTGAAACTTTAATAACGTCAGAGGTTCCGACGTGGCCGAGCGCTTTCTCAACCGATCGAAGATTGCCCATCCCATAATCGACTACTACGACCAGAGCCATTTTTAAACAGTCAACTGACTAGAGTTGTCCCTTAGTTGAAGGAAGTGCACCACCACTCCGTTCATCATATGCCACAGCCATGCGTAACGCTCGACCAAGCGCCTTGAACACCGTCTCAGACTGGTGGTGCGCATTAATTCCCTTCAGATTATCGATATGCAAAGTGATGCCAGCGTGATTGACAAAACCTTGAAAAAATTCTCGAATCACATCAACATCAAAATCTCCGATACGACCACGGACGTAATCGACCGAATATTCCAGCCCAGGTCTTCCGGATAAATCAACCACCACCCTGGAGAGCGCCTCATCAAGTGGGACATAGGCGTATCCATACCTAAAAATTCCATTTTTATCAGAAAGCGCTTTCGCAAAGGCTTGGCCCAAAGTAATCCCAATATCTTCTACAGTGTGATGCGTATCAATGTGCAGGTCGCCCTCTGCTTTTACGACTAGATCGAATAATCCGTGCCGAGCGACCTGATCAAGCATATGATCAAAAAAACCGATGCCCGTACTGATCTCAGATTTACCAACGCCATCCAAGTTGACCTCTACGTCAATTTGAGTTTCGTATGTGCGTCTCTCGACTTTTGCGATTCGGACCATAGTATTATTCAAGTTTTACAATCATTAAAAATAAACGACACTATTTTATACGAATAATACGGCTTATTAATGCCTGAGGATCAATTTTAAACTTTTAAGTAACTTATGTACCATCGCCTCGGTACCTACTGTAATTCGAAGGAACTGCTCAATCCGCACAGGACGAGTGAAATGCCTAACCAAAATATCCACTTTTCTGAGCTCTTGATTCAGCGTAGTAGCACTAATAGTTTCGTGACGTGCAAAAACAAAATTGGTCGCTGAGGGCAAAACTAAAAAGTCTAATGCGGTCAACCCAGAGATCAATTGTTCACGATTACTGGCAATCTTTCGTCTCACGACATCAAGATAATCCCGATCTTGGACCGCCGCAATTGCACCCGCAGTAGCAAGGCGATCAACAGGATATGAATTAAAACTGTCCTTGACCCTATGTAGACCCTCTATTAACTCAGCTTGACCCAATGCGTATCCCACGCGTAAACCCGCCAACGCGTAAGACTTCGAAAAAGACCGAGTCACAAGGAGGTTGGGGAATTCCCCTAGCAGTTTAGCCGCGGACTGAGCCCCAAAATCAACGTAAGCCTCATCAATAACGACGACTTGTTTGGACTGATTTTCCAATAACTTCCTAATGGCCGCCAGTCCTAAATCAATACCCGTAGGCGCATTTGGGTTAGGCAAAATCACCCCACCATTCTCTTTAGAATAACTGTCTACGTTAATAACAAAGTTATCGTTAAGAGGAATTTGTTCATAAGACAAATCAAACAAACGACAGTAACTCGGATAAAAACTGTAGGTGATGTCTGGAAACAAAATTGGTTTGTTCGAATTAAAGAATGCCTGGAAGGTATGCGCTAGAACCTCATCTGATCCGTTCCCTACAAAAACGTTACTGTTACTAACGCCTTCAACTGTAGCAATTGCATCTCTCAGCGCTAAGCTACGCGGATCGGGATACAGCCTTAAATCTTCTCCAACACACTTCGAAATGGCTTCAATTACGCGTTCACTTGGGCCGAAGGGACTTTCATTCGTGTTCAATTTCGTGACTGATTTCGACTCAGTTTGCTCTCCGGGAACATAAGGGTTAAGCCGACTTACAAGATCACTCCAGAAGCGACTCATGACTTAAATCGCTTTTCTGCAGAACGAGCATGAGCTTCAAGTCCCTCCTCTCGTGCAAGCTTCGCTGCTATTAACCCTAACTCCTTCGCGCCTGATTTACTGACCTCGATTACACTTGTTCGTTTCTGAAAGTCGTCAACGCCTAAGGGAGATGAAAAACGAGATGTTCCTGATGTCGGTAACACATGGTTGGGGCCGGCACAATAATCGCCTAAGGCCTCGGACGTATACTTACCGATGAAAATCGCTCCAGCGTTTACAATTTGATCCAAAAGCACATTCGGCTCTTCTACGGAAAGTTCCAGATGTTCTGGAGCGATACGGTTCGCTATTTCGCAGGCTTCTGATAGATTTTTGACAAGAATCATCGCACCGCGATCCTCTAAAGACTTTTTGATAACTGATTTTCGCGGCATTTCGGGCAGTAGTGCTGCAACCCGCTCTTGGATCAAGAGTAAGAATGACTCATCATTCGAAATTAAGATTGATTGAGCTAGCTCATCATGCTCCGCCTGAGAAAAGAGATCCATAACGATCCAGTCGGGATCAGTTTTACCGTCGCAAATGATCAAAATCTCAGACGGTCCAGCGATCATGTCAATGCCAACGGCACCAAAAACCTTTTTCTTAGCCAAAGCGACATAAGCGTTACCCGGTCCAACGATCTTATCGACTTTAGTGATCGTTTGAGTCCCATAAGCCATCGCACCTATCGCCTGCGCACCACCAATTTTATATATCTGATCAACCCCAGCTATATGCGCTGCTGCCAAAACCACCGGATTCACCACGCCCTTGGGCGTAGGAGCTACCATTACAATTTCCTTGACTCCTGCCACTCGAGCGGGGATAGCATTCATTAACACGGATGAAGGATAAGCCGCCGTCCCACCCGGGACATATAGACCAGCACGCGCCAAAGGTGAGATCTTTTGTCCTAGAAGACTTCCTGACTCATCCCGATAAAACCAAGACTCTCTGACTTGTCTTTCATGATACTTTTCGATCCGGTGAGCCGCCTGACGCAAGCCGTCAAGAACCCCTTTGTCAACAGAGCTGAGTGCCGACTGCAAAGTTTCTTCATCAACCGTCAAGTCATCCATCGAGCTCGCTGCGGTGTGGTCATACTTGTTCGTAAGAGCGATCAAGGCGGCATCACCATTTGCTTTAATCTGCTCTAATATCCCCTCTACTACAACCTCAACTGCAGTCGCAGAATCTCCTTCAAACGCCAGCGTTAATTCCAATTGCTGATCAAAATCAGGATCATGAGTTTTTAAAATCTTAATCATTAACTTTCTTGCTTTAAGCTATCTTACTTCCAAACGCATCGATGATTGGTTGTACTAAATCGTGCTTTAACTTCAACGCTGTAGCGCTAACGATTAAACGCGAACTGATTTGGTGAATTTCCTCAACAGCTTGTAACTTATTCGCTTGTAAAGTCTTTCCGCTCGAAACCAAATCAACAATTGCATCTGCCAAACCAACTAGAGGTGCGAGTTCCATTGAGCCATAAAGTTTAATCAAATCAACATGTACACCTTTGCGAGCAAAATGATCGCGAGCCGCCTTGACATATTTCGTAGCTACCCGAAGACGACTACCCGAATGAAGCACAGAGTCATAATCCACTCCCTTTGGAACTGCAACCATTAATTTACATTGTGCGATTTTTAGGTCCAACGGCTCAAACAAGCCATCACCGTCGTGCTCGATTAATATATCCTTTCCTGCGACTCCCAAATCTGCCGCACCTCTTTGAACATATGTCGGCACATCACTAGCACGCACAATGATGATGCGGAGTCCAGGATCGGAAGTCTCGACAATGAGTTTTCTCGACTTCTCAGGATCATCAACCAACTCGATCCCCATGTTTCGCAAGAAAGGTAACGTATCCTCAAGGATTCTCCCTTTCGAGAGGGCCATCGTGACAATATCACCAGATTTAACCAAAGCTATATCCTCAATTATTTATAACAAAATAATAATAAATTAAACGCGACGACCTCAATTTGAAAGACGGCGAATTTTCGCCCCCAGACGACCGAATTTTTCCTCAATCCGCTCATATCCTCGATCTAGATGATAAATCCTGCCAACAGAGGTCTCACCAGAGGCAATTAAGCCCGCAATAACCAATCCAGCAGACGCCCTGAGGTCGGTAGCCATAACCTCTGCTCCTGCAAGCTCAGAAACACCTTGTATAACCGCCATATTACCTTGAATTTCTATCTTTGCACCTAGCCGTTTTAACTCTTGAACATGCATAAATCTATTCTCAAAAATAGTTTCGGAAACAGTGCTTGTTCCATCAGCAATCGTATTAAGGGCCATAAGCTGAGCTTGCATATCAGTCGGAAATCCAGGATAGGGGGCTGTTTTAATATCAATTGGATTCAACCTACACGGCGCACGTAATAATAAATCCTCACCCTCAGAGTGAACCTCTCCGCCCGCACTGCTGAGTTTCGACACCAAGGAACTAATGATATTCACATCTAAACCCCTCAACAGCAATTCCCCGCCAGTCGCGGCAACAGCAGTCATATAGGTACCAGCCTCGATACGGTCAAACATCACTGCATAATCTACACCCTTTAACGCAGAAACCCCCTCGATTTTTATAGTTTCCGAGCCTGCACCGGAAATTTTTGCACCCATGCCTACTAAACAATTAGCCAGATCAACTACCTCTGGCTCCATCGCAGCATTTCGCAAAACAGTAACGCCATCGGCTAAAGTAGCCGCTAACATGAGGTTTTCGGTGCCGGTTACAGTCACGAGATCAAAAACTATTTCGGCACCTATCAAACGATGGGCACTAACAGTGAGGTAACCTTGGTCAATTTCCACTTCAGCACCCATGGCCTCAAGCCCTTTGATATGTTGATCGACGGGTCTTTGTCCTATTGCGCAGCCACCGGGCAATGAGACTTGCGCTCTACCAAACCGCGCAACTAAAGGGCCCAAAACCAACACCGAAGCTCTCATAGTCCTTACCAATTCATAGGGGGCTTGCAAGCGATTTACATTGGCGCCAGATAGCATGACACCCATTTTTTCATCTAATTCTACGTCGACACCAATATGCCCTAATAACGTCAACATAGTTGTAACGTCTTGTAGGTGAGGCAGATTACGAATCCTGAGCTTATCAGGGGTCAAAAGACTTGCGCAAAGAATTGGTAAGGCTGCATTTTTCGCGCCAGAAACCTCAACTTCGCCAAAAAGCTTCACGCCACCCTGGATTAAGAGTTTCTCCACCTTAGCTGGCTTGCTCTTCCCACTCCATCGGAGTAAACGTTTTCATTGATAACGCATGAATTTCGCTTTTCATACGGTCACCTAAAGCTCCGTAAACGATCTGGTGACGTTGAAGTCGACTCTTATCCTCGAAGGCGGCACTCACAATAACAGCCTCAAAATGCTGCCCATCACCGATCACGGTAATGTGGTTACAGTCCATCCCAACTTGAATATAGCCTTTTACATCATCTGGTGAAACCATAGCTTTAATATCCTGATTAACCTCGGAGCTTATAACCACTCCGAATTAGTGAAAAACATCCCAATGACAAGAACACACTAACCATTGAGACAACGCAAATACTGAGTCCAATCGGAACGTCAGGCCTACCGAAAAACCCAGCCCGAAAGCCGTCGATTAGATAAAAGAAAGGATTTATATGAGAAATGATTTGCCATATGGGTGGTAAGCTTTCGACTGAGTAAAAAACGCCAGATAGAAATGTCATTGGCAAAATAACAAAATTCTGAAACGCTGCAATGTGGTCAAACTTTTCTGCCCAAATGCCAGCGATCAACCCAAGTGCAGCTAGTATGACACCACCGCACGTGCCAAAAAATAATATAAGAAAAATATTACTTATTGGAACACTTACAAAAAACATTGATGCAATAACTACACCTGCAGCAACGAGTAGACCACGCACGCAAGCGGCCGAAATATACGCGGCGAAAAGTGCCTGATGGGAAATAGGAGTAAGCAAAATAAATACAATATTACCCATCATTTTTGATTGAGCTAGACTGGATGAAGTGTTCGCGAAAGCATTTTGCAACAGGCTCATCATCGCCAGTCCGGGGACAAGGAATGTTAAATAATCAATCTCCATGTCAGGATATACGCTAATTCGATTCTTCAATGCATGAGAAAAAATCAACAAATAAAGTAACGCGGTAAGAACTGGCGCGCCAATGGTTTGGAACCCAACTTTCCAAAACCTCAGACTTTCCTTGATAAAGAGCGTATTGAAACCTGACATCTTACTCACAATGATCTGGATTAGCTTTCATGATCGACAAAAATACATCTTCGAGATCCTCATTTTCAGTCTCCATAGCATCTATCTCATATTGTAATTCGCGAACATCTCGTAACGTGTTCTCGATCTCAGAAGGACTAGACAACCTAATAAGGTACTCGTTAGAATCTACACGGAGAACATCTGGAAGCACGCTCTCAAGGGGCTTCAGACCGGTCCTTGCCAACGCTTTTACCCTTAAGCGAATCAAACATTCTTTATCTCTTTGCAGCAATCGATCCGTTAACTCAATCATAACGAGCTCACCATCTTTCAACATTCCAATTCGACTACACAAACTCTCGGCCTCTTCCAAATAATGGGTAGTAAGAACTATCGTGTGGCCCTCATCATTTAACTTTTGGATAAATAACCAAAGGTTTTTTCTCAAATCTACATCAACACCAGCCGTTGGTTCATCCAGTATGATTACAGGCGGTCGATGCACGAGCGCTTGGGCAACCAATACTCGCCTTTTCATACCCCCTGAGAGAGATCGCATATTAGTCTCCGCCTTCTCCACTAAGTTTAGGCCCGCTAAAATCTCATCAATCCAATCATCATTATTTTTAATTCCGAAGTACCCAGATTGAAAACTTAGCGTCTCTCTAACAGTAAAAAAAGGATCAAAGACTAGCTCTTGCGGAACAACCCCGAGCGCACGCCGCGCAGATTGATAGTCTGCCGAAACGTCGTAGCCCATGACTTTTATAACCCCTTTGTCTAACCGACAGAGACCAGCTACCGAGTTTATAAGTGTAGTTTTACCCGCGCCATTTGGCCCAAGAAGACCAAAAAATTCGCCTCGAGGTACCGAGAAGCTAACATTCCTTAAGGCATTAACAGCACCGAAGGATTTTGAAACCGCCTCAATCTGCAGGGCAGGTAGCGCAGTATCATTCATGGAAGTTAACCTTGCGTCGTATCAAAAAGGCAAGTTACGCCATATAAATCGACTAGCCCGCTTAAAGCCTTAGGTACAGACCTGAATTTCGCTTGGTTATTTGAAACTCTGACACATTCCAACATGAAAGCAACCGCAGAAGAATCAAGTTCTTCCAGTTTCTGGAAGTCTATAATCAATCGTCCTTGCTCCATAGCGGCAATACCCCTTTGTCGCTGCTCTTGATAAGTTGTCATGACTAGGTCGCCCGCCACGCTGAAAGTATCATCGTTCAAGTCATCCATAATTACTGTGTGCCGTTTCCGCTATTGGTGCTTTGAGTGTTTTTCTGCCTTAACGTATAAATCAGTCCTTCTATTCCAGAGCTTTGGATCTCCTGCTGAAAAATATTACGATTATTGATTATTAAACTCGCACCGTCGATCTGAAGATCGAATACTTTCCATTTCCCATCCATTAGCTCCATGTCATAATTCAGAGAAATGGGCTGCGCGACTGCGGTCGGCAGTTTAATGACAGACTCCACGAGCGCCCAATTCGGATTTTCCGATGGCCTAAGAGGTAGAACCTCAATCTTAATGCCCTTGAAGCGAGTAAAAGCTGAAGCGTAAGATCTAACCAACAGTATTCGAAATTCTTTTGTTATCGCCTCACGTTGTTCTGGTGTCGCTTGCCGCCATGATCTTCCAACCGCCAATCGCGCCATACGTGAAAAATCAAAATGAGGCGCTACCTGAGACTCCACAAATTCGATGGACTTTGTCATGTCGCCAGCCGCAATATCCTTGTCTGTCTCAATAGCGTGCATAATCTTATCAACAGTATCCTTGACAAGCACATCCGGCTTAATGTCTTCTGCTAATAAATTTGAAGCGCCAACGACAAGCAGAGCACACAAAATAGAGCAACACTTATAAAATCTCATTAGAAAAACTCCCATTACAACGACGAAACACTAATCATTAGTTTTCTCAGACATCTTTCCATATAGAAACTGACCAATCACTTTTTCCAAAACAATAGCTGATTGAGTAATGCGAACTCGATCACCACCCTGCAAATTTTCGAGCGCGCCTCCAGGATCAATGCCCACGAACTGGTCTCCCAAAAGACCAGAAGTGAGTATCGAAACTGAGCTGTCTTTGGGAAACTGAAATTGTTTGTCCAAATTCAAGGTAACTACAGCTCTAAGACTCTGGTTACTGAAACTGACATCATCAACCCGCCCAACAACAACACCAGCACTTTTAACGGGAGCCTTTGCTTTAAGTCCACCAATATTATCGAATTCGGCAGAGACCAAATAACCCTCCGATTTAATAATAGAGTCCACATTTCCAGCCTTTAGCGCTAAAAATAAAAGCGCCGCTATTCCTGCCGCCACAAAAATCCCAACCCATAGATCGATAGCTGATCTTTCCATTTAGTGCACTCCCGTAAACATAAACGCGGTCAAAACAAAATCCAACGCTAACACAGCTAGCGCAGATGTCACTACTGTTCGTGTTACCGCTTTAGAAACACCCTCCGCTGTTGGGACAGACGCATATCCCTCATACACAGCTATAGCGCTCACTGCAGTTCCAAAAACAATACTTTTGATAACACCATTCAAAATATCATGATGGAAATCAACACTTGCCTGCATTTGAGACCAAAAAGCGCCTGAATCCACACCTATGGCAACTACAGTAATCAAATAACCACCAATAATACCCATCGCAGAAAAAATAGCCGCCAATAGGGGCATTGATAAAACTCCTCCCCAGAACATTGGGGAGACTACTCTCGCATAGGGGTCCACCGCCATCATTTCCATCGCTGACAGCTGCTCAGTCGTTTTCATGATACCAATCTCGGCAGTAATCGCTGAACCAGCACGGCTCGCAAACAATAACGCAGACACTACCGGCCCTAGTTCCCTAACAAGGGATAAGGCTACCAGAGTACCGACAGCCCCAGTCGATCCATACCTTTTTAGCGTTTCATAACCTTGCAGCCCCAGAACCAGGCCGACAAACAAACCAGAAACAATGATAATCACTAACGACAAGACTCCAGCAAAATGAATCTCTGCGATAAGTAACTGGGGTCGACGGATCACAATTGATGATCGTGCAATCACCTTACAAACAAACATACTCGCGACCCCTAGGGTCCATACCGAGTTAACAGTCTTTCGGCCAAGTATCGACAGTATATGTATTAAGAAAGTCACTTGGTCATCTCACAGTCCGTCAGCGCCAAATCATCTCTGTAACTTCTCGATGGCACATGAAAGGGCACTGGACCATCCACCTCTCCATTAACGAATTGTTGAACTAAGGGATCTGTCGATTCAATTAACTCGCTAGGCGTACCCCTCGCGGTAATGAATCCACGGGACAATAAGATGACCTCGTCCGCAACCTTAAAAGAAGCTTTTATATCGTGTGTAACAAAAACTGAGGTGATGCCCAAAGCGTCGTTCAAGGTTCTAATCAAGTTACCAGTTATGGCCGTAGATATTGGATCTAGTCCAGTAAAAGGCTCATCGTATAGCATCAAACTAGGATCCAAAGCAATCGCTCGAGCTAGAGCAACTCGTCTGGCCATTCCGCCAGAGAGCTCAGCTGGCATAAGTTTGGCTGCACCTCTCAATCCCACCGCATGAAGCTTCAGCAAAACCAAATCTCTTATCGCGGCATCAGGCAATGTGGTCTGTTCCCTCAATGGAAACGCGACGTTCTCATACACACTAAGATCAGTAAAAAGGGCGCCAAACTGAAAGAGCATGCCTATCGTCTTTCGATACGCAAAAAGCTCAGCGTGCTTCATTTCATTGACAACTTTATGGTTACATACGACCTGTCCTTGCTGTGGGCGCAACTGACCACCTATCAACTTAAGAATAGTCGTCTTGCCTGAGCCGCTACCGCCCATAATGGCAGTGACTTTACCCGCCGCGAAGCCTATTTCTAAATTTTCAAAAATTTTCGATTGCCCATAAGCAAAATTCACCGAGGAAATTCGTATTAGATCTTTTGATTTGATCATTAATGACAACCTTAAAATTAGTAGTTCATTCTATCTTCAATTTCCTAATTATGTCGACGTCAGTGACTTAAACTACTGCATTAACCTACTTCCGGATAAAAAGTGAAGCATAATTTCTGATTGATAAAAATACTAACACTTGAACAATACTTACAAATCAGATACCAACTCATACGTCCGAGCTATAAGATATACTTTATAAATGCCTGCGAAATTGCTACAAAAACGACCGTGTTGATAGACTACGCACGCCAAGTGCTTGAAATAGAGGCCAAGACTTTAGTTGAGCTCTCTGAACGTCTTGATGACTCGTTCACACAAGCTTGCGAAATGCTACTTACATGCAAAGGGCGGATCGTGGTGAGCGGTATTGGAAAATCTGGCCACATAGGACGCAAAATCTCTTCCACTCTATCTAGTACGGGATCACCCTCTTTCTTTGTTCATCCAGCGGAGGCAAGTCACGGAGATTTAGGCATGGTGACAAAAGAGGATATAGTCATTGCAATATCCTATTCAGGCGAGAGTCCTGAGCTTAATCTCATTACTCCTGCGCTAAAACGAGAGGGTACCAAAGTGATAGCGATTACTGGGAACAAAAACTCAACGCTTTCTGAATTGGCGGACCTCGTCCTCGAATGTAGGGTGTCTGATGAAGCATGTCCACTTGGATTAGCCCCGACATCAAGTACGACTGCGACGCTAGCTCTTGGCGACGCAATCGCCATTGCACTACTGCGTGCTAAAGGTTTTACGGAAAAAGAATTCGCTAGATCGCATCCAGGGGGCTCTCTTGGTAGACGGTTACTCACTCGAGTAAGCGACCTGATGAAAATGGGCGATGAATTTCCAAAAGTAACACCAAATACCAACATTCAAAAGATCGTCGTGGAGATGACGTCTAAAAAACTGGGTATGACAGCGGTTATGGATAACGAAAAACTGGTTGGAATAATAACTGATGGGGATCTACGGAGAGCTCTCCAAAAAACAAAATCGCTTGAAAATTTAACAGGCCGAGACATGATGACCTCTCAACCGCGAACCATTAAAGGAACTACCCTAGCAGCGGAAGCCCTTCAAATAATGGAAAAGCGTAGCGTAAATCAATTGATAGTTGTTAACGATTTAGGAGGGCCCTGCGGGGTATTAGGAATGCACGACCTACTCAAAGCAAAGATTTTATGAAGGAAGAGCTTGCAAAAAAAGCGAGAATGATCGAAGCGGTACTATTTGACGTTGATGGAGTCATGACCGACGGAAAAATTTACTGTTCTGAAAGGGGAGAGACGCTCAAAGCATTCAACGCCGCAGACGGTCTAGGAATTAAATTATTGAGCGATTTTAACGTCTTAACAGGTGTAATTAGCGGAAGAAATTCACCGGCACTGCGTTACCGCTTAGCTGAATTAAACGTAAAACACCTCTATCTGGGTGCAGTTGATAAACTTAGCGCTTTCGAACAATTTCTCGAGCAGGTCAAACTCACTCCCAAACAAGTAGCGTTCATAGGAGACGACTTACCCGACTTACCAATCTTGACTCGTTGCGGCTTAGCTGTTTCAGCTAGCAATGGGTGTAATGAAGTCCGCTCGAGGGCGGATTACATTACAGACCGTCAGGGTGGAGATGGCTCAATTCGGGAAGTCGTTGAACTCATTCTCAAATCAAAAGGTTTGTGGGAAGACTATATTAAAGGTATTTGCTAATGCATAAACTATTAAATAATTATAGGCTCTTGGGACTTATTTCAATGCTGACACTGGCATCGTGGTGGGCACACAACGTGTCGTTATTCTCATCTCAAAATATAATGGTGTCCAAAGGAACCCCCAAGTTTTTCCTCAGCGAGGTTACTGCCAAAAGATTCAACTCAGAAGGATATGAAAAATCTACACTAACGGTTGATTCGATAATCAACTCCTCCTCAGAAGAATCAAAACTCGTTAGGCCACGCCTGATATTCCATGAATCAGCCGCATCAAAATTTACCGTAACCGCGGACGCGGGCATCACGCAAGATAATGAAAAAATTAATTTAATGGGAAACGTGACCCTTCAAGTAAGCAGTGAGCCCACCTCACCAGATACGAGTGTCGCTACGGACTTTGCAACCGTGAATATTTCATCAAATATATTACGAACAAAACACAACGCGACAATAACACGCAATTCGTTAGTCGGTTTTTCTGATGGATTCATATATGATGCACACAAAGGACTTCTCAACCTGTTAGCCAAAGTTACGTTGACTTACGATGATTAAAACTGTTCAATCACCTATGAAAAAATTGCATCTAGCAAGCTCACTCTTAACGTTATCTCTCATACTCTTTTCCAACCAAGTCTGGAGCGAAAAAGCGGATAGAGAAAAACCGATAAACATCGAAGCTGACAGTGCTCACATGGATGACAAAACAAGTACTGCTGTCTTTAAGGGTAATGTTGTACTAACTCAAGGAACCCTCCTTATCAAAGGCGACACCCTAACAGTGATGCAAGAAAATGATGAATTTAAGCAAGGTGTTGCGGTAGGAGAGAGCGCTTACTTCAGACAGAAACGAGAAGGCTACGAGGATTACATAGAGGGAGAAGCTCACCAAATCGAATTCGATGCATTAACAGACCAATTAACAATGAAAACTAATGCAAAGCTATGGCGTGAGGGTGACGAGGTACAAGGTAACTTCATCCATTACGATGCCCTCACTGAAACTTTTACTGTAAACGGTGATGGGCAAGCTAATGGCACGTCCACAACGTCCGGCGGAAGAGTAAAAGCGATAATACAACCGAAATCTAATACAGATCCGTGATAATTCCCCGTGATTCAACTTAAAACTTAGCCAAAATGTATACAATCTGGCTGGTGTGAATATGCTCAAAGCCTCGAAACTCAACAAGAAATATCGCTCAAAGACCGTCGTCAATGACGTCTCCATTGAGGTCGCGCGCGGCGAAATTATAGGCTTACTCGGTCCTAATGGGGCAGGAAAAACTACAACTTTTTATATGATCGTAGGCATTACTCCTTGCACTAACGGCAACCTAACACTGGATGGCACAGACATTACGCACCTGCCAATTCATCGACGTGCAGAATTAGGGATCAGCTATCTGCCCCAAGAAACCTCAATATTTAGAAAACTAAATACAGAGGACAACATTAGAGCTATTCTTGAATTGCAACAGCAAGTCAACATTTCCGAGCGTCTAGAGCAACTACTCGATGAGTTAAGCATAACTCACCTAAGAAAAAATTCTGTAACCTCTTTATCAGGAGGCGAGCGACGCAGAGTTGAAATCGCACGAGCCCTCGCAAGCGACCCAAGCTTTATTTTGCTGGACGAACCCTTTGCTGGCGTTGATCCACTTGCCATTTTGGACATTAAGGAGATTATTCGGTACTTAGTTCGACAAAAAATAGGGGTAATCATCACCGATCACAACGTGCGAGAAACACTGGATATTTGTGACCGCGCTTATATCGTCAATGAGGGAGCCGTGCTCGCAGATGGCGACCCCGATGAAATCATTAAGAATGCTTCGGTGCGAAAAGTATACTTAGGTGATCACTTTAGATTATGAAAAGAACCACGTCAAATATCGAAATTCGGTTACAAAAAAAATACTACCACCTGGTTAATCACCAAATAACGCTATTATGAGACAGCAATTAGTCACTAGACAAACACAGAATTTGTCCTTAACTCCGGAACTCAGACAGTCACTTAGGTTCTTGGGTTTAGCTACCAATGAACTTATCGAAGAGCTAAAAGATATAGCCCTTGAAAACCCCCTAATCGATCTCGAACAAGGCTCCAATCCGGAATTAGAGGGTGGCGCCGCAATTGGAGAACACGAAGCAACTAACTTGGAGCAATCGACGTATGCTGAAGCGGCGGTCCTGGGTGACTATACAAGCCACAAAATGTCGTCGTCAGGTGACAATGAATTTAGTTACGATGGCTCAAATTCTGATTACATTGCATCACACTCAGATTTCAGGGATCACCTAAAAGAACAGCTAATATCGAATAACACCTCAAATAAGGACAGGGAATTTTGTAGTTATCTGATCGATTGCGTCAATGAAGATGGTTTTTTAAAAGAATCATTTGAAGATTTGTCCTCCAACTTTCCCAAAAATCAGCATTGGAAATATAGCGACTTTGAGAGGTGCCGATCGATTTTAATAAATCTTGAACCTAGCGGCATAGGCTCGATCGACCTGGTTGAGTATTTAAAGATACAAATAGAAAAAACTCGATCTAGGGCTATTATCAAAAATATTTCGTACGCCATTCTAGCCAAGCACCTTATTTTATTAGCAAGCTTTAACTATAAAAAAATTGCACAGACTCTTGAATGCGAACTCGCGGAGGCAGAAGAAGCGGCAAAACTTATATCGAATCTAAGCCCAAAACCAGTCAGCGGAGAATGGGAAGATCATGCAAAGTATGTAAAACCCGACTTGATCGCCGAAAAATTTAACTCGAAGTGGTCTATACGGCTGAATGACGAACATATCCCTAGAATTAGGGTGAATCAAGAATATGCACATTTAATTCAGCACGAGAAAACGGAAAAAACGAGCTCTCTTAAAAACTATTTAAAGCAGGCGAGGAATATCCAGCGCAGCATAAACCAACGACACGAGACATTGCTGACGGTAGCTCGAGAGATCTTTAAAGTACAACTGCCGTTTTTAGACGATGGTCCCAAAGGGCTTGTTCCATTAAATCTTCAAGCGATTTCTGAGGCGGCCGAACTACACGAGTCGACAATTTCCAGAGCTACGTCAGGCAAATACATCAGCACCCCCAGAGGAACCTTTGAACTCAAATATTTTTTCAGTAACTCGATAGGAGATACGGGAGAAACATCGTCTACCCACGTAAAAGACGTTATAAAGAAAATGATAAGATCTGAAAACCCTAAAAAACCTCTATCAGATAGCAAAATTCAAGAGCTACTATCAGCGACAGGCATTGAAATCGCCAGACGAACAGTAGCTAAATACCGGGAAAATCAAAAAATCCTTCCTTCACAAATGCGGAAGAAAATCTAATTACATGTCTACCAACATCAGTTTAATCAAACTGTTCGAGGAGGTCGAAGTCCTCCTCAACATAAAAGTTTCCAGCAAGAAACGACTCTTTGAAGAAATCGGACTCTGCGTTGAAGACAAATATGGTGTACCGCGGTCTGAAACATTTGATGCCTTATTTGCTCGCGAAAAACTCGGATCCACAAATATTGGGCATGGCATTGCACTGCCCCATGGGAGACTGAAACAGTTAAAGCGATTCGTAGGCGTTTTCGCCCGACTTAAAGAACCTATTCAATTCGAATCAGGCGATGGTAAACCAGTACAAATGGTCTTTGTGTTACTAACGCCTAAGGTTAAACAACAAAATCAACATCTAGCATACCTCGCTCATCTCGCCGAGGTATTTAGCGACCATCTAGTAAGGAAAAAACTACTTGAAACAGCCGATATAACAGAAGTACTAGCTCTACTGGAGAAATAGATGCCATCAATCTCTGTAAATAAACTCGTTGGTGACAATACGGAGGCTTTAAATCTTAAATGGGAGATAAAACACAAAGACGACGATCGCTCAATAGATTCAAAAATCGTTAACACTTCACCAAATGGGTTAATTGGGCACCTCAATCTGATACATCCCAACTGGATTCAAATTTTTAGTCGCACTGAGGCTGCGTATTTCAAAGATATTTCTATTGATTCCCAGAACGAATCACTCGCAAAAATCACTGCAAATACTACCTGTTTCATCATATCAGATGGCGAAGCATGTCCTCAGTCCATCCTGAAAGTTGCTAATAAAGATAACATTCCAGTCCTAGTGTCGCCCTTACCAAGCCTGCAGATCATTTGGGTACTCCGAACATATTTGGGCAGAGTATTAGCAGATTACGAAACACACCACGGCGTTCTTTTGGATGTACTCGGGGTCGGCGTCATGATTACTGGAGATAGTGGCGTGGGTAAAAGCGAGTTAGCGCTGGAATTAATATCTCGAGGATCTGGCCTCGTAGCTGATGATGTTGTTGAACTCTTCCATATCGCGCCTAAAACCGTTGAAGGAAGAAGTCCGGAGCTCTTAAAAGATTTCTTAGAGGTAAGAGGATTAGGCCTATTGAATATTAGAACTATTTTTGGGGAAACCGCGGTGAGGCGTCGTAAAAATCTCAAACTTATAGTTGAACTTATGAATCCGGGACTGGGACAAGGACAGACAGTCCAAACACAACGCTTACCCTTACAAGCCTCTTCCCAAAACATTCTAGATGTGGATGTTAGAAAGGTTCAATTGCCCGTCGCTGCGGGGCGCAATCTTGCCGTATTAGTCGAGGCGGCTGTTCGAAATTATGTATTGCATCTTAGAGGAATTGATAGCACCCAAGAATTTATGGCACGCCAAAGCAAAATTATTGCTGATCAAGATAGAGATAGGCCATCAAATCTAAAATGAGACTTTTTATATTTACGGGGCTATCGGGGTCAGGGAAAAGTGTTGCACTCAAAACACTTGAAGACCTTGAGTTCTACTGTGTTGACAATTTACCAATCAAATTACTTGATAGCTGCATCAACACATTGGCGAAAGAAGGCTACTCTAACGTAGCCATTAGCTTAGACGTAAGAAATCCATCCTTCCTTGGCGTACTTCCCGAAGAAGTTCAAAACCTATCGAAGCGAGGCGCGGAGGTAAAGATAATTTTTTTAGACGCATCAAATGAGGCGCTTATTAGAAGATATTCGGAAACCCGCAGACCTCATCCTTTATCAAACGATAAAAGAACACTTGCTGAATGCATACAAGAAGAGCGAACGTTACTCCAATCAATCAAAATGAGTAACGAACATATCGATACCAGCAGGTTAACGCCTCAGCAACTAAGAAATTGGGTTCGAGGACTCATCGAAAACAAGAAGCAACAGTTCCAACTGACACTACAGTCCTTCGGATATAAACATGGGATACCCCTAGATACCGACTTCACGTTTGATGTTCGGTGCTTACCTAATCCATTTTATGAAAGTGAGCTTAAGAAGCTATCAGGCATCGACCTAGAAGTGGAGACATACTTAAATAAAAGCGCCGATACAGCAAAAATGGTTGAAACTATTTATGGGTTCGCAAAACAATGGTTACCCAGCTTCATCCGTGAGGGAAGGGTAACTTTAGCACTGAGTATTGGATGTACAGGTGGGCAGCACCGATCGGTCTACCTGGTCGAAAAACTAAAGAGCAAATTCCAGAACGACTATCGGACCTTGGTTCGCCATAGGGATTTAGCTTAGCACAGCGAATTTAATATTCTCCTGACAGGGACGGAAACAGGAAGCCGAGTTTTGTCATTTAATCTGATCCATCTCGTACCGACGCGATCTTCATGCGCTCCTGAACCGGAAACATTTACCCGTATCGGGTGAACAGAGTAATCAATGTGTGTTAGCCGATGACGAAAAGTATCAAGCCGTGAGATGGACTCAATTTCCAACTCAAATTTTTTGGAGAATTCATCTAATGTATTTTTAGAATAAACTTCAGTGTCTATAAATCCCCAGAGCCCAGGCCATAACCCTGCTCCTGAATTTTTAATAATTAATGTCTGACCTTTAAAAACGAAAACAATCATGTATATAGATTTATGTTTGATACTTTTCTTTAGGCTAGGCGCAGGGTAAACATCAACCATATCATTCGCTCTCGCTTGACATGTCGTCATCAAAGGGCACTCTGCGCAGTTAGGATTGCGGCGAGTACACACGTTGGCACCAAGATCCATGAGGCCTTGGGTGTATGAATCTATATCAGCGTCAGGTAACAAATTTTCAGCAAGTAACCAGAGTTGCCGGGTACTGGCACTGCTGTTAGCTGGTCCATCTACACAAAACACTCGAGCCAACACTCGCTTAACGTTTCCATCAAGTATTGGGTATTTTTTTTTGGAAGGCTAAAGAAAGAATTGCACCAGCAGTAGATCGGCCTATACCTGGTAAATTCATCAGTGCCTCAAAATCTGAGGGAATAACGCCATCATGGATATCAACAATCAGCCTAGCCGCTTCCAATAAGTTTCGAGCTCTAGAGTAATAACCCAATCCACTCCAAAGGGCCAGAACCTGATCCTCAGATGCACTTGCAAGTGAATTGACTTCAGGAAAAGTAGCGATGAATCGACCAAAATAATCTATTGCAGTAACAACCTGAGTTTGCTGCAACATTATCTCTGAAACCCAAACTTTGTAAGGTGTACGATTCTGTTGCCAAGGTAAATCATGCCGTCCATACAGCATCTGCCATTTAATTACTTTATTTGATAAATCAAACATGTTTATAGTTGTTAACCGTGACAGGCTTGAATAGGCCTGGAAATATCGTTATATGAGATTATGGAATGATGATGCTTGGCCACATTAAAATCAATCTAAGGCTTAATCAAGATAAACCAATGAGACGAGACCAGAATTATCAATATGAACTTTGCCGATGATAGAATATCCGACATAAATATGTCAGCTAAAACAACAATTATGATCGCAACACAGATCAACGGAAGGATTAAAAAAATCAACTTTGGAACTTCCGTTTCCAATCTCGTTGAGGTGTTAAATTTAACGGATAAAAAAATTGCATTAGAAGTGAATGGGGAAATTATTCCTCGCAGTCAATTCGATTCCAGAATATTAGAAGACGGCGATCAAATAGAAATTGTTACCGCGGTTGGCGGCGGTTAAATCGTGCGCTCATAATAATTTACAGTATAAGGTTGGGAGCCTTCAAGATAACATGGATATATTAAAACTTGGTACGCGATCTTTTCAAAGCCGTTTAATCGTCGGCACAGGGAAATATAAATCTTTTGAGGAAACACGTCTCGCGATTAAAGGCAGTAGCGCGGAAATTGTCACAGTCGCCATACGCCGAACGAATCTAGGACAGCATTCGAAAGAGGACAATCTTCTTGATTTTATAGAGCCCAACCAAACCACCTTACTGCCAAATACAGCAGGCTGCTACACATCAAAGGAGGCAGTGCGAACATTAAGACTTGCTCGAGAACTACTGGATGGACACGATTTAGTTAAGTTAGAGGTACTAGGAGACTCACAAACGTTATTCCCGAACGTGTCAGAAACATTGATTGCCGCAAAGCAGCTTGTCAAAGACGGGTTTCAAGTTATGGTCTATACGTCAGATGACCCAATTGTCGCTAAACAGCTAGAGGACTTAGGCTGCATTGCGATCATGCCACTTGCCTCACTAATCGGATCAGGAATGGGTATTTTAAACCCATGGAACCTCGGAATAATCATAGAGAATGCTTTAGTTCCAGTAATTGTAGATGCAGGAGTAGGCACTGCTTCAGACGCAGTTATTGCAATGGAACTCGGATGTGATGCCGTGCTCATGAATACAGCAATTGCGGCCGCAAAAGATCCGCTATTGATGGCGCGCGCAATGAAAAACGCTGTGATAGCTGGTCGAGATGCGTTTCTTGCAGGGAGAATGCCTAAAAAACGGTATCAAGCATCTCCAAGCTCACCTGCTTCAGGAATGCTTCCACAGATGCAAACAAAATCGGCTTAGAAGGTTTCGCTTCAAAGAAGAACAGCTCATATGGATAAAAGAAAGGTCAGAAGCTACGTCCTACGTGCTGGACGGATGTCAGATGGGCAGAAAAATGCACGTAAACAATTAGCTAGCAAGTATTTACTTTCCTTCCAAGTCGAATCCAAGATCGATACAAGTCTCATCTTTGGCAATAACCGGCCGACGTATATAGAAATTGGATTTGGCATGGGTGATACAACCATATCGACGGCCAAAAGTAATCCTGAACATAACTATATAGGAATCGAAGTGCACCCCCCTGGGGTTGGACGAGCTCTTAGACTAATTGATGAAGCAAGCTTATCTAACCTTAAAATCATAGAACACGATGCTGTGGAAGTGGCCCAGCACATGTTTAACCAAGATAGTCTCAGCGGAATACATATTTTCTTTCCTGATCCGTGGCCTAAAAAACGGCACCATAAACGTCGCCTGATTAATAATGAATTCATACGAACGCTAACAGCCCTTTTAATGCCGTCTGGTTATCTACATATCGCTACTGATTGGGAACAGTATGCCGATGAAATCTTAGTAACATTGCAATGCAATCAAAATCTCAAAAACTCGGCTATTGACTTTTGTGAGCGCCCCTCGCAGCGACCGACGACCAAGTTTGAACGACGTGGCCTAAAATTAGGACATAAAGTTTGGGATATCATCTTTACGAAAACTCAAAACTCCTAGCATCACAAGAACTCCTGTAGTACCTCGTTAAGAAATCGCATACCCATTGGAGTCGTTTTGATAACACTGTCAGACAGAGTCATCAATCCGCGGTGTTCCAGCGCCCTGAGGCAAGAATCTACCGAATCGACTGGCAGCCCTGTTCTTGTTTCAAATACGTCTCTAGAAATCCCGCTATTTAACCGCAACGCATTCATAAAAAATTCAAATGGCAAATCGTTTGCGGCAATAATCTGGCTACTGGCAATAGCATCTCCCGAGGACACCCCAAGGATATAACGCTTAGGCTGTTTGTGCTTCACAATGCGGACAATGCCCTCCGTACCTGACAACTTAGAGTGGGCCCCCGCGCCAATTCCAAGGTAGTCTCCAAATTCCCAATAATTGATATTGTGCGAGCATTGACGATTTGGTTTTGCAAATGCCGAAACCTCATATTGTTCGTATCCAAACTCATGCGCGATTGATTCAATCTCAAACTGCATCTCAGACGCCAAATCATCATCAGGTATCTTAGGCGGATATCTGTAGAACCATGTATTAGGCTCTATCGTAAGTTGATAAATAGATAGATGCTCCGGGACAAATTCAAACACTTTTGAAAGATCAGTTTTCAGTTCGTTTATCTGCTGACCCGGAAGCGCGAACATCAAATCTACATTGATATTTTCAAAAATATTTTTCGCATCTGATATTGCATTGATTGCGTCGCAGCCTGAATGTACCCTACCTAATTTCTCAAGCAGGCGATCATGAGTCGTTTGCACTCCAATCGAAAGCCTATTGACACCCGCCCCTCTGTATCCTTCAAATTTAGCTTGATCTGATGCTCCTGGATTAGCCTCTAGGGTGATTTCTGCATCGACGCACAGCGAAAAATTTTCCTGAACATGCTTGATAATTGTTCCAATGCAAACTGGATCAAAAACAGACGGGGTGCCCCCTCCGAAAAAAATCGATTGAATTTGTCGGTTTTGAATTTGGCATCTATGAGCCTCAATATCGTTGATCAGTGTATCGACATAGTCTTTGGGAGACACGTCATTTCGAAGAGGATGCGAATTAAAGTCACAATACAAACACTTTTTCACACACCACGGTATATGCACGTACAACGATAACGGTGGTAGAGCTTTCACAGGAACGGCCAATTCACATCACCCCTCGATTTATCAATCAGTGTGCAAGCTCTACAACTAACCATCAGAATACTCCTGACTCTAAAAGAAGTCTCATTTTACGAACTGCTTCACCTCTATGGCTTAATTTGTTCTTTTGACTGAGAGACATCTCAGCTCCCGTTAAGTCTAAGTTCGAGTCTGCAAATAATGGATCGTATCCGAAGCCTCCGTCACCACGAGGTTCTCTCAAGAGTTCACCAAACCACCGTCCATCAGTAGATATCGGGGCTGGATCCTTATGCTGACGCACCAAAACCAACGCACAATAATAATATGCTCGCCGGTCGACCTGATGTTCCATTAAATCGACTAAGCGCTTAATATTTTGAGTATCGGTCGCCCCATNACCACAAAATCTGGCAGAACGAACACCTGGTTGCCCTTGCAGAGCATAAACACAAATTCCCGAGTCATCGGCAAGAGCGGGTAAGCCAGAATTTTTAGACACGTGCCTAGCTTTAGCAAGCGCATTTTCTATGAAGGTATCATGAGGTTCCTCAGCTTCGCTAACACCAAGATCTAGTTGGTTGAAAAATTGAATATCTAGCCCACGGAACATCTCGTTAATTTCCTGAATCTTACCTTTGTTACTCGAGGCGATCGCGATCTGAGGTGGGAGGATCATACTTCCCCATCAAGACATTTTTTTTGGACGACAATGAGCTCCTTAATTCCTTTTTCTCCGAGATTCAGCATTTGTGACAGCTGTGATTTATTGAAAGCAGCTCCTTCGGCAGTACCCTGAACCTCAATAATATCACCCCCTTCGGTCATAACAAGATTAAGGTCTGTATCACAACTCGAATCCTCGTTATAATCGAGGTCGAGTAAGACTGCACCAGATACAATACCAACCGAAATTGCCGCGACATGATGCTTTATCGGTGATCGTTGCAGGGCTCCTTTTTCTATTAGGTGTTTCACCGCCTCAGCTAAAGCCACAAATCCGCCAGTCACACTTGCCGTTCGAGTGCCCCCATCGGCCTCAATGACGTCACAATCGATCTTGATCGTCCTCTCCCCCAGCCCTGTCAGCGATATAGCTGCGCGCAAACTACGTCCGATCAAACGCTGAATTTCTTGAGTTCTTCCGGACTGCTTACCTCTAGCCGCTTCTCTGTCCATTCTCGTATTCGTAGAACGCGGCAACATGCCGTATTCAGCCGTGACCCAACCTTTACCTGTGCCGCGAAGAAAAAGCGGCACTTTATCCTCAACCGAGGCTGTACAGATTACTCGAGTTCTACCGAATTCAACCAACACCGAACCCTCCGCCTGTCCAATAAAGCCCTCAGTCAAACGGATTTTTCTTAGGCCGTCAGCATCTCGATCTTTTCTATCCATAACTTATCTCCCCGTAAAATATCTAAAAACCACGTCATAAATCTTTGTTTCGCACCCATCAGTCGCGTAATATCGCATCAACAACTCTAAGTTCCCAATGAAACAGGAAAAAATTCATGACTACCAGTATGACTGGATTTGCATCCGCCTCATGTTCTACCAGTTCCGTCACTGTCGTAGCTGACGTCAAATGCGTCAATCATCGCTATCTCGATTTACACTTTAAAATTCCAGAAGAACTACGACAATATGAGATTCAATTTAGACGCACATTAGCTGATCTTCTTAAAAGAGGAAAAGTCGAATGTAAAATCTCGATTAATCAAAATCATAATTCTGCGGAACAAAGAATATCGCCACAAGTAATGAAGAATTTACAGGAATTAGAACGAAGCGTCACAACACAGTACCCGGAAGCAAATAAATTATCTGTAAACGATATTTTACGATGGCCAGGCGCGATTCAAGAACAACCAATCGAGATTGAAGCTATCGCGGATGCGGCTAAACAAGCGCTCACATCTGCAATTCACGACCTTAATATCGCTCGAAATGAGGAAGGCACCAAGTTAAAACAAATTATCCAAGACAAGACCGATCATATAAAAAAGCTTATTCAAGACGTTAAGCCACTGGTACCAACTATTATTTCATCTTACGAAACAAAGTTGCGAGATCGAATAAAACAACTTGATATCGAAATTGCGGACGATAGAATTGCTCAAGAAATCGTTATGCACTCGACAAAGGTTGACGTGGAGGAAGAAATCCAAAGGCTAGAAGCGCACACCTCATCGTTACTGAAAATTTTAGAAACAAAGGATGCTCAAGGTAAGAAACTTGACTTTTTAATGCAAGAATTAAATCGAGAGGCAAATACGTTAGGNTCAAAATCTACGAACATTGGAACTACTAATATCGCAATGGAACTCAAAGTGGCTATAGAGCAAATCAGAGAACAAGTTCAAAATATTGAGTAAATCTATGCCAAATATCTACATTATCTCGGCACCATCAGGTGCAGGAAAGTCCTCATTGATCGAGGATTTAACCGCTAGAGACAATACGATTAAAAAGTCTATATCCGTTACTACTCGAAAACCTCGCTCGAGTGAAGTAAACGGTCAGCACTATGTCTTCACGAATGAAGCGGACTTCGAAGCAAGGTTAAAAAATGGCGAATTTTTAGAATATGCGCTGGTGCATGGTAATTGGTATGGCACCAGTAAGAATTTAATCGAAAAAGAACTCGAAAAACAAAACGATTTAATTCTTGAGATAGACTATCAAGGCGCCCGAGTAGTAAGAAACCACTATCCCTCGAGTATTTCCGTGTTTATCTTGCCGCCCAACAAGAACTTATTGCGTTCTCGACTTGAAAAAAGAAATACGGATGAAACTGCGACAATTGAGCAACGGCTCAAGGCCGCAGGTAACGAAATCAGTCATATCTCCGAGTATCAATATGTTATTATTAATAGGATATTTGATAGCGCTCTTTTGGATTTAGAGGCGATAATTAGAAGTTCTCGACTCGCAGCATACAATCGAGACAAAGAAGAAATCATAAATAACTTTTTAAAGGATGAATGAATTATGGCTCGCATTACAGTTGACGATTGTTTGGAATTTATTCCAAACCGTTTTGAATTGACTCTTGCAGCCAGTTACCGAGCACGACAGGTCGCTATTGGCAATACTGCACTCGTGGATGAAAACAATGACAAGCCCACTGTTATTGCCCTAAGAGAAATCGCAGGTGAAAAAGTCGGGATAGAAGTATTGGATATCAAATAATTATCGGCTGCACAGCGTGCAAAGATGATTTAATACATATATACGTAACAACCAGCTTATTGCGATATTGGACGTCATGAAACATGACTCTCATTCAGCGTCAAACATCATCGAAGTAGATTTAGCCTCACCCCTATTTGCTCAAGCAGCAAACTACCTCAAATCGCGTGAGCTCGATATGCTCAAGGAGGCTTACCAATTCAGTCGGGAGGCGCACGACGGTCAGTTTCGAAAGACGGGTGAACCTTATGTGTCACACCCCGTTGCCGTATCTCAAATTCTTACGAGCTGGAATCTTGACGCACCCGCGTTAATCGCTGCGTTGCTCCATGATGTAGTTGAAGACACCCAAATCACAAAAACTGAAATCAGCCAAAAGTATGGCAAGGTCGTTGCTGATCTCGTCGACGGCGTTTCAAAGCTCGATAAAATCAGCTTCGAATCTCAAAAACATCAACAAGCTGAAAATTTCAGAAAAATGTTGCTTGCCATGGCAAAAGATGTTCGCGTTATGCTCATCAAGCTCGCAGATCGATTACACAATATGCGTACACTAACTGCAATGCAGGCACAAAAAAGAGCGCGTATCGCAAAAGAAACGCTTGAGATTTATGCGCCAATCGCAAATCGATTAGGTTTAAACGATGTCTATCGTGAGCTACAGGAATTATCACTGTCACACCTCTATCCAAACCGATATAAGGTGCTCTCAAAAGCTGTAAAGCGCGCCAGAGGAAACCGAAAAGAATTGATTCGCAAAATTCTTGCATCAATAGAAGAATGCTTGGGTGATCACAACCTTGACGCAGAAGTTTCAGGCCGCGAAAAAGCAATTCACAGTATCTATCGGAAGATGACTACAAAAACGTTATCGTTTGCAGAAGTTTTTGACATCTATGGCTTTCGCGTTGTTGTAAAAGATATAGCATCTTGTTACTTAGCCCTTGGGGTATTGCACCAACGTTATAAACCCGTTCCGGGAAAATTCAAAGACTATATCGCAATACCAAAAGCGAATGGCTACCAAAGCCTTCATAGCACGTTGTTAAGCCCGGTTGGGACACCTATTGAAATACAGATCCGCACAAAAAATATGGACCAAATCGCAGAATCTGGTGTTGCCTCACATTGGCTTTACAAAGAAACAGACGACGCTTCTCTAACCGAATTACAGACTCGAACGCATCAATGGATGCAGAACCTGCTGCAATTACAGTCGGAGCCTGGGAGTGCAGCTGAATTTTTGGAGCATCTAAAACTGGACTTGTTTCCTGACGAGGTATTTGTATTTACCCCCAAAGGAAAAATTATTTCTCTTCCCCGCGGAGCAACGACCATAGACTTTGCATATGCCGTGCATACCGACGTGGGAAATTCAACAATAGCAGCAAAAGTTAACCATGAGCCTGCAGCATTAAATACCGAATTAAGAAGCGGAGATCGTGTAGAGATAACCACTTCGGCCAACGGCGTAGCTAATCCTAATTGGTTGCGATTTATTGTCACGAGTCGGGCGAGATCTCAAATACGCCATTCCGTAAAAAGTCAGCAACATGAGGAATCAGCGTTACTCGGTACACGTTTACTAGAACAAGCTATCAAGGACCTTAAAATAGAGCCGAATGCGATTACGCGTGAGCATTGGGACCGACTCACAAAGGAATATGCTGGCAAAACTAAAAATGAGATTCTGTCTGAGATTGGTTTAGGCAAACAAGTAGCTATCGTTGTCGCTCGTCACTTATTAGCACTTGATGACGATGCGGAGACTCAGACAAACGCGCAGAAAACCAGTCTGGTTATACATGGAACAGAGGGAATGGCGCTACAGTTTGCAAAATGCTGTCATCCTATACCTGGCGACCCGATTATCGGGTATCTAAAAAAAGGGCATGGTCTAGTGATCCACACCCACGACTGCCCGATCGCACGGAGAGCGCATAACGATCCACATAAATGGATTGACGTTGAATGGGATCCAGACTCATCAAAATCATTTTTGGTCAAGATTTGCGTTCTAGCCCGTAATGGCCGAGGTTTACTAGGGAAAATTGCAACAAAAGTTTCAGCAGCAAATGCCAACATTGAAACCGGTAATTTCGAGCAAAACGACAGCACCAACTACGCTGAAATTAACCTTTCAATTTTAGTAACGAACCGCATTCATCTGGCAAGAGTTATTCGTAACGTTAGATCTTTAGACGAAGTCACGCGGATTACTAGATTAAAAGCCTGACGTCAACCGAGATGCATGATNTTAATAAAGCGGAGTCCGGTTGACTCCGCTTTGAGTTATAAAAATACTTCGACTACGGCCTAACCATGTTACAAGTTGTTGGTAACGTTGTATCTTCAGCGGCAACAACAAAATCAGTTCTAGGCCCTGTTCCGGTTTGCTCTACTTCATACTTCACGTTGTCATCACCCGTTCTTTTAAAAGTTGAAACATATAAAGGCTGCATTAATTGATGATTATCCGGTCTGATCCAAACCTCACCTGTGACCGCGTCGTATCGTCCTTGCTCTAGCTCTCTCGCAACATCTAAAGCATTGGTTGAGCCAGCTTTATCGATCGACTGCGTCAATAACTCCATACCGTACTTCAGTGTTATGAAAAACAAATCATCATTATGCTGTGGATATCTGCTTCGGTAAGCATCCACTACTGCATCCGATTGTTGGCCGCCCACATTTACATGCCACTGACCTACCTGTTTAACCCGATCAATGCCAGCTTCGCCAATTGCAGTAGGCCCACCAGCAAGACCCGCATAATACGTATAGAAATCAACGTCTACTCCGGAATCTTTTGCGGCCTTGACCAAAAGCGCTAAGTCAGCGCCCCAGTTAGCCGTAATGACAGAATCAGCTCCGGTCGCTCGCATTTTCGCGATGTATGGCGCAAAGTCCTTCACTTTACCCAATGGATGTAAATCATCTCCCACAATCTCAACGTCTGGACGTTTTTCAGCTAACATATTTTTCGCAGCTTTCGAGACAGCATGTCCGAACGAATAATCTTGATTGATTAGGTACACCTTCTCAATCGATGGGTCAGCTGCGATTGCACCACTCAACGCTAACATTTTCATATCGATATCCGCATCGAACCTAAAATGCCAAAAATTACATCGCTCGTTCGTTAGCGCTGGATCGACTGCTGCATAATTCATAAAAATCATCGCTGAATCGGGATTGCGTTCGTTATGCTTAGCTACCGCATCTGTAAGTGCTCCCGCTACCGCAGAGGAATTTCCTTGGAATATAAATTTAACGTTTTGATCAGCTAATTTTCGAAACGCAATCAATGAATCCTGGGGATTAGCTTTACCATCGAGTCCGATAACCTCAAATTTTTTTCCGCCAAGAACACCGCCACGCTCGTTAATTTGCTCCACAAATAGCTCCAGCGATCTAAGTCCGTTCTCGCCAACATTTGCAAACGGACCAGAAAGAGGATCAATCCATCCAATTTTTATCATCTCCTGAGATTGATTACATCCTGATAAAAATAAACTCACCGCCACAACCGAAGTGCCTAACACTCTCTTAATAAATCTCATTTCCCCTCCTTCAAACTCACATAAAAAAATAATCCGCATCGGACATGTGGAGCCATCAATTTTATTCTTAATTATAAAGACCTAAAATCATTATACGACTGTATTGATTAAACACGTAACCCAATCCTGCGGAGATACTGGTTTTAATGGAAGTCGCATGGGTCACATAAATAGGCAGCCCAGAAATAGTAATAGGGGACTATGAGAACAAGTAAAAAATGGTTTTTTCAATAGATTCCGACAAAAAATGCGCTAAAACAGCACTTCAGCGCATCCATCTTTTTGCGTGAATACTAACCCTAAATTAGGAAAAAAGGCTAAATGGTAGGCGGTGCGAGATTCGAACTCGCGACCAATGGATTAAAAGTCCACTGCTCTACCAGCTGAGCTAACCGCCCACACAAAAGCCCAGCATTTTAGCGGTTTAGCCCCCCATTGGTCAACCTAAGTAAATAGTTCGTAACAACCAACCAAGATGACCCTATATGTATAACGTCGGATCGTCGATACCCGATTCGTAAAAACCTTCCTTACGAATACGACAAGAGTCACAGACACCACAAGCCGCACCGTTGGATAATGCCTGGTAACAAGAAACCGTTTGGCTAAAATCAACGCCTAGCTTATGTCCGAGCTTTATAATCTCAGCTTTCTTCAAATCAATTAGAGGTACATGAATGCGAAATTTTGAGCCCTCAACACCTGCTTTAGTAGCTAGGTTAGCCAGATGCTCATAAGCCTCAATGTACTCTGGCCGACAATCAGGGTAACCCGAATAATCGACTGCATTGGCCCCTATAAACACATCGTGCGCGTTAAGCACCTCAGCCCAACCCAAAGCCAGTGAAAGCATTATGGTATTCCTAGCAGGTACGTACGTAGATGGAATGCCAACTGTCTCATCAGTTGGAATCTGTTGACTGACATCTGTTAACGAAGACCCACCCAGCTGAGTCAAATCAATTTTAATGACTTTATGTTCCACTACCTTACGACGGACGCATAGGGCTTGCGCAAACGCTAATTCCGCTATGTGTCGTTGTCCATAATCAATAGATAACGCGTAACATATAAATCCGTTAGATTGCGCATGAGCAATCGTCGTCGCAGAATCCAAGCCCCCAGACACCAAAACAACGGCTTTTCGCAGCTCACTATTCATCGTCGCAATACCTTGTATATTCCGTCAGTCTTTTTTGAGGTAGCGATTGATTATGTACCACTGCATCACGAGCACATGTTTTCTTAGCGTCTATCAAGTATTTTTTCGCATCGGTGCATTCTCTCCGTTCCAAATGAATTGTTCCTGCATCTAAGGTCGCCACGCATTGTTTATTATGATTTTTTAAACGCGGAACCAATTGTTTCAGGACATTCAAAGCCTCTAGACTCTTATAATCAGACTTGGTTAATGCCTTAGCGGACCAATACAAACCACTTTTTGCATATTGATTCTCTGGAAAAGCTTCATGTAGCGCCTTAAATAGCGGAATTGATTCGTTATACCTTCCTTTGTCATATAAACCCTTCGCATATTCATAAAATATTTTGGCATCTTTTATTTCACCATCTAAGACGGGTACCGCACTATCAACCGGCACCGAGACATCAACTGTCTTAACTGGTTTATCGACACTTTCGGCTTGCACGGGAGGCTTAGAACCAGAAGATAGATCCCCCGCTAAGACCTCTAAGCTTGTGCGAATATCGGCATCGAGCAAATTGACTTTTGAAGAGAGTTGCTTCAGATCCCCCTTCAAACTTTTAAGCATATTAGCAAGACTCGACTGAGAACCATCACCAAGTTGCAATTGACCTTCGATATTGGACACTTTCAGCATTAATTCATGAATCAAATCCTGTGCTTTTTCAATGTCTGCCAGTCTCTTCGTTATCTTATCTAAATCACCTCTTAGCGCACGAAGCTCCTCATCCATCTTTTGACGTTCATAAAAATCAGTCATGCCAGATTCAGGCTCTAATGATCCTCCTGGAGCCTCCTGTGCCAAGCCCAAGGACGCGGCAGACGAACATAACATCACTAATATCAGCGGGAAATATCGAAAGATATGGAAATTACACATGGTGATGGCCATCAGACCAGATGATTAAAAGGTCTTACTACAAAATTAAAGTTAGGGCTAATCAATATATACGAGATCACTTCGTCTATTTTTAGACCGACTGTCGTTATCAATTCCCAACGCAATAGGTTTCTCTGCACCGTAACTTACGACATCAATCTGATCTTGTCTGGCACCTATCAATACGAGCGCTTGCTTCAATTGTTCCGCACGACTTTGCCCTAGGGCCAAGTTATACTCTCGGCTACCGCGATCGTCACAGTTGCCCTCGATTCGAATCCGAACTGAGGGATATTGCTTCAGGAAATTTCCATGGGCCTTAACAATTGGCCGATACGCTTCCTTAATCACAGAGCTGTCGAAGTCATAAAAAACACTTCGCTGAGATAACAGTGAATCATTTTGGGAAAGCTGCTCTTTGATATCAGCCTCACGTTGCATCTCTTCTTGTTTTTGCGCATTTTCGACATCTAACTTTGTACGTTCCTCCAAAAGTCTTTGCTCCTCGCGCTCAAACTCCCGTTTTAATTCATCCTGTTGCGCTCGAAGTTCGGCCTCGGACGCAGCCTCTGAGACCTCAGCTAATTCGGTAGATTGCTCAAATGAGCGTCGATCAGACTCATCGAATAGATCCCTTTGTTCGATGTCAGCATTCATTTTAGTTTTACTGGAACAACCGATACATGCCGCAAGTAAACCAGCCGCTAACAAAAGTTTCATAGTCATAACGTATCCTGATTAATCTTTGATGAAAGGGCCCCAAGAAGGCTCGCGAATATCATCTCCCTTCGGCCCAACGTAACGGAGCTTCGCCCGCCCGTTCTTGGAGACGAATCGCAAAATACCGCGCCCATTTGCTTCCGAAGCGTACACGATCACCTTACCATTCGGAGAGATACTTGGCGACTGATCCAGCGATCCATTAGTTAAAATCTGAACAATACCGGACTTCATATCGAGCGTTCCGACATTAAATTTTCTTTCATCGTAATGGATTAAGACAACAAAACTATCGTCAGGGCTAAATTGAGGCGATGCATTATATCGACCCTCGTAGGTCAATCTCACCTCAGATACAGCTTTAACCGTGGTCTGATATACCTGTGGCCGGCCCGGTCGATCCGATGTAAACACTATATTTTTACCATCTGAGGAAAAGCTGGGTTCAGTATTAATAAATCGATCATTTGTAATTTGAACCTTGCTTTGATCATTTAGCGAGACGATAAAAATGTCTGACTTGCCATCCTTGGAGATCGCAATTGCCAAGGATTTTCCATCAGGAGACCAGGCAGGCGCTGAATTTGAACCTGGATATGGGCCTATGATCCTGGGCTTTCCTGTGGCCCGACTACGTTCGTAATCAACCGGGACCACATGAACGGCAGCTTTCCGATTTATAAAAGAAACGAAAGCAATCTGGCCCCCGTCAGGAGACCAACTGGGTGACAGAATCGGCTCATTTGTAGAATATATTTCCTTTGGATTATGACCATCTGAGTCCGCAATGACCAAAGTTGATTTATCCTTAGAACGGACCACATAAGCAATTTTTGTTCTGAAAATCCCTTTGTCTCCCGTTAGCTTTTCATAAATCAAATCAGCAAAATGATGAGCCATTCGTCGTATTTGCGCAGGATCATCTTTGATTTGATAACCAACCGACATCGCTTGGCCCAGAATGTCATACAACCAAAACGTGCCCTGGATCCGTCCATCATCAAGGTCCATAAACTTCCCGATAACCAAATTTTGCACATCTTTGCTTTTCCAATCGGGATAGTCAGACTCAGTCAACTTGGCACGACTCCATTTTTTTTCAAACCCCTGAATTGTAAAGAGACCGGTTTTCATCAAGTCCGCAGATATAATCTCAGAAATCAAACGAGCCTCAGCACCTCCTCCTTCAAAAGGGAGCACGGTTATTGGTATTTTTGCACCCTCATCTGCGATGATCTCTATTTCCACCTGAGCCGATGCAGCACCATACAAAAAGACGGCACTTAACCAAAAGACTTTGGTAAGACCGTTGGTAATACGAAACACAGAAAACATCCAGCTCTCCCCTAAAATTCAAACTTAATGTTTACACCACGCCCAAAGGTCCTTTGAAAGAACGCCGCATCTGGGGGGTCTTCCGCCATCAGTGGTGACGCCATGGTAATCGCATTTTCTACTGATTTATCGTATGCAGAATTACCGCTTGACTGAGTTAAATTAATATCAACCACATGCCCAGACTCTGACAAAACTAACTCATAATACACTCGTAAGCCTTCACTCTGCATACCCCAGTTAAATTCTTCTAATACTTCTTTTATTATTGCATTGATATATTTATCAAGTTTATCTTTTGCTAATGCTTGAGCCGCAAGAGCATCAGCCGCCTGTTTTTGAAGTTCTTTTTGTGCCCGTTCCGCAGAGGCCCTTACATTTTGATCATATTTTTCAACAGCCTTTTGTGCGTCGCGTGTTAACTTTGCTATCCGCTGACGCTCTTTCTCTCGAAGTTCTCTTGCTTCCTTCTCCAGACGTCTCTTCTCCGCTAGCTCCCGCTGACGCTCTTTCTCTNNAAGTTCTCTTGCNTCCTTCTCCANACGNCTCTTCTCCGCTAGCTCCCGCTGACGCTCTTTCTCTNNAAGTTCTCTTGCCTCCTTCTCCAAACGTCTCTTCTCCGCTAGCTCAGTCTGCTTCTGCTTCTCCAAACGTTGCTGCTCCTTGCGTTTCTCATCCCGCTTACGCTTCCGATCTGCGTCTGCCTGCTTCTTTTTTTCTGCCCGCTTTTTTTCTAAAGCAATATCACGAGCCGATGAATCAATCGCTGGTTTAGGCTCTGGTTTAGGCTCTGGTTTAGGCTCTGGTTTAGGCTCTGGTTTAGGCTCTGGTTTAGGCTCTGGTTTAGGCTCTGGTTT